>NZ_VFWC01000003.1:0-530929 GCF_006442405.1 Mesorhizobium sp. B2-2-3 | reverse complement strand
CGCCCGCCTCGCCCCGCACCGCCCGCCTCCTCACACCTCTTGCCGCGCGTTTCGCCTTTTTCGCGCCGGTCAGCTCGTGCATGGCGTCCAGCTGCATCTGCTGCATCTCGGCCAGGCGCGTCCATTGGCGCGAGATGAGGTAGTCGAGTTTTTCGTGCAAATGGCGCACTTCGAGCTCGGCCTTGAGGTTGACGCGATAGTCGTTGAAGGAGCGCAGGCGGTCTTTCACCTCCTGGCGCTTCTGGCTCATCATGATGATGGGTGCCTGGATGGCGGCGATGCAGGAGAGCAGCAGGTTGAGCAGGATGAAGGGGTAGGGATCGAAGGCGCGGTTCAAGCCCTCGAACAGGTTGATGGCGATCCACACCAGGAGCACGCCGGCGAACGAGATCAGGAACCACCAGCTGCCGCCGAAGGCCGCCATGTTGTCGGAGACGCGGTCGGCAAAAGAGCGGTGCTCCTCGAACTCCTCTTCCGAGTTTTCCGAAATCGTGTCCTGCCTGGCGATCGATTCCACCACCTGGCGGTCGAGCTCGGAGAATTCGCCGTGCTCCTGCTGGAGCAGCTCCTCCATGTAGCGCATGCGGTAGCGGCCGAGCTCCTCGCGGCTGATGCGGGCGCCATGCGGCAGGTCCGGATGGTCGGAGCGGATGCGGTCGGCCAGGCTCGGGCGCAGATCGTCGATGCGCACCAGGTCGCGCTTGCGGAATTTGCGGCCCGAGATCGCCGACGGTCTTTTCTTGGGCTTGGCCCGCGAAGCGCCGGGCAAGGCCGGCTCTGAGTCCGGCACCTCCGGCGTGTCGAAATGCTCGTCCGAAACCCCGTGCAGGTCCTCCCCGGCGGTCGGCGCCTCGAAATATTCGCCGCCGCTGTCATTGTCCGCCGCCTGCTGCTCGGACGCCTTGGGAACGGTGCTCATGATGCGGGCTCCTGCTGTGGTGGAAGACGATAGACCGATGCGGCGATGCTTAGCCAGCATCGCGGCGAATTGGCATGCCTATGCCACGCCTTGCGGACGATTGCGTGACAGGAAGGGGCAGCGGGCCGCCTTTCGGGGCTGGTAGAGAGACATTCGAGGTTGGCGGCGGCTCTATGAATCGTCATCAACCCCTGAGGAAACCTAACGGGGGCGAAGCTCCGTCGCGGAGCCTGGATCCATTCCGTGACATTGGCCGCAGTGGAGCAGAATTGCGAACCGTTGCGACGCCTGCCGAGTCGCGGCATGGATCCTCGCGCCGCGTCGCTGCGCTCCTTGCTCCGACGAAGTGATTGGCCGGCGCCTGGGCGACGGCAACAAAAACCCGCCTTGCGGCGGGTGGCTGGCGCAAATCAGCACCATAGCGAGAAGAGTAGCATAGTTGCCTTCACCCTGTCAAGAAAAAATTCCTATCGGGTCAGTCGACGCCATCGCCCGCTTTCGAGCGACTGCGCCGCCCCTCACTGTCCTGCCGGACATCTCTCCCCGTAGAACGGGGGAGAGAGGGGCTGTTATCGCCGGTTTCGCCCATCACCAACGCTGCAAAAAGGGTGCCGAGGTTGCGGCCAGCCCCTTCTCCCCGTCACTATACGGGGAGAAGTGCCCGGCAGGGCGATGAGGGGCGGCACCGACTTCGATAGTTGAGCAAGCTGGTCCGAAGCGAGGCAGCCCCGCAGCTCGCCCGCTCACTGCTGTTCGGCGTACATCACCCTGGTCGGGGCGTCGGCAACCGCCGGCGATAGGTTGCGCTGGATCAGCGCCTCGACATGGTCGTTACGCTGGCGGGCGCTGTCGGCGCCCATCACCACCACGATCAGCTGGCGGCCGTCGGCTTCGTAGGAGGTGACGATGTTGAAGCCGGAAGCCCTGATATAGCCGGTCTTGATGCCGTTCACGCCGCGCACGCGGCCGAGCATGTCGTTGTGGCCGCGCACCAGCCGGCCGCGGAACATGAAGTCGCTTTCGGAGAAATAGTGGAAATGCTGGGGGAAGCGCTGGTGCAGCGCCATGCCGAGCACCGCCATGTCGCGCGCGCTGGTGACCTGGCCGTCGTCGGGCAGGCCCGAGGCGTTGCGGAAAATGGTGCTGGTCATGCCGAGCTGGCGCGCCTTCGACGTCATCATGGCGGCGAACTCGTCCTCCGAGCCGCCGAGATATTCGCCCACCGCCACCGCCACGTCATTGGCCGACTTGACGACGATGGCGCGGATGGCGGAGTCGACGTCGATCGTTTCCCCGCGCCGGAATCGCAGCTTGGTCGGCGGCTGCGAGGCGGCGTGGTCGGAGACCGGGATCTGCGTTTCCTTGGAGACGCGGCCGCTCTCCATCGCCTCGAACAGGAGGTAGAGCGTCATCATCTTGGTCAGCGAGGCCGGATAGCGCTGGGCCCTCGAATTGACCTCGAACAGCTGCTTGCCGCTCCTGATATCGACGACGATGGCGGCGTATTTCTGCGGCGGCGCCGGCACGGCGAGCACAGAGTCCGGCGGTGTCGTGGTCGAGCAGCCCGCAACCATCAGCAACAGGCCAAGGGCGACGAAAAGTCTCTGGACGAGCGGAAGGCGACGCTGGTGGGACAAGGGCAAGTCTGTTCGGGTCAGGCTGTTGCTGAGATGCGGCGAAGCTAACGTAACCCGCCAGCCGCGTCCATTTGGTTAATGGCGCTAGCCCCAGCTTTGTCTGCTTTCGCAAGCTTGTGTTCCAAGGATGATGCAAAATGCCGGTCGCGGTGCTTGCGCATCCGGTGGCGAACGGTTCTTGTTGCGCTTTCGGATTCGATGAGAGCACCATGGATACGCTCACCCTCAAGGCACGCGGCATTTCGGTTTCGCTCGATACCACGGTCGGCCATATCGCCGACATGGTGGTCGAGGATGGCGGGCGCCAATTGCGGCCGCTGCACCGCGCACCCTGGGTCGGCGCGCCACGCGATACGCTGCCGGCCGACTTGCCCGAGGGCACGGTGCGACTGTCCGGCGATTTCCTGTGCGCGCCGTTTTCGCGCAGCGACGTCGAGGAAGCGCCGCTGCATGGCTGGCCGGCCAACAGCGCCTGGGACGTCACCCAGAGCAGCGCCGTGGACGGCGGCTGGCGAGCCGTTTTCCGGCTGCGCCGCAAGGTCATGGGCGCGACCGTCGACAAGATCCTGACGCTGCGCGACGGCCATGCCTTTCTCTACCAGGAACATGTGTTTTCCGGCGGCCACGGCGCGATCTCGGTCGCCCATCATCCGATGACGGCAATGACGGATGGCGGCCGGCTGGCCTTTTCGCCAAAACGCTTCGCGGCCTCGCCCGCCGATCCGCTGGAGCCCGACCCCGTGCGCGGCCGCTTCCTGCTCGCCTATCCCGGGCGCAGCAGCGATCTCGGCCATTTTCCCGCCGCGGGCGGCGGCACGCTCGACCTGACGGATTACCGCATGGACGACCGGCGCGAGGATTTTGTCACGCTGGTCGAGGCCGACCATGGCGGGCCGGGCTGGACGGCCCTGGCGCGCCGGGCCGAGGACGATCTGGTTCTGGTGCTGAAGAACCCGGCGGAACTGCCGGTCACCATGCTGTGGTTCAGCAATGGCGGCCGCGACTACGCGCCCTGGAGCGGCCGGCATCTCGGCGTGCTCGGCATCGAGGACGGGCGCACGGCGATAGGCCACGCCGCCTCGATCGGCGACAACTGGCTGACGCGCGAAGGCGTGGCGACGGCGTTCGCGCTCGGCGAAGGCCCCAGCGTCTCCTTCCGCCATGTCATCGGCGCACTGCCGCTGGCGGGCGGCGAGCCGCCGCAGGAGGTCACCACGGCGGAGGGCCGCATGCGGCTGGCGGGCGGAGGCTCGGCGCGGGAGGTGCCGTTCGACAGCGGTTTCCTGCGCATCGGGCAGGCTGCGGCTGGTTGAGCGGATTGGCTTCGAACGTCGGCTTTTCGACACTTGACCACCGCACCTTACCCAAAATGCCGGTTTGAAATTTCCGCCGAGTGCCGCCAGAATAACGGTCGCGCCAACCATCAGGGGCAAGCGAGGCCGCCATGTCCGAAATCGCCCATCTCGCCGCCACCATCTTCAAGCGCGCCGGCAAGGCAAAGCGCTTCATCGTCGCCATTGCCGGACCGCCGGGGGCCGGCAAGTCGACATTGTCGGCGAGCCTGCACGATCTGCTGCCGGAAGGCGCCGTGGAGGTCGTGCCGATGGACGGCTTCCACTATGACGACGTCGTTCTCAACCAGCGCGGGCTGCGCGCGCGAAAGGGCGCGCCGGATACGTTCGACTTCGGCGGCTTCGAGACGCTTCTGAAGCGCATCCGGGCGGGAGAGCCCGACATCGCCATCCCGGTGTTCGACCGCGGCATGGAACTGTCGCGCGCCGCGGCGGCGATCATCGGCGCGGAGACCAAATTCATCCTGGTCGAGGGCAATTACCTGCTGCTCGACGAGGAGCCGTGGTCGCGGCTGGCGCCGCTGTTCGATTTCTCGATCTTCGTCGAGGTGCCACGCAACGAGCTCGAGCGCCGGCTGATGGAGCGCTGGCACGAACATGGCCGCTCCGAGGAGGATGCGCGCGCCTGGATCGCCTCCAACGACATGCCCAACATCGAACGCGTGCTGGCGCGGCGCCGGGCGGCCGACCTGGTGATTGGTTAACCTGCTTAATTGTCGGTATTTTTCGACGGGAACCTTAAGGGGTTTCGCACCGTTATGGCGGGGAACCGATTGTCCTGCGTAAGGGGATTTTGCAATGGCAACCAAGGCAAGAAAACCCGCGACCGCCAAGACCAGGACGACGAAGACGACGCAGGCGAAAGCCGGCGCTGGTCCGGCGATCGCCGAACGTTCGAAGGACGCCAAGCCCAGCTTCGGTAAGGCCGCGCCTCGGAAGGTCGCGGCCGCGACCGCAAAGCCGGCCAGCGCGCGCAAGCCGGCGCCAGAGAAATCCGGCGCCGTCCGCACCGTGGCAAGCGTCGCGGCCGGTGCGGTGGTGGCGACGGCACGCGGCGCCGCTTCGCTGGCGGCTTCCGTGATGGGCAAGGGCGGCCCGAAAGCCAAGGCGAAATAGCCCAGCCGAGCCGGCCAAGGCTACGGTATCCCGCCAGGGCGGCGGGCCGCTTCAGCCCTTTGCCGGGATTGTCAGGCCCTTCTGCACCGCCGGCCGAGCCAGGCCGCGCTCCAGCCATGCCGCCACATGCGCGAAATCATCGAAGCCGACGAGGTCGCGCGCTTCATAGAAGCCGATCAGATTGCGCACCCAGCCGATGAGCGAGATGTCGGCGATGGTGTAGTCATTGTCCATGATCCATCGGCGGCCCTTCAGCCTGCCGTCGAGAACGCCGAGCAGGCGGCGCGATTCATCGCGGTAGCGCTCCAGCGGCCGCTTGTCGGCAATCTCACGGCCGGCGAATTTGTGGAAAAAGCCGACCTGGCCGAAGATCGGGCCGACGGCCGCCATCTGGAAGAACACCCACTGGATCGTCTCGTAGCGCCGCGCCGCGTCCGCCGGGACGAGCAGGCCGGTCTTGTCGGCGAGGTAGAGCAGGATGGCGCCGGACTCGAACAGGCCGATCGGCTTGCCGTCGGGACCGTTCGGATCGATGATCGCCGGTATCTTGCCGTTGGGATTGAGCGACAGGAATTCCGGCGTCCAGCTTTCGTTTTTGCCGATGTCCACATAGTGCGGCTCGTAGGCCAGGCCGATCTCTTCCAGGGCGATCGATATCTTCACCCCATTCGGGGTCGTCGCCGAATAGAGCTGGATCCGGTCCGGGTGCCTGGCCGGCCAGCGGGCGGTGATTGGATAGGCGGACAGGTCGGCCATCGAGAACTCCTGGGCGGGGATTTCGCACCGAGCGGCGCGGTCTGGGTGAGGTCGGCAAAGAATTAGGCGCAGGCCCAGGGATGATCAATGCGGCGGCAGACGTTTGGCCGTGCACGCACAGTCAACAAATCGAATGATGCCGGCATCGGGAGCCGGCAGATTGACCTGCCGGGCAGAGCACGATCGCCGGGATCAGATCGCCTTGAAGGCCAGCACCGCATTGGTGCCGCCAAAGGCGAAGCCGTTGCTGATGGCGGCGCGCACCTTGCGCTCGCGCGCGACGTTCGGCGTCACGTCGAGATCGCAATCGGGGTCGGCCTCGCGGAAATTCGCCGTGGGCGGCACCACGCCCTCTCGGATCGCCATCACGCAGGCGATCATCTCCAGCCCGCCCGAGGCGCCAAGGCAATGGGCATGCATCGACTTGGTCGAGGAGACGGAAAGCGAGCGCGCGTGCTCGCCGAAGACGCGCTTGATCGCGGCGGTCTCGATCTGGTCATTGGCCTTGGTGCCGGTGCCGTGCGCATTGAGGTAGTCGATGTCCTCGGGATTCAACCCGGCGTCCGCCAGGCAGAAACGCATCGCCGCTTCCGGCCCTTCTATGGTCGGCGCAACGATGTCGGAGGCATCGGCCGAGAGGCCGGCGCCGACGATTTCGGCGAGGATGTTTGCGCCGCGCGCCACCGCATGATCGTAGCTTTCCAGAACCGCCATGCCGGCGCCTTCGCCGAGCACCAGGCCCTGACGATCGGCCGAAAACGGCCGGCAGGTATCGGGCGACAGCACGCGCAGAGCCTCCCACCCCTTCAGCACGCCCCAGACCAGCGGCGCCTCGGTGCCGCCGGCGACCATGACGTCGGCGCGGCCGAGCCTGATCTGGTCGACCGCCGATGCGATGGCGTGGTTGGCCGACGAGCAGGCCGAAGTGACGCCGAACACCGGTCCGCGCAGGCCGAGATGCATGCTGACCTGGCCGGCGGCGGCGCCCGGCATGACCTTCGGCACCGTGAAGATGCCGGCGCGATTCTTGCCCTCGATCAGGATGGCGCGATAGTTCTCCTCGACCGTCTCGAAGCCGCAGACGCCGATGCCGATAACGGCACCCATGCGGTAGGTATTGTCCGCATGGGCGGCCAAACCGGACTGCTGTAAGGCTTCGCGGGCGGCAATCACCGCCAACAGGCTGAAACGGTCCATCGACACCAGCTGCTTGCGCTCGATGCCATGGTCGGGCAGCGCCTTGATCTCGCAGCCGATCTTGACCTTCAAATCGTGCAGGAACGGGTTATCGATGGGGCCGATCGCCGAGCGGCCGGCGCGCATCTCGGTCCAGATCGCCGGCACGTCGGTGCCAAGCCCGCACAAACCGCCGATGCCGGTAATGACGACGCGCTTGTGCATCCGGTCAGGCTTTTTTCGCGATCAGCGCGCGAACGGCCTCGACCATGTCGCCAACATTCTTCAGGTTGCTCCAGGCATCGACCGTGTTCATCTCGATCTCGATGCCATACTGCTCCTCGAGATCGAAGATGATCTCGGTCAGTTCCAGCGAATGGATGCCGAGCGCCGTCAATTCGGTGCTGGTGGTGATCTCCTCGCCGCCCGGCTCGGCATGAGCCTTGATCTTTTCGATGATTTCGGTCGCCAGTTGGTCAGCCATTCGGTTTCTTCCCCACTTTGTCGTTTCCCGACGCCAACTGAACAGCGCCTTTTTGTCCTCGATATCAGGCCGCGACCGTCGCCTTGGACCCCCGCCAGGCGTCGCATGAGCGTACCAAGGTGGCTCCCTCTATAGAAACGGAAACGCCATCAAGCAACAAGCTATATATCGACAAAACCGCCGCGGTGCTTAACCTGACGGCGTGGATACGATCGAACATACCGGATTTTCGGCCCCGCCGGCGCAGCGGGCGGCCGGACTGGCGCAGCTCGTCTGCGCCAGTCAAGACGGCCGCACACGGCTGCGCCGCCTCTATCAGGACGGTTCCGCCAAGATAAGGATGCCGGCCGTTTCCGGCGGCCCGCTGGAAGCCGTGCTGATCAACACCGCGGGCGGGCTGACCGGAGGCGACCGCCTCGGCTGGGAGATCGACGTCGGCGCGCATGCCAGCGCCACGATAACGACGCAGGCCTGCGAGAAAATCTATCGCGCCGCTTCCGACCGGGCCGAAGTCAGCGTCCGGCTAACGGTCGGCGAAAACGGCCGCGTCGCCTGGCTGCCGCAGGAGACCATCGTTTTCGACCGATCGGCCTTTGCCCGCACGCTCGACCTTGATCTTGCCGCCGGCGCCGAGGCGCTGGTGCTGGAAGCCACCGTCTTCGGCCGGACGGCGATGGGCGAACGCGCGGTCCAGGGCGGCTTTCACGACCGCTGGCGCGTCCGCCGGGGCGGGACTCTCATCCATGCCGAGGATTTCCGCATCGGGCCCGACATCGCCGCGACCCTGACGCGCCCGCCGATTGCCGGCGGCGCCGTCGCCATGGCGACGGTGCTATTGATCTCGCCGCGGGCGGAAGCGCTTCTCGATCCGGTTCGGGAGATCATCGGCGGCCAGGGCGGCGCCAGCACCTGGAGCGTGCAGGAATCTGGCAAGCTTCTTGCGAGGCTTTATGCCGGCGACGGCTACCGGCTGCGCCAGCATCTGGTTCCGCTCGTCGGCTTGCTCAACGGAAAGGCGGGGCTGCCCAAAATATGGTCACTGTGATCGTGTCCGCATCATTTCAGGGAAACGCATGAACCTGACGCCGAGGGAAAAGGACAAGCTGCTGATAGCCATGGCGGCGGTCGTGGCGCGCAAGCGTCTGGAGCGCGGGGTCAGGCTCAATCATCCGGAGGCGATCGCGCTGATCACCGACTTCGTCGTCGAAGGCGCCCGCGACGGCCGTCCCGTCGCCGAGCTGATGGAAGCCGGCGCCCACGTCGTCAGCCGCGCGCAGGTGATGGAAGGCATCGCCGAGATGATCCATGACGTGCAGGTGGAGGCGACATTCCCCGACGGCACCAAGCTGGTGACCGTGCATGAGCCGATACGGTGAGGAGACAGATATGCTTGAGCTGCGCCCGAACTGCGAATGCTGCGACAAGGACCTGCCGCCGGAGGCGACGGATGCGCTAATCTGCACCTTCGAATGCACCTTCTGCGCCGATTGCGTGGAAGACGTGCTCGGCGGCGTCTGCCCCAATTGCGGCGGCAATTTTTCGGCACGGCCGATCCGTCCGGCGGCAATGCTGAAGAAATATCCCGCTTCGACCACGCGCATCCTCAAGGCTGAGGGTTGTGGCCCGCGCGAGGCCGCGTGAACGCCAGACGACCCTGATAGGCCAGACGATCCTGATAGGAAAGACGCACCGATGATCTCAGCACAGATGAAACGCACAGCCCTCTCGGCGACCCTGCTCATGGCAGCCGCCATGCCCGCTTATGCCCATGTCGGGGCCGGCACGACCTCCTCCTTCGCGGCCGGCTTCATGCATCCGCTCTCCGGCCTCGACCACATGACGGTAATGGTCGCGGTCGGCCTGTGGGCGGCACAGAAAGGCGGCAAGGCCATGTCGGCCTGGCCGGCCGCGTTCGTGGGCGTCATGCTGGCCGGTGGCGCGCTCGGCATGCTGCATGTGCCGCTGCCCTTCGTCGAACCGGGCATACTGGCGTCGGTGGTGGCGCTCGGATTGTTCGTGGCGCTGGCCGTCGATCTTCCTGTCACGGCCGGCGTCGCCATCATCGGCGTGTTCGCGCTGTTTCATGGTCACGCCCATGGCACCGAAGTACCGGAAAATGCCGCAGGGCTTGAATATATGGCCGGCTTTGCCGTCGCCACGGCGCTGCTGCACGCCACCGGCATCGCCGCCGGGCTTGGCCTCGGCAGGCGGTTTCGCGTGCTCATGCAGGCCGCTGGTGCCGCCTGCACGGCGATCGGGCTCGGCCTCGTCCTCGGCGCCGTGTGACGAACGATGATCCCGGGTGAAATCATTCCCGCCGGCGGCGACATCGACCTGAACAAAGGCCTGCCGACGGTTACGCTCAAAGTGGCCAACAGCGGCGACCGGCCAATCCAGGTCGGCAGCCACTATCATTTCTTCGAGACCAATGAGGGCTTGAAATTCGACCGCGAACAGGCGCGCGGCATGCGCCTCGACATCGCCGCCGGCACCGCCATGCGCTTCGAGCCCGGACAGGAGCGCGACGTCACGCTGGTGCCGCTGGGCGGCAAGCGCGAGGTCTATGGCTTTCAGCAGAAGGTGATGGGCAGGCTGTGAGGCCGAGGGCGTCTCATGCGCGGCGTGCAAAGAGGGCAAAGGGCTTTCGGGCCAGCACGAAAGCGAGTTGTGCCCTCGGCTCAATCGGACGGCTTGGCCGCCGCATAGATGACGATCTTTCCGGGGTCGTCGAATTCCACGGCGAGAACGTCCTGCGCAAGCACGCGTCGCGAGTCGATGGCGTTGAACAGCAGCGCGTTGGCCTCGATCTCCTTGCGCAGCTCCGCAATGTCGTCCTGATGCTGCTTGACCTTGGTTTCGATCGCCGGCGGCGGACCGCCTTCGGTGCGCGCGGCATCGGTCAGGAACACGATGTCGACCTTGTCGAGCTTGGAGGTCTTGCGCACCGTGCCGATGTTTTCACGCGTCCGGTCGATCGCCCTGGCAACTTTGCCCGCTTCGGCATCGCTCCTGGTTTCTTCCTGCTTGACGTCCGAGCCGATGATCCGATTGACGGTCTCGGGACTTTCGAGTCCTTGTGCGTGAAGGGAGGCTCCGGGGCTGCCCGCCGCCAGGAATGCCATGGAGGCGAAGGCATAGAGCCGTCTCTTGCCGGGGTTGGTCGCCATCGCTCGCTCCTGGACGGGTTCGTTTCGCGGCGCCGTTCAGCGCCGATGAAACGAAACGGCTCCTGCCCGGCCAAGGTTCCCTTCCAGATAGCGCGGGCGGACCGGACGACGGCCCGCCGCGCAGGCGCGCCGTCAGCTCGCCTTCTTGGTGATCAGGGTCAGGGCGCCGTTGGGCTCCATGCTGGCCGCGACCACCTGCGCCGAGGTCATTCCCTTGGCCTCGAGGGCGGATTTGACCTTGGGCGTGGCATCGATCGAGCTGCGCAGCTTCTGCAGGCCGGCATCGCCGCGCTGGGCGATCACCTGGTTGACCTGCGTCTGGGTGTCCTTCGGCAGTTCGGTGATGTCGACGATGTTGACGCTCTGGATCGTCGGCGCGGCCTGCTGCCCGCCGGGGGCGGGCGCGGCCGGCGCTGCCGGAGCGGGCTGCTGCGCGGGCTGCTGCTGGGCACTGGCGGCACCCGCCAGCATCAGGGTGGCGGCAGCGGCGAGAACTATCGTTTTGCGCATGGATTTTCCTTCCATCGATTTGGCAAACGGTCGTTTTGGGGTGACCCTCCAACCTCAACCGCCAAATGGGATCAGAAGGTGTCGACCAGCGGGTCATTGCGTGACCATTGGATGGCAGCAATGTGCAGCCCGGTTTCACCAGCACCGCAATTCGGGAGCAATCACTGATGGCCAGAATAACCCGCGCCGCCTATGCGCAGATGTACGGGCCGACGGTCGGCGACAGGGTGAGGCTTGCCGATACCGAACTCTTCGTCGAGGTCGAGAGGGATTTCACCATTCATGGCGAGGAGGTGAAATTCGGCGGCGGCAAGGTCATCCGCGACGGCATGGGCCAGAGCCAGGTTTCCCGCGCTGAAGGAGCGGTCGACACCGTCATCACCAATGCGCTGGTGATCGACGCCAGCGCCGGCATCTTCAAGGCCGATATCGGCCTCAGGGACGGCCGCATCGCGGCAATCGGCAAGGCCGGCAACCCGGACACACAGGATGGCGTCACCATCATCATCGGCCCCGGCACCGAGATCATCGCCGGCGAAGGCAAGATCCTTACCGCGGGCGGCTTCGACGCGCATATCCATTTCATCTGTCCGCAGCAGATCGAGGAAGCGCTGATGTCGGGCATCACCACGATGCTCGGCGGCGGCACCGGCCCGGCGCACGGCACGCTCGCCACCACCTGCACGCCCGGGCCATGGCACATGGCGCGCATGATCCAGTCCTTCGACGCCTTCCCGATGAATATCGGCCTGTCGGGCAAGGGCAACGCTTCCCTGCCTGCAGCGCTCGAGGAGATGGTGCTGGGCGGCGCCTGCTCGCTGAAGCTGCACGAGGACTGGGGCACGACGCCGGCCGCGATCGACTGCTGCCTGTCGGTCGCCGACGACCATGACGTTCAGGTGATGATCCATACCGATACGCTCAACGAGAGCGGCTTCGTCGAGAACACGGTGGCGGCGATCGGGGGCCGCACCATCCACGCCTTCCACACCGAAGGCGCGGGCGGCGGGCATGCGCCCGACATCATCAAGGTCTGCGGCCTGCCCAACGTCATCCCGTCCTCGACCAACCCGACGCGGCCCTACACGGTCAACACGCTGGCCGAGCATCTCGACATGCTGATGGTCTGCCACCATCTGTCGCCGTCGATCCCGGAAGACATCGCCTTCGCCGAAAGCCGCATCCGCAAGGAGACCATCGCGGCGGAAGACATTCTGCACGACATCGGTGCCTTCTCGATCATCTCCTCGGACTCACAAGCGATGGGCCGCGTCGGCGAGGTGGCGATCCGGACCTGGCAGACCGCCGACAAGATGAAGCGCCAGCGCGGTTCGCTGCCGCAGGAGACCGGCAACAACGACAATTTCCGCGTCCGCCGCTATATCGCGAAATACACGATCAACCCTGCCATCGCGCATGGATTGTCCAGGGACATCGGCTCGGTCGCTAGCGGCAAACGCGCCGACCTGGTGCTGTGGAACCCGGCCTTCTTCGGCGTCAAGCCTGATATGGTACTGATCGGCGGCATGATCGCGGCGGCGCCGATGGGCGACCCCAACGCCTCGATCCCGACGCCGCAGCCGATGCACTATCGGCCGATGTTCGGCGCCTATGGCAAGGCGCGCACCAACTCGTCGGTAACCTTCGTCTCGAAGGCGGCACTGGAGTCCGGTCTGCACGGCCGGCTCGGCGTCGACAAGCAGTTCGCCGCGGTCGAAAACACGCGTGGCGGCATCGGCAAGCACTCCATGGTGCTCAACGACGCCACGCCGCATATCGAAGTCGATCCCGAGACTTACGAGGTTCGTGCCGACGGCGAACTCTTGACCTGCGAACCAGCGACGGTGCTGCCGATGGCGCAGCGGTATTTTCTTTTTTGATAAGATCGCCGCGAGCCATTGCCCTCGTTAAATGCGGCGGTGAGTGGGTTGTGCCGACTGCCCGAATGGGCCCACTCGTTCTCCGCGGACTTGGAAATTGTGCACTTTGGGAGCAATATCTCCTCAATGAACAAGATATTTCGCAAACAGCAATTGACGCCCTACGAGGCCGACTATGCTCAGTGGTGCGCCGAGCAGGGCGCGTTGCTGCGCGAAGGTCGTCTTTCCGACCTCGATCGTGAGAATGTTGCCGAGGAGATCGAGAGCTTGGGGCGGAGCGACAAAAGGGAAATTGCGAGCAGGCTTGGCACTTTGGTCCTTCACTTGCTGAAATGGGAGTTTCAGTCTGAGCAGCGCAAAACGGGCTGGTTGCTGACAATTCGGGAGCAACGGCTTCGGATTGAGGGCCTGCTTGATGAAAGTCCGAGCCTCAAAAAATATCCTGCGCAGGTGCTCGATCGAGAGTTCAAGATAGTAAGATTAAAGGCATTGGACGAAACAGGCCTGAGAGATCGGGATTTCCCTGTCCATTGCCCCTATGGGATCAAGGAAATCTTGGACGATGATTATTTTCCAGGATCACCGTGGTCTTCAGACAACCTTATGCGCGAATAGACTGATAGTGGTGTGTTGACGGACGTTCCATCACCTGGCGAGCATTCGGCATGGCCACCGAAATAGCTTCGCCCCACGACATCTTCCCGCATATCCGCATCGTCCTGGGCATGGTGATCGGGCTCGGCGTCGCGCGCCTGTTGTCGGGGGTGGCGCGCATCGTCCAGCATCCCGGCCAGTACCGGCTCTATGCGGTGCATCTGGCCTGGGTCGCTTCGGTGCTGTTGATGCTGGTGCATTTCTGGTGGTGGGAGTTCGGCCTCTACGCCATCGAAACATGGACCTTCGGCAAGTACCTGTTCATCATCTTCTACGCCATCACCCTGTTCCTGCTCTGCGCGCTGCTGTTTCCGGATTCGATGCTCGACTACACCAGCTATGAGGATTTCTTCTATTCGCGCCGCGCCTGGTTCTTCGGCCTGCTGGCCGCGACCTACGTGCTCGACGTGATCGACACGCTGCTGAAGGGGCCGGAGCATTTCGCCCGCTTCGGCAACGAATATCTGTTCCGCACGCCGGTCTTCGTCGCGCTGTGCATCGCCGCGATCCTGGTGCGCGACCGCCGGTTTCACATCGCCTTCGTCGCGGCGGCGCTGATTTACCAGGTATCGTTCATCCTGCGGCTGTTCGACACGATCGTATGACGGCCGCGGATGCTCTAGGCTGACCGGGAAAGGCAGGGTTCAATCATGTACAAGGCCGTCGGATCGCGTGGATCCCGGGTTAGCCGTGTTCTGTGGATGCTCGAAGAACTCGGGCAGGCCTATGAATTCGTCGAAATTCCCCTGCGCTCGCCCGAAGCCTATGCGCTCAATCCCTCGGGCAAGGTGCCGATCTTGATCGACGGCGAGCTGACGCTGACGGATTCGGCGGCGATCTGCGTCTATCTCGCCGATAAGCACGCGGATAAGGGCATGGGCGCCAGTCCCGGCCTCGCAGGCCGCGCCGAAATGGATTCCTGGATGCATTTCGCCCAGTCCGAGCTGGAAGCGCCGTTGTGGAACAAATTGCGCCACCGTTTCCTGCTGCCCAGGGAAGTCCGGGTCGATGTCGGCCCCGCGGCCGCCTACGATTTCGCCTCGGAGGTCAAGGCGCTGGACCGCCGGCTTGGCGACAAGCCTTTCGCGCTCGGCGACCGGTTCTCGGCTGTCGACGTGCTGCTCGGCGACATGGGCGGCTGGGCCCGAGCCGGCCGCTTTCCAATAGAATCCGACCGCGTCAACGCCTATTTCGACCGCGTGCTTTCACGCCCTGCCCGTGCCCGGGCGCAAGCCAATGGCGGAGCCATGAAATGAAGCTCAACCTCAACACCGACTTCACGAAGTTCCCGCGCGCCATCTCGGTGCTGACCTCCGGCAATGCCGGCACCACGGTGCCATCCGGCCGCGCGGTTCTTGCCCATGACGAGCGGCATCTGCGCCGCCGGGCGATCGAATTGTCCGATGGCAGCAAGGTACTGGTCGACCTGCCGGAGCCCGTCACCCTCAACGACGGCGACAGGCTGGTGCTGGAAGACGGCCGCCACGTCGAGATCATCGCGGCGCCGGAGGAGGTCTATGATATCCGCGCCCGCGACGCCGTGCATCTGGCCGAGCTTGCCTGGCATATCGGCAACCGCCATCTCGCGGCGGCGATAGAGGCGGAGCGCATCCTCATCCTGCGCGATCATGTCATCAAGGCGATGCTGGAGGGGCTCGGGGCCACGGTGAGCGAGGTTTCCGAACCGTTCAAACCGGTGCGGGGCGCCTATTCCGGCGGCCATGACCACGGCCATGCGCACGCCCACAGCCACGCCGAAGCGCATTCGCACAGCCATTCGCATTCGCACGACCATCACGATCATCATGACTGACCAGCCATCCGGGGTCGCCCTGCTGCGATTGATGGCGTGGCTGTCGCCGGTCTTTCCGGTCGGCGGCTTTTCCTACAGCCATGGCCTCGAGCGCGCCGCGCATGATGGGCTGGTGACCGATGCGGCGAGCCTCGCCGCTTGGCTTGAAACGCTGGTCGAGATGGGCTCCGCCTGGAACGATGCCGTGCTGTTCGCGGAGAGCTGGCGCAACGCCCGCGACGGCGGCGATCCGGCCGAAGTCGCCACACTGGCGGAGGCGTTGGCCGGGTCGCGTGAGCGCCATGCCGAGACCATGCTGCAAGGTGCGGCTTTCCTCAAAGCGGCCGCCGCCTGGCCCACTCCCGTGCTGGAGCGCTTGCCCGCCGATTGTGCGTACTGCGTCGCCGTCGGCGCTGTTGCCGGCGGCAATGGTATCGCGCTTCAGGACGCGCTGTCCGCCTTCCTGCAGGCCTTCTTCTCCAATCTCGTCCAGGCCGCGATCCGGCTGGGCGTCATCGGACAAAGCGGCGCGACCAGTTTGCTCGCCGGCTTCGAGCAGCTGGCCCTTGCGACCGCCGCCCGCGCATCCCGCTCGACATTGGACGATCTCGGCGGTTGCGCCTTTGTCTCTGATATCGTGGCGATGCAGCACGAAACCCAGTATTCGCGATTGTTCCGCTCATGATCGTCCTTGCCTTCATCCTCTCATTCGTCCTGCTGGTGATCACCGCGTTGCACGTTTATTGGGGCATTGGCGGGATATGGCCGGGCAAGGATGCGGCGTCCTGCGCGCATGCGGTCGTCGGCTTTCGCGGCGTCGACGAGATGCCGGCGCCGTTCGCCTGCTTTGCCGTCGCCGCCTGCCTGGCGCTGGCAACGCTCTGGCCGATGGCTCTGGAGGGTGTGTTTGCCTCGCCCTTTCCCAGGGAAGGCCTCGCCGCCACCGCGCTGCTGATCGGGCTGGTGTTTCTCGGACGCGGCATTGCCGGCTTCACGCCCCGGTGGCGCCGGCTGGCACCGGAACAGCCTTTCGCGCGGCTCGATAGGAGCCTTTATTCGCCGCTGTGCCTGCTGATCGGGCTCGGCTTCGCAGTTCTCGCCATCACGGAGTTCCCGACATGACGCAGCCCAACGGTCCTCTTCGCATCGGCATTGGCGGCCCCGTCGGTTCGGGCAAGACGACGCTCACCGAGAAACTGTGCAAGGCGCTGCGTGAGGAATTCTCCATCGCCGTCGTCACCAACGACATCTACACAAGGGAAGACGCCATGATGCTGGCGCGGCTGCAGGCGCTGCCGGAGGAGCGCATCGTCGGCGTCGAGACCGGCGGCTGCCCGCATACCGCCATCCGCGAGGACGCCTCGATCAATCTGCAGGCGATCGCGGAGCTCAACCGCAAATTCCCCGATCTCGACATCATCTTCATCGAATCCGGCGGCGACAACCTTGCCGCCACCTTCTCGCCGGATCTCGCCGACCTCACGCTCTATGTCATCTCCGTCTGCCAGGGCGAGGAGATCCCGCGGAAAGGCGGTCCGGCGATCACCCGTTCCGATTTCCTGATCATCAACAAGAGCGACCTGGCGCCCTATGTGAACGTCAATCTCGACGTGATGGAGAGCGACGCCGCCCGCATGCGCGGCAAACGGCCGTTTGGCTTCACCGACCTGTCGCGCGGCAAGGGGTTGCGGGAGGTGATCGATTTCATCGTCGAGCATGGCGGCTTGAAGGTCGGGGCCGCCGCAAACACGGCGGCGTGAGCCGGCTGCACCAACCGAAACCGGTTGCGGGCACAAGCAGGGCACGGCATTGTTCCTAAAACCCGGAGGATTTTTCGATGAGCATCGCCCGCCTGCAAAAGGAACAGCTGACCAACCTGCCCTTCTACGAGGAGCGCGTCGATCTCGCCTGCTCTTTCCGCTGGACGGCGCGGCTCAACATGCATGAGGCGGTGGCGAACCATTTCTCGCTGGCGGTCAACGAAGACGGCACAAAATTCCTGATGAACCCCAATCAGGTGCACTTCTCGCGCATCAAGGCGAGCGACCTTTTGATGATCGACGCCAACGATCCCGAGACGCTGTCCGGCCCGAATGCGCCCGACCCGACGGCGTGGGGCCTGCACGGCGCCATCCACCGCAATGTCCGCCACGCGCGCTGCGTCATGCATGTGCATTCCATCCATGCCACCGTGCTGGCCTCGCTTGCCGATTCGAGGCTGCCGCCGGTCGACCAGAATTCGGCGATGTTCTTCAACCGCCACGTCGTCGACGCCCACTATGGCGGGCTGGCCTTCGAGGAAGAGGGCGAGCGCTGCTCGCAGCTCCTGACCGACCCCAAGGTCAAGGTAATGGTGATGGGCAATCACGGCGTGCTGGTCATCGGCGACACGGTGGCCGACGCTTTCAATCGCATGTTCTATTTCGAACGCGCCGCCGAGACCTACATCAAGGCGCTGTGGACCGGGCGTCCGCTGCGCACGCTTTCCGACGCCATCGCCGAGAAGGCCGCAAGTGAAATGGACGACTATCCCGGCCAGGCCGAACGCCATCTCAGCGAACTGAAGGCGATCCTCGACGAGCAGGAGCCGGTTTATCGGAATTGAGGTTTAAAGCCCCAGTTCAGCCCGCAATTCCTCGGCGCTGTTGATGACCACCGCACCGGGCGGGCCGTCCATCGGTTTTTCCGGCCAGAAGATTGTCTTCATGCCTGCCGCCAGCCCCGCCATGGCGCCCGGCCAGCTGTCGTCGACCGCCACCGCGTTCGCGGGATCGACATCGGCCAGATAGGCGGCGCGCAGGAACGGCTCGGCTTGCGGCTTGCCTTCGCGCACGTCGTTGCGGCTGATGGTCTTCATGCCTGGATAGGTCAGGCCGACCATGTGCAGATTGGCGTCGACGATCATGCGGTCGGAATTCGAGACCACGGCTTGCTGCACGCCAAGCGCGCGCAATTCGTTGAATATCTCGATCGCACCGGGGCGCGGCTTCAATGTCGCGACAAGCGGCAGATAATGCTCGTATTTATGGACGATCCACTCGTCGAAGGGCAGATCCAGGCCGAACTCGTCGCGCATCATCAGGTAGACCGGCCAGGCAGCGACCCCGAGAACGCGCTCATGCAGGTCGGGCGGAGGCTGAAGGCCGACATTGCGCATCGCCGCCACCAGGGCTGCTTCGTGCAGTGGTTCGCTGTCGACCAGCGTGCCGTCCATGTCCCAGAAAACCGCTTTCGGTGTCATGCAACGCTCCTTTTGGCGTTCCCTTAAAGGGTTTACCCCGCGAGATAAACCATCCGGACGGCAGAACGTGCCACCTGTCGGAACGGAAATCCCCCTGTTGCCCGCCGTGGAATCCCCCGGGCCAACGATGATCCGGCCGATCCCACGCCCGCTGGCGCAAGCAATTGCCCTGGCGATTGACAATTGCGCAGCGCGTGGTTCCCTGCGAAAGTAGGAGCGGACCGCTTCCATGACCGGCGGTTTCGGGAGGCAGGACGTGAACAACCGGCAGGAAGGCGGCAGCAACAGGTTGGACGATGCCGCGCGCGCGGGCTGGCTCTATTACGTTGCCGGCAACAGGCAGGACCAGATCGCCGCCACGCTCGGCATCTCCAGGCAGACTGCACAGCGGCTGGTGTCGCTGGCAGTGTCGGAAGGCCTGATCAAGGTGCGCGTCGACCATCCGATCGCCAACTGCCTCGACCTCGCCGCCCGCCTGAAGTCGCGCTTCGCGATCGACCTGGTGGAGGTGGTGCCGAGCGACCCGACCTCATCATCGACGACGATCGGTATCGCCGAGGCGGCGGCAGCGGAAATCGAGAGGCGGCTGAGATCGCCGGCGCCGATCGTGCTGGCGATCGGCACCGGCCGTACGCTGAAGGCGGCGATCGAGCAACTGCCGCCGATGGAGTGCCCACAGCACAAGGTGGTGTCCCTGACCGGCAATATCTCGCCCGACGGTTCGGCCGCTTTCTACAACGTCATCTTCACCATGGCCGACAGGGTCAAGGCGCGGTCGTTCCCGATGCCGTTGCCGGTCATCGCCTCCTCGCCGCAGGAACGCGAGATGCTGCTCAGCCAGCCGATGATCCAGCCGACGCTGGCGCTGGCCGCGGAGGCCGACGTCACCTTCGTCGGCATCGGCGACCTCGGCCCGAAGGCGCCGCTCTACGAGGACGGCTTCATTTCCGACGCCGAACTGAAGGCGCTACAGAAGGCCGGCGGCGTCGCCGAAATCGTCGGCTGGGTGTTCGATCGCGACGGCCGCATGATCGAGGGCATCACCAACGACCGGGTGTCGTCGGCGGCCCTGCCGTCACGCGAGAAGTCGCTGGTCATCGCGCTCGCCATGGGTGAGCGCAAGCTGCCGGGCATCCTGGCGGCCGTGAACCGCCGGCTGGTCAACGGCCTCATCACCGACGAACGAACCGCCGCCGCGCTGCTGGCGAGCGGATGAGCCAAAAGCCTCGAGGCAACATCGATTTGCCATAAAATCCGGGCGGGCTATCCATGCCGTCCGAAGGGGTCGTTGCCGTCGAGGAAGCCAAGGTCCCGCCGCAAGTGCGGTGACAGGTCCCTGATGTCGAGATGCGCCTTTTTCCTGGTCGCGAACCAGCCGAATCCGTCCGCAAGCCATGAAATCCAGCGATGATCCGGAGCGGGAGTGCATTTTTGCTGCGCCATGGTCATGATCGTCAACCTTCGCTATCTTCAACCCGAGTGACGGGCTGAGGATGAATGTCGGTCTTGCCGGCCGCCTTTGCCAATCGAACGTCGATAAGGACCCATAAGGAGGCTTTATGCCGGATCTCAGCTCGCGACAGGTTGCGCAGCTTCCGCCGCTGCAGGCGATCCGGGTGTTCGAAGCGGTGGCTCGGCATCTGTCCTTCACCAAGGCGGCCGAGGAACTGGCGATGACGCAGGCAGCGGTCAGCTATCAGATCAAGGTGCTGGAGGAGCGGGTCGGCGCGCCGCTTTTCCTGCGCCGGCCGCGGCAGATCGAACTCACCGAGGCCGGACAGCGCCTGGCGCCGGCGGTCAGCGAGGCCTTCGCCATACTCGGCCAGGCCTATGCGGCGGCGCGCGGCGGGGCGGACGGTCTGCTGTGCGTCACCACGGTGCTGACCTTTGCCTCCAACTGGCTGGCGCATCATCTGGGTTCGTTCCAGGTCGCGCATCCCGCCCTTGCCGTGCGGCTCGACACATCCAGCCGCCTGACCGATTTCGCCCGCGAGGATGTCGACCTTGCCATCCGCTCGGGCGGCGGCAAATGGCCGGGACTGGAGGCCTACAAGCTGCTCGACGCCGATTTCACGCCGATGCTCAGCCCCAAGCTCGCCGCGAGCATCGGCGGCGTCAAGGAACCGGCCGATCTGCTCAAGCTGCCGATCCTTGATCCCGGCGACATCTGGTGGACGCAATGGTTCGAGGCCGCGGGAGTGCAAAGCCATGACCTTGCCAAGCGCCCCGGCAGCAGCATGGGCGCGCAGGCTTATGAGGCCAATGCGGCCATCGCAGGCCATGGCGTGGCGATCCTGACCAGGGCGCTGTTCAAGGCGGAACTCGCCGACGGCCGCCTGATCCAGCCCTTCGACCTGGTCGGCGACGACGGCCACGCCTACTGGCTGGTCTATCCGGAGGCGCGCCGCAACGTGCCGAAGATCCGCGCTTTCCGCGACTGGATCCTGGCCGAGATCGCCTGCTGACCGGCTAACTCCAGGATCAAAACCGCGCTCCATCCAAATCGCCGTTGTCGCCCGCTCCGCACCTGCGGGACGGCCATTTGCAACTCGCCATGTCGGCGTTCCTCCATCGAGTGTGCGCTGCACCATCGAATCTGGCTTGACATAATTCATTCTTAGTGAGTAATTGCTCACAGCCAAGGCAAATGCTCATCTTGGTCCATGGGAGGAATTTGATGAAACTTCGTACGCTCATCCTGGGCTTGTGCTCGGCCAGCGCGCTCGCGTTCGCGGCACATGCCGAATCCATCACCATCGCCACCGTCAACAATGGCGATATGGTCCGCATGCAGAAGCTGACCGACGACTTCACCAAGGCGAACCCCGACATCCAGCTCAACTGGGTGACGCTGGAAGAGAACGTGCTGCGCGAGCGCGTGACCACCGACATCGCCACCAAGGGCGGCCAGTATGACGTGATGACCATCGGCACCTACGAGGTCCCGATCTGGGCCAAGCAGAGCTGGCTGTTGCCGCTCGACAAGCTCGGCGACGACTACGACGCCAAGGACATCATTCCGGCGATCGCCGGCGGCCTCTCGGTCGACGGCAAGCTCTATGCCGCGCCCTTCTACGGCGAAAGCTCCTTCGTCATGTACCGCAAGGACCTGATGGAGAAGGCGGGGCTGAAGATGCCCGACGCGCCGACCTGGGACTTCATCAAGCAGGCCGCCGACAAGATGACCGACCGCGCCAATGGCGTGAACGGCGTGTGCCTGCGCGGCAAGGCCGGCTGGGGCGAGAACATGGCCTTCCTGACCGCCATGTCGAACTCCTTCGGCGCGCGCTGGTTCGACGAGAACTGGAAGCCGCAATTCGACCAGCCCGAATGGAAGAACACCTTGCAGTTCTATGTCGACCTGATGAAGGCCGACGGGCCGGAGGGCGCGTCCTCCAACGGCTTCAACGAGAATTTGGCGCTGTTCCAGCAGGGCAAGTGCGGCATGTGGATCGACGCCACCGTCGCCGCCTCCTTCGTCTCCGATCCCAAGGCCTCGCAGGTCGCCGACAAGGTCGGTTACGCATTGGCGCCTGACAATGGGCTCGGCAAGCGCGGCAACTGGCTGTGGGCGTGGTCGCTGGCCATTCCCGCCGGCACGCAGAAGGCCGATGCCGCCGAGAAGTTCGTGTCATGGGCAACCAGCAAGCACTATGCAGAACTGGTCGCCTCGAAGGAAGGCTGGGCCAACGTTCCGCCGGGAACGCGCTCCTCGCTCTATGCCAATCCAGAGTACCAGAAGGCGGCTCCGTTCGCCAAGATGACGCTGGACTCCATCAATGCCGCCGACCCGACGCATCCGACCGTCAAGCCGGTGCCCTATGTCGGCGTGCAGTTCGTCGCCATCCCCGAATTCCAGGGCCTCGGCACGACCGTCGGCCAGCTGTTCTCGGCAGCCCTTGCCGGCCAGTCGAGCGTCGACGACGCGCTGAAGCAGGCCCAGGACGCCGCAACCGCGGCGATGACCGAGGGCGGCTACATCCAGTAAGGCTCCTCCCGGTGCCTAAGGCCGGTCGCCGACCATGGCCGGCAACGGCCGCCCGAAACCCAGTTCGGGCGGCCACTTCCCGACAGCTCGAGAAAATTCCGTCCGATCCTTGAAGGGTGACCGTCATGGCTACTCAGCAGACCCGTTCGCTTGCCCGTTTCATGATGGCGCCATCCGTCGTCCTGCTGCTCGTCTGGATGGTCGTTCCGCTGGCGCTCACGCTCTGGTTCTCCTTCCAGCAGTACAATCCGCTCAATCCGATCCGCGACGGCTTCGTCGGCTTCTCCAATTACGCGCTGTTCTATTCCAACCCGGCCTTCCTGCAATCGATCCTGAACACGCTGCTGATCGTCGTCAGCGTGCTTGTGATCACCGTGGTCGGCGGCATCCTGCTGGCGCTTTTGATCGACCAGCCGATGTGGGGCCAGGGTATCGTGCGCATCCTCGTCATCTCGCCGTTCTTCGTCATGCCGCCGGTGGCGGCCCTGGTCTGGAAGAACATGATCATGCATCCGCAATACGGCGTCTTCGCCGACATAGCGCGGTTCTTCGGCCTCCAGCCCATAGACTGGTTCGGACAATATCCGCTGACCGCCATCATCATCATCGTCGCCTGGCAGTGGCTGCCTTTCGCGACGCTCATTCTTTTGACTTCGCTTCAGTCGCTGGACGGCGAGCAGAAGGAGGCCGCCGAGATGGACGGCGCCGGCTTCATCAGCCGCTTCATCTACCTGACGCTGCCGCACATGTCGCGGGCGATCACCGTCGTCATCCTGATCCAGACGATCTTCCTGCTTTCGGTCTATGCCGAGATCCTCGTCACCACCAATGGCGGTCCGGGATACGCCTCCACCAACCTGCCCTTCCTGGTCTACCAGAAGGCACTGCTCGAATTCAAAATCGGCCAGGCCTCGGCCGGCGGCATCATCGCGGTCATTCTCGCCAACATCGTCGCCTTCTTCGCCATGCGCGCCGTCGGCAAGAACCTTGACAGGTAAGGGAGGAAAAGATGGCACGCGCAGTCACAACCCGGCACAAGACGATCGCGACGGCGGCCGCCTGGATCGTCGCCCTGCTGATCTTCTTCCCGATCCTCTACACGATCATCACTTCGTTCAAGTCGGAACAGGAGGCGATCCAGGGCTTCAACCTGATCCCGTCCGGGACCTTCGAGAGCTATTCCGAGGTCCAGGCGCAGAACGGCTATTTCAAGTTCTTCCTGAACTCGGTGCTGCTCTCGGTCGGCTCGACCATCCTGGCCCTGCTGGTCGCCATTCCGGCGGCCTGGTCGATGGCGTTCTCGCCGACCAAGCGGACCAAGGACATTTTGATGTGGATGCTGTCCACCAAGATGATGCCGGCCGTGGCCGTGCTGTTTCCGATCTACCTGATCTTCCGCGACACCGGCCTGCTCGACAGCCGCATCGGCCTGATGGTGATGCTGATGCTGATCAACCTGCCGATCGTGGTGTGGATGCTCTACACCTATTTCCGCGAAATCCCCGGCGAGATCCTGGAAGCGGCGCGCATGGACGGCGCCTCGCTGTGGAACGAGATCATCTATGTGCTCACACCCATGGCGGTGCCGGGCATCGCCTCGACCATGCTGCTCAACATCATCCTGGCCTGGAACGAAGCGTTCTGGACGATCCGGCTGACCACGACGGAAGCAGCACCCTTGACCGCCTTCATCAGCTCCTTCTCCAGCCCGCAAGGCCTGTTCTGGGCGAAGCTCTCGGCCGCCTCGACGCTGGCGATCGCGCCGATCCTGATCATGGGCTGGTTCAGCCAGAAGCAACTGGTGCGCGGCCTGACCTTCGGTGCGGTGAAGTAGGGGCGGCGCCGTGAAGTAGCAGCGTGCGCCAGGCGGCGGACGGAAATCCACCGGGAGGAAAGCATGGGAAATATCACGCTCAAGAACGTCTCGAAATCCTTCGGCTCGACGTCGATCATTCCGAACATCGATCTCGTCATCGAGGACGGCGAGTTCGTCGTCTTCGTCGGCCCGTCGGGCTGCGGCAAGTCCACGCTGCTGCGCCTGATCGCCGGCCTGGAGGACACCAGCGGCGGCACCATCAACATTGACGGTCGCGACGTCACCGGCGAGGCGCCGGCCAAGCGCAAGCTTGCCATGGTGTTCCAGTCCTATGCGCTCTACCCGCACATGACGGTGGCCAAGAACATCGCCTTTCCGCTGAAGATGGCGGGCGAGGACCAGGCGACCATCGACAGGAAGGTGAAGGACGCCGCGCGCGTGCTCAACCTCACCAATTATCTGGAGCGCCGCCCCGGCCAGCTTTCCGGCGGCCAGCGCCAGCGCGTCGCCATCGGCCGCGCCATCGTGCGCCAGCCTTCGGCCTTCCTGTTCGATGAACCCTTGTCCAACCTCGACGCGGCACTCCGCGGCACGATGCGGCTGGAGATCAGCGAACTGCACCACCAGCTCAAGACGACGATGATCTACGTCACCCACGACCAGGTCGAGGCGATGACCATGGCCGACAAGATCGTCGTGCTGAATGCCGGAAATGTCGAGCAGGTCGGCTCGCCGATGGAGCTCTACAAGACGCCGAAGAACCTGTTCGTCGCCGGCTTCATCGGCTCGCCGAAAATGAACCTGATCGAAGGCGCCCCGGCGGCGAAGTACGGCGCCAAGACCATCGGCATCCGGCCCGAGCACATGGCGATCTCGACCACGGCGGGCGATTGGAAGGCAACAGTCGGCGTTGCCGAACACCTGGGATCCGACACGTTCCTGCATGTCCAGGCCGACGGTGTCGGCCCGCTGACGGTGCGCGCCGACGGCGAACTCAGCGTCCACCATGGCGACAGTATTTATCTCACGCCCGACAAGGCCAAGCTGCATCGCTTCGGCCCCGACGGCAAGGCGTCGGCGGCATGAGGCTGAAAGGCAAATCGGCGCTGATCACCGGGTCGGCGCGCGGCATCGGCAAGGCCTTCGCCGAAGCCTATGCCCGTGAGGGCGCCATCGTGGCGATTGCCGACATTGATCTCGAGGCGGCGCAAGAGACAGCCGCCGGGATCGGCGGCAAGGCCTATGCGGTGAAGCTCGACGTCACGGACCAGGCCTCCATCGATGCCGCGGTGCAGGCGGTGGAAACCAGGACCGGTGGCCTGGACATACTGATCAACAACGCCGCGATCTTCGACCTTGCGCCGATCGTCGATATCTCGCGGGCGAGCTATGAAAAACTGTTCTCGGTCAATGTCGCCGGCACGCTGTTCATGCTGCAGGCGGCCGCGCGCTCGATGATCGCGCAGGGAAAGGGCGGCAGGATCATCAACATGGCGAGCCAGGCCGGACGGCGCGGCGAACCGCTGGTCGCGGTCTACTGCGCCAGCAAGGCGGCGGTCATTTCGCTGACCCAGTCGGCCGGGCTCGACCTGATCAAGCACGGCATCAACGTCAACGGCATCGCGCCTGGCGTCGTCGACAGCGACATGTGGGACCAGGTCGACGCGCTGTTCGCCAAATATGAGAACCGGCCGAAAGGCGAGAAGAAAAGACTGGTCGGTGAAGGCGTGCCTTACGGCCGCATGGGCAGACCGGAGGACCTCGCCGGCATGGCGGTCTTCCTCGCCAGCAGCGACGCCGAATACATCGTCGCCCAGACCTACAATGTCGATGGCGGCCAGTGGATGAGTTGAGGCGGGGGCGGCCTCTTCTCCCCGTGCCTCCGCGGGGAGAAGAGGCCAACATCAAGGTGGCGGCCGCATCGCCTCGGAAGTGCCGCTTCCTACCCTCTCCCGGTGAAGGGGAGAGAAGGGTAACGAAGGCCGCAACCCGGCCAAAGGGTAAACAGATGACCGTGAAACTCTCTTCCGCCAATCTCGCCAACCTGCCCGCCAGGGTCGCAGGTCCGAAATACGACCGCGCAGCGCTGAAGGCCGGCATCGTGCATTTCGGCGTCGGCAACTTCCATCGCTCGCACCAGGCCGTCTATCTCGACGAGCTGTTCAATTCGGGCGTCGGCCACGACTGGGCGCTGGTCGGCGCCGGCGTGTTCGAGGGCGAGAAGATCGGCCGCGGCAAACTGGAAGAGCAGGACTGGCTGACGACGGTGGTCGAGCAGGACGAGGGTCATATGAGCGCCCGCGTCACCGGCGCCATGATCGACTTCCTGACGCCGGGCGATGCCGCCGCCATCATCGAACGGCTGGCCGATCCGGCGATCAAGATCGTGTCGCTGACCATCACCGAAGGCGGCTATTTCATCGATCCTGCCTCCGGCGTGTTCAACCCGACGCATCCCGATATCGTCGCCGATGCGCAGCCGGGCGCGACGCCGAAGACCGTGTTCGGCATCATCCTCGCCGGCCTGGTGCGGCGGCGCGGCGATGGCATCGCACCGTTCACGGTGATGTCCTGCGACAACATTCCCCACAACGGCCATGTCACGTCGGATGGCGTCATCGGGTTGGCCCGCCTGATCGACGAGGATCTGGCGGCCTGGGTCGGCGGCAATGTCGCTTTCCCGAACGCGATGGTCGACCGCATCACGCCGGCCACGTCGGACCGCGAACGCGCGATCCTGGCCAAGGATTTCGGCGTCGAGGACAATTGGCCTGTCTTTTGCGAACCCTTCCGGCAATGGGTGCTGGAAGACCATTTCACCGACGGCCGGCCGCCGCTTGAAAAGGTCGGCGTGCAGTTCGTCAAAGACGTCGCGCCCTACGAGCTGATGAAGATCCGCATCCTCAATGGCGGCCATGCCACCATCGCCTATCCGGCCGGGCTGATGGACATCCATTTCGTGCATGAGGCGATGCAGGAGCCGCTGGTGCGCGGCTTTCTCGACAAGCTCGAGCATGACGAAATCATTCCGACCGTACCGCCGGTGCCAGACACGGTCCTGGAGGATTATTACCAGCTCATCGAAAAGCGCTTTTCCAACCCCAAGATCGGCGACACGGTGCGCCGGCTCTGTCTCGACGGTTCCAATCGCCAGCCGAAATTCATCATCCCGACCATCGCCGACCGCTTGAAGGCGGGAAAGAGCGTCGCCGGCCTGGCACTTGAATCGGCGCTGTGGTGCCGCTACTGCTTCGGCACGACGGACAGCGGCGCGGTCATCGAGCCCAACGATCCGAACTGGGACCGCGTGCAGGCGACGGCAAAGGCGGCAAAGGACGCGCCCGCCGCCTGGCTTGCGATGGAAGACATCTATGGCGATGTCGGGCGCGCCACCGCGTTCGTCGAGGCTTTCGCGCATGCATTGAACCTGCTGTGGACGGATGGCACGCGCGCCACGCTGACGCGCTACCTCGCCGGCAAGCTCTGAAACGGGACCATGGCGCCGGAACTGGTCATTTTCGACTGCGACGGCGTGCTGGTGGACAGCGAGGCGCTGTCGGTCTCGGCACTGCTCGGCATGATCGCGCTTGCCGGCGGCAGTATCGGCGAGGATACGGCCTACGAGCATTTCCTCGGTAAGAGCATGAAAAGCGTGCGCGAGATCCTCGCCCGCGACTTCGGCCTGCCCATCACCGATCAGCACCTGACCACGATGCGTGTCGAATTGATGCGCAAATTCCGCGAGGAGTTGAAGCCGATCGCCGGCGTCAAGGAAGTGCTGCCGAGGCTCGGCTTGCCGTTCTGCGTCGCCTCCTCGGGCACGCTCGACCGCATCCGCTATACGCTCGACGTCACCGGCCTGCTCGGATTGATGGAGCCGCATCTGTTCAGTGCCGGCATGGTGGCCAGGGGCAAGCCGGCGCCCGACCTGTTCCTTCATGCCGCCGCCTCGATGCGGGCGCATCCGCGCAAATGCCTTGTGATCGAGGACAGCCCCGCCGGCGTCGCGGCGGCGCGGGCGGCTGATATGCGCGTGTTCGCCTTCACCGGCGGCGCGCATGCCGGCAACCCTGCCCTGAAAGCGCGGCTTGCGTCGAGTGAGCCGGACTTTATATTCGCTGACATGCTGCAATTGCCAGATCTGATTGCAGGCCTGGGAGCGAGAGACAGAGCATCTTGACGAAACAGTTCGTTTGCGCGGTCGATGTCGGCACCGGGAGCGCCCGCGCGGGCATTCTCGACACCAGTGGCACCTTGCTCGGCCGCGCCGAGCACCCGATCGCCATGCACCAGCCGAAAGCCGATCACGCCGAGCATGATTCGCGCGATATCTGGTCAGCCGTGTGCGCCGCGGTGCGTGCGGCCCGCGAAAAATCCGGTGTTGCCGCCGAGAACATTGCCGGCATTTCCTTCGATGCCACCTGCTCGCTGGTCGTGCGCGACAGGCAAGGCGGCCAGCTCAGCGTTTCGGTGACCGGAGAGGAGCGCTGGGACACCATCGTCTGGCTCGATCACCGCGCCATCGCCGAGGCCGACGAATGCACGGCGAGCGGCCATGAGGTGCTCAACTATATCGGCGGCGTCATGTCGCCGGAAATGGCGACGCCGAAGCTGATGTGGCTGAAACGAAACCTGCCGAAGACCTGGAATGAAGCCGGCTATCTATTCGACCTTACCGACTTCCTGACCTGGCAGGCGACGGGGTCGCTGGCCCGCTCGCAGTGCACGCTGACCGCCAAATGGACCTATCTGGCGCACCGGGAACCCGCATGGCAGCGCGATTTCTTCGAACTCGTCGGCCTCGGCGACCTCTTCGAGCACGGCAATCTGCCCGAAAGGGCCAGTCCGGTCGGCGCTTACATCGGCTCTTTGAGCGCGCAAGCAGCGGCGGAGCTCGGCCTGACGGAGACATGCCGGGTCGGCGCCGGGGTGATCGATGCCTATGCCGGTGCGCTTGGCGTGCTCGGCGGCTTTGCCGGCGACGAGCGGAATATCGGCCGTCATTTGGCGCTGATCGCCGGCACATCCTCCTGCGTCATGGCGATGTCACCCGATCCGCAGCCCTTTGCAGGGGTCTGGGGGCCATACTACGGCGCCGCGCTGCCAAAGCTGTGGCTGTCGGAAGGCGGCCAGTCGGCCACCGGCGCCCTGCTCGACCACATCATCCGCTGGCACGGCGCGGGCGGCGAGCCGAACGCGGCCATGCATGCGAGGATTGCAAGCCGCGTCGCCGAGCTGCGCGCGGCGGAGGGCGATGCACTTGCCGGCCGGCTGCATGTGCTGCCCGACTTTCACGGCAACCGCTCGCCGCTCGCCGATCCACATGCGGTCGGCGTGGTCAGCGGCCTTACGCTGGATTCCTCCTTCGACAGCCTGTGCCGGCTTTACTGGCGCACCGCCGTCGGCATCGCGCTCGGCGTGCGCCATGTGCTGGAAGCGCTGAACGAGAATGGCTATCTGATCGACACGCTGCATGTCACCGGCGGCCACACCAAAAACCCGCTCTTGATGGAACTCTATGCCGACGCCACCGGCTGCACGGTGGTCGAGCCGCTGGCGGACGAAGCGGTGTTGCTTGGCACCGGCATGGTGGCGGCGACGGCCGCCGGGCTTTTCCCCGACCTCAATGCGGCCTGTCTGGCCATGCAGCAGGGCGGCAGGACGCGCGCCGCCAACCCGGCCGCCGGCGCCCGCTTCGATCGCGACTACCGGATTTTCCTGGAGATGCACCGGCAACGCCAGGCGCTCGACGCGATCCAGTAGAACGCGCCTTACCGTGTCAACAAGGATAGGCCGGACTTGGCATCGAACAGATGCATATCCGATTCGTCAAACGTATAGCGGACATCGCTGCGGATAGTTGGGCAGACGCGGCTGGGAACGAGTGCGCTGATCTCCTTGCCGCCAAGAGCGAATGTCACCAGTGCATCGTTGCCATGAAACTCGATGAGATCGGCCGTTCCCGCCAGGAAATTTCCGGCGCTGTCGGGGTTCGCGGGCTTGAGATCCGGGGGCCTGATGCCAAGCACCGCCTGCTCGCCATGTTGGAGCTTGAAGCGCGAGCCGTTGACGGTGAAGACAGTTCCGCCATTGGTCAGCGTCCAGCCATTTCCTTTCCGGGCCATCGTCACGTCGACAAAATTCATGTTCGGCGTGCCGATGAAGCCGGCAACGAACAGATTGCCCGGCCGCTCGTAGATCTCCGCCGGCGAGCCGACCTGCTCGATGACGCCGTCCTTGAGCAGCACGATGCGGTCGGCGAGCGTCATCGCTTCGAGCTGGTCATGGGTGACATAGACGGTGGTGGTCTTCAGCGACTGGTGCAGCCGCGCGATCTCGACGCGCATGTGGTTGCGCAGCTTGGCGTCGAGATTGGACAGCGGCTCGTCGAACAGGAAGACTTTCGGCGTCTTGATCATGGCGCGCGCGATCGCCACGCGCTGCTGCTGGCCGCCGGAAAGCTCGGCCGGCTTGCGGCCGAGATAGGGTTCCAGCCCGAGCGTCCTTGACACCGCTTCGACCCGCTTCTGGATCTCGGCCGCCGGCACTTTCTGGCGCCGCAGCCCAAAGGCGATGTTGTCGAAGATCGTCATGTGGGGGTAGAGTGCGTAGTTCTGGAACACCATGGCGATGCCGCGGTCGCCCGGATCGAGATCGTTGACCACCTTGCCGCCGATCGAGACCTCGCCGCCGCTGATGTCCTCCAGCCCCGCCAACATGCGCAGCAAGGTCGACTTGCCACAGCCGGACGGGCCAAGGAACACGACGAACTCGTGCTCCTCGATCGAGAGATTGAGGTCGCGGATGACCGTCGTGGTGCCATAGGCCTTGTCGACATGAGAACAGGTGATCGCGGACATGGTCAGCCCTTTTCGCCGCTGAGCAGGATCTGCAGCTTGACGTCCTGCGGATGCGCTGCCGCCGCCCGCTCGAAAGCCTCGATGCTGTCGGAGAAGGGATAGGTGCCGGTGATCAGCGGCTTGAGATCGACCTTGCCGGAAGCGATGAGCTGCAAGGCGCGGTCGAAGATGTTGGCATAGCGGAACACGGTTTCGATGCGGACTTCCTTCGATATGGCCGCCGGCACGTTGAGCGCTACCGGCTCCACCGGCAGCCCGACGAGCACCACCGCGCCGCCGGGGCGCACGACGTCGAACAAATCAGCGAAGGCCTTGGGGCTGCCGCTGGCCTCGAAGACGATGTCCGCACCCCAGCCGTCGGTGGCCGCGCGCACCGCATCGACCAGCGGCTGCTCGCCGATGTTGACCGGAACGACGCCGGGATAGCGCCCGGCAATTTCGAGCTTGGGTGCGGAGAAGTCGGAAATCAGCACTTTCGAGCAACCACCGGCCAGGGCGGCCAGCGCGATCATGATGCCGATCGGGCCACAGCCGACGACAGCCGCCACGTCACCCGGAACGATGCGCGCGCGCGCCGCCGCCTGCATGCCGATGGCGAAAGGTTCGACCATCGCGCCTTCGGCGAAGGAGACGTTGTCGGGCAGCCTGTAGGTGAACGCCGCCGGATGCACGGCTTGCGGCGCCAGAATGCCGTGCACCGGCGGCGTCGCCCAGAAGGTGACGTCCGGGTCGACATTGTAGATGCCGAGTTTTGTCGCCCGCGACGACAGGTTCGGTACGCCCGGTTCCATGCAGACGCGATCGCCGACCTTCAGCGTCCGGACATTGGCGCCGATCTCGACGATCGTTCCGGACGCTTCGTGGCCGAGCACCATCGGCGCGCGCACGACATAGCTGCCGATGGCGCCATGGGTGTAGTAGTGCACGTCGCTGCCGCAGACGCCGACCGTATGGATGGCGATCCTGACGTCGTCCGGGCCTACGTCGAGCGGCAACGCGATCTCGCGCAGGGCCAGCTCGCCCTTTTTCTCAAGCACCAGTGCCCGCATCGTGTCGTCCTCGCTTCAAGTCTTTTTTTGCCGGAAAACGGAATTCAGGAATCCGCTGAGCACGCCGAGAAACAAAAGCGGCGGCAGCGACAGAAGCACGACCGAGGCGTTCAGGATTCCCCATGGCACGTTCATGCCTTGCTGGGAGAGTTCCGAGGCGACGATCGGCAAGGTCTTGGCGTTGGAGCTCGACAGCATCAGCGCTATCAGGAACTCGTTCCAGACCAGCACGAAACTGAAAGCCACCGCGCCGATCAGCGAGCGCGCCGCGACCGGCAGCGCGATCCTCCAGAACACCGAATAGGCGCCGTAGCCATCGACGAAGGCGGCTTCCTCGACCTCCTTCGGCACGGCCTGGAAGGCGGGAATGGCGAGCCACATGATCACCGAGATGGTGAGCAGGCAATAGGTGACGATCAGCGCGGCGAGCGTGTCGTAAAGCCCGAGCTGCAGCCAGATCACCATCAGCGGAATGGCGACCGCCACCGGCGGCAGGAAGCGAAGCGACAAAACGAAGAACTGGATGTCGCCGGCCCAGCGGTTCGGGTAGCGCGCTACCGCGTAGGCCGCCGGCAGGCCGAGCACCACGCCGATCAGCACCGCGCAACCGCAGGCGACGACCGAATTGTAGAGGCCGGTCATGACGCTGTCGCGGCCGACGATATAGCTGATGTTGGCCAGCGTCGGCGTGAACACCAGGCGCGGGACGCGGGTGATGATGTCGACATTGTTCTTCAACGAATTGAGCGCCGTCCACAGCAACGGAAACACGGCCATGAAGCCGGCAAACGCCAGCACGGTCTTGCCGATCAGGCGGCCGGGTCTCATGCGATATGGTCTCATGCCTGCACCCGCCTCCACAGCATGGTGAAGGTGATGACGGTGGCGATCATCATCAGCACCGCCATCGCCGAGGCGTAGGAGACCTTGCCGGACTCGATGAAACCTTGCGAGAAGGCGTACATGTCGAGCGTTTCGGTCGCCACGCCCGGACCGCCGCGGGTCATCACATAGATCAGGTCGAAGGAGCGCAGCGACTCGATCATCTTGACGAACATCAGGCTGATCAGCGGCGCCTTGAGCATCGGCAAGGTCACATAGGCGTGGATCTGCCAGCGTTTGGCATGGTCGAGCCGGGCCGCCTCGATCGGCTGCGGCGGCAGCGTTTCCAGGAGCTTCAGCACGATGACGGCGAAGAACAGGCCCCATTGCCAGACGTCGACCGAAGCGACGGCGAACAGCGCCGTCGACGGCTTGGACAGCGGATCGAAGATCAGCCCACCGGTCAGCAGCCGGTAGGGGTAAGTGGCGATGCCGTAGAGCGGATGGTAGGCGAACTTCCAGACGAAGGCCGCCGAGACGCGCGGCAGCAGGACCGGGATGATGAACAGCAGGCAATAGACGTTGCGCAGGCGCGGCGACGCGACCTCGAACATCAGGACGCCCAGTCCGATGGCGACCGTCATTGTCGCGATGACCGTGACGAATTCCCATTTCACCGACACCCAGACGGCATTGAGAAAGCGGCGGTCGACGAACAGGTCGGCGAAGTTCGAGAGCCAGACATAGGAATAGGCTGTCGAGCTGAGTTCACGGTTCTGCAGGGCGATGACGACCGCGTAGAGCGTCGGCACCATCGACAGCACCAGAAGGATGGCGAGTGTCGGCACGACGAAGGTGACCGGCAGGGATGAGCGTCGCGGCATCTGTCTAACCTCTGCTGCGTCTCGAATGATTGAGCATGACTGACCTTTCGCGCGAAGGCTGGCTCAAACCGCAATGATGAAACCAAGACCTGCGGCGCACAGGTTCCGGCGCTCCACCGAATGCCGTGGACCGCGCGCCGCAGGGGGAGGATGGCTTATTTCTTCACCAGCTCGTTGGCATAGGCCTCGAGTTCGTTGAGGCCGCCCTTGATGTCGGTGCGGGTACCGGTGACCAATTCCTCGAGGATGATACCCCAGCGGTCGCCGAGATCGGGCCAACGCGGGTCCTGCCAGAAATTGACCGCCGTGACCTTGCCGGTTTCGGCCAGTGCCTGGCCGAGATCGGCGCCGTAAATATCGGCGAATTCCTTGCTGGCCAGAATGCTGGTGCGGTTCAGCTCGCCGAACTGGTGGGCGTCGAGCCGGCGCTTCTCGTTTTCCTTCGATGTTGCCCAGGCGATGAACAGGCCGGCGCATTTCTTCGAGGCGTCGTCGGCATTGGCCTTCGCTGCGATGGCGAGGCCATGGCCGTAACCGCCGCCGGGCAGTGGCGACGGGGGCGGCAGGAAACCTATGTTGCCGACGACCTGCGAGGTCTTCGGGTCGACCGCCATGCCCGACAGCGGCGTCGATTCGACCAGGATCGCGACCTGGCCCGACAGGAAGGCGCCGGTCGATTCATCCCAGCTGCCGGTCTGCGTGCCGGGCGCCGAATCCTTGAACAGTTTCAGGTAGGTCTCGGTCGCCTTGACCGCGGCGTCGGAATTGAAGACCGGCTTGTCGCCGTCGAACCACTGGCCGCCATAGGCCTTGAAGAACGGCATCCAGCGCCAGACATTGGCGCCCGAACCGCGCGCGCCGCGCAGCGCGATGCCATACATGCCCTTGTCCGGATTGGTCAGCTTCGGCACGTCGGCGATCAGCTCGTCGAGCGTCTTCGGCGGCTGGATGCCGGCTGCCTCCAGCACGTCCTTGCGATAGACCATCAGGTCGCCGCCGCCGGTCAGCGGCGCGAACCAGACCTTGCCATCATAGGTGGCGACCTTCTGGCGGCCCGGATCGAAATCGGCATAGTCGTAGTCGGCCGGATAATAATCGCTCAGCGGCACGATCCATTTCGAGGACGCGAACAGCGCGACATTGGCTTCGTCGACATAGTAGACGTTGTAGTTGCCGACCGTGGACGCATCGGCGCGCGATTTTGCGCGGCGGTCGTTCTCGTTGAGGTAATCGATCTGGAAGCCGGCGCCGGCAAGCTTCTCGAACTCGGCCTTGGAGTCCTCCAGAAGCGTCAGGCCGTCACGTGGCTGCGCCAGCACCTTGACCGGCGCCGAGCAGACCGGCGCCTGCGCCAAAGCGATGGTGGAAACGGCAGCGGAAAGCATGAAAGCTGCACCAAGGCTGGCAGCGAGCCGAATTGGTTTCATTATTTTCTCCTCCAGGAACACGTCGCAGGAAGCGGACGTCCTCGGCTTGCGCGATCCTCACCATCGCCCGAGCGACTTGCCACCCATCGCCAAAATGCGGAGTTGCAACGGCTCGCGCTAGAAGCCCCGTTGCAGAAGACCTGTACTTTTATGCATTGTGCGGCGCAAAAACCGGCATCCGGTTGCGGCCAATCTCACATGAGTATCGATCGGACTCTGGGACAGTGATTTCAGGGCGTGCTTACGCGCGCATCGCCAACCGCTGCCGCGACAGCTTGCGATAGGATGACGGCGTCATCTTGTGCTTGCGCATGAAGGCGCGGTTGAAATTGGAGATGTTCATGTAGCCGACCTGGAAACAGATGTCGGTGATCGGAATATCGGTATCGGCCAGCAGCTTGCAGGCCTGCCACAGCCTCAGCTTGGCAAGGTGGTCACTGAAGGAATTGCCGGTGTTCTTCTGGAAGAAGCGCGAGAATGTGCTCTCGGTCATTCCCGCGAGCGCCGCCACATCAGGCAGCTTCAGATCCTCGGCGAAATGCTGGAACAGATAGGTCAGCGTGCGCTGGATGATGTCGAGCGAGGTGGCATCCAGAACAGGGGAGAAATCCGGCGAAGACAACAGCTCGTATTCGTCGGTCCTGGCGAGGAGATCGACGAGGTTCAGGAACAGGCAGAACCTGGTTAGCCCGCTGACCTCCCCCATCCGTTCCATTGTCTCGGCGCCTTCCAGTGCCGTGCGGCCATGAAAAACCATGCCGCGCAGCGACCGCTCCAGGAACGGCTCCAGTTCGCGCAGTTCGGGCAACAGGCCAGCCGAGCCGCGCAGCCTCTCGGCATCGAACTGGAGGACGATGTCGCGGCCTTCGATCAGCTCGCCCGGCTGCACCGCCGTCACCCAATCATGCGGCAGCCCGCCGCCGACGATGGTCAGATAACCCGGCCCGAACTCGCCGATGTGGTCGCCGACCAGCACCACACCGGAGGATTTTCGCAAGAGGTGGATTTCGTACTCCGGATGGAAATTCCAGACATTGCGCTCCCAGGGATAGTCGTCCAGCCGCCACAGGAAACTGTCGCTCGCCTCGGTGACGATATGTTCGAAGGCCGGCGCCGTGCGAAGCGTCGCAACCGGATTCCTTTTGCGCCTGAACTGCATCCTGCCTCCTGCAAATTTGGGTTCCGTGGCACCTCGCTCGTCCTTGCAATGCGTAGCAGCCTTGGGGCCATGTGTGAAATGGGCCGTCGGAGAGCGTCGGTCACGAGGCTTCAGCGTCATCGGCGATCCGACTGGATCAATCCGTTCCCGCCCCTCCTCCCTTGCCTTCATGTCGCGTTTCGTACAAAAGCTGACGTAAACGCCGCGAAACCGAAGGTCTCGCCGTTTGCAATGCGGCTTCCGGCTTTTTTGCCGATGCGCCGCAACCTTGAAAGAGCGGAATAATGTCTGCGATCGAAGCCGGCGCTCGCGCGCCGGAAAATCTTTGGCGTCAGGAAATCAGGGCGACTTTGGCGCTCGCCTGGCCCATGGTGCTGACCAATCTCGGCCAGACCGCCATGACGGCCACCGACGTCATGATGATGGGCAGGCTGGGGGCGGACACGCTGGCCAGCGGCGCGCTTGGCGCCAATCTCTATTTCATGCCGCTGATCTTCGGCCTCGGCCTGATGCTGGCGACCTCGCCGATGATGGCGACCGAGCTCGGCCGCCGCCGTCATTCGGTGCGCGACCTGCGCCGCACCGTGCGCCAGGGCCTGTGGCTGGCGATCCTCATCTGCGTCCCGATCTGGATCTTCCTCTGGCACGGCGAGAACGTGCTGCTCGCCATGGGCCAGGAGCCCGCTCTGGCGCACAGCGCCGGCATCTACCTGCGCTGGCTGGAATGGGCGGTGCTGCCCTTCTACGGCTATATCGTGCTGCGTTCCTTCATATCGGCGCTGGAGCGGCCGGGCTGGGCATTGATAATCGTCTTTGTCGCCGTCGCCTGCAACGCGCTCTTCAACTGGGTGTTCATGTTCGGCAATCTCGGTGTTGCGGCCATGGGCATATCAGGCTCGGGCCTTGCCACCTCGCTGTCCTCAACGCTGATGTTCGTCGGCATGGCCGCCGTGGTGATGTGGGAGAAGAAATTCAGGCGCTATCATCTGTTCGGCCGCTTCTGGCGGTCCGACTGGCCGCGCTTCAAGGGCCTGCTGCGGCTCGGCCTGCCGATCGCCGGCATCCTTGCTTTCGAGGTGACGATCTTCAATGCCGCGGCGCTGCTGATGGGCCTTATCGACGCGGATTCGCTTGCCGCGCACGCCATCGCCATCCAGATCGCGTCGATCTCCTTCATGGTGCCGCTCGGCCTCAACCAAGCGGTGACGGTGCGCGTCGGGCTTGCGCATGGCGCCGGCAATCCGGAAGGCGTCTCGCGCGCCGGCTGGACCGCCTTCGTCATCGGCGTCTCGTTCATGGCCCTGATGGGCCTGATAATGATCCTGTGGCCGCATCTCCTGATCAGCGCCTTCATCGACCTGGCCAATCCGGCCAATGCCAGGGTGATCACGCTTGCCGTATCGTTCCTGGTCTTCGCGGCCCTGTTCCAGGTCTTCGACGGCGCGCAAGCGGTTGCCGCCGGCATGCTGCGCGGCCTGCACGACACCAAGGTGCCGATGATCTATGCCGCGATCGGCTATTGGGGCGTCGGCCTGCCGCTGGGCGTGCTGCTCGCCTTCCCTTTCGGCTTCCATGGCGTCGGCATCTGGATCGGGCTGTCCAGCGGACTGGCGGTGGTGGCGGCGTTGCTTCTGGCGCGCTGGCTACGGCGGGATCGCCTCGCGCCGCCGCTGGTGTTCGAACACTGATGCAGAGGGCCGCCGGGTTGTCCGGTGGCCTTTCCGTCATTGTCGGCGTCAGCTGTTTTTGAGCGCCGGGCTGAACACCATCAGGCTCAGTATTTCGAACAGCACCTGGGCGCCGGCATGCGCGGTGTTGGTGGTCGCATCATATTGCGGCGCCACCTCGACCACGTCGCCGCCGACGATGTTGAGGCCTTTGAGGCCGCGCAGCAGTTCGAGCACTTCCCGAGTCGTCAGGCCGCCGACTTCCGGCGTGCCGGTGCCCGGCGCGAAGGCCGGATCGACGCTGTCGATGTCGAAGGAGACATAGGTCGGTCCGTCGCCGACTATTCTGCGCGCCTTCTCGATGATGGCGGGGATACCGAGGCCGGTCACCTCCTCGGCATGGATCACGGTCATGCCGGATTCGTAGGTGAACTCCCACAGATATTCGGCCGAGCCACGGATGCCGATCTGGATGGTGCGCGTCGGGTCGAGCACGCCATCGAGCACCGCGTTGCGGAACGGGCCACCATGGTGAAACTTGGTCATGTCGAACAAGCCGCTTGTATCGCAATGGGCGTCGATGTGGATGAGGCCGACCGGGGCCTTCTTGCCGACGGCCTTCAGGATCGGATGGCTGATCGAATGGTCGCCGCCGACCGACAATGGAATGACGCCGGCATCGACGATCTGGTTGGTGCGGCGCTCGATGTCCTCATGGCAGGTCTCGAGTCGGTAGCGGCTCTGGAACGGCACGTCGCCGATGTCGGCGACCCTGAGCTCATGCGTCGGTGCGCATTCCAGCACGTGATTGTAGGGGCCGATGCGCTCGATGGCGCGCAGCGCCCGCGGCCCGAAGCGGGAGCCCGGCCGGTTGGTGACGCCGAGATCCATCGGCACGCCTGTTATCGCCACCTGCAAATCGCCGAAATCCGGGTTGTCGGCCGATATTTCGCGATAGGGTGCGGCGAGGAAGGTGGGGATACCGGAATAGGGCGCCAGCCGCGTGCCTGACTTGGAGAATATCTTGTCGGCGACCTTGCGGAACTTCGGGTCGAACATCTCGCCGCCATGGCTCTCGCCATATTTGCGGCGCAACGCGTCGAGCTTGCCGCTGTCATAACCCATGTCGGTTTTCTCCTGTCTGTTTCTCCGGAGTGTCCGGTAGCGCTTTGGAAAAATCAATTGCGTTCGGACGGGTTGGCTGCCGCAGGTCTTTCTTTTTGTCGGGCCAGCCTGAAACCGGGCAGCGCTTTTGCCAATTCGATGCTATGAGGCCTGTCGCGATCATGGGCGGCAGGCAGCGAAGGCGGTAACGAGACATGGCCAGGACCGATATTGCGCGGCGCGTCTACAACCATACCTGGAAGCTCGACCCGATCGTGCGCAGCCTGCTGGACACGGATTTCTACAAGCTTCTGATGCTGCAGATGATCTGGGGCATGTACCCCAAGGTCGACGCCACCTTTTCGCTGATCAACCGCACCACTTCGGTGCGGCTGGCCGAGGAGATCGACGAGGGCGAGTTGCGCGAACAGCTTGACCACGCCCGCACCTTGCGCTTCTCCAAGAAGGAGATGATCTGGCTGGGGGGCAACAATTTCTATGGCCGCAAGCAGATATTCGAGCCGGAATTCCTGGCCTGGCTGGAGAATTTCCGGTTGCCCGAGTACGAGCTTTCCAGGCGCGGCGGGCAGTATGAACTCTCCTTCAGCGGCCCGTGGATGTACACCACGCTGTGGGAGATTCCCGCACTCGCCATCATCAACGAATTGCGCTCGCGCGCCGCCTTGCGGTCGTTCGGGCCTTTCACGCTCGACGTGCTCTACGCCCGCGCCAAGGCCAAGATGTGGGCCAAGACCGAACGGCTGAAGGCGCTGCCCGGCATCCGTATTTCCGACTTCGGCACGCGCCGGCGCCATTCCTTCCTGTGGCAGCGCTGGTGCGTGGAAGCGCTGAAGGAAGGCATCGGCGAGGCTTTCACCGGCACCTCCAACGTGCTTCTGGCCATGGACAACGACCTCGAGGCGCTGGGCACCAACGCGCATGAACTGCCGATGGTGCTTGGGGCGCTGGCCAATTCGGAAAAGGAATTGAAACAGGCGCCCTACAAGGTGCTGCAGGATTGGCAGCGCTACTATGGCGGCAATTTGCTGATCGTGCTGCCCGACGCCTTCGGTACGGCTTCCTTCCTGCGCGACGCGCCGGACTGGGTGGCCGACTGGACGGGCTTTCGCCCCGACAGCGCGCCGCCGATCGAGGGCGGCGAGAAGATCCTGTCCTGGTGGCGCGAGAAGGGCAAGGACCCCAGGCAGAAGCTGCTGATCTTCTCCGACGGGCTCGAGGTCGAGACCATCGAGGAGACCTACCGCCACTTCAAGGGCAAGGTGCGCATGTCCTTCGGCTGGGGCACGAACCTGACCAATGATTTCGAGGGCTGCGCGCCTACGGCAACCGACAGCCTCGACGCCATATCGCTGGTCTGCAAGGTGACCGAGGCCAACGGCCGGCCAGCGGTCAAGCTCTCCGACAATCCGGCCAAGGCGACGGGCGACCTCAAGGAGATCGAGCGGTATCTGCGCATCTTCGGTGAAAAGGACCGGGTGGAGCAGTTGATCAAGGTGTGAGGGCACCACCGGTGCTTCCGGCATCGCCATACGAGACGGCAAAGTCGGATAGGCTGAGTTCCTTGGCGCCCTCCTCTGTCCTGCCGGACATCTCCCCCTCAAGGGGGGAGATCATGCTGTCATCTTCGTCTTCGCGAACCTCCGGCGTTGCAAGGGAAGCGCCGACAGAGAAACCGCCAATCTCCCCCCTTGAGGGGGAGATGTCCGGCAGGACAGAGGGGGGCGCCGTAGAGTGCCGTCGTCGGTCATTAGCATCTTTGCCTATCGCTCTATTGCTCCTCTCACCCACCCCAGCCTTCGCCCACGCCTCGGACCGCGGCCACGTCCTGCTTCTCCCGACCGGCTATTACCTTGTCGGCGGCGCTTTCGCCGTGGCCGCCAGCTTCCTCGTGCTGGCGCTGCTGCCGGCGCATCGGCTCGATCGTTTCTGGCGGCGGCGCCTGCCACTGTTCACACTGGGTGATGATGCCCGCACCGCTGCCAGCCTGATATCCTTTGCCGGCTTTGCATGTCTCATTGCCGCGGGTTTTCTCGGCAGCCGCGATCCGCTCTCCAACCCGCTGCCTCTGGTGATCTGGACACTGCTGTGGGCCGGCTTCACGCTCCTGCAAGGTTTCCTCGGCGACCTCTGGTCCTGGCTCAATCCCTGGTACGGGCCGGTGCGTCTCCTGTCGCGCCTGGCCGGCAGGGGCGGTGAAGCGGCCAGGCGCCTTCCATCATGGCTCGGATACTGGCCGGCTGTCCTCCTGTTCTTCGCTTTTGCCTGGTTCGAGCTCATCGATCCGGCGCCCGACGATCCGACACGGCTGGCCCGGGCCGCCGGCCTCTACTGGTTGTTCACCTTGCTGGCGATGCTGTCGTTCGGTTATGGGGCGTGGGCCCGTAGCGGCGAATTCCTCACCGTCTTTTTCTCGATGGTGGCACGCTTCGCGCCGCTCGTGCGCGACGAGCGCGGCCGGCTTGCGCTATGCTGGCCGGGCGCCAAGCTGCTGACCGCCGCGCCTTTGCCGGCAAGCGGCGTGGCCTTCCTGCTGCTCGCCCTGTCCTCGGTTTCCTATGACGGCCTGTCGAAGACCTTCTTCTGGCTGGGCCTGTTCGGCATCAATCCGCTTGAATTCCCCGGCCGCACGGCGGTGATCGGCAGTGGCAGTTTTGGCCTCGTCCTGACATTCATGCTGCTTGCGGCGGTCTTCCTGCTTGCCGTGGTCGTCGGCCAGAAGCTCGCCGGCGACGGCCACAGGCTTGGCGAGGCGACGGGGCTGCTGGTCTGGTCGATCGTGCCGATCGCGCTCGCCTACCACATCGCGCATTACCTGACGGCGCTGCTGGTCGACGGCCAGTATGCGCTTGCGGCACTGTCCGATCCGTTTGCGCTCGGCTGGAACCTTTTCGGCACCGCCGACATGCAGATCGAAGCCGGCATCATCGCCGGCGCGGGCTCGGCATGGTGGCTGTGGAACATCCAGGCCGGTGCCATCATTCTCGGTCATCTGCTTGCCGTGCTCGTCGCCCACGGCTTCGCCGCACGCCTGCATCCGGTTCCCGCCCGCGCCGCGCTCAGCCAGTTTCCGCTCACCTTGCTGATGATCGCCTACACCGTCTTCGGCCTCTGGCTGCTCGCCACGCCGACCGTTGGCTAGACGCGGTGGAAATAAACCGGGATCCCCCTGGGGAAACGGCATTGCCGTGTCCGGACTTTGGTGATTTAGTTTGTACACATGCAATTTCGGCCGTCCGCAGGACGCGGTCTGCTACGTTCCAGCCATTGGTCAAAACTCAAAAACAGGGGAACTGCCGTGACTGACAAGAATGGGTTTTTCGATCTCTCCAAGGCCGGTCTCACCCGCCGCACCGCGCTGAAGGGTCTGGCCGCCGGCGCCGGCCTGGCGGTCGCGCCCGGTTTCGTCCGCTACTCCCAGGCGCAAAGCTCCGCCCCGATCAAGATTGGCTTCCAGTCGCACCGAACCGGCATCGGCGCCGCCTATGGCCGCTGGTACGAGAAGACCACGGCCGCGGCGGTCAAGGCGATCAACGCGGCCGGCGGCATCAATGGCCGGCCGGTCGAGGTCATCATCGAGGATGACGGCACCGATCCCGGCCGCGGTGCCGAGGTGGTCGGCAAGTTCGCCACCCAGCACAAGACCGACATCGTCTTCGGCACCTTGTTCTCGCATGTCGTCATCGGCTCGGCACCCGCCGCCGGCGAAGCCAAGATGCCCTATTTCGTCGTCAGCGAAGGCCACCATGTCGCCTCGACCAAGCTCAACCGCTATGTCTTCCAGCCCGGCATCACCGACGTAAAGAGCCAGATCCAGTCGATGGCGCCGTGGATCGCGGCCAATGCCGGCAAGAAGGTGACACAGATCTTCCCCGATTTTGCTTTCGGCTACGACCACCGCGACTACCTCCCGCCGGCGTTGAAGGCGCAGGGCGCAGAGGTCATCGCGCAAATCGCCATTCCACCGACGGAGAGCTCCTTCACCAAATACTTCCCGCAGATCCCTGCCGAGACCGAGGTGATCTACCACGTCATGGTCGGCCCGGCGGTGCTCACCTTCGTCAAGGAGCTTGGCGAGTTCTACGGCTCCAACCGGCCGCAGCTGTTCGGCTTCATCGATTCGCTCGAAGCCGTCGACATCAACAGCCCCGGGCTCGAATTCCTGGACGGCAGTCATTTCTGGGAAGGCTCGCCGCGTTATGCCCAGGCGGACGATTCCGAGGCGCAGAAGACCTATCGCGCCGCCGTCGGCATCGACGACAATGGCGCGGCCGTCGGCGACCCCAAGGATGTCTCCACCGCCGCGCACATGTTCGGCTGCTGGGAGACGCTCTACGTCGTCAAGAAAGCGATGGAAGACGCCGGCTACAAGGGCCCGGAAGACCGCGCCAAGCTGGTCGAGGCGACCGAGGCGCTGACCGAATTCGCCGAAGGTCCGGAGCATCCGCAGGGGCCAAAAACCTTCAACGGCAAGATCCACCAGTGCTTCGGCATCCAGAACATCTCCAAGGTCGACGGCGGCAAGCTCAAGGTGGTGCACAAGACCAAGATCGAGGACGGGCTTTACGAGGCCGAGGGGGATTATACGACGCAGGCGTTGTAGGCCTAGCCATCTAACAAGCGTGAGCGCCAAGCCGCCCCCCTCTGTCCTGCCGGACCCGGCCCTTCGCTGTCGCTCCGGGCGTTCGTCGTTCGGAAAGCCAAGCAATTGGCTTTCCGTCCGCTGCGCGGACCACTTCTCACCCCCCTCAAGGGGCGCGATTGCGCTATCGGTGAGTGCCTAACCCATGCATTTCGGACCCCACCTCCTCCTTGCCGCCCTCGAAGGGCTCGTCACATCCGCCGTGCTGGCGCTGACCGCGCTCGGCCTGTCGCTGGTGTTCGGCGTGATGCGCGTGGTCAACGTCGCGCATGGCGAGTTCTTCATGCTGGGAGCCGTGCTCGCCTGGGCGATCACGACTGCGATCGGAGGCCATCCGGCGCTCGGGTTCCTGGCGGCACTTATCATCGCACCGCTGGTCGTCGGCGCCCTTGCACTGGTGGCCGAGCGGCTGGTGCTGCGCCGGCTGAACTACAATCCGGAAGCCACCATCGTCGCCACCATCGGCATGCTCTACATTATCCAGCAGCTGGCGCTGACCTTCTATGGTCCGGAAGCGCGCCCGGTAGAGCCGCCCTTCAGCTATCGCATCCTTCTGCCGTGGTTCGGCTATTCGGGCTACAAGCTGTCGATCATCGCGGCATCCGTCCTTCTGCTCGTCGTGACATGGCTGGTGCTGACGCGCACCAGGGTCGGCCTCGTCATGCGTGCCACGCAGTATGACAGCGAGACGGCACAGGCCTTCGGCATCCCTGTCGATCGAGTCTATGGCGGCGTCTTCGCGCTCGGCGCCATGCTGGCGGCCATAGCGGCGGTGCTGATCGTGCCGATCAGCCAGGCGCATTATCTGATGGGGCAGGACCCGCTGCTGCTTTCCTTCATCGTCGTCATCATCGGCGGCCTCGGTTCGCTGCGCGGAACCGTCATCGCCGCCGTGCTGATCGGCCTGTCCGACGGCATCATCTCGATGTTCTTCTCGCCGACGCTGGCCAAGATCATCGCCACGCTGCTGGTCGCCATGGTGCTGGTGTTCCGGCCGCAGGGCCTGTTCGGGACGGCGACGCGATGAGCGAGACCTCGCCGGCAAAAGCCTATGGCTTGCATCTCGGCGTCATCGCGCTGCTTTTTGTCCTGAGCTTCGTGCTGCCGGATTATCATCACGGCCTCGTCGCCCGCATCATGGTGCTGGCGGTCTTCGCCATGGGCTACAACATGCTGTTCGGCTATGTCGGCCTGCTCAGTCTCGGTCATGCCATGTTCTTTGGCGCCGGCCTCTACGGCGCCGGCCTTGCCGTCATCCAGCTTGGCTGGAGCGTGCCGGCGGCTTTGTTGAGCGGTATCGCCTGCGGCGCGGTGCTGGCACTGGTGATCGGGCTGCTGGCGCTGCGCACTACGGGTGTCGCCTTCATGATCGTCACCATGATGTTCGCGCAGGTCTTTTACCTCCTCATCCTCTATTTTGCCGCGTGGACCGGCGGCGACCAGGGCATGGTGGTGCCGCAGCCGGCACGCGTCCTGAATTTCGGCGCGACGTCGCTCGATCTCACCAATCCGACGGTGCGCTACATGAGCGCGCTGGCTCTGTTCTCGCTCGTGCTTCTGGTCACGCTGGCCGTCGTCCGCTCCCGATACGGCCGCGTGCTGGTCGCCATCCGCGAGAACGAGGAACGGACCAAAATGCTGGGGTACGACACCTTCTCCAACAAGCTCGCCGCCGTGGTCGTCTCCGGCGCCATCTGCGCGGCGTCGGGCGCTGCCTATGCGCTGCTGTTCGGCTATGTCGGCTCGAGCTTCGCCTCGGTACAGTACTCGATCCTGCCGCTGCTGTGGGTGCTGCTCGGCGGCGCCGCCACCACGCTCGGACCGCTGATCGGCACGCTGTTCATGTACTATGTCATCGACGTCACCAGCGGCTTCACCTCCGCCTACCTGTTGATCGTCGGCGTCGCGTTGATCCTGCTGGTGCTGTTCTTCCCGAAAGGCATTCTGGGCAGCATCCGGCAGCGCTGGCTCGGATGGCTGCCATGACGCCGCTTCTGACCACCAAAGGCCTGTCGCGCAATTTCGGCGGCCTGCGCGCCGTCGACAGCGTCGATTTCACCTTGGTGCCGGGCGAAATCCGCGCCGTCATCGGCCCCAACGGTGCCGGGAAGACCACTTTCGTCAGCCTGATCAGCGGCCGAATCCCGCCCTCGTCCGGATCGATCGTTTTCGACGGCTCCGACATCACCGGCCTGCCGGCCTATGTCAGGGTCCGCCAAGGCATTGCCTACACGTTCCAGATCACCAGCATCTATGCCAACCTGTCCGTTTACGCCAACGTCGCGCTGCCCGTGCAACTGACGCTACGGCATGGCCATTCCAAGAGCGCGATACAGGCCGCTGTCATGTCGGCGCTCGCACGCACCGGGCTGGCCGACCGCGCCCATATGCCGGCCGGTCAATTGTCCTATGGCCACCAGCGCCTGCTGGAGGTGGCGATGGGCCTGGCGCTGAAGCCGCGCCTGCTGATCCTCGACGAGCCGACGCAGGGGCTCGCCGACAGCGAGATCGACAATTTCATCGCCCTGGTGCGCGAGATCGCCAGCGACGCCACCGTGCTCCTGATCGAGCACAACATGCCTGTCGTCATGCAGCTTGCCGACCGCATCACCGTTTTCAACGCCGGCAAGATCCTGGCAGAGGGCACGCCGGAGGCGATCCGCGAAAATGCGGCGGTGCAGGAAGCCTATCTGGGGACCGCCCCATGACCGAGACGAGCAAGACGCAAGCGTTGCGGATCGCGGGACTGGACTGCTTCTATGGCGAGATCCAGGTGCTCTATGGGCTCGACCTGGTGCTGAACAAGGGCGAGGTGCTGTGCCTGTTCGGCCGCAACGGCGCCGGCAAGACGACGACGCTGAAAGCCATCATGGGACTGGTCCGGGCGAGTGCCGGTTCGATCAGCCTCGCAGGCCAGGAATTGACCGGCCTGGCCGCCCACGAGGTGCCCAAAGCCGGCATTGCCTATGTGCCGCAAGGCAGGCGGCTGTTCGCCGAAATGACGGTGGCGGAGAACATCGAGATCGGGCTGATGGCGCGCGGCAAGGGGAAGGCCGTGCGCGAAAACGTGCTCAACCTGTTCCCGCTGCTGCGCCAGCGGCTCAGGCAGCGCTCGGGCACCTTGTCGGGCGGCGAGCAGCAGATGCTGGCCATGGCACGCGCGCTCTGCCTGGAACCGCAGGTGCTACTGCTCGACGAGCCGACCGAAGGGCTGATGCCGTCGATGATCGCAAAAATCCGCGAAACGGTGGCGAAGCTGCGCGAACTGGGCGTTTCCACCATCCTGGTGGAGCAGCGGGTCGACGCCGTGCTGTCGGTAGCCGACCGCGTCGCCTTCATCGAGAACGGCCGCAACCGCGAGACGGTCGATGTCGAGGCGTTGCGCGCCGACCCGTCGGCGGTCAGGCGCTATGTCGGCGTAGGCTGAGCACTATCTCCCCTAGTAGCCGTTCCGCGTCAACCGCTTGGCGCCATCGTGGGCTTATCCAAAGAACAAAAACCCGGCGATCAAAAACGTCGGGATCAGCACCGCGCCCGACCATGCCATGTAGCCGAAAAAACCCGGCATGTTCACGCCGCGGTGCCGGGCAATGGCGTAGACCATGAAGTTCGGCGCGTTGCCGATATAGGTGTTGGCGCCCATGAACACCGCACCCGCCGAGATCGCCGCCAAGGTCGAAGCGAGCTCCGTCATCAGATGCCGGGGAGCGCCGCCGGCCAGCTCGAAGAACACCAGGTAGGTTGGAGCGTTATCCAGGAAGGACGACAGCGCTCCGGTCAGCCAGAAATAGGCGAGATCGTTGGGCATGCCCTGCGCTGACGTGACGAGCGCGACCAGCGGCGCCAGCGCGCCTTCGTGGCCGGCCCTCAGGATGGCGACGACGGGCACGATGCAGACGAAGATGCCGGCGAACAGTTTCGCCACTTCCGCGATCGGCCCCCAGTTGAAACCGTTCGCCTGCCGATACTCCTTGCGCGAGACGGCCAGCGAAACGAAGGCAAGCGCCAGGATGACGACATCGCGCACAAGGTTCTGCAACTCGAGGTCCACCCCCTGAATGGAAAGACTGATGCCGGGCTTCCATGTGGCCGAAAGCAGGATCGCACCGATCACGCCGGCCAGCAGCGGCAGGTTGGGCAGGCCGCGGATGCGCACTTTCGTGTCCGGCGTCGGGTCCTTGATCTTTGGCGCGCCCATTTCGCGGCGATGCAGCGTGGTGTCGATCGCCAGGAAGACGGCGAGCACGACGACGCTGACGAACAGGGTCTCGCGCCAGAGGTTGGCGGTGGTCCAGAAGAAATCGACGCCGCGCAGGAAGCCGACGAACAGCGGCGGGTCGCCGAGCGGCGTCAGCGAACCGCCGATGTTGGACACCAGGAAGATGAAGAAGATGATGACATGGGCGTTGAACGGCCGGTTGTCATTGGCGCGGATGAGCGGCCGGATAAGGATCATCGAGGCGCCGGTAGTGCCGATGACGGAAGCGAGCAGGGCGCCGATGAGCAGCAGCCCGGCATTGACCAATGGCGTGCCGTGGATGTTGCCGGCCACGAGAATGCCGCCCGAAATGGTGAACAGCGCGAACAGGAGAATGATGAACGACATGTATTCGGTGAGCAGCGCATGCAGCACCGCTTCCGTTGCCACCGTCGTGCCGAAGGCCGATGCGAGCGGCACCACCACGAGAGCCGCCCAAAATGCAGCAATCTTGCCGTAATGATGCTCCCAGACATGGTTGAAAAGCAGCGGTCCCGTGGCGATCGACAGCAACAGCCCGGCAAAGGGCAGCGCCCACCACAGCGACATCGTCCGGCCTGGCAGGCCGTGCTCTTCCGCGGCGAAGGCCGTTCCCGGTAACAGCATCGCGACAGCCACCACGGCACTTGCCGTCAAAGCCGTCGCCCCTATCGACCCCTTCTCTTCTCCCACGATGAGGTCAGTCCGCCGCGTGGTCTTCGAGCGTCACGCCTGCTTGGCGCATCCTTGCCAACATCGTCTCGACCGAACCGTTGAGGTCGATCCCGCGGCAGGCATCGAGCCTGACAGTGGTCCTGAACCCCTGCTTGACCGCGTCGAGCGCCGAGAAGGCGACGCAGAAATCGGTCGCCAGGCCGACCAGGGTCAGAGTGTCGATGCCGCGCTCCCTGAGATAGCCGGCAAGGCCGGTCGGCGTCGTGTGGTCGTTCTCGAAGAAGGCCGAATAGCTGTCGATATCAGGCCGAAATCCCTTGCGGATGACGAGCTCGGCCTTGGTCCAGGCAAGACCCGAGTGAAAATCCGAGCCGAGGCTGCCCTGGATACAATGGTCCGGCCACAATGTCTGCTGGCCGTAGGGCATCTCGATGGTTTCAAAAGGCTGGGCGCCTGGATGGCTTGAGGCAAAGCTCGAATGGCCGGCTGGATGCCAGTCCTGCGTCAGCACGACATGATCGGTTCGCCGGATCAGGTCGTTGACCAGCGGCACGATCTCGTCGCCGCCGGTCACAGCCAACGCGCCGCCAGGGCAAAAGTCGTTCTGCAGGTCGATGACGACAAGCGCTTCTTCGGCCATGGGGTTCCTTCCTGTCGGTATCGGGCGCGGGCTCCCAGGGGGATCCCGGCGAAAGAAAGCCGCTGGCGCGACCGGAGGGAGAAACTTGACCAGATGGCGGGCCGCGTCAACCATTAGAGCGCCGGGCGCAACCCCGAACGCGCAAAGGGCGCCCCAGCACCTAGATTTTGCGGAGAACAAATGCGTGGCGGCGGCAGCCGTGCGGGTGCTGCGCAAACTCCGGCTTTGACAATTTCCGCCGACTTGATATCATTTGCATACGAATGAATTTAAGCCGGGCCCTGACGCCGGCAAGTTCCCTCGGAAAGGCCCTTTTTCTGGGAAGGCAAAGCGTGATCCGTTACGCGAAACCCACCACGGTCGACGAGGCGCTCGCCCTGCTTGGCGAAGCTTCGTGGCGCATCCTTGCCGGCGGCACCGACTTCTACCCGGCGCAAGGCAACAAGCCTTTCCGCGACAATGTGCTCGACGTCAACGGTCTGGCCGCGCTGCGCGGCATTGCGGAAACGGAAACGCACTGGCAGATCGGGGCGCGCACCAGCTGGACCGATATCGTTCGCCATCCCTTGCCGCCGGCCTTCGATGCGCTGAAAGCGGCCGCGCGGGAGGTCGGGTCCGTTCAGATCCAGAATGTCGCCTCGATCGCCGGCAATCTCTGCAACGCTTCGCCGGCCGCGGATGGCGTGCCGGCGCTGCTGGTGCTCGACGCCGAGATAGAACTGCGCTCGGCGCAAGCGGTGCGCCACCTGCCGCTCCGGGAATTCATCCTCGGCAATCGCCGCACGGACCTGCGGCCCGGCGAGATGGTAACCGCCATCCGCGTGCCGAAAGCGGCCGGCGCGGGTATGTCGGCTTTCGTCAAGCTCGGCGCGCGGCGCTATCTCGTCATCTCGATCGCCATGGTGGGGGCACGCCTAGTCGTGCAGGACGGCATCGTCGAGCAAGCGGCGGTCGCCGTCGGTTCCTGCTCGGCTGTTGCAAAGCGGCTCGGCGGGGTCGAGGCGGCCCTGCGCGGACTGGCGGCGGATCATGGGCTGGCTACAGCGGTCCTCGCCGCGCCGATGGAAGAGCTGTCGCCGATCGGCGACGTGCGCGGCAGCGCCGAATACCGGCAGGACGCGGCGCGCGAAATCGTTGTCCGCGCCGTGCTTGCGGCGGCGGGGCCGATGAGCGGTGACAGGGTGGCGGCATGAACAAAGCTCAGCCTCACATCAGCCAGGCTCGACCCGGCGGGGCCCTATCCGGCAGTGATGCAGTTGGCCTGGCACGCGCGGAGATCACCTTCGCGGTCAACGGCGCCGCCGTCTCGGTCAACGTGCCGCCGCTGCGCCGGCTGTCTGCGGTGCTGCGCGATGAATTGCTGCTGACCGGGACCAAGGTCGGCTGCGACGCCGGCGACTGCGGCGCCTGCACGGTGCTGGTCGATGGCGATCCGGTCTGCGCCTGCCTGATGCCTGCGGCGTCGGCCGCCGGAGCGTCGGTAACGACGGTCGAAGGGCTCGCCAATGGCCGGCTGTCGGCACTACAGGCCTCCTTCCTGGCGCATGGTGCGGCGCAGTGCGGCATCTGCACGCCGGGCCTGCTGGTGGCGGCGACGGCCCTGCTGGAGAAGAAAGCCAGGCCGAGCGAGATCGAAGTGCAGGACGCGCTTGGTGGTGTCCTCTGCCGTTGCACCGGGTACCGGAAGATCGTCGCTGCTGTGATGGATGCGTCCGCCCAGGCTGCAAGCCTGGATTTCCGTCTGCCTCGGTCCGGTCACGCCATTGGTTCCTCCCCGATCCGGCTCGATGGCGTGCCGAAGGTGACCGGCGGTGAGAAATTCGGCGGCGATTCGTTCCCGGCCGATGCGCTGGCGGTGCTGGTAATCCGCTCGCCGCACTACCATGCCAGCTTCGCCTTCGGCGACCTCGATGGCTGGGCAAAAGCTCGTCCCGGCATCGCCGGTATCTTCACGGCGGCCGATATCCCGGGAAAGAACTGTTTCGGCGTCATCGGTCCGTTCGCCGACCAGCCGGCTCTCGCCGAAGGCTTGGCGCGGTTTCGCGGCGAGGCGGTGGCGCTTGTTGCCGGCGAGCGCGAGGCGATGCTCGATCTCGACCTGTCGGATTTCCCGATCCGCTGGACCGAATTGCCACATCTGTTGCAGCCTTGCGAGGCACAGGCCGAAGGAGCGGCGCTGATCCATGTGAACCGCCCGGCCAACCTTCTGACCAAGGGCTTCGTCGAACGCGGCGATCCCGAGACGGCGCTTGCCGATGCCGCTGTCACCGTGACCGGTGCGATCGAGACGTCCTATGTCGAGCATGCCTATATCGAGCCGGAAGCCGGCCATGCCTATATGGATGGCGACACGCTGGTCGTCGTCGCCTGCACGCAGGCGCCCTATATGGACCGCGACGACACGGCGAAGGTGCTGGGCCTGCCCGTCGACAAGGTGCGCATCGTGCCGACCGCGACGGGCGGCGGTTTTGGTTCCAAACTCGACGTGTCCCTGCAACCGCTGATCGGCCTGGTGGCGATGAGGACCGGGCGGCCGGCGGCGCTTGCCTACACGCGCAATGAATCGATGATGTCGACCACCAAGCGCCACCCGGCGCAGATGCAAGCGACCATCGGCGCCGACGCCGAGGGCCATGTCACGGGCATGATTTTCTCAGGCGATTTCAACACCGGGGCGTACGCGAGCTGGGGACCGACCGTCGCCAACCGCGTGCCGGTGCATGCCTCGGGTCCCTATGCCACCCCGAACTACCGCGCCGAAGGCCGCGCCGTGCATACGCATGGGCCGATTTCCGGCGCTTTCCGGGGCTTCGGCGTGCCGCAGGCGACGATCATGCAGGAGACCTTGTACGACGAGCTGGCCGGCAAGCTCGGCATCGACCGGCTCGACTTCCGCTTGAGAAACTGCCTTCGTAACGGATCCGAAACAGTCACCGGACAGAGACTGGAATCGGGCGTCGGCATTGCCGAATGCCTCGATGCCCTGCGGCCGCATTGGGCGCGTGCAGTGGCTGACGCGGATGCCTTCAACAGTGCCAACGTGGATAAAAAGCGCGGTGTCGGCATCGCCTCCTGCTGGTATGGCTGCGGCAACACCTCGCTGCCCAATCCATCGACCATCCGGGTCGGCATCGCGGCTTCAGGCGAGATCATCCTGCACCAGGGCGCGGTCGACATCGGCCAGGGCTCCAACACCGTCATCACGCAAATCTGCGCCGACGCGCTCGGCCTGCCCCTGGAAAGGTTCCGGCTGAAAAACGCCGACACCGCGATCACTCCCGATGCCGGCAAGACCTCGGCCTCGCGCCAGACCTTCGTCACCGGCAAGGCGGCCGAGAAGGCCGGCCGCGCCTTGCGCGAAAAAATCCTGCGCTTTGCCAATGTCTCGGAAAAAGCGTCGCTTCAGCTCGAAGGTCCGGCGATCGTCATCCGTGAGGGCGAGGCGGTCCGCCGTGTCGATCTTGGCACACTCGAAGCGGATATCTACGGCTTCGTCTTCCGCGCCGAGGAGACCTACGACCCGCCGACGCTGCCGCTCGACGCCAAGGGCCAGGGCAAGCCCTATGCGGTCTATGGTTACGGCGCGCAGATCGCCGAGCTCGAGGTCGACCTCAAGCTCGGCACGGTCAAGCTGGTCAAGATCACAGCCGCGCACGATGTCGGCAAGGCGATCAACCCGCTGCTGGTCGAGGGTCAGATCGAGGGCGGCATCGCGCAAGGCATCGGCATGGCGCTGATGGAAGAGTATATTCCCGGCCGCACCGAGAATTTGCACGATTATCTCATTCCGACCATCGGCGACGTGCCGCCGATCGAGACGATATTGATCGAGGTGCCAGACCCGGAAGGGCCATTCGGCGCCAAGGGCCTGGGCGAACATGTGCTGATCCCGACGGCGCCGGCGATCCTCAACGCCATCCGCCATGCCACTGGTGTGCTGGTCACCAGAGTTCCGGCGACGCCGGCCCGGATCCGCGCCGCCATCCGCGAGAAGGAGGCATGCCGATGAGCGAGCTTGCCGAACGCTTCGAAACCCATGATCCCGGCGAGAAGCTGGTGGCGGAGAAGATCCGCTGCGATGCCTGCCCTGTGATGTGCTACATATCAGATGGCCGCACTGGCGCTTGCGACCGCTACGGCAATGCCGGCGGCCGGATCGTGCGCATGGACCCGCTGACCATTCTCGATCATACCGCCGAGATCGGCGGCGCTGTCGTGCCCTTCGTCGCCGAGGGCGAGGCCTGGGACGGCGAACTGGTCAACACCGGCCGCCGCTTCGTCACGGCGATCGGGGCAGGAACCACCTATCCCGACTACAAGCCGGCGCCCTTCATCGTCAGCCAGCAGGTCGAGGGCGTCGATCTCGTCACCGTCGTCACGGAGGGCATCTTCTCCTATTGCGGCGTCAAGGTGAAGATCGACACCGACCGTCATATCGGACCCGAAACGGCTGTCGTGCGGTCGCAAGGCGAGGCGATCGGTCATGTCACGACAGGCGAATATGGCTCGCAGATGCTGTCGCTGGGCGGCGTGCATCATCTGACCGGCGGCTCCAAGGCCGAAGGCCGCGCCACCTGCGATGCGCTGCTCGATCTGTGCAACCGCAAGCCAGTAGAACTGACCATCGACGGCGGAGCCACGATAACAGTCGAAGCCGGCAAACCGCCTGTCATCGACGGCAAGCAGGAGCACCGCATGCGGGTCGGCTGCGGGTCGGCGACCATCGGCATGTTCGCCACCCAATGGCGCGGGCTGGTCGACGAGGTGGTGGTGGTCGACGACCACATAACCGGCGTCGTCTCGGAGCATCAGGCCGGCAAGGTGCTGGGCTGGCAGGACACGGGGATAAAGATCATCGGCCGCCGCTCGACGCCTGGGCGCTATTTCAAGGTCTCCGAGCCCGGCCTCGGCTGGGGCGGCACCAGCATATCCGACCCGCTGTCGATCCTGGGCGAATGGAACGCCAAGAAGGGCGCGCGGCCCGGCCTGTCGCTGCTGATGGTTTCGACCACCGGCGAGCAGTTCGCCTATTACGAACTCGACGACCAGTTGAAGCCAGTCGAAAAGCCATTCCCCGAACGATTGCAGAAATCCGTGGGGCTGATCGAGGACAATTGCGAACCGGCGCTGTGCACCGTGCTGTTCATCGGCGGCGCCGGCGGTTCGCTGCGCGCCGGCGTCACCGAAAACCCCGTCAACCTGACGCGTTCCGTGCAGGGCCTGACCACTTATGTGACGGTCGGCGGCGCGCCGGTCTATGTCTGGCCGGGCGGCGGCATCACGCTGATGGTGGATGTGACGCGCGTGCCGGAAGGCGCCTTCGGCTATGTGCCTACGCCGGCGCTGGTGGCGCCCATCGAATTCACGCTGCGCCGCGACGACTATGTCAGGCTCGGCGGCTACGACGCCGAGATCCGCAGCGTCGAGGATGTCGTTGCCAAGGGTGGCGAGTACCTGAACGCGCGTCGGGGCGACGGTGCGCCGGCCGGCAACCCATGGCCGCCGCTGGCGCAATTGCGGCGCACGCCCGCGAACGGGGCCGCGTGACGATGAACGGCCCGCAAGCGCATTGGCTCGGGGATGGCAAGCGGCTGCACCTCAATCACGGGCCGATCGACCTGATCGTCGAGGCCTTTGGGACGCCAGGCGAATGCCGGCGAGCTTATGAGCAGGCCGTGGCGCGATTCCAGACCATCCTGCCGGAACTGGTGGAGGAATTGCCCGAGTTGCGCCGGCCGGCCACGTTGCGCCCCCGCGCCTTCGCCGGCTCGACGGCGCGGCGCATGGAAGCGGCAGTTACCCCATTGGCGGACGACTTCATCACGCCGATGGCAGCCGTCGCCGGTTCGGTAGCCGACGAAATACTTGCCGCACTGATTGCCGGGCGAAAACTCGATCGCGCCTATGTCAACAACGGTGGCGACAGCGCGCTTCATCTCGGTGCCGGCCAATCGATCACTCTTGCCATTGCCGGCACCGGCCATGGCCTTGCCGACCGCATCGTCATCAGCGCCGAGGACGGCGTGCAAGGCATTGCCACCAGTGGCTGGCGCGGGCGCTCGTTTTCGCTCGGCATCGCCGACGCCGTCACCGTGCTGGCGAGGACCGGCGCAGAGGCCGATGCCGCGGCGACGCTGATCGCCAATGCCGTCGACTTGGCCCACCATCCCGCTATTCGGCGTGTGCCCGCGCATGATCTGGTGCCGGATAACGACCTTGGCGACAGGCTGGTGACGCAAGAAGTCGGGCCGCTTTCTGCCGAAGAGATTGCCACGGCGCTGGACAGCGGACTTGCCGTCGCCGAAGATTTCCGCCGCAGGGGACTGATCGCCGCATCGGCGCTGTTCCTCGCCGGCCAGACTCGCATCGAGGGCTCCATGGCGCTTGCCGCGCCCGACAAAAGTCCAGGGAAGGAAGTTGCCCATGCCTGAGTTTCCGCTCCGCAAGATCGTGGTGCTGACCGAAGAGATCTTTCATGAGGGCGGGCCGGCGACCAAGGTGCCGCGCCGCCGTGCCGCCGCCATGGCACTGGTGAAGAACCCGTTCGCCGGGCGCTATGTCGAGGAGTTGCAGAGCGCCATGGACGATCTGAAGCCGCTTGGCCTGCTGCTCGCCGACCGGCTGATAGCGGCATTGGGTGGCGACGTGAAGCAGATCGACGGCTATGGCAAAGGCGCCATCGTCGGCATATCGGGCGAACTCGAGCATGGCGCGCTTTGGCATGTGCCGGGCGGCTACGCCATGCGCGAGCGGCTCGGCGACGCCAAGGCGATCGTGCCGTCGGCCAAGAAGGTCGGCGCCTTCGGCTCGCGGCTGGATGTGCCTCTCGGCCACATCAACGCCGCCTATGTGCGCAGCCATTTCGATGCGATGGAAGTCGGCGTCAGCGACGGACCGCGTCCCGACGAGATCCTGTTCTGCCTCGCCATGACCTGCGGTCCGCGCGTGCACAATCGCATGGGCGGCCTGGCCGCCGACGACATCAAGGCATGGGACGGGCTGCGGTGAGCGGCGAGGACAATCTGCTGAAGCTGGTCGAGGTCGAGGAGGCGGACGATCAGGACTACCACCTGCAGGAGCAGGTCGGCTTCATCCTGCGCAAGGCGCATCAGCGCCACGTCTCGATCTTCGCTGCCCATATCGGCGACCTGACGCCACCGCAATTCGCGGCATTGGCCAAGCTGCGCGATGTCGGCGAGACTTCGCAGAACCAGCTCGGCACGCTGATCGCCATGGATGCGGCGACGGTGAAGGGCGTGATCGACAGGCTGAAGGCGCGCGGCCTTGTCGAGCTCTCCAAGCACGAGGGCGACAAGCGGCGGCTGCTGGTCAATTTGACCGCCGAAGGGCGCGAGGCGATCGAACGCCTGATCCCGCTGGCGCGCGAGATTACCGAGGAAACCTTGGCACCGCTCACGGCCAGGGAGATCGCCACCTTCATGAAGCTGCTGGCGAAATTGGCGTAGGCCGGCGACGAGGTCCTTTCCTCTCCCTCCGGACGGGAACCACCTGGCCACCGCCGCCGACGGATATTGAAAGGGGACTAGGGCGCAAGAACCTTCCTGCACCGCGCCAAGGGTCGACTCCCACTCCGTCGAGCTTCGCTCGACACCTCTCCCCCGATCGACGGGGGAGAGGTGGGCGCCAAGCTGTCCTGGGACGAAGAACCTGGACCTTGGGCCGGCGCTTATCTCCGGCGAAATCTCAGAGGCCGTTGTCCTTCAGCACCTGGGCGGCGTTTTCCTTGGTGATCTTCTGCGTCGGCAAGGTGATGGTCTTTTCGACCTTCTCGCCATTGAGGAACTTGATCGCCTGCCGAAGGCCCTCGGCGCCCGGGGTGACATAGGTGAAGGTCGCCGTCAGCTCGCCCTTGTTCACCATCTGCACGCCTTCGTTGGGCAGGCCGTCGATGCCGATGAACTTGATGTCCTTCTCGCGGCCGACATCCTTGGCGGCAAGATAGGCGCCATAGGCCATCGGGTCGTTGTGGCCGTAGACGAGATCGATCTTCTCGTTGCTCTTCAGCGCGTTGGCCATCAGATTATAGGCCTGGTCCTGCTTCCAGTCGCCCGACTGCTGGTCGAGCAGGTACTTGATGCCCGGCTCCTTGTCGGTGAACTCATGGAAGCCGTCATGGCGGTCATGCGCCGGCTGGGTGCCCATGCCGCCCCAGATCTCGACGACATTGCCCGATGCCTTGCCCTTGCCGCCGAGCAGCTCGACGGCATATTCGCCGGCCGCGCGGCCGATCAGCTTGTTGTCGCCGCCGACGAACTGGGTGTAGTCCTTGGTGTCGACATTGCGGTCGAGCACGAAGACCGGGATCTTGGCGTCGATCGCCTGCTGCACGACGCCGGTCAGGCCGGCCGATTCCTTCGGCGACACCAAGAGCGCATCGACCTCCTGGCGGATCAGGTTCTCGACATCGGCAACCTGCTTCTCGGTCTTATCCTCGCCGTCGGTGACGATCAGCTCGACCTCGGGGTGCTTGGCGGCCTCAGCCAGTATGTCCTTGTTGAACTGCGCGCGCCAAGGCTCGATGGTCGTCACCTGCGAGAAGCCGATCTTCCACTTCTTGTCCTGGGCCATGGCGTGGCCGGTGGAGAGCAGCGCGGTGGTGGTCAGCAATGCCGCGCCAAGGGCGGCAAGCTTCAGCGTGTCACGTCGTTTCATTTCTTGTTTCCTCCGAGATTGAGAGACCGGGTCTCTTGCGACGGCCGTTTTGCCGCGGCCGTTTCCTTGTGCGCCGCTCCGGGCAGGCGCAGATAGGCTAGGAGATCACCGGCATTGCGCTCCTGCACGAGCACTGTGCCGATGATGATCATCCCCTTCAGCACCAGCTGAAGGTTCGAATTGATGTTGTGGAGCTGCAATATGTTGGACAGCAGCCCGAAGATCAGCACGCCGCAGAATGTCCCCGTGAGGCTGCCGCGCCCACCCATCAGGCTGGTGCCGCCGATGACCACGGCGGCGATGGCGTCGAGCTCCAGGCCGGCGCCGGCATCGGGCTTGCCTTGCCGGTACTGCGCGACATAGAGCACCGCGGCAATGCCGGCGAGCAGGCCCGAAACGGCGTAGGTGACGATCTTGACCCGGCCGGCGGCGATGCCGGAAAGCCTGGCCGCCTCCTCATTGCCGCCGATGGCGTAGACATAGCGGCCGAACGGCGTGAAGCGCAGCACCGCGCCATAGATCAGGATGGCGCCGAGGAAGAACAGGCCTGGCATCGGAATGACGCCGAACACCATCGAGCGCAGCAGCTCGAAATCCTCGGTGGCGTTCGAGCCGGTATAGACCGGCAGCACAGCATTGTTCTGGCCGGCGGTCAGCCGGGCGATGCCCAACGCCGTCACCATCATCGCCAGGGTGACGATGAAGGGCTGCAGCCGCCCGGCAACGATGATGAAGCCGTTGAGCGCACCGAACAGCAGGCCCACGCATGGCGCGACCAGCAGCACGCCGAGGACGCCGAATTTGGGCTCGACCTGCGGCAGCAGGTACCACAGGGAAAGACAGCACAGGACCACGCCGACGATTGCCGGCGTGACCAGGCCGCGGGCGCGGTCCAGCCTTGCGTCGCGCGAGGCATCGGCGCCGGCGCGCGACTTTTCAAGATTGAGGAAAATGAAGCGGGTGACGATGAAGCCGAGACAGAGCGCCACCACGGCGACGGTGGGCACGCCAAGCACCACTCCCGGCGTCACGCCCGGAACCGTCAGCAGCATGGCGCAGACCACCGAACAGATTGCCATCAGCGAGCCGACCGAAAGATCGATGCCGCCGGTGATGATCACCGCCGTCATGCCGGTGGCGATCAGGCCGGTGGTCGACACCTGGCGCAGCACGTCGAGCAGATTGCCGTAGGACAGGAAGATGTTGTTGCCCTTGGAGCTGACCGGCGAGCCCAGCACGCCGATCAGGAAAATGGCGATCAGGCCCCAGTAGAGCTTGGTGCGGGACAGGAGTTTCAAGGCGGTCATGCGGCAGGTCTCGAAATCGTGCGGCGCGGCGCGGCGAGACGCATGATGGCCTCCTCGCTCGCCGCATCGCGGGAAAGGATGCCGGTCTGGCGGCCATCGGCCATCACCAGAATGCGGTCGGAGAGGTGCAGCAGTTCCGGCAATTCGGAGCTGATGACGGCAATGGCCAGCCCGTCGCGCGCAAGCTTGAAGATGAGATCGTAGATCTCGCGCTTGGCGCCGACGTCGATGCCGCGCGTCGGCTCGTCGAGAAGAAGCACGCGCGGCCGTGTCGCCAGCCATTTGCCGATGACGACCTTCTGCTGGTTGCCGCCCGACAGCGTGCCGGCTGGCTGGTCGATGTCCTCGCAGCGTATGCCGAGCGCCCGGACCGCGTGGCGCGCCAGCTCCTGTTCGCCGGCCAGCGAACGGATGCCGAAGCGCGCCAGCGATCCGACCAGCGGCAATGCGACGTTGTCTGTAATGGAGGCCTGGAGATGCAGGCCTTGCGTCTTGCGGTCCTCGGTCACCAGCGCAATGCCGAGGCGCCTGGCATCGCGCGGCGAGCGGATCTCGACCGGCGCGCCGTCGAGCCGGACCTCGCCGCCGGTGCGGCCATCGCTCGAGCCGAAGATCGCCTCCAGGATCTCGGTGCGCCCTGAACCCAGCAGCCCGCCAATGCCAAGGATCTCGCCTTCGGCGAGTTCGAAGTTGACGCCGTCGATCACGGTGCGCCAGCCATGGGCGTCGGGTTTCGTCAGCGACAGGTTCTCGACGGAAAGCACGACTTCGCCGCCGGAACGGCGCTCCTCTTCCGAGGAGGCCAGCAGGTCTCGCCCGACCATTGCCGAAATGATGGCGTTCTCGTCGAGCTCGCCCATGGGCCGCGTCAGCACGTGGCGTCCGTCGCGAAACACCGTGACCCTGCCCGCCAGGTGCATGACCTCGTCGATGCGGTGCGAGATGTAGACGATGGCGACGCCGCTGTCGGCAAGCTGGCGGATGATGCGGAACAGCCTCTGGCATTCGGCTGGAGAAAGCGCCGAGGTCGGCTCGTCCATGATCAGGATGCGCGCCGACATCGACAGCGCCTTGGCGATCTCGACCAGTTGCTGTTCGCCGACGCGCAAGGCGCCGACACGGGCTTCCGGGTCGAGCTCGATGCCCAGCCGCTGCAGAAGGGCGCTGGCGGCGCGGCTGCTCGCCTTGCGGTCGACGATCAGCCCGGCGATCAGCTTCTCGCGTCCGAGAAAGATGTTGTCGGCGACGCTGAGTTCGGGAACCAGATTGAGCTCCTGGTGGATGATGGCAATGCCGGCGGCCTCGGCGTCGCGCACGCCGGCGAAATTCGCGGCTACGCCGTCGACGCGAACCGTGCCTTCATAACCCGTGTAGACACCGGAAAGGATTTTCATCAGCGTCGACTTGCCGGCGCCGTTCTCGCCCATCAAGGCGTGGACCTCGCCGCGCCGCAGCTCGAAACCGACGTCGACCAAGGCGGCAATGCCGCCGAAGCTCTTGGATACGTGCTCAGCGCTTAGGACGACATCCGAACGATCCGCCGCAACATCCCGACGCGCGATGGAATTTCCGTGCTCCATGACAAAGGCGGCCTCCCTTCCGTCGTCGTCTGACCTCATGAACGCTATTCTAAACGTTTCGATCCTGTCAAGCTTCTATCTGGTCACGTGAGATTGGCTCATTTCAATTCTTGCGAAAAACCGCGATATTCCGTAGGTATGATGCATAGAGAGGCGGCGAAACGTTTCGAAAATGGCAGGGCCAAGCAAGACAAGGCAGCGAAAATCGACGGCGCCGACCATGCTTCACGTGGCCGAAGCGGCGCGCGTGTCGGTCGCCACGGTTTCGGCGCTGATCAACGGCACGGCGACCGTCAGCCCGGAGCTCAGCCAGCGCATCGAGCAGGCGATCCGCGATATCGGCTACAAGCGCAATGCGATCGCCCGCAGCCTGAAAATGGGCACCACGCGCACCATCGGATTGACTGTCCCGCACATCACCAATCCGTTCTTCACCGATGTCGTGTCAGTCATCCAGCAGGCCTTCGACCGCGCCGGCTATGCGGTCATGCTGTGCTGCACGGACGAGGACCTCAATACGCAGGACGACCAGATCAGGCTGCTGCTCGACCGTATGGTCGACGGGCTGATCGTGGCGCGCGTCGGCGATGGGACGATCCTCAAGCGCATCGTCGACGACGCCAACGTGCCGGTCGTCCTGCTTGACCGCATCTGTGACGGCGTCGACACGGATGCCGTAGTGCTCGACAACCAGCGCGCCGTGTTCGACGCCATCACCTACCTGATCCATCTCGGGCACCGGCGCATCGGCTACATCACCGGAACGTCGGATATCTCACCGATGCATGATCGCATGGCCGGATATCGCGAAGCGCTTCAGGCAGCCGGCCTGCCGGTCGCCGAAGAGCTGGTACGTTCCGGCAATTTTCACGAGATCGACGGCTATAACGCGGCCATGCAGCTGTTGTCGCTGCACGACAGGCCGAGCGCGATCTTCTCCGCCAACAATCCGATGGTGATCGGCACCATGAAGGCAATCCGCGATATCGGCCTGTCCTGCCCGGAAGATGTTTCAATCGCCTGTTTCGACGATTTTCCGTGGTCGGACGTGTTTGTCCCGCAACTGACCACGGTGGCACAGCCGGTGCAGGCGATCGGCGAACAGGCGGCCAATTTGCTGCTCGACCGCCTTGCCGGAAATCGCGACGCGCCGCCGCGCAAGCTGGTGCTCAAGGGCCGGCTGATGATCCGCAATTCATGCCGACCGCTGGGAGCGGTGGCGCAGAGCGTGAGTGCGTAGAGCGGTTCAGCGGTTGAATCGCTATCGGCAAGCGCTGAGCTGGAAATCTCACGCCGCTTGCGTCAGCGATTTGTGGGCGTCGGCCAGGATTTCGAAGGACCTCACCCGAGCCGCATGATCGAATATCTGCGCGGTGACCATCAATTCGTCGGCGCCGGTGCGGCGAACGAAGGCGTCGATGCCTTGCCGCACCGTTTCCGGCGAGCCGACGACGGCGCAGGACAGCGCCTGGCCGAGCATGGACTTGGCCATCGGATCGAGGTCGCGGTCATAATTCTCGACCGGTGGCGGCAATTTTCCGGGGCGGCCGGTGCGCAGATTGACGAAAGCCTGCTGCAGCGAGGTGAACAGCAGCCGCGCCTCAGTGTCGGTGGGCGCCGCAAAGACGTTGAGGCCGAGCATGACATAGGGCTTGTCGAGCTGTTCCGACGGCTGGAAGCGCGAGCGGTAGATTTCCAGCGCATGGTCTAGCTCGGCCGGCGCGAAATGCGAAGCGAAGGCGTAGGGCAGGCCGAGCATGGCGGCAAGCTGGGCGCCATACAGGCTGGAGCCGAGGATCCAGACCGGCACGGTCTGCCCTTCACCCGGCACGGCGCGCAGCCGCTGGCCCTCTTCCGCCGGCAGGAAATAGCCCATCAGCTCGACGACGTCCTGCGGGAAATTGTCGGCACCGGCCTCGAGATTGCGGCGCAAGGCGCGCGCCGTGTTCATGTCCGTGCCGGGCGCTCTGCCGAGGCCGAGATCGATGCGGCCGGGGAACAAGGCGGCCAGCGTGCCGAACTGCTCGGCGATGACCAGCGGCGAGTGATTGGGCAGCATGATGCCGCCGGCGCCAACGCGAATAGTCTTGGTGCCGCCCGCGACATGGGCAATGACGACCGAGGTGGCGGCACTTGCGATGCCCGGCATGTTATGATGCTCGGCCAGCCAATAGCGCTTGTAGCCCAGCCGCTCGGCATGGCAGGCAAGATCGAGCGAATTGGCCAGCGACTGCGAGGCATCGCTGCCTTCGACGATCGGCGATAGGTCGAGGACGGAAAGGGCTGCCATGTCAGGTCTCCACGAGGTTTATCTCAAGCACCCTGCCTCGAAGGCCGTGCGGTCGGGAATGAGGATGCCAAGCCGCCCCCGAGCGCATCGCCAAATCCGCTGGCCGCGGCCATGCGCTTCTGCTCGGCGGGGCTGCCGCGATGATGGACAGGAAATGCAAGCCCGGATCTGTCGACAGCAAATGTTGGCGACGCGCCCAGCGGCGCATCGCGCAAGCCGGCATGGCCGATGCGAGCGAAACAGTCGTCGAGGTCGAAGGAAGCATCGCTCATGGGAAGGGCACCGGCCATTGGACCGGCCGGATATAGGCATTCGAGCCAGGCGCCGCAAACCAGACGCGCGGCTTTATGCCGGAGCCTTACCTTCCTCGGTGGCCTCATCTTCCACCGCCGAGAGATGTTGTGCCGCCAGGAAGTTGCCGACATGGCTCAGACCGTCGAAGTGATCGCAGAACACCTTGATGAGGACCAGCAGCGGCACCGCCATCAGCGCGCCGACAAAGCCCCATAGCCATGACCAGAAGGCAATGGCGATGAAGATCGCCACGGCGTTGATCTCGAGCCGCCGGCCGACAACCATCGGCGTTACGAATTGGCCTTCGACGATGTCGCACAAAAGCAGGAAGGCAGGCGCCAACAACGCATAGGAGATCGTGTCGAAGCTGATCAGCGCGATGATCGTGACCACGATGAGCGTGATCATGGCGCCGACATAGGGCAGGAAATTAAGCAGAGCGGCCGTGGCGCCCCAGACGAGCGGGTTGGGCATGCCGAGTGCCCACAGACCAAGGCCAATGATCGTGCCGAGGCCGATATTGATGATGGTGACGGTGAGCAGATAGTGCGAGATTTCCCGTTCCACGTCGTAAACGACCCGCAGCGCCCGCTTCTTCTCGGTAAGGCTGGCGAAGGACTGGATGATCTTTTCATAGAACATCGTGCCTGAAGCGAGCAGGAACAGCGACAGCACGAAGATGATGGTCAGGCTTGTTCCCGCCGAAAGAATGTTCGAGGCCGCCGACGACAGGAAGCCAGACTGGGCTACCGCGACTTTCTGTATGCCCGGCTCCTGCGACGTCTCGGTGAGGCCTTCGATCTGATGTGTAACCTCCATGATCCTCTCGAGCGGAGGCCGCAAATGCGCCAGCCGCTCGGTCAGCCGCTGGCCGATCGACGAGGTGTTGTTGATGAGATCGATCACCGGGCCGCTCAGCAGGTAGCCGGCGCTGGCGAAGAGGCAGAGGGACAGAAGCACCAGAAGCGTCGCCGAAATCACCTCGGGGATGCCGCGCTTGCGCAGAAGCCTGACGATCGGCGTCAGCGTCAATGCCAGCAGAAAAGCCAGTATGACCGGCATGAAGAAGGCACGGGCGAAATAGAGCGCATAGATGGCCATGAAAATGAAGATGCCGACGAGCAGCGAGCGTATCATATGGGTGTCGGCGCGGGCGGCGATGCGCGCCTCTTCTGCTTCGGAAACGCCCGCGACCGAAGCGGTGGGGTCAGCTTTCATCACGGTCCCTCGGCGGCGCACCGCAATTGGCGCAACCGCTGAGAAAACGCCCCTGCCGGTCCAAAGTTCCGTTAGCCGGCGTTGACGGCGAGCCCACGAGGCCCGCCGTCGCGGTTACTGTTCCCGCGCAATTTTTCGCGGAAGTGCAATACTACGCGGCAGGCGCCGGGGCCGGGACGGCGTCAGCCGTTTCCTTGCGCACGATCGGCGCCACCCTGGTGCCGTAGAGTTCAATCGCCTTCATGACCTTGGCATGCGGCATGATGCCGATCGCCATCTGCAGCAAAAAGCGGTCATTGCCGAAGATCTTGTGCTGGGCGACGATCTTCTCGGCCACCTGCTCGGGATTGCCGACGAACAAGGCGCCGCCCGGGCCGCGTGACTGGTCGAAATGCGCCCGCGAGGTCGGACCCCAGCCGCGCTCGCGGCCGATGCGGTTCATCACCTCGGCCTGTGGGCCATAGAAATCGTCGGCCGCCTTCTCGGTCGTGTCGGCGATGAAGCCGTGGACGTTGATGCTGGTGGCAAGACCCTTCGGATCGGCGCCCGCGCGCCTGGCGGCCTCGCGATAGAGGTCAAACAGCGGCGCGAACCGCGCCGGCTCGCCGCCGATGATGGCGAGCGCCAGCGGCAGGCCGAGCGCGCCCGCGCGGGCGGCGGACTGCGGCGTGCCGCCGATGGCGATCCAGATCGGCAGTTTTTCCTGCAAGGGGCGTGGGTAGACGCCGCGATCGTTGATCGGCGCGCGCAGATTGCCGGACCAGGTGATCTTCACCTGATCGCGGATGGCGAGCAGCAGGTCGAGCTTTTCGGCGAACAGCTCGTCATAATCCTCAAGATTGTAGCCGAACAGCGGAAAGGATTCGATGAACGAGCCGCGCCCGGCCATGATCTCGGCCCGGCCGCCGGAAAGAAGGTCGAGCGTGGCGAATTGCTGGAAGACGCGGACCGGATCGTCCGAAGACAGGACAGTGACGGCGCTGGTCAGTTTTATGCGTTTGGTTTGCTCGGCCGCCGCGGCCAGAGCCACGACAGGCGCGGACGCGGCATAGTCCGGCCGGTGATGCTCGCCAAGGCCGAAAACGTCAAGGCCGACCTGATCGGCCAGTTCGATCTCCTCGATCAGGTTGCGCAGCCGCTCGTGCGGGCCGATTGCGCCGGGGCCCGGCTGCGGGCTGACGTCGGCGAAAGTGTAGAGACCGAGTTCCATCTGGTGTCATCCTGGCGTTTGATTTTCGCGCTAGAGGTAGCGATCAGCCCGTATCACCACCAGAGGGTCTGACTGCGAACAGTGCGTGTCCGTTTCGGCCGCGAAGGCGTCTCCCGGCTGCAACAGCACGGAATTTCATGGCTGGCATACCGTTTTGGCGCTTGAACTCCCGGTTTTCGCGCGTATGTAAGCGTCGCGAATTGACTTCAGGGAAGTGGACTTGGCTATCTACAGGGAAAAAGACATTTTCGAGCGGCGCAACGCCGCGAACGAGGCAAAGAAGGCGCTTCTGGAGCGCTTCAAGTCGAAGCCGGCGGCGGACGATCCCGCGGTGCTGGCGCGACAGGCCGAACGCAAGGCTATCCTTGCGGCGCGTGAGATACGCGAGGCCGAGAAGGCGAGGCTGAAGCAGGAAAGGCTGGCACGCGAGGCAATCGAGAAGGCCGAGCGCGAGGCCGCAGCCGAAGCCGCACGGGTCGCGGCCGAAGAGGCGGCGCAGGCGGAAGCCAGGATTCGGGAAGCCGAAGAGGCCGAGCGCATCGCGCGTCTGCTGGCCGACGAGGCCGAGCGCAAGGCGAAGCGCGACGCGCGCTATGCGGCGCGCAAGGCGCGCACCGGCAGGACACCGCCAGGCTTTACCGGCCGCTAGCCTCAGACCGCCGGAGCAACCTGCTTCGAGGATCAGGGTCGCTGCGAAGCGGCCCTGCATGCGTTTGTCCGCGCGCCAATTCGTGCGATTGCCGACGCCGTTCGTGATGCGACTTTCGCAAAATTGCTCTGTTTGCTTCGACGCAATTTCGGATGGAAAACCGCTTCGCTTCCTGGATTGCTTTATGCCGCGAATTTCAGCCCCATAATGCCGCAGACGATGAGCGCGATGCAGGCGAGCCTGATGACGGTCGCCGGCTCGCCGAGCAGCCAGATACCGAGCAGCGCCGTGCCGACCGTGCCGATGCCGGTCCACACCGCATAGGCGGTGCCGACGGGCAGCGCTTTCAGCGCCAGTCCAAGCAGCGTGAGGCTGACGATCATCGAGGCGACCGTGAGCACGGTCGGGACGAGGCGGGTGAATCCGTCGGTATATTTGAGGCCGATTGCCCAGCCGATCTCGAACAGGCCGGCGAAAAACAGAAAAATCCATGACATGGGGAACGCTCCATCCAAGCATCGCACCGACGTCCGTTCAGGACGATGCAATGCGCGATCGACCGAGCACCGCGGCAGCCGATGCCCTGTCAGACAGTGGGCGGGTCGTCCCGACCGGATTTCAGGAGATGTGGGGTCGTCCCCGCACCAGATATAGGGTGTCTTAACGCCCGATCAACAAACTGCCGGCGGTGTTCCGAACGCCGCCGGCGAACTCCATCCGAGGCACGCGACTATTTTTCCTTGAGCCTCGTTGCCTTGACCGGCGGCGCCTTGAGCGTGGGAGCAGCGGCCGGCTTCTTGGCGTCCTTCTTCGGCTTGCGGGCCTCCTTGCCTGCCTTCATCGCACCTTTTGCCATGATTCGTTCCTCCAGTTGCGGGAAGTGAAGTGAAACAAGAGAAATGCCTGTAGGCAAGGGCCGTTCGCGGTCACGGCCGCGAAAACCGGCAACCTGTTTCGGCGGCCTTATGAATCCGAACCGGCGCGCAGCGACTTGAACGGACGGGGTGTTGGTGCGTCGCGATGGCCGCGGAATTTCGGCGGGCCCGCAGCATGATCTCAAGGAAATCGGCTCCCACTTTTCCTGCAATTACTCTAGACTTCGCGTGTCGGACAGGACGACAGGGAAGCAATGGCGGGGCATGGCGGCTCTCGAACGGTCATTTACGCGGCGCTCGCCGGCAATCTCGCGATCGCGCTGACCAAATTCGTCGCAGCCTTCTTCACCGGCAGTTCGGCGATGTTTTCGGAAGGCGTGCATTCGCTGGTCGATACCGGCAATGGTAGCCTGCTGCTTTATGGCATGCATCGCGCCGCACGCCCGGCCACCCGCGCGCATCCGCTCGGCCATGGCCGCGAGCTCTACTTCTGGAGCTTCATCGTGGCGCTTCTCGTCTTCGCGCTCGGCGCCGGCGTATCGTTCTACGAAGGCGTGACGCACATCATTGCGCCCGAACCGGCCGCCAATGTCAGGGTCAACTACATCGTGCTCGGCCTGTCGTTTCTGTTCGAGGGCAGCTCATGGCTGGTGGCGCTGAGGGAATTCCGCCGGCAGAAGGGCCAGCAGGGCTGGCTGCAGGCCGTGCAATCGAGCAAGGATCCAAGCGTCTACACAGTGCTGTTCGAGGACAGTGCCGCGCTTCTCGGCCTGATCGTCGCCTTTGCCGGCATATTGGCGGCGGAGATTTTCGAGATGCCGGAACTGGACGGCGCCGCCTCGATCGGCATTGCGCTGATCCTGGGTGCGACCGCGGCCTTCCTGGCGCGCGAGAGCAAGGGGCTGCTCATCGGCGAGCCTGCTTCGCCCGCGGTGCAGAAAGAAGTGCTGGCGATCGCGCAGCAGGATCCGGCGGTGCAGCGGGCGAACGGCGTCCTGACGGTCCACCTGGGGCCGGAAGAAATCGTTGCCGGCCTGAGCATCGAATTCGAGGACCATCTGTCCGCGCCGGAAATCGAAGCCTGCGTCGAGCGCCTCGAAGCGCAGCTAAGGAAGGAAATGCCCGAGATCACCCGGCTGTTCGTCAAGCCGCAGACGTCAGGCACCTGGGAACAGCGACGCAAGCTGATCGAATCAGCATCCGAGTAGACTTTGAGCATAGCCTCGAAACCCGCGTTCCATTCCTCGGGATCATGCCTCTGGATCAGCGTCGCGTCGTTGCCTTGCGACGCTGCGCCGCTAAAATCAGCCGATCGAGTTTTGGAGGACTGATTATGAAGATCGACGGCGGCTGTCATTGTGGTGCCATCACCTATGAGGCGGAGGTCGAACCGGAAAAGACCTCGATCTGCCATTGTACCGATTGCCAACAGTTGACCGGTACGGCCTTTCGCGTCACCGTTCCGGCGCCTGAAGATCACTACCGGATCACAAAGGGTACACCGAAGGTCTACATCAAGACCGTGGCAAGCGGCGCCAAGCGCGTCCAGGCCTTTTGCGCCGACTGCGGTTCGCACCTTTACGCCACGTCGGTCGGAGATGGCCCAAAGGTCTACGGCATTCGAGTGGGAACCGCGCGGCAACGCCAGGATTTGATTCCGACACTGCAAAAATGGCACCGCTCGGCGCTTCACTGGCTACCTGAATTTCACGGCATGACCACAGTGGAGGAGCAGTAGCGCCGTCCGGTGCGGCGCCTCATTCGTCGCCTTCGACGACCCTCAGCCTGAGCTGGCCGGTCTTTGAATCGGCAACGCGTGGGGAATCGACAACGCGCGGGCCGGGTTCCGGCTTCGCAGGGGCTGGTGACGCCATGTCAGGGTCGGCATCGCCTCCGGGCTGCGCCCCAAACTCCAGAGCTTCGATCTTCTGGCCGCGTTTGGTCACCTTCGACGTCGAGACGAGGATGTCGTCTATATCCTTGGCCGACTGGGCAAAATGGCCCTGCAATTTGCGCACCCGCTCGTCGACGCGCGAAACATCCTCCATCAGCCGGATCACCTCGCCCTGGATCAGGTGTGCCTGCTCGCGCATACGGGCATCCTTCAGGATCGCCTGGATGACCTGGATCGACAGCATCAGGAGCGACGGCGAGACGATGACGACGCGGGCGCGGTGCGCCTTCTGCACCACCGCCTCGAAATTTTCGTGGATCTCGGCAAACACCGATTCCGACGGCACGAACATGAAGGCGGTATCCTGCGTCTCGCCCTGGATCAGATATTTATCCGCGATATCGCGGACATGCACCTCGATGTCGCGGCGGAAGGCCTGCGACGCGACCTTCTGCTGTTCGGCGCCTTCGGCGGCGCGGATGGCGTTCCAGGCTTCCAGCGGAAACTTGGCGTCGACGGCAAGCGCCGGCGCGCCGTTGGGCATCTTCACCAGGCAATCGGGACGGCTGCCGTTGGACAAGGTCGCCTGGAACTCGTAGGCGCCGTGCGGCAGACCGTCGGCGACGATCGCTTCCATGCGCGACTGGCCGAAGGCGCCGCGCGTCTGCTTGTTGGAGAGGATCGCCTGCAATTGCACGACCTGGCCGGCGAGCGACTGGATGTTGCCTTGCGCGGTGTCGATGACGGCCAGCCGCTCCTGCAATTTGGCCAGGCTCTCATGAGTGGATTTGGTTTGCTCGGTCATGGTCTGGCCGAGGCGGCCGGTCATGGCATCGAGGCGCTGGCCGATCGATTGCGTCAGTTCCGCCTGCCGCGCGCCGAAGACTTCCGCGATGGCGCCCATGCGGCCCTGCATCTCGGCTTGGCTTTGCAATATGCCGGCCATCCGCGCCTCGGCGTCGCGGGCATGGTCGGCGGCTTCGGCAGCGGCCACGGCGCGCGCCTTGGCCGAGCGCCACAGCGCGACGACAAGCGCCACGAACAGGCCAAGAAACACAAAGGCCCCGAACGCCAGCGCATGGCCGAGCGTGATCGTGGTCGCGCCAAGCCGGGCGACAGGTTCCGAAAGGATGGATGTCAGGTCGTTCATGCACACAGCATAGACGATTCGGCCGGCCAGCACAGATCAAAACGTGAACGATCCCCCGGCGTACCGGTTGACGCCCTTTATTCAAGGTCTTAGGTGAGACGCCATGCCGATCAAGCCGCTCATCATCCTTCCCGACCCCATCCTGCGCCAGGTTTCCAAGCCGGTGGAGCGCGTCGACGCGCCCTTGCGCAAACTGGCCGACGACATGCTGGCGACCATGTATGACGCGCCCGGCATCGGGCTGGCCGCGATCCAGATCGGCGAGCCGCTGCGCATGCTGGTGATCGACCTCGCCAAGGAGGACGAGACGCCGGCGCCGCATGTCTTCATCAATCCCGAAATCCTGGAAAGCGCCGACCAGCGCTCCGTCTACGAGGAAGGTTGCCTGTCGATTCCCGACTATTATGCCGAGGTCGAACGCCCGGCTTCCGTGCGGGTCAAGTATCTCGACCGCGATGGCAAGCTGCAGGAAATGGAGGCCGAGGGGCTGATGGCAACCTGCCTGCAGCATGAGATCGACCATCTCAACGGCGTGCTGTTCATCGACCACATTTCGAAGCTGAAGCGCGACATGGTGGTGAAGAAGTTCAAGAAGCTGGCCAAGGACAAGGCTCCGGGCAAGCTGGTGGGATAGGGGACAATGCCCCTTCGCGTCATTTTCATGGGGACGCCGGAGTTTTCGGTGCCGACATTGCGCGCAATTGCCGATGCCGGACATGAGGTCGCGGCCGTCTACACGCAGCCGCCGCGAGCCGCCGGCCGGCGCGGCCTTGAGCTGACGCCGTCGCCGGTACAGCGCGAGGCGGAACGGCTGGGCATCGAGACGCGCACGCCGACGTCGCTCAAGGGCGAGGCCGAACAGGCAGCTTTTCGCGCGCTGCAAGCCGATATCGGCGTGGTCGTGGCTTACGGCCTGCTGCTGCCCAGGGCGGTGCTTGAGGCGCCGCGACTGGGCTGCATCAACGGCCATGCCTCGCTGTTGCCGCGGTGGCGCGGTGCGGCGCCCATCCAACGGGCGATTATGGCGGGCGACAGCGAAACCGGCATGATGGTCATGCGCATGGAAGAAGGCCTCGACACCGGCCCGGTGGGGCTGGTTGAAAAATGCGTCATCGAACCCGATATGACCGCCGGCGATCTGCATGATCGATTGATGAGCGTCAGCGCCGCACTGATCGTGGAAGCGCTGGCGCGGCTGGAAAGGAATAGCCTGGCGTTCACCGCCCAAGCGGTTGAGGGGGTGACCTACGCCAAAAAGATCGATAAATCCGATACGCACGTGGATTGGACGCGACCCGCGGCCGAAGTCCACAATAACATTCGCGGCCTGTCGCCCTTCCCCGGCGCCTGGTGCGAGGTTGAAATTGGTGGCCGGGTGGAACGGCTGAAACTGCTTCGCTCGACGCTTGCGCAAGGCATGGGCGAACCGGGAGGAATTCTCGACGACCGCCTGACGGTCGCCTGCGGAGCGGGCGCGATCCGGCTGGTCGAAGTTCAACGGGCGGGCGGAAGGCCCGCCGCCGCGCAAGAATTCCTGCGCGGGACCAAGATCGAAAAAGGAATGAAATTGTCATGAGCATGATGTCGATACGCGCGGCGACGCCGCGGGATCGCGAGGCCATCCGCCTCGTCGAGGAACACGCTTTCGGCCAGCAGGCGGAGGCCGGGCTGGTTGACGCGCTGGTTTCCGGCGGCGACGCCGTTGTCGAACTGGTGGCGGAAGAAGACGGGCAAGTGGTTGGCCACATCCTGTTTTCGCGGCTTTTCGCCCGCACCGGCGGCAAGGATTTCCCGGCGGTGGCACTGGCGCCGCTGGCGGTGGAGCCCTCCTTTCACGGCACCGGCATTGGCGGCGCGCTGATCCGCGAGGCTCACATCCGCCTGCGCGACGCCGGCGAGATGCTGGCCGTGGTGCTGGGCGACCCCACCTACTACGGCCGTTTCGGCTACAGCCACGCGCGCGCCGAAGGATTCGAGAGCGAGTACCAGGGCGAGGCGCTGCAGGCGCTGGCCTGGGGCGACGCTCCCGAAACCGGCCGGCTGGTCTACGCCTCGGCCTTCACCGCACTCGCCGCCTAGGCGAGTGCGTATAGCCGCCCGACATGCCGCGTTTTCGCCTCGACATCGAATATGACGGCAGCCTGTTTGCCGGCTGGCAGCACCAGGCGGACCAGCCTTCGGTGCAGCAGGCGATCGAGCAGGCGATCGAAAAATTCTGCGGCCAGCAGGTCCGCTTGCGCGCTGCCGGCCGTACCGATGCGGGCGTGCATGCGACGGCCCAGGTGGCGCATGTCGACCTGGCCAAGGCCTGGCCGGACGACAAGGTGCGCGATGCCGTCAACGCGCATCTGCAGGGCGCGGGCAATCGCATCGCGATCTTGAAAGCCACGACCGTCGTCGACGGCTTCGATGCCCGCTTCTCGGCTATCGGCCGTCACTACCTCTACCGCATCCTCAACCGGCGCGCGCCCTCGGCGCTGGAAAAGGGCAAGGTATGGTGGGTGCCGAAGCAGCTTGACGCCGCTGCCATGCACGAAGCCGCCAAAGTGCTGCTTGGACGGCACGATTTCACCACCTTCCGTTCCACGCAATGCCAAGCCGAGAGCCCGGTGCGCACGCTCGACCGTCTTGACGTCAGCCGTTCGGGCGACATGATCGAAGTCAGAGCCTCGGCGCGTTCCTTCCTGCACAACCAGGTGCGCTCGATGGTCGGCTCGCTCAAGCGCGTCGGCGAAGGCGCATGGACGGCGGGCGATCTCAAGGCGGCGCTCGAGGCGCACGACCGCGCCGCCTGCGGCCAGGTGGCGCCGCCCGACGGGCTTTTTCTGGTCGGCGTCGATTATCCCGGATAGAGTCCCGAAAGGCTCTGAGCTCCGGTGTCCGGAACCGTGATGCCAAGCAGTGCCTGCAGCCCGAACAGCACGATCAGCGAAGCGATGAACATGCCAACGAAGACAGCGGTCCCGATTGCGGCCCCCCTGCCGATGGTCGCGTTGGTCATGCGCCAGGTCAGCACCATCGACAGCGCGAACAACAGCAGCGACACAAGGCTGGAGATCTGGCTTGCCGAGGTCAGGAAAAGCCTGATCAGCGCGGACGGCAGCATCAGCCAGGCGGTGATGGCCGAAGCCCAGTTCGAGGCCACGACATAGTGGACGAAGCGGCCGCCGATGCCGGCGCGCGGCGCGACCAGAGCGAGTGCGACCAGAGGCAGCACCCAGGAACCGATATCGACTGTCGCCAGCCGCAACAGCATGCTGAAGCGGCCCGCGAAGGCATCGGGATCGCCGATCTCGTTGGCGATGCCGACCCAGCCGACGATCAATGCCGGCGCCGCGACGACGATGGCGAAAAAGGAATTCCAGAAACCATCGGCAGACAGGTCGAGCAGACGCAGGCCATCGGCCCTGCCGAGCATCAGTCGCCAGGCGCCGGTCAGCGAAACTTGGGTCTCGTCCGCCGAAAGCATGCTGCTCAGTCCTGTCCGAACCAGTCTTCGATGAAGCGCTGATAGATTTGCGTCAGCGTCTCGAGATCGGCAAGGGCAACGCGCTCGTCGACCATGTGCATGGTCTTGCCGACCAGGCCGAATTCGACCACCGGGCAATAGTCCTTGATGAAGCGCGCATCCGAGGTGCCGCCGGAGGTGGATAGCGCCGGTTCTCTGCCTACCACCGCCTTGACCGAGCCGCTCAACGTCTCGATCAGCCTGTCGTCGCGGGTCAGGAAGACATGGCTCGGCCGGTCGCGCCAGACGAGTTCGTAGTCGACCGGCATCTCCTTGCCGGGCCGATATTTCCTGCGGCCCGCCGCCTGGTCGAGACGGTTGTGGATTTCGGCCTGTATGGTCTCGGCGGTCCAGCTGTCATTGAAGCGGATGTTGAAGGTGGCGGTTGCCTTGGCTGGAATGACGTTGGTGGCCGGGTTGCCTACGTCGATGGATGTCACCTCCAGATTGGTCGGCTGGAAATCCTTCGTGCCCTCATCGAAGACGGGATGCAGCAAAGCATCGACCAGGCTCATCAGCCCGCGTATCGGATTGTCGGCAAGCAAGGGATAAGCGACATGGCCCTGGCGGCCATTGACGATGACGTCGCCCGACAGCGAGCCGCGCCGGCCGATTTTTATCATGTCGCCAAGCGCAGCCGGGTTGGTCGGCTCGCCGACGATCGATGCGTCCCATTTTTCGCCCCTGGAAGCCGCCCATTCGAGCAGCTTCGTGGTACCGTTGATGGCCGGGCCTTCCTCGTCGCCGGTGATCAGCAGCGAGACCGAGCCCTTCGGGCCGCCATTCGCCTCGACATGGCGCGCTACCGCGGCGATGAAACAGGCGATGCCGCCCTTCATGTCGACCGCACCCCGGCCATACATCTCGCCATTGGCGATCTCGGCGCCGAAGGGCGGATGCGTCCAGGCGGCTTCGTCGCCGACCGGCACCACGTCGGTGTGTCCGGCGAACATCAGATGAGGGCCATTGCCGGAGCGCCTGGCATAAAGGTTCTCGATGTCGGGCGTGCCGTCTTCCGAAAACACCGGGCGATCGACGAGGAAGCCGAGCGGTTCCAGCATCGTCTGCAACGCGGTCAGCGCACCGCCTTCGGCCGGCGTCACGGAGGCGCAACGGATGAGGGCGGCGAGGTTTGCGGCGGGATCGATCGGCAGCGTCATGGCAAAAGCGATAGTCGAAAGCTGAAGGCCTGTCACGGCCAGACGTAGGGGCCAGTCCTATGACCGGCGATACCGCCGACATTATGGTTTTCATGTCGTATAGTCGTGGGCCCGGTGCGGAGCGACAGGATGGCAAACGGGGGCAAGAGAATCGTCATTGCCGGCGCCGGCAGCATCGGCTGCTATGCCGGCGGCTGTCTGGCGCTCGCCGGGCGCAAGGTCATCCTGCTGGCCCGGCCGCGCGTCGAGGCGGCTCTGCGGCAAGGCGGATTGCGGATCAGCGACCTTGAGGGCCGCGATCGAGGCCTCGAGCCGCAAGCGCTTGCCGTCACCACCGAACCAGCCGCTGCCTTGCCGCAGGCGGGCGTGATCCTGGTCACCGTCAAGAGCGGCGCGACGCGGGAGATGGCTGCGCTCATCGCCGCCCACGCCCCGCCGGACGCCGTGGTGGTGAGCCTGCAGAACGGCATCGACAATGCCGACAGGCTGCGCGCCGGTGTCGGCGGGCGACCAGTGCTGGCCGGCATGGTGCCGTTCAATGTCGTGCAATCGGCCGACGGCGAATTACCGCTGCGTGTCCACCGCGCCAGCGACGGCAAGGTCATGATCGAGGACAGCGATGCCGGTCTGATCAGCCTTATCGGCGTCGAAGGGTTCCGGGTTGAAGTCCATGCCGACATGAAAGCCGTGCTGTGGGGCAAGCTTTTGATGAATTTGAACAATGCGCTGGTGGCGCTTTCGGGCCTGCCGCTGGCGAGCGAGCTTGCCGACCGGCGCTGGAGGCTGATCCTGGCAAGACAGATCGACGAGGCGCTCCAGGCCATGAAGGCGTCGGGCATCGAGCCGGCGCGGATCGCCGGCTTGCGGCCGGCGCTGTTGCCGATAGTGCTCCGCCTCCCCGATTGGCTGTTCAGGCTGCTGGCGAGGCGGATGCTGGCCATCGACCGGGAGGCGCGTTCCTCCATGTGGGACGATCTGCAGCGCGGCCGGCCGACGGAGATCGGCGATTTGCAAGGCGCCGTTCTTCGCCTGGCGCAAGAAGCGGGCACGCCGGCGCCGACGGTCCGACGGATCATCGCCCTGGTGCGTGAGGCGGAAGCGGCCGGCTGCGGATCGCCCGGTTTCAGCGCGGATCAGGTCGCCGCGCCTGAAGCGCGTCGCGTCTGAATGAATTCAGGCGACGCGCTTCAGGCCTTCCTTTTCATGCATACCGTCAGTAGCGCATCGCGATGATGGGCGCTCAGGGTTCGGCCGGTGCATTGGTGCGCTTGCCATAGCGGTTGGGTCCGGGCTGGCCCGGAAACAGGCAAAGCACGACGAAGGCGACGATCGAGACGACCGGCACGAACAGGATCAACGCCGCGATGCCGGGCTTGTCGAGGTCGTGCAGCCGCTTCACCGCCAGTGCGATGTTTGACCACAGCGAGGCGATGAAGGCGATGAAGAAGACGAACGACCACATGTTGCTCTCGGGCGAGCCTTCCGGCACCAGCGTGAAACGATAGAGCGGGAAGGCCTGGATGATGGCCACGAGCAGCCCGCCAAGAAAATAGGCCGCGCGACTGACGCGGCCCGATGTCTTGAAGAAAAGCCAAGTGAAGTTGGATCTGTCAGGCAAGCGGGTCCCGTCCATATTGATTGACACCCTGGGCGCCTTCGAGAACGCCGAATCCGACCAGCAGCCAGATGCCGAGACCGATCAGCGTCCGCCAGCCCGACTTGTCGCGGTCGTGCCAGCGTTTTGCACAGAGAGCAATCGCGAAATAGAGCGACGCCAGCGCGACGAGCATGCCGATGATGCCGATCCTGCCGCCGCCTGCGGTCGTGAAGCGCGTGCCGAGAATCGCATCGAGAATGAAGGCAACAATACCGATGACGATGAATATACCGATGCCGGCCCAGAACTTGGCGTGATCGATGCGGCCGTCGAAGCTCGTCAGCAGACATCTCCAGTCCATGCCACCCTCCATGTTGAACCGGCGCGACCGATCGTCGCGCCGGCGGAAGGTGCGCCCGCTTTCCAAAAAGATCAATCGCGCAGCAATTCGTTGATCGAGGTCTTGGACCGGGTCCTGGCATCGACCCGCTTGACGATGACCGCGCAATAGAGGCTTGGACCCGGCTCATTGTTCGGAAACGGCTTGCCCGGCAGCGAACCGGCTACGACGACGGAATTCGGCGGCACTTCGCCGTAGAAAATCTCGCCGGTGGCGCGGTCGACGATCTTGGTCGACTGGCCAATGAAGACGCCCATGCCGAGCACCGAGCCCTCGCGCACGATGCAGCCTTCGACCACTTCCGAGCGCGCGCCGATGAAGCAATTGTCCTCGATGATGGTGGGACCGGCCTGCATCGGCTCCAGCACGCCGCCGATGCCGACGCCGCCCGACAGGTGCACATTCTTGCCGATCTGGGCGCAGGAGCCCACCGAAGCCCAGGTATCGACCATGGTGCCCGAATCGACATAGGCGCCGACATTGACGAAGGACGGCATCAGCACGGCGCCCGGCGCGACATAGGCCGAGCGGCGCACGATCGACGACGGCACGGCGCGGAAACCGGCCTTCTCGAAATCGACGGCGCTCCAGCCGTCGAACTTCGACGGCACCTTGTCCCACCACACGGCCTGGCCGGGACCGCCCTTGATGATCTCCATCGGGTTCAGCCGGAAGGACAAAAGGACGGCTTTCTTCAGCCATTGGTTGACATGCCACTGGCCATCGGCCTGGCGCTCGGCAACGCGGGCGGTGCCGCGGTCGAGCAGATCGAGCGCCGACTGGATGGCGTCGCGTGTCTCGCCTCTGGTCGCCGTCGAAATCGCGTCACGTTCCTCGAAGGCCTTGTCGATGGTCTTTTCGAGGCTCGCCAGATCCGGCTTCGACATGAATTCGCTCCATTACCAGGCTGTTAAGGGGCTGAGCCTTAACCTGTTTTGAAAATCGCGCGGACCCTATGTGAAGGCAGAGTAGGGGTCAATCGCGACTGCGCCATGGGACGGCGCAAGTGAATGAAATGGACGGACCTGACATCATGACACCCATGGAAAAGGCGGGCTGGACGCCGCTGCCGCATTCGGACGAGGATCTGGAGCGGGCCAGGAGCGTGCCGGACACGCCGCAGACGCGCGCCGAGACCTACCGCCTGGCGTGGAACGATCCCGACTTCATGACGCGGCGCGAACTGCGCGCGGTCAGGCTGCAGCTCGAACTCCTGAAGCCGGAGATGATCCTGGCCGAGCGCGGTATCCGCTCGACCGTGGTCCTGTTCGGGGGCGCGCGGCTGCCTGAACCCGGCGGCGAGGCCTGGGCGGCCAAAAACGAGACGCAGAAGAAGAACCTCGAGGAAAACAGCAAATATTACGAGGAGGCGCGCAAATTCGCCCGCCTCTGCTCGCAGCAATCGGCCAGTTCATACTACCGCGAATATGTCGTGGTGACCGGCGGCGGGCCCGGCGTGATGGAAGCGGGCAATCGCGGCGCCGACGATGTCGGCGCGCCCTCTATCGGCCTTAACATCGTTCTGCCGCACGAGCAGGCGCCCAATGCCTATGTGACGCCGGAACTCTGTTTCAACTTCCACTATTTCGCCATCCGCAAGATGCATTTCGTCATGCGCGCGAAGGCCGTCGCGGTGTTTCCCGGCGGCTTCGGCACGATGGACGAATTCTTCGAGACGCTGACGCTGATCCAGACCGGGCGCATGGAGCGCGTGCCGGTGATCCTGTTCGGCAAATCCTTCTGGAAACGGGCGATCGATCTCGACTTCCTCGCCGAGCAAGGCACGATCAGTCCCGGCGACCAGGACATCATCGATTTCGTCGACACCGCCGACGAGGCCTGGGGCATCGTCAGCCGGTTCTATAAGTTAGGGGAGTAAGGGAGTAGGGCAGTAAGGCAGTATATCTAGAATCAAGGGCTGAGAGCGCCCCTCATCTTCCTACTGCCCTACTGCCCTACTGCCCTACTGCCCTACTGCCCTACTGCCCTACTGCCCTACTGCCTACTGCCTTATCCCCACGACTATCTCCGTCAGAAACCCGGCCAAATCGTCGGTGACGAAGTCGACATCATCTTCCTGCGCCGGATCGCGCTCCCAGATTTCGGAGAATGTCGGCTCGAAATTGCGCGGCACCACCAGGACCGTCGTCATGCCCAGTGACTTCGGCACGGACAGGTTGCGCGCGAGATCCTCGAACATCACCGCATTGTGGCCGGTGACGGCGTGAAGTTCGGCGAATTTCTCGTAGGTCTGGCGCGCAGGCTTGGGGTTGAGCCCGGCAGCGACGATATCGAAGATGTCGTCGAAATGATCAAGGATGCCAAGCTGGCGCGCAGTGCGCTCGGCATGCCTGCGGTCGCCGTTGGTGAAGATGAACTTGCGGCCGGGAAGCTGGCGAATGGCGGTGCCGAGGACGGGATCCGGCACCAGCCAGGAATAGTCGATGTCGTGGACCTTCTCGAGGAAATCGTCGGGGTCTATGCCATGGCGCGTCATCAGCCCGTTCAGTGTCGTGCCATATTCCCGATAAAGTTCCTTTTGCAGCTTGCGCGCGTCCTCGCGCGGCAGCGACAGCAGTTCCCCGACATAGGCGGTCATCTTGACGTCGATCTGCGAGAACAGATTCGAATGATGCGGATAGAGCGTGTTGTCCAGGTCGAACACCCAGTCGGTGACATGGGCGAAGCGAGCGGGGTCGGGGTGTGTAGCCATGCGCCCCTTATGGCACGAAACGGACGATCTTGAAGGGGCTTTATCCACAACTTCTACGCGCCGAAAGTGGCAGAACAGTCTCACCGTTCAAATTTTAGGCATCCTGGAAAGGTGGCCTTCAGGGCTTGCTGGCACAGAGGCGGTCCAGTGGGAGCCAGCGATGAGCAGTATAATTCTGAAGTCCGCCACCATTGCTTTCGTCTCCGTCGCGGTTTCGCTCCTTCTGACCCTGATCATCGTCCCCGCCATGGGATTCCCGGTCAACCGCATGATCTGGCTGACCTCGACATTGTGTCCGCTGGTTCTTGCATGGGCGGCCTGCGCAAGCACGTTCTGGCACAGCGACAGGCTGAAGTCGGCGCATCGCGACCTTGCCCGCACGCACGCCCAGCTTGCCGCAGCGCATCGCCGGCTGGCGGAAAAGGCCAGCCGCGACGACATGACGGGCATGCTCAACCGGGAAAGCTTCTTTGCCGTGCTCAACGGCTCCCGGCACAAGCCCGATCGCGGCGCCTTGCTGATCATCGATGCCGACCATTTCAAGATGATCAATGACAGCTTCGGCCATCTGACCGGCGACGACGCGCTGCTCCTGATCGCCAGCGCGATCAAGCGCGGGGTGCGCGACGGCGACGTCCTCGGCCGCATCGGCGGCGAGGAGTTCGGCGCATTGCTGGTCGGAGCCACGGAACGGGAAGCCAAGCGCGTCGCCGAGCACATCCGCCGCGAAGTCGAGCTGATCCGCTTCCGGCCCGTGGACGAGCGGACCATTCCGCTGACCGTCAGCATCGGCGGAACCCTCTGCGACGAAAGCGCCAGCGTGTCGGAGCTGATGCGGGCCGCCGACCGGCGCCTCTACCAGGCCAAACATCGGGGACGCAACCTGGTGATCCTCGACACCGACATCTCCGAGGCGGCCTGAACGGGCTGATCCAGCATATCGGCTTGTTAAGGAGTCTCTAACCCTGTTTGCACTCGGCTGCGCATTGTTCCGGCTTGCAACCAGTTTTGGCACGCTTCTGGCTTCGATGATGAAGCATGTGCCGTTCAGGGAACATGCCTGGATGTTCAGAGAACATGCCTGGATAGAGACCCCGTCGAGAGACCTGTCATGAGTTTCCTTATCAAGAAGATATCGCGCCGAATGATCATGCAGACGCTGATCGCGGTGCCTGCCCTGTCGCTGTTCCGCAAATTGCCCGATGCGGGTTCTTCCGAAGCCGCCCCCGATGAGATCGTCGAGGTCAATGGCTGGATCCTGAAGCGGAGCGACCTGGCATGATCTTCGACAGTTATGAGGCGTTTCGCGCCGCGAATTTCACGCCTAGGGTCTGCGTTCTCGGCTCCGGCCCGGCCGGCACCACGATCGCCAGAAAGCTCGGTGCCGCCGGCATACCGGTCGTGGTGCTGGAGGCCGGCGGCAGGGAGTTCAGCGACACCTCGCAGGATTTCTACCGCGGCACCACGGTCGGCGATTTCTATTTCGATCTCGATATCACCCGGCTGCGGTTCATGGGCGGCAGCTCGAACCACTGGGCCGGCTGGTGCCGCGTGCTCGACAAACAGGATTTCGAGCCGAAGGCGTGGGTGCCGGACACGGGCTGGCCGATCCGGCGCAGCGACATCGAACCGTATCTGGGCGAAGTGCGCGACATCCTGGAACTGCCGGATTTCCGGCCGGACGCGCCGATCTCGGACGACATCCGCTGGGTGCAGCTGATCAAGAGCGGTGCGGTGCGCTTCGCTGAAAAATACGCCGACGAGCTCGACAAGAGCAGGAACATCGCTGTCGTGCTCAACACCTGCGCCACCGAGCTTGCCGGCGACGGCAGACGCGTGACCGGCGCCAGGCTGTGGTCGCAGGGGCAGGATGCCGGCTTCTTTAGCGCCGATTATTTTATCGTCAGTACCGGGGGGCTGGAGAATTCGCGGCTGCTTTTATGGTCGAACCAGCGCTCCAATGGCGGCGTCGTGCCGAACGCGACGGCACTTGGCCGCTACTGGATGGAACACCCGACCTTCCAGGGCGGCAACGCCATCCTGGCCGACTATGGCGCATTCGAGGTCGATGCGGTGAACGAGGCCTTCTTCTCGCCGATGCCGGCCGCGATGGAGCGGCTGCGGATCATGAATTTCGGCATCAGGCTGATCGAGACGCCCTATCCCGGCGTCAAGGACCTGATCGCGGATCTCGCCTGTACGGCGCCCAACATGGCGGAGTGGCTATCGGGCAGGCTCAACCAGAACCTGCGCTGCGCGGCCCAGCTCTATGTCGCCTGGGAGCAGGCGCCGCTGGCCTCGAATCGGGTCGAGCTGTCGAAGACCGTGGTCGACCACGCCGGCGTGCCGCGCATCGAGCTGCACTGGAAGAAATCGGACCTGGAACGCCGCACGCTGCTCGAAGGGCTGAGGCTTTTCGGGACGACGCTAGCCCAGAAGAACCTGGGCCGGGTGCGTATAGCCGACTGGATTTCGAATGGCGGCGACTACCCGACGGACGAGGAGACGGCCGGTCACCATCACATGGGCGGTACGCGCATGGGCACCGATGTCGCCACGAGCGTCGTGGATGCCAATTGCAAGGTGCACGGGATGGACAATCTCTATGTCGGCGGCTCCTCGGTGTTCTGCACCTCGGGCCAATGCAACCCGACGACGACGATCACGGCGTTGGCCTGCCGGCTCGGCGAGCATCTCGGCAAGGTGGTCGCCGCCTGATCGTTCCGCAGCCCCGCGAAATCACCTCATCCCGGCAAGGCCGCGTCACATGATGGCGCCGGAGCGGCTTAAAAGCCGTTTATGGCGATGCGCACCAGCACCACGGCGGCAGCCAGCGAGCGCTTCAGCGCTTGAGGGATCGCCGAGCTCCCAGCTCTTTGCCTCACGCTATTCTGGACGGAAAACCGTGAGCAGTTTTCCTGGTATTGCTCCTACGCCCGCCGCTCCGACCGGCCGAAACGCCGTTCGAGATAGGCCTGGCCGAACTCCAGCGTGATCGACAGGATCCAGTAGATCATCGAGGCGGTGATCAACATCTCGATATGGCGGAACTCCGTCTGGCCCATGGTGCGGGCGAGATACATGATCTCCCAGACGCCGACGACCGACACCAGGGACGAGTCCTTCAGCATGGCGATGAACTGGTTGCCGGTCGGCGGGATGATGACGCGCATGGCCTGCGGCAGGATGACCAGCGCCATGGTCTGGCCGGGACTCAGTCCAAGCGCGGTGGCGCCTTCGCTCTGTCCGCGCGGAATGCTTTCGATGCCGGCGCGGAAGATCTCGGTCATGTAGGCGCCATAACACAGCGACAACGCCAGAATGCCGGCCGGCACCGCGCCGATCACGTAACCGACCTGCGGCAGGCCGAGATAGATGATGTAGATCTGCATCAGCAAAGGAAGGCCGCGGAACAACGAGGTGTAGAAAGTGGCCAGCCCGTACACAATGCCGTTTCCGGTCAGTTTGGCGATCGCGCCGACAAGTGCGATGGCTGTCGCGATCAGGATCGAGATTGCCGAAATGTAGAGCGTGGTGGTGACGCCCTGGGTGATCAGGAAGCCGATCTTCCTGGCGATGAAGGCAAGCGACAGGTCGAAGGAATAGAAGAACAGCATCAGGAGCACGAACAGTTCGATCCACACGCCGACGATCTGCTGCCGTCGGGGCAAAAGCAGCAGCAGCTTGCAATTCACCAGCACAACGAGCGCGATCAGCACTGCGGAAAGCGCGCGCGACAGGGCAGGGTTGGCCTGCAGCCAGCCGGATGCAACTGGAATCACCGAGCCGATCCAGCTTGACTTGATGCCCATCGCGTAAAGGCCGGCGGCCAACAGCGCCAGCACGAGCGCCGCCGCTGCGCGGCGGGTGATCCCCGGATAGAAGAGCATCAGCCTGCCGATCATGCCGTCACCTTGTCTTTCGTGGCGGCATGACGTTCTCGCCACCAGTCCTGCGCCTGCAATTTCCAGTAGGTGAGCTGCGCGGCCGCCAGGCCGGCGGCGCCGCCGGCCCAGCTCAATCCGAATGGCGCGAACTGCCGGTACCGGTCCGAAACGCCCAGAATGCCTTCCGCAACGACTTTTCCGGCGATGGCCGTGGTGTTGAGACCATGGCCGCCGAAAGCCGTGCAATACCAGACGCCCGGCTGCAATTCGCCGATCTGGGGCATCAGGTGACGGGCATAGGACATCAATCCGGACCAGGCCAGTTCGGTCTTGAGGTCCGCAAGCTGCGGATAGGTACCGATCATCTCGCGGCGCAACTCGCGCGCCAGCGCGTAGGCGGAAGCGGCGCGCGTGGTGATGCGCCCGCCCCACAAAAGGCGATTGCCGCCATCGACCAGCCGATAGTAGTCGCCGGCCCGCCGGTTGTCGCCGACCGCGTCCGTGGTCGCAACGGCTTGCGCGATCAGGCGCGGCGCCGGCTCGGAAACCATCACATAGGTCGCGATGGGCAGGAAGGCGCGGTGGAGCTGGGTGAATACCGGGCCGGTGTAGCCGCCGGTAGCCAGCACGACGCGAGTTGCCCGAAGCGTGCCCTCTCGCGTGCGCAGCATCTTTTGCGGCCCCGACAGATCACATTGCACGACTTCGGAGCTCTCATGGATGCTGCCGCCAAGCCGCTCGATCTCATCGGCCACGGAACGCAGATAATTAAGCGGATGGATGTGAAAGGCTTTCGGGTCGCGCAGGCCCTGATAGTAGCGAGCCGATTTAAGCACCGAACGGACGTCTTCTCTGCGCAGATATTGAAGCTCGTATCCGTGGTCGCGCGCCGTCTGGTCGGCATAGGCCTTGAGCGCGTCGCCATCGTCGTAGCGCAGGACGCTGACCAGCCCCTCGCGCGGCATGGCGGCCGATATGTCGAGAGCCTCGATGGTATGACGCACGAACTCGACGCCCTCGATCGACAGCCGGTGCAGTTGCCGCGCGGCCTCCTTGCCGACGCGTGCGGCAATGGTGTCGCCGCCGGTGGCGAAGCCAGGCGTGACGAAGCCGCCATTGCGGCCGGAGGCGCCGAAACCGACGACCTGGGCCTCCAGCACGGCGACGCGCAGCCCGGAACGCGACAGCTGCAACGCCGTGGTCAGGCCGGCCAGTCCTCCGCCGACGACGGCCACGTCACAGTGCGCCTCGCCGCGGAGCGGGGGCCTGATCTTCCGGTCGATCATGGTGCGGGCGTAGTAGGTGTCCGGATAGGCCATCGGCGACTTTCAACTGCATCCCGCTCGTCAGGAAAAGCGCGTAGCGCTTTTCCCTGGGGAATTGCGCAAGAACAAAGGTTTAGAGAGGGGTGGCGATTGTTTCAAACGCTGCACCGCTCCGGCATCTGACACGTGATGCCCGCCGGTCGCCGAGCGGCGGCCGGCGGGCAATCCAACGTCATTTGGCGCTGTAGTCCTTGCCGTACCATTTCGTGGTCAGCGCGGCGAGCGTGCCGTCCTTCTTCAGCTCGGCGATGATGCCCGAAACCTTTGCGGTCCACTCGGGATCGTTCTTCTCGGCGATGACCACGAGCGGTTCCCGGAAGGCATATTCCCCTTCGAGGATCTTCACGGGATAGCCGTTCTTGATGGCGTTCTGCGCCGTCTGCTCCGGCGCGATCACGGCATTCAGGCGAACGCCGTCGCCAAGCCGCAGGTCATCGAAGGGAAGCATGGAATCGGCGAAGGTGCGGATCTCGCCGGGCTCCAGCTTGTATTCGACGGGAGGCAGGCCGGGCGCGTCGATCTCAAGCTTGCGGCGGATGAAATCCTCCGAGGTGGTGGCCGTCTCGACGCCGATCACCTTGCCGTTGAGATCGGCGACCGACTTCGCGGTGCTGTCCTTGTGCACGACGTAGACATAGGGGCTGTAGTAATAGATGCCGACAAAATCGATCACCTTGGAACGGGCCTTGGTCGGCGTGACCGAGCCGACGCCGAGGTCGTAGCGCCCTTGCCAGCGGCCGCCGGTCAGGGTCGCCCAGTCGGGCGTCTCGAACGAGACCTCGACCCCCAGCCGTTTGCCGATCTCGCGCGAGACATCGATGTCGAAGCCGGCGAGCTCGTTGCTGTCATTGAGAAAGCTTTGCGGCGGCCAGGCGGCGTTGGTGGCGACGACCATCGCCTTCTTCGACGTGACGCGATCCAAAGTTTCTCCGGCCATGGCCGCCGTCGTGATCGCGAATGTCGCGACGGCAAGAATGGCGAAATCGAGCAGTTTCTTCAAAGTTATCCTCCCTTATGGATGCAGCTGAAATGACGGTACCTGCGTCGGGCACCAGTGGTTGTTTCGATCGGCCTCGTCCGCGACGTCTCCGCGGCGTACCGTGGCGTTCGGCTTGCGGATGCAAGTCCAACGCGGCTCGGTGTCGATTTGCGTCCATCGCAGCCGAAGCTGTTCCCCCTCATGGACTGGCGTTTGTGACAGTTGACACTCAGGTCGCGAAAAGCAGGGTTCCACCCGGCGAAATGCCGGATAATGGCAGCCATGCAGTCATTACGTGCCGTGAGGCGGCAAAATGCCGGATATTTGCGCCTTGCGCAGCCTGCACCGGCGGTTCCTGAGGATTGTCGCGGCGGTGGTTCAGCCGATAGGATCGCGCCGAGCGATTGGACGGGTTCCAGGGCGGATCGAAGGAGAGGATTGATTGTGGAATTGACCGAAAAAGATCGCCAGCTGCTCGCGCTGATGCAGAAGAACGCGCGTGAGCCGGTCGCATCACTGGCGCGTCAGCTCGGCGTATCCCGGACTGCCTTGCAGGAGCGCATACAAAAGCTCGAGGCGGGCGGGGTCATCGAAGGCTACGCGGTGCGGCTGACCAAGGAGGCGGCGCAGAATTCCGTCCACTGTTTCACCTTCGCCGCCCTGAACAACAAGAGCTACCCGGACGTCTCCAGGAAGATCAAGGCGATGCCTTCGATCCAGGCGGTCTATGCCATAGCCGGCGAGTGGGACCTGATCATCCATGTCGCGGCCGAGACGCTCGAGAAGCTGAACCGGGAAGTGAATGCGCTGAATGAAATCAGCGGCATCGTCAAAACCGCATCGCATGTGGTGATGGAGACGAAGTTCAATCGCAACATCTATGCCGCACTGTAGGAAGGGCGAGGTTTCGCTCGCCCCTGCCCATCCAAATCCGGCTACACAGTCGCCGGGTCGAGTGCGGGCTCGCCCATGCGGCGAGCGACGATCGCCGCGAAATCGGCGGTCTGGAATGTGTCGCGCAGCGCGTCGAAGGACGGCAGCACGAAATAGACGCGCTGGAACTTGTCGATTTCGTAGCCCGTGCGCATCACCGTTTCCAGGTCGAAAGGCGCATGGTGCGCATCCTTGCTTTCGACCGCGAACTGCAACTCCGTGAAGGATGACATCAGGCCGGCGCCGAAGGCCTTCAGCGGCTGACCACTCTCCTGCATGAGGCCGTATTCGGCCGTGTACCAGTAGAGCCGGCTGATCATTTCGTCGCCGCCCAGCGCGATGATGTCGCCGGCCTTCTGGCCATACATCTGCATGAAGTCGGCGAAGACCGGCTGCGACAGCACAGGCACATGTCCGAAGAAATCATGGAACATGTCGGGTTCGACGATGTAGTCGAGCTCCTGCTGCGTCCGCAGCCAGTTGGTGACGGGGAAACGGCGGCTGGCGAGATGGTCGAAGAAGGGCGCGGCCGGGATGAGCCCTGGCACGGCGACGATCTCCCAGCCAGTCAGCTTGCGCAACTTGGCACTGACTTCGTCGAAGTCCGGGATGCGGTCGAGCAGGCCGAGCTTGTCGACGCCGTCGAGATAGGAATGGTGGGCGAGCTTGCGCGTCAGTTTCGTCTGGCGGTCGCACAGCGTGCGCCAGACCGCCTGTTCCTCGGCGCTGTAGTCATAGCCTTGCGCCACGGTGAAATCGGCACGGCAGACCGAGTAGTCGCCGCGCAACCCTTGAGCCGCGCAGTCGCGGGCATATTCGGCAACGCTCATTGTCGTCATGGTTTTCTCCTCGCCAATCTTGAATTCCGGATGTGCCCGAAGTTAACCGGACTTGCGGAGGCAAATCGGTTTTGGTGATGGCCGGAATGAGGATTTTTGGATAACATCCACTCGGAATATGCCATAGCGGAGGGAAAATGCCTCAATTCGACGATTTCGAGATCAAGATGCTCGATATCCTCCAGCGCGACGGACGCAAGCCGGTCTCCGAACTGGCGCAGGAGATCGGCCTGTCGACGACACCTTGCGCGCGGCGCTTCGAGGCGCTGCAGGAGGCCGGCATCATCAAGGGCTTTGCCGCCGTGCTCAGCCGCCGTGCCGTCGGCCTGACGGTCGAGGTGTTCATCCAGGTGCGGCTGGTCAGCCACAGCGACGGTTCGCCCGAGAGTTTCATCGCCGCGGTCCAGCGCATGGACGAGGTATCATCCTGCTGGACGATGACCGGCGACCACGACTTCCTGCTGCATGTCATGGTGCCGTCGGTCGACGAACTCAACGCCTTCGTCATGCACCGGCTGATGCGGCTTGACGGTGTGCGCGACGTCCACACGCAGCTCGTGCTGCAGAACATCAAGGGACCCGGCCACGTGCCGCTCGGACATCTGCGGCGGTGATGGCGCCGGCCAGCATGGGCGGATCACCCATGAAGAGGTCCCGCCATGAAGCTCGTTCTCCATGCGCTGGTATACGGAGATGGACGGCGGCTCTGGTCCGCGAGTCTGGGGATTTCTGACGCGCGATGGCCGGATGAAAGATGGCCGATTTCCGGAGCGCGCCACAGACGCGGAAGAGCAATCGATGGTGTTCGAACGGACGGCATGGAAACCTGCCGTGCTCGCGGCCATGCATTCGCACCGCGCCTGACTTTTTCACGCTGGCCGTTACCAGGCTGCGCGCTACTTCCTGGAAGCAGAGGGTGTCCGGCAGGAGGAAGAGATGGAGCTTGTCACCCATAAAAAGATGAAAGAGGGCCGGCTGATGCCTTGGGGAAAAGGCACCGTCGTCAGCGGCGCCAGGGGCTATGTCTTTCTCGCCGGCAATACGGGCACGGCCGAAAATTACGACCCGTCGACGGGCAAAGGTGGCGCCGTCGGGGACGCGGCGACGCAATGGCGCTCCATTTTGACGACCATCAAATCGGACCTGGAGGAGCTTGGCAGCTCGCTCGAGCATCCCGTCAAGATCACCCAATATGTCAAAGGACCATTTCCGGACGGCGGCGTTCTGAGTTCCCCCAATTTCCGGCTGGACGTCATGGACGAATTCTTCGCCGCGCACTGCCCGAAGCACTGCAGCTACAACAATCCGCCGCCCTCGGAGGTAATCGGGGTTGCCGCACTTGCGCATCCCGATCTCGTCATCGAGATCGTGGCGGTCGCCGCTCTGCCGGATTAGCGCCGGGCGCGACAGCCCACAAATATCAGGGCACGATCAGCGTGCCGGCGCCGTGCTCGGTGAACAGTTCAAGCAGCACCGAATGCGGCGTCTTGCCGTTGAGGATGACGACGCCTTCGACGCCGCGCTCGATCGCCTCGATGCAGGTCTCGACCTTCGGGATCATGCCGCCCGACACCGTGCCGTCCTTGATCAGCGCCTTGGCCTCGGCGACCGTCAGCTCGTCGATCAGCTTCTTGTCCTTGTCGAGCACGCCCGGCACATCGGTGAGGAACAGAAGACGCGAGGCCTTGCAGGCGCCGGCGATGGCGCCGGCGAAGGTATCGGCATTGATGTTGTAGGTGTGACCATCGCGGCCGGGCGCCACAGGTGCCAGCACCGGGATCATCTCGGAGCGCGCCAGAAGGTCGAGCAGCGTGCGGTCGACCTCGACCGGCTCGCCGACGAAGCCGAGATCGAGCACGCGCTCGATGTTGGAGTCCGGGTCGATCATGGTCTTGCGCGCCTTTTCGGCGAACACCATGTTGCCGTCCTTGCCGCACAGGCCGATCGCCCATTCGCCCTCGGCGTTGATGAGTGCGACGATCTCCTTGTTGATAGAGCCCGCCAGCACCATCTCGACGATCTCGACCGTCTTCTGGTCGGTGACGCGCAGGCCGCCCTCGAATTTGGATTCAATGCCCATCTTGTTGAGCATGGCGCCGATCTGCGGCCCGCCGCCATGGACGACGATCGGGTTGACGCCGGACTGTTTCAACAGCGCGATGTCGCGCGCGAAGGCTTTGCCGAGTTCGCTGTCGCCCATGGCGTGGCCGCCATATTTCACCACCACCGTCTTGTTCTCGTAGCGCTGCATGTAGGGCAGCGCCCGCGACAGCAGGGCGGCCTGCATTTCGGCGGTGGCGGCGATGTCCGTCATCGGCGTGGTTCCCTGGCTTTTGATTTCATGCCTGTCGTTGCCCCAAAACCGCTGCGCATTTTTGGCGACATGCATCAGGTAAAGACGGCGGCGTCTTAGCGGGAATTGACGCGGGCCGCAAACGGCTTTGCTGTCATATTCGGGCGGCTCACGACCTCGTCATCACTTAAGGCACCATAAGCGGCGCCCTGCGGCCAAGCCAACCGGAGATCTTCTCCATCTGCGCGGCCAGGGACAAAAGCGTCTCCTCGTCACCGGGGCGGCCCGCGGCCTGGACGCCGAGCGGCAGGCCGGCTTCGGTGACGTAAACAGGGAGCGCGATGGAAGGCTGGCCGCTGACATTCTGGATCGCCGGCCAGTGAGTGAACCACAGGCTCTTGTCCATCAACTGGCCGAACAGCGGTTCGATCCTGAGCAGCGCCGTGAGGCGAAGCTTGTCGAGCATATTCTCGATGAGCTCGTCGGCACCCTTCGGGTCCATCGCACCGCAAGCGAGCGGCGGGTGGGCGATAACAGGCATCAGCACGGCGTCGTAACGCGCCGTCTCCGCAATCAGTTGCCGCGAGGCGGCATGCAGCCGCTGCAAGCCGGCATAGGTCTCGCCGGCCGAGACCATTTCGCCCAGTCGGCCGAGCACCCGCGTCGCGCGCTCGATGTCGCCGGTGACGGTGCGGCCGACGCGCACCGCCTCGGCCCGCAACATGCCTGCGACAGCCGAGGCAACCGTTCTGCAGAAATCGGCGAAGAAGTCGCGACCGATGGAGGGCAAATCGATTTCCTCGACGCTGTGGCCGCCCTCGCGGGCGAGCGCCACCGCGGTATCGAGCGCTTTCAGCGTCTCGGCCGAAATCGGCAGGCCGAGCGGAGAGTTCCGGTACATTGCGAGCTTGAGCTTGCCGGGATCGCGGGCGGCAGCCGCGGCGAACGCACCCTTCGGCGGCGGCGCGACATAGGGTGCGAGCGGGTCGGGGCCATGGGTGAGGTCAAGCAGCAGGGCGCAATCGCGCACCGAGCGGGTGACGGCATGGTCGACCACCATGCCGTACCAGCTTTCGCTCACCAATGGCGACAGCGGGATGCGGCCGCGCGAGGTCTTGAGGCCGACCAGCCCGGTGCAGGCAGAAGGCACGCGGATCGAGCCGCCGCCATCGGAGGCATGCGCCACCGGCACGACGCCGGCGGCGACCAGTGCCGCAGCGCCGCCGGACGAGCCGCCGCTGGTGTGGCCGGTGTTCCAGGGATTACGGGTGATGCCGAAGGCTTTTGATTCGGTCATCAGCCGCAGCCCGTGTTCGGGCGATGTCGAGGTGACGATGGGTATCAGTCCGGCGGCGAGATAGCGTTCGGTCAGCACCGAACTGACCTCGGGCACCCAGGCGGGGATGCGGCTGCCGCCATGCGACGGCACGCCCTTGATGGCGATGCCGAGATCCTTGATGGCGAAGGGCACGCCGGCCAGCGGTAGGGAACGATCGATGCCCTTCGCCCGGCTGCGCGCCGCATCGTAGAGTGTCTCGGCCGTGGCATTGATTTCAGGCCGGCTGGCCTCGGCGCGCGCGATCGCCGCGTCGACCAGTTCGACCGGCGAAACCTCGCCCTTGCGCACCAACGTGGCAAGGCCGGTGGCGTCTTCTTCCCACAGCACTCGTTCGACCGACATGCGCGCTCCCCCGATCCAGGCAAGGTAACCAGCGGCCAATCCGTTGGCAATCGAGCGATGGAACGAGTGCGGCGCGGTGCGGAAAGCTTTGGGTGCACGGAAATTTGCGCCGTTGCAAATACATCGCAATCCCCTAATTTGCCGACATGACGCCACAGGAGATCAGCAATCTGATTGTCCGGACTTCGATGAAGGACCGGGCTTCGTTCGATCTGCTGTACCGGCAGACCAGCGCGAAACTTTTCGGTGTCTGCCTTCGTGTATTGAAGGACCGGGGAGATGCCGAAGAGGCGCTTCAGGAGGTCTTCGTCAAGATATGGACGAAGGCGGACCGTTTCGCCGTCTCGGATCTAAGCCCGATTTCCTGGCTGGTGGCCATCGCGCGCAACCATGCGATCGATCGTATCAGGGCGCGGCGGGAACCTGCCGCCTATATCGATGCCGCGCTCGATGTGGCCGATCCGGCGCCGGGACCGGAGGCCATGACCGTGGCAGGTGGCGAGTCCGAGCGCATCTACCATTGTCTCGAGGAATTGGAGAAGGGCCGGGCAGCGGCTGTCCGGGGCGCCTATCTGAACGGCGAGAGCTATGCCGAACTGGCGGAGCGCCATGGCGTGCCGCTGAACACGATGCGAACCTGGCTGCGGCGCAGCCTGCTGAAGCTCAGAGAGTGTCTGGAAAGATGACGCTGGTAGACGACGACGGACCGGAACGTGGAGGCGACGACCTGTTCGCCGCCGAATACGTTCTTGGCGTCCTGACAGCGGAAGAACGCCAGATCGCGTCCCGCCGCATCGATGGCGACGCCGCATTCGCTCGGCTTGTCGATGCCTGGGAGGCCCATTTTTCGCCCTTGGCCGTCGCCTATCCCGGGACAGAACCTCCGATCAGGGTCAAGGAGGCGATCGATCGCCGGCTGTTCGCCTCGCAGCCTCGCGCCGGCCTATGGTCGAGCCTTGCCTTCTGGCGCGGCCTTGCCGCCGCCGCCATCGCGGCGCTGGCGATCTACATCGCCTTGCCTTTCATCAACCCGCCGCTCCAACAACCACAGCTTGTCGCCTCGCTGGCCGCCGAAGGCAGCGACGTCAGATACCTCGTCGTCTATGACGCGGCGCATCATGAAGTCGGCCTGTCGCACGTTTCCGGTGAGCGGGCCTCCGGCAAGGACTTCGAACTGTGGGTGATCGTGGGCAAGAACGCGCCGGTTTCGATGGGCGTCATCCCGGCCGGGAAGGCTGCGCATGTGACGGTTTCGCCGGCCGTGCAGCAGAAACTTGCGCAGGGCGCCGTGCTGGCGGTCAGCCTCGAGCCTTCAGGCGGTTCGCCGACCGGCCAGCCGACGGGACCGGTGGTGGCGGCAGGCGACCTGAAGGGCATCTGATGGCTCCCCGCCCGGACCGTCGCCTTACAAAATAGTGAAGTCTATTTTTGCATGGATAACCGCGGACCAAATTCCCGCGGTTGGATCAGCCTATCCACCGAAATCACTGGACCTCATTCGGAAGAAAAGAATTCTTTCATAGAAAGCGAAACTAAGTTTTTCATGGCCCGTATCTCCTCGCGTTCCCAATGATGGGGAAAACAACCCGAGGAGACTTACATCATGCGTAAATTCGCCACCCTTTTGCTCGCCGGTACGATCGGCCTCTCAGCGCTCGGCACCATCGCCTATGCCGCCAATCCGATGGTCGGGGGCGCACCCATGTACGCCAAGAAGAACATCATCGAGAACGCCGTCAATTCGAAGGACCACACGACGCTGGTCGCTGCCGTCAAGGCAGCGGGCCTGGTCGACACGCTGCAGGGCGCCGGGCCCTTCACCGTCTTCGCTCCCACCAACGAGGCCTTTGCAGCACTTCCGGCCGGCACGGTCGAAACGCTGCTCAAGCCCGAGAACAAGGACAAGCTGACCAAGGTCCTGACCTGCCATGTGATCGCGGCGAAAGCGATGGCCGCCGACGTCGCCAAGATGGCCAAGGCCGATGGCGGCGCGCATGTGGTCAAGACCGCCGGCGGCTGCGAGCTGACGCTCAAGGCCGACAAGGGCAAGGTCACCGTCACGGACGAGAACGGCAATGTCGCCCATGTGACGATTGCCGACGTCAGGCAGTCCAATGGCGTCATCCACGTCATCGACAAGGTTCTTTTGCCGAAGATGTAACATACGGCTCGCTGCCGGCGAACAGGCAGCAAGGCTCTCCTGCCGGTGCGCGACTTCGTACACGCGTTGCGCCGGCAGGCGTCCGCTCCGCACTGTGGCTCCATCCAGGAGGCTGGTGCGGGTAACGTTCGGCCCTCAACGGCTTTTGATTTTCAGCCGAGCGTTGAATGTGGCAAACAGATAGCAGGAGGATTGGCCATGAACCGTCGCGACTTTCTCTTGAGCGGCGCCGCCGCCATCGGCGTGGTCGCCGGCACGGCATCTCTGCTGCGCATGGGCGGATCGCAGGATGCACGTGCGGCGGAGACCTTCGAAGTCACCAAGACCGATGCCGAATGGCGCGCGATCCTGTCTCCCGCGGCCTTCGACGTGCTGCGCAAGGAAGGCACCGAATATCCCGGCACCAGCCCATTGCTCAACGAGCACCGCAAGGGCGTCTTCGCCTGCGCCGGCTGCGACCTGCCGGTTTACTCCTCCGAGACGAAGTTCGATTCCGGCACCGGCTGGCCGAGTTTCTGGCAGGAGATCGCCAACGCCGTCGGCAAGACGCAGGACCGGTCGCTCGGCATGACTCGCACCGAAGTCCACTGCCGCCGCTGCGGCGGCCATCTGGGCCATGTCTTCGACGACGGCCCGCCGCCGACCGGGCTGCGTCACTGCATCAACGGCGTGGCGCTGAGCTTCAAGCCCGCCACAGCCTGAGACCATGCGGCCGCGATATGAAAAAACTCCGGGCTTGCGACCCGGAGTTTTTTAGCGGTCAGTCATTTCGGGCGTGGACTGGAGGAGCTTCCCGAAACGGCTGCCCGTGTTTCCTTGCTTCCAGCGCATTACCGGACGCAAATCGTTTCTCCGGTATTGCCCTGGTGTCAGTGCCCGCCGCCACCACCGCCGGCGGCCGCCGGTTTGCGGATCATCATGGTGAACAGGCCAAGCGTCGCGAACAGCACCGTCAGCATGTAGAACACGTCCATGAAGGACAGCAGCGCCGCCTGCTGCTGGACCATGCCCGACAATTTCGAGATCGCCGCGCTGGCCGCATCCAGGCCGGCGGTCTGCTCGAAATTGAGCGTCATGTTCTGAAGCTTCTGCTGCGCGGCCGCACTTCCCCACTGCACGTGCTCGGAGAGCCTTGCATAGTGGAAGGCGTTGCGGTCGATCAGCACCGTGTTGATCAAGGCGAGGCCGACGGCACCGCCGAGATTGCGGGTCAGGTTGAACAGGCCCGATGCATTCTTCAGCCGCTCGGGCGGCAGCGTGCCGAGCGCGATGTTGTTGATCGGCACCATGCACAGCATCATCGAACAGCCGCGCAGGATCTGCGGGATGAGCAGCTCGTAGAAATCCCAGTCGGCGGTCAGGTGCGTCATCCACCAGGTTCCGGTGGCAAAGCCGAAGAAGCCGATCATCATCATCAGCCGCGGGTCCATCTTGTTCGACAGGATGCCCGAGACCGGCGCGGTGAAGAACATCGCCAGGCCGCTGACGAACAGCGCCTCGCCGATCATCATGGAATCGTAGCCGCGGATGCGTCCGAGGAACACGGGGTAGAGATAGGTGAGACCGTAGAGGCCGATGCCGATGACGAAGGAGAACAGCGAGCCGAAGGCGAAGTTGATATTGCTGAACGCCTTGAGATCGACGATCGGCTCCTCGGCGGTGAACACCCGCCAGAAGAACAGCACCGCGCCGAAGGTCATGACGACGGCGCAGATGAACACCGCCTGATCCTGCAGCCAATCATTGTTCGGGCCTTCCTCGAGCACATATTCCATGCAGCCGAGGAACGCCGCCATGCCGGCAAGGCCCCACCAGTCGAACTTCGAGAACAGCTTGAGGTTGGGCTTGTCGAAGTCGATCAGCGACCAGGCCGCCGTCGTCACCAGAATGCCGGGCACGACATTGACGAGGAACAGCCAGTGCCAGGACATTGCGTGGCTGATATAGCCGCCGACGGTCGGACCGATGGTCGGCGCCAGGGTGGCCACCAGGCCGATCATCGGCGACACGACGGCACGGCGCGACGGCGGGAAGATGGTAAAGGCGGCCGCGAAGACGCTGGGGATCATGCCGCCGCCGATAAAACCCTGAATGGCGCGATAGACGATCATCTGGTCGATGTTGGTTGCGGTCGCAGCGAGCGCGCTGGCGGCGGTAAAACCCGCCGCCGAAATTGTGAACAGAACGCGCGTCGACAGCATCCGGCTGAGAAAGCCGGATAGGGGGATCATGACCACCTCGGCGATCAGATAGGCCGTCTGCACCCAGGGGATCTCGTCGGAACTGGCGCTCAGGCCAGCCTGGATCTCGGCCAGCGAGGCCGAGACGATCTGGATGTCCAGGATGGCCATGAACATGCCGAACACCATCGCCAGGAAGGCTATGACGCGCCGCGTCGAGATGGTGTCAGGCACTGCCGGCCTCGCCGGCGGCGCTCCTGCGGTCAGGGTTGCGGTAGCCATGGCGTTGCTCCCCGGAGCGCGCTCAGTTGGTCGCGGCCGGCGCGGTGCGGCTGTCGACGGCGACAACGACGCTCAAGCCGGCGCGCAGCCTGCCGCTCTTCAGGGCATCGGCCGGCACGTCGATGCGGACCGGGACGCGCTGCACCACTTTGGTGAAGTTGCCGGTGGCGTTTTCCGGCGGCAGCAGCGAGAACACGGCACCCGAGGCCGGCGCCAGCGAGGAGACGGTGCCCTCGATGGGCTCGCCGTCGATGGCATCGACCGAAATCCTGACCTTTTCGCCGGGCACCAGCCGGGCAAGCTGGGTCTCCTTGAAGTTGGCGACGATGTAGAGCTTGTTCATCGGGACGATGACGGCGAGCTTCTGGCCGGGGCTCACGAGGTCGCCCTGCTCGACGGAACGGTTGCCGACGACGCCGTCATAGGGCGCCTTGAGCACCGTGAAGGAAAGGTCGCGCGCGGCCTTGTCGCGGCTGAGCTGCAAGGATGCCAGCGTGCTTGCCGATTCAGCACGCTGCGCCTCCAGCACGCCGATATTGGCCTGTGCTGCGGCGATCTGTGCGTCGGCGCCGACGAGAGCGGCGTTGGCCTGGTCGAGCGCCGTCTGGGCGTCGTCGAGTTGCGCCTGCGTACCGACATGGGTCTTGAGCAGTTGCGCGGCGCGCTGCTGGGCGCGCGCGGCATTGGCCGCCGCGGCCTGGTCGGCGGTCTTGGCGGCCTGCGCCTGCTGCAAGGAGGCCTGCGCCGCCTTGGTCTGCGCATCGATGCGATCGAGCGTCCTGGCCAGCGTGGCGATCTGCGCCTCGGCCTGGGCGACCGCTATTTTGTAATCACCGTCATCGACCGTCAGCAGGGGATCGCCGGCCTTGACCTGCTGGTTCTCGCTGACCTTGACCTGATCGACATAGCCGGAGATCTTGGGCGAAATGAAAGCCATGTCGGCCTGGACATAGGCGTCGTCGGTCGAAATCATGAAACGGCCGGTGGTCCAGTAATCATAGCCGTACCAGGCGCCGGCGCCGAGCAGGGCGACGCCGATGATCGGCAGCAGGAAGGAGCGCACGGAACGCTTTTTCTTCGGCGGAGTTTCCGCCAGAGGCGGCGCGGCGACTGGCTGGACGGGAACTTCCGGTGCTTCCGTCGCCGGGGCGATCTTGGCGTTGGGGAAAGGACGGACTTCGGCGGTGGACGGCGCGTTCGAGGACATGACATCTCTCTAAGTTATAATACTGAACCGTTCGGTTCGATCCGGCCGTTGACATAGCGCCTAAAGAGGGCCATATCAAGAGGCAATCGAACCGCTTGGTTCGAATTATTTTCGAGGTGTGACTTTAATGGCCGACACAACGCCCGACGTCGAAAACGACAATTGCGGCGACCTGCTGGACGGCTTGCGCCGCGGCCGCCCGGCTGCTGGACAGGATCCGGTCAAGCGCAGCCAGATCATCGATGGCGCCCGCCGGGTCTTCATCGACAAGGGCTTCGAGGCGGCCTCGATGAACGACATCACGCGGGAAGCCGGCGTGTCGAAAGGCACCATCTATGTCTACTTCGCCAACAAGGAAGAGCTGTTCGAGGCGCTGATCGAGGAAGAGCGCGGCACGATCTTCAAGAACATGTATGACGTGCTCGACCGTGCCGACGACCTGCGCGAGACGCTGGTGAAATTCGGCAAGGTCCTGTCCATGAAGATCACCTCGGCCAAGGTCATCCAGGCCCAGCGCACGGTGATCGGCGCCTCCGACAGGATACCCGACATGGGCGCGCGGTTTTACGAACGCGGCCCCAAACGCGGCCACGACAAGGTCGTGACCTTCCTCAATGCCGCCATCGACCGTGGCCTGCTCAAGATCGACGATGTCGACCTTGCCGCCTATCAGTTCACAGAACTCTGCCTGGCCGGTCTTTTCCGGCAGTGCATCTTCGCCTATCGCGCCAAGGCTCCGAACCAGGACGAAATCGACCATATCGTCAGGTCGGGCGTCGACATGTTCCTGAAGGCCTATGGCACCGAAATGCTTGCCGCGGAGGAAAGCCACAAGATGATCGCCCTGGAGGCGAAGGCTTAACCCGGCTTTTTCTGCCGCTAGCCGCCATTGGCCGCGAGCACGATCGCGGCGCGCAGCTCCTCCAGGCCCTCGGCCTTTTCCGATGACGTCGCCAGCACGAAAGGAAACGCCGCCGGTCGCTTCTTGATCTTGGCAAGCGTCTCCTCAATCAGCCGGGGCACGCCGGCGGCCTTGATCTTGTCGGTCTTGGTCAGAACGACCTGGTACGAAACCGCCGCCTTGTCGAGCAGCGACAGCACCTCGTCGTCCTTGGCCTTGATGCCGTGGCGGGCGTCGATCAGCACATAAACCCGCTTCAGCGTGACACGGCCCTTGAGATAGTCGAAGACCAGCTTCGTCCAATTGTCGACCTTTTCCTTGGGCGCGGTGGCATAGCCGTAGCCCGGCATGTCGACCAATGCCATTGGCGGCAGGTCGGCGCCCTCCCCCGAAAATCCGTCCGGCACGAAATAATTGAGTTCCTGCGTGCGCCCCGGCGTGTTGGAGGTGCGCGCCAGGCCCTTCTGGTTGACCAGAGCGTTGATCAGCGACGACTTGCCGACGTTGGAGCGGCCGGCAAAGGCGATTTCCGGCGGCCCTTCCGGAGGCAGGAACTTCATGGCGGGCACACCGCGGATAAAGATCCACCCGCGGGTAAACAGGTCCGTGCCGATCGTGGTGCTGTATTGAGCGTTCAAGCTGCTGTCTCCAGAAAAGAAATATCGGCGCCCCTGATGGCATCGAGGTTGCGGCTGATCTTGTCCACCGGCCAATCCCACCAAGCCACCGCCAGCAGCCGCCGGATCGTCCTGTCGTCGAAACGCATCTTGACGACCTTGGCCGCGTTGCCGGCGACGATGGCATAGGGCCGCACGTCGTGCGTGACCACGGACTTCGCCGCGACGATGGCGCCATGGCCGATTTGCACCCCCGGCAGGATCACTGCCTCCATGCCGATCCAGACATCGTTGCCGACCACCGTGTCGCCGCGCACCTCCTTCGACCATGTGGCGGGGTCGAAACCCTTTTCCCAGCCATGGCCGAAAATGTTGAACGGATAGGTCGAAAAACCGGACATGGCGTGGTTGGCGCCGTTCATGATGAAGCGGGCACCTTCGGCGATGGCGCAGAACTTACCGATGATCAGCCTGTCGCCGATGAAGGAATAGTGGTGCAGCACGCATTTCTCGGCGAATTTGTCCGGCCCTTCCGGATCGTCATAGTAGGTGAAGTCGCCAATCTCGATGTTGGGCGCGCTCACCAGCGCCTTGAGGAAGCCGACGCGCGCGTGCATCGGGACCGGGTGCTTGATGTCGGGATTGGGTCCGGTCATGGCGGTTCGTCCGGGAATTGGCTGGCGGACGCGTCCCGCGTCGGCGCACACCTCGTCAAAGTAGCGTAATCCGCCGTATAGCACCAATCGCCCCGGGAGCGAGTCTTCGATGGTGGACAAGCGCATTTGCCGGATCGGACGGTGCCGCGCGTTTGCAGTTTCGCCCATCGCGGGCGGACGTGGACCGATGCCGGCGCATAAGAAAAAGCCCGGGCGACCGGGCTTTTAGCGAAGAATGAGGCTTTATTCCGCTGGCGACGGTTTCTTGCGGAACAGCGCCAGCAGATTGTCCCACAGTTCGATCTTGGCGCCTTGGCGCTTCATGATCACGCCTTGCTGGAGGATCGACAGCGTGTTGTTCCAGGCCCAGTAGATGACAAGCCCGGCCGGGAACCCAGCCATCATGAAGGTGAAGATGACGGGCATCCAGGTGAAGATGGCGGCCTGCGTCGGATCCGGCGGCGTCGGGTTCATGCGCATCTGCAGGAACATGGTGACGCCCATGATCAGCGGCCAGACGCCGATCATCAGCATGTGCGGAAGCGTGATCGGAACAAGGCCGAACAGGTTGAAGATCGAGGTCGGATCGGGCGCGGCCAGATCCTGGATCCAGCCGAAGAACGGCGCATGGCGCATCTCGATGGTGATGTAGAGCACCTTGTAGAGCGAGAAGAAGACCGGGATCTGCAATGCCACCGGCCAGCAGCCGGCGAGCGGATTGATCTTCTCGGTCTTGTACAGCTCCATCATCGCCTGCTGCTGCTTCATCTTGTCGTCCGCGTATTTCTCGCGGATCTCGAGCATCTTGGGCTGCACCTTCTTCATGTTCGCCATCGACGCGTAGGACTTATTGGCGAGCGGGAAGAAGATGGCCTTGACGATGACGGTGGTGGCGAGGATCGCCAGGCCGAAATTGCCGAGGAATTTGTAGAGCGTGTCGATCAGCCAGAACATCGGCTTGGTGATGAAGTGGAACCAACCCCAGTCGATCAGCAGGTCGAACCGCTTGATGTGGCGGTCTTCGGCATAGGCATTGATCTTGGCGACTTCCTTGGCGCCGGCGAAGACCTCGGTCTCGACGGTTGCCGACTGGCCGGCCTCGACATTGATCGGGTCGGTGAGGAAGTCGGACTGGTAGCGGTGGCGGCCGTCCACGAAATAGCCGAAGCGCGGCTGGAACGGCTGCTTCTCGCTCGGGACCACCGTCACCGCCCAGTATTTGTCGGTAATGCCAAGCCAGCCGTCCGTCGACTTGCCCGGCTTGACTTCCTTGTCCTTCTCGATGGACGCGTATTTGTGTTCCTGCAGGCCTTCCGCACCGGTGAAGCCGATCAGGCCTTCATGCAGCACGTAGGTGCTGGCGACTGCCGGCTTGTCGTAGCGCGTTACGCGGCCGTAATTCGATAGCGTAACCGGGGCCGAACCCGAGTTGCGCACCTCGTCGGAAACGGTGAACATGTAGTCGCTGTCCACAGAGAAGGTGCGCTTGAAGGTCAGCCCCTTGTCACTGGTGTAAGTCAGCGTCACCGGCGTCGACGGGGTCAGCGTCGGATTGCCTTCGACGTTCCACACCGTATCCGCGCCCGGTACCGTGCCCGTCTTGTCGTTGCCGACGAAGCCGATCTCGGCGAAGTAGCCGCTGGGCAACTCCGAAGGGTTGAGCAGTTCGATCTTGGGCGAATCCTTGTCGACGGTTTCGGTGTAGTGCTTGAGCTTGAGGTCGTCGAGGCGCGCGCCGGTCAGGTTGATCGAGCCTTCGAGGCTCGGCGTGTCGATCTTGACGCGCTTCGAAGCCGCCAGCGCCTGGTCGCGGCTGGCCGCGGTGACGGTGTCGCCGCCGGGCGCGTTGGGGATGGCACCGGGAGCGGTGCCGGCCGGCGCTGGCGTTGCCGCGCCCGGATTGGCTGTCTCCGCCGCCTTCTTCTGCTCTTCCACGCGCTGCTGCTCGACGCGCGCCGCCTCGCGCTGCTGTTCGACGCGCGGGTTCATGTAGAAAACCTGCCACAGGGTCAGGATCAGCACCGATAGCGCGATGGTGATGAAGAAGTTTCGGTTGTTTTCCATCGAGAGCCCTTGGCCTATCGTGTTCCGCGAAGTCGGCGGGAGAGTTCGGCCTTCAACTGGCCGAACGGGGCGCGGAGCGCATCATCGCGCCCGACGATGACATAATCATTGCCGGGCATCATGTCATCGGCCGCATGGGTGCGCACGGCCTCTTTCAGCCGCCGCCGGACGCGGTTACGCACGACCGCGTTGCCGACCTTCTTGGTGACGGTGTAGCCGACGCGCGGCGCGCCGCCGTCGCCGCGGTCGAGGACCTCGACGAGGAAAAACCGCCCGCGACGTTTTTCACCACGGCGGACGGCCAGGAATTCCGCGCGTTTCAGAAGCCGCTTGGGATTTTGTCCCACTGGCTTGCCGGTTGCGGGCAACGATCTTGTCTCGCTCAGGCGCTGAGCCGCTTGCGGCCGCGGTTGCGGCGAGCTGCGACGACGCCGCGACCACCCTTGGTGGCCATGCGGGCACGGAAACCGTGCCGGCGTTTGCGGACGAGTTTTGACGGTTGGTAGGTACGCTTCATTTGTTTTAATACCGCGGGGTGCGGCCCTTCTTGATTCTGTCACTCTGTAACAGGAGCTTTGCCGGGCCGGCTTTGGCGCGATCGAAACCGCGCCGGGACGAATGGCCCGAGCGTGAGCGGGCTTATAGAAAGAAGGGTTTTGGAAGTCAATCCGGTGCCGGGCCGGTGCCGGGCCGGTGTCGCCGGGCCCGGGATGCGCACTTTCGGCGGCAATTATATCTCTCCGACCAAGGGGGAAATTGGCAAAAAAGCCGCAATCGCCTAATCTGGGCTGATCAAGCGATTGTGAAGACAGGACCGCATGAGCGAAACCACGCACGCCGAGGAAGGGACAGGACCAGCGCCAGCCGGCGTCCGCAGCGTACCCTTGTCGCGCGGCCTGTCGACAAAACTGCTGCTGTTGACCATCGTCTTCGTGCTTTTGGCCGAGGTGCTCATCTTCCTGCCCTGGATCGCCAGCTACCGGCTGGCCTGGCTCAAGGAGCGGCTGAGTACCGCCGCGGCCGTATCGATCGTGCTGGTGCAGGGCGAACCGACCTCGCTGTCGCGCACGGCGCAGAACGACGTGCTTATGGCGATCGGCGCCAAGGCGATCGCGGTGCGCGACGGCGGCGTGTCGCGGCTGCTTGTGGTGGCCGATATGCCGCCGCAGGTCGACGAGCACATCGACCTCGCCAGCGTCGGCATGGTCAAGGGCATGACCGGCGCGCTCGACACGCTGTTTTTCGGCGGCAACCGGATGCTGCGCGTCTTCGGGCCGGTCGGCGACAGCGACAAGGAGTTCGAGCTGATCATGCCGGACTACAGCCTGCGCAAGGCGATGCTTATCTATTCGCGCAACGTCGCCTTCGTCTCGCTGCTGATCTCGCTGTTCACGGCCATGCTGGTCTATGCCGCGATCGACCTGATCATGATCGGACCGATCCGCAACATGACGCGCTCCATGCTGTCCTTCTCGCAGGCCCCCGACGACCCCAGCCGGATCATTCATCCCGCCGCTCGCGCCGATGAGATCGGGGTGGCCGAGCGCGAGCTGTCGCAGATGCAGGAGCGGCTGCAGAAGATGCTGACCGAGCAGAAGCACCTGGCCGACCTCGGCCTCGCCGTGTCGAAGATCAACCACGACATGCGCAACATCCTGGCCTCGGCGCAGCTAATTTCGGACCGCCTGCGCCAGGTCAAGGATCCGACCGTGCAGGCCTTCGCGCCGAAGCTCCTGCGTGCGCTCGACCGTGCGGTCTCCTACTCGGAAGGCGTGCTTCATTACGGCCGTACGCAGGAGCCGCCGCCTTCGCGCCGGCGCGTGCGGCTGCGCCAGCTGGTCGAGGACGTGCACGGCCTGCTCGACATCGAGGAAGGCATCGAGTTCATCAACGCGGTCGAAAAGGCGTTCGAGGTGGACGCCGATTCCGACCAGTTGTTCCGCGTGCTCACCAATCTGTGCCGCAACGCCGTGCAGGCGATGGCGGCGGACACGGAGAGCGCCGTGGTGCGCCGGCTGGCGGTTTCGGCCGAGCGCATGGGCAGCGTCAGCCGCATCGTCGTGACCGACACCGGTCCCGGCCTGCCGCCGAAGGCGCGCGAGAACCTGTTCGCGGCGTTCCGCGGCTCTGCGCGCAGCGGCGGCACCGGGCTTGGTCTGGCGATCGCGCATGAACTGATCCGCGCGCATGGCGGCACGGTGGAGCTGGTCGAATCGATCGGCGGGCGCACCACCTTCGCCGTCACCATTCCCGACCAGCCGGTGCGGCTCGACCAGGCCCGCAACGGGCTGCGCCGCCCGGCCTGACAGGCTTGGGCGCTGTTTCGCCCGCAAACCGGTCCGGCCCCCTTCGCCCTGTATGCCGCTTCTAACAACCCGATTTCCGGCCGGATCCAGCGGATGACGCATCGACGACAAAACTTTTGCCGGATCGGCTTGCTTTTCGCGAATTCAGTCGCTAGGGAACTGCACACATTCGCGGCCGGTCCTCGAGGATCGGATCGCGGGGTCATGGAAAGCATGACCTGATGCGCGCCCGTAGCTCAGCTGGATAGAGCACCAGACTACGAATCTGGGGGTCAGGAGTTCGAATCTCTTCGGGCGCGCCATTTTATCCTATTGAAATCAATAGACTTCCAGGCGTTTCCAGCGCGACGCCACTGGCTTGATTTTCGGAATTCAGCCGGTTTTGGCAAGACGGCGGCAGCCGGTGCCAAAATCGCACTATGGGCTAAAGTGCCCTACTTGGAACGGCACAGTCTCTGCCAAGCATTCGAAATTTGCTGAGTTTCCTGGCGGTGCACGTGACAGACTCACATTCCGGGGCCGCGCAGGCGTAGTTCGGGATTGAAATCATTGTAGTTCTTCTTTCCGATCTTTCAGTGCGCGCCACCCGCCTCGATATGGCCCGGGTTGCGCAACAGCAGCGTGGCGAAGAACGCGACGACAAGGGCTGCTCCGAGTAGATAGAACGCGTCGCTGAAAGCCATGATGAAAGCCTGCTTGCGCACCATCTGTCCGATGGCGATGACGGCCTTGTGCATCGCGGCTGCGCGATCGCCGGCGCCATGCGCCAGGAAGTACCGGGTCAGATGCTCGATGCGCGCGCGAGTGCTCTCTTCGAACAGCGACACCGACCGCACCAGCACGTTGGAGTGGAACTGCTCGCGCTTGGTCAGAAAAGTCTGCAGCATGGCGATGCCGACGGCGCCGCCGAGATTCCGGATCATGTTGAACAATGCGGAGGCAGAGCCGGCGTTCTCCTGTTCGATGCCGGCCGTAGCGACCGCAGCCAGGGGTACCATGACCAGGGCCTGACCGACGGCACGGACGACATTCGGCCAAAAGAACTGCTCCGACGCGTAGGTCGCCGTCATTTCGATGTTCATGAAATTGCTCGCCGCGAACAGCGCAAAGCCGAAGGCGACGATAATGCGCATGTCGAAACGCTTCATCAACTGCGGCACCAGCGGGATCAGCACCAGTTGCGGCAGGCCTGTCCAGGCCAGCACCATGCCGATCTGCTGGGCGTTGTAGCCCTGGATGCGCGCGAGATAGACGGGCAGGATGAACACCGCCCCGTAGAGCGCAATTCCGAGCAGGAAGCTGGCCAGGATGGAGAAACCGAAATTCCAGCGGGCGAACAGTCTGAGGTTAAGCAAGGGCCTTTCGCTTCTCAACTCGATCCACAGGAAAAGCGAGAGGCTGACGAGGGCGATCAAGGACAGCCGCACGATGAACGGCGAGCCGAACCAATCGTCCTTGTTGCCCTCCTCGAGCACGGTCTGCAAGGTGCCGAGCCCGATCGCCATGGTGATGATCCCGGCCCAGTCGCCCTGGCGCAGCAGCGAAAGCTGCATCGGCGCCCTTTCGAGGGACATCCACAGCATGCCGACCATCATCGCGCCGGGGACCAAGTTGACATAGAAGATGAACTGCCAGCCCCAGTTCTCGGTGAGATAGCCACCGATTGTCGGTCCGATGGCCGGTGCGAAGGTCGCCGACAGCGCGAACAGGGCGAATCCGATCGGCTGCTTCGCCTTGGGCAGGAGGGTTATGGTGATGGTGAAGGCGACCGGGATCAGCACGCCGCCGCAAAAGCCCTGCAAAGCACGCAGAACAATCATCTGCTGAAGGTTTTGCGCGAAGGCGCATGCAACCGAGAAGGCGAGAAACAGGATTGCATTGGCCAGAAGATAGACGCGGATGGAAAAGACCCGCGACAACCAGCCGGTGAGCGGAATGACGACGATCTCGGCCACCAGGTAGGCGGTCGATATCCAGCCGCCGTCGTCGATGCCGGCGCCGATGGCGCCCTGAATGTCGGCGAGGGATGCGTTGACGATCTGGATGTTGAGGACCGCCATGAAGGCGCCGAGCGTCGAGCCAATGACGGCGATCCAGGTCTTGAGCGAGGCGGAAGAGGCATCGGTCGGCGCCAGGCTCGATGCTTTGGCTGCCGCCGGCGCAGGCGTGGGATTGGTAGTGAGGGTTGCGGGCACGGCTGAATTCCTTGTTTGACGAAGCGCGCGTGAGACACTGGCGTGGCGGCCACCATGCGAGGTCCCGGAGAACCTCGCGCAGCCGCTACGAGTTACCAGCCGGCGATGATCCGGCGGCCGCTGTCCGGTTCACCCCGTTCGGCCAGGATGGTTGCCTTCGTGTCGATCGTCGGTTCCGCCGACATGCCGGCGCGCAGCTTGCCGGCGAGCCTGCCGTCGTTGATCGCGATCTTCACCGGGATGCGCTGCACGATCTTGGTGAAATTGCCGGTGGCGTTATCCGGGGGCAGCAGCGCGAACTCGAGACCGCTGGCCGGCGACACACTGTCGACGCGGCCCTTGAGTGCCACGCCGGGAAAGCCGTCGACGGCGATCTCGACCGGCTGTCCGCTCTGCACATGAGTGAGCTGTGTTTCCTTGAAATTGGCCACGACATAGACCGCATTCAGCGGCACCACCGCCATGAGCAGCGTGCCGGCCTGCACATACTGGCCGACGCGAAGCGAACGGGCCCCGACGGTGCCGTCGACGGGCGCTGTGATCGTGGTGTAGGAGAGATTGAGTTTCGCCTGACGCAGGGCGGCCTGGCTGCTGTCGCGCTCGGCCTCCGCCTTGCCGCGCTCAGTCGTGAGCACGTCGATCGCTTTGCGGGCAGCAACCAGTGCGGCGCGATCCCGCCGCAGTTGGGCTTCGTTTTCGCCAAGGGAGGCCGCGGCTTGCTGGGCGCGTTGGCTGGTGCCGTAGCCGCTTTTCAGCAGGGTTTTATAGCGGTCACCCTCCTGCTGCGCGAATTTGAGCTTCGCCTCGGTTGCGGCGACGTTGGCCTTTTGCTGTTCGACCACCGAATGCTGCAGGCCGATCTGGGCGTCGAGGTTATGCAGCGTCGCTTCGGCTGCTTCGACATTGGCTTGCGCTTGGTCGAGCGCGGTCCTGAAGTCGCGGTCGTCGATGCGGGCCAGAACCTGGCCCGCCTTGACGGGAGTGTTGTCATCGACCAGCACCTCGGCGATGTGGCCCGAGATCTTCGGCGCGACAGTCGTATAGTCGGCCTTGACATAGGCATCGTCGGTCGATTGCAGATACTGCCCGACCGTCCAATAGTCATAGCCGTAGAGCGCAGCCGCGGTCAGGCCGACCACCAGACCCAACCCGACAACGGTGCGCTTGATCATCGTCTTGCGGGCCCGCAGCGCGGGCTTCACCTCAACCGGGTATTCCAAGGTGGCGGGTTTGACGCTTACGTTCATCGTAATCTCCTCTCACGGTCGGGCCGAGTGGCCGATTGGTGTCAGGACGATGCAACGGCAATCTTGATGTGATAATCGAGGAAAGAACAGAAGGATCATCCATTAAGAGCGGATAATCGAAATGGACAGGCTCACGAGCTTGACAGTGTTTGGCCGCGTTGTGGAATGCGGCGGCTTTTCCGCGGCAGCCCGACGCCTCAACATGTCGACGACCATGGTCAGCAACCACGTCCAGGCGCTGGAGGACAGGCTCGGCGTCCGGCTTCTCAACCGCACCACCCGCAAGGTGAGCCTGACCGAGATCGGCCAGGCTTACTACCAGCGTTCCTCACAAATCCTCGCCGATCTGGAGGAGGCGGACCGCGTCGCGGGAGCACTTCAGGCGACGCCGCAAGGCACGCTTCGCCTTCATTCCAGCATGAGCGTCATCCGTTTTCTGGCGCCGATCGTTTCCGAATTCGTCAACCTTTATCCGGCTGTTTCGGTCGATCTCACCGTCGGCGAAAGAATGGTCGACATGGTGGAGGAGGGCTTCGACCTTGACGTGCGTTCGCTGCCGCTTCCCGATTCAAGCCTGATCGTCCGGCGGCTGACCTCATGGCGCAACATCGTCTGCGGTTCGCCCGGCTATTTCGAACGCCATGGAACACCGCGTCGGCCCGATGACCTCGCACGCCACAATTGCATGCGCCATGCGTCATATCCTTTCGGTAACGAGTGGCGTTTCGAGGACCCCGACGGCGAGCCCGTTTCCGTCCGCGTCGATGGCAACTTATTGACCAACAGCCAGGAGACGCTCAGACGCCTTGCTCTCGACGGCCGCGGTCTGTTCATACCGCCGCCCTTCCTCGTGGCCGACGACCTGAGCGCCGGGCGCCTTGTCCGGGTGCTGGAGGAATATTCAGGAGTCGAGTTCGCGATCAACGCGTTCTATCCGCATCGTCACCATGTCTCGGCCAAGGTCAGGACTTTCATCGATCTGTTGGCCGAGCGCTTTGCCGAACACCGCAGATGGATGGAATTGAAGTACTGAACAGCAGTCCACCGTCCGCGCCGGAAAGTCGGCGGGCTGATGTCCCTTCTGATCTTCTGGCCGGCCACATGCGGGCAAGGGCCGGAGCGATTGCCAGCACCGACATGGCAAAATCCTCGATCCGGGAGGGGTCAGCGCTGAGGCAGCGCGCCCGCTCATGATCCTATTATCCGCTCTTGGCGGATGATCCTTCCCAATCTTCGATGATTACCATGAGTGGGCCCAAGATGCATCGTCTTGGCGAACAGGCAAGGACCTGTTCTTGAACCCAAGTCCAGAACTCAACCTTAGGAGATTTCCATGAAAAAGATCGCTCTTGCCACCGCCGCGTTCCTGGCCATCACTGGCGCCGCACTCGCCGAGAACCCGAATGTCGGCGGTTCCGACATCAATGCGATTGCCCGGGAACAGCTCGACAACACCCACACGTCCTCGATCGCGCATAGTGCAGCCTACGAACTGCTCAATGCGGGCTCGAATGCGGCCATCGCGCAGGATCAGGCGGTCGAGCATCGCCGGGACCTTTTCGGCAACCGCTAGACACCGGCTCCGGCCGCCGAGCCCCCAAAGCGGCGGGCTCATCCGCCGCCTTCGCCTCGGGGTTCGGCCGGTCGCGAAAAAAGGAGAAATGCGATGGACGCAGTCGTCAACGGCGCCGCCTTGGAGCGGGCCGAAACAAGGAGTGCACCGCAGCGGCGTGGAGTCGAGGCTCTACAGATTCTGATGGCGCGCGTCGCGGCGATCTTGGTCTGGGTCGAAGCTGGTATGGAAAGGCGCCGGAGCCGCCGCATGCTGATGGAACTCACGGACTCGCAATTGCAAGACATCGGTCTTTCTCGCGCCGACGTTGCCGGCCGAGACTGGAAAACCGATCCTTTCCGCCCTGTTCCAGCCGATGGCCGCTAAATAACCATGACAGGCATCAAGCACCCGGCGGGACAAACCGGAAAGCCTTACCTTCATCAACAGGAGAAAGAACATGCAGTTCATGGTCTTGACACGTCGGCGGACGGAAAGCTTCAACGACGCGGACTACACGCCCGAGAGACTGGAAGCCGAAGCCGAAGGCGTTCGCCGACTTTTCATGGCGAGCACCGTGCGACAAATCTGGAACCGCGGCGACATGGGCGGCGCTTGTCTTCTCATGGAGGCCGAAACGGAGGAAGAGGTTCGCTCGGTGCTCAATGCCCTTCCGCTGTTCAAAAGCGGCATGCAGGAAACGACCTCCATTGTTCCGCTACGGCCATATAGAGGCTTTGGGCCACGGCAATAGAAGATGTCACAAGGCATGCATGGCATATGGGACCTCGGCCAAGCGATCCCTGGCTCCGCAGAGCTTCATTCCCCGCGCGTGCCTGGGAAAAGAACCGTCAGTCGTTGCTCGGCCGCCGCCCAAGCCCGCAGGTGGTAGCTGCGCAGCGCGAACACGCTTGCAGCGAAGGCGAGCATCCCGGCTGCCACACCGAGAGCCATTCCGGCGCCGGCTGCCGCTGTGGCGGCTATGCCCGTAAAGACACCTGCAATGGCGCTGCTGATCACGCTCACCATTCCGGCCGTGGTCATGAAATACTGCAACGGCGATGGGCTGAGCCCCTTGTCCACGAGCACCGCCGAGCGATCGTCGTGCGTGGAATGAACGAGGTAGCTTTGCATGGCGGGCGCGACTTCAACGTAGTAGTGCCGGATCCGCGCCATTCCACGGGCGTGCACCATGTCCTCGATGGCGACCTGCACGGCGCGGACGAAGGTGACCAGGCCGATGAAGAAAACGCAGGGCAGCAAGATCAGGCTGAACAGCACGAACGGCGTACCCATTTTCGTGACTTGCGCCACGAATGACAGCGCGATCGCCGCGCTTGAGACCGACGTGAGGAACAGATTGGCGCGCTGATTTGCCTCCTGAATGGTGGCCGCGCGGGCGGTCTGCAGCACAAAGTGCTCGGTTGTCATGCATTGCAGGACTACCCGCGCGTCGTTGCCTTCTTCCGCCATCCCATCCGTCCTCCGGTCGGCTCGACCACAGCGCCGCCGAAATCGCTCAGGATCGGCAGGCCGCCTTCAGTCGCGCATATGCGGGCCTGGCGGCCTTCCGTAGCCGCCGATGGAGCCACGCCGGCCCGAGAGGCTGGGTCATTCCACGCGCTCGAACACATCCAGGCTGGTCCCGAAGGCGCGCCATGCCCCAACTCTGACCATCCTGGCAGGCGCCCCTTCCGCCGATGCGGTAAGGGTCTGCCCTGCAACGGTATGCCAAAGCATCTCGAGCTTACTTTCCCGCAGAATACCGGTGTAGCTCACGGCCGCAGGCCCGGCCTTGCCCTGTCCCGCAGCCGTGAAGCCGATTACGTCGCCGCAAGCAGCGCCATGGATCGGAAGTTCCTGACCAAAGAAACTGCTGTCTTCCAACGCCGTCCTGAACGTGCCGCGGATGACGCCTTCCGCATCGTCCTCGATGATGACGGTCGAGCCGTATTGGTTTCGCCAAGTCCCGATCCAATCTGGCATGGTGCACTCCACGAGCGGTTCGGGATCAACGTGCAGGGCCCGCCCGTGTTCCGAGGCTGCCTGCGCCGCTCGGCGTCGAGGCCAACCTCTGGGCAGCCGTCGCCGGGCCGAGTGCGGCGCTGATGCCGCAACAGCGCCAATTCCGGCGCCCGCGTCAGCTGACGTCGATGACGACCATCAGCCCGCCGCCGCCCTTTTGCTCGACATTGTTGTTCGTCGTGTGGTGCGGAATGTGGCAGTGGATGAGCCATTTGCCGGGTCGCCGCGCCGTCCAGACGACATCATAGCGCTGGCCCGGACCGACATTGATGGTGTCGGCGAGGAAGCGGGCCGCCGGGGGAATGGTCTCGCCGTCGCGCGCGACGACCTCGAATGGTCCGCCATGAATGTGCATCGGATGGATGAAGCCGTTGTTGGTGCCGATGAAGCGAACCTTCAGGGTCTCGCCGACCTTCATGCGGATCGTCTCGGTGGAGGGATAGGCCTTGCCGTTGATGGTGAAGAAGTTCGGCATGCCGCCGTCCATCGGCATCGAGGGATAGGTCAGCCCCTCTCGCACCAGCCATTCCTGCAACTCGATGACGTAGTCATGGTCGGCGGCGACCTCATCGGCGGGGTTGGCGGGATCGATGATCAGGGCGCCATAGAGGCCGAGTGCCTGGGTGCGGTCGGGCTTGGCGTGCGGATGGTAGAAATAGGTGCCGTGCTGGGTGGCCGTGAATTCGTAAGAATAGGTCTGCCCCGGCTCGATCGGGGCCTGCGTGATCTCGGCCGGCCCGTCCATCTGGTTGGGCAGGATCAGGCCATGCCAGTGCACGGTCGTTTCCTCAGGCAGATCGTTTGTCACGTTGACCCTGATGCGGTCACCCTGCCGGATGTGGATGCGCGGGCCGGGAATCTGGCCGTTATAGGCATAGGCATCGACCGCGACGTCCGGCAGGATCTGCCAGCGGATCACCGAGGGCCTCAGCTCGAACACCTTCACGCCGTTCTCCATTCGGAACGGCAGATCCTGGTCGCCCTTGGTGGCGAGGTCGTATAAAGCGGTGACGAGGCGCGGATCGGCCGCCGCCATGTCGCGCATGGCGTCGGCCGGGGTGTCGCGGTCCATGATCATGCCCTGCGGCATGATCACCCCGCCGACGTCGCGGGCCGAAAGCCTGAGGTTCAGCCAGTTCGCCGGAGCGGCCATGCCAACACCAAGCGCAATCAGCGACACCACGCCGAGCGCGGCGATCTGCGGCGTGGTCGCGTCCGACCGCGTCTGATGGCCGCCCTTGCTTTTGTGGGAACCCGTGTCGTGGCCATGCTCGCGATGACCATGGCCACCGGCCTGCCGCATTTGCGTCTGCGCATGCTGCCTTCTGGCAGCGGGCTCCTGGTTGTCTTTCCCGGCCTCCGGCGGGCGCTCGGTCATCAGGCCGTGCTTCAACTCGCACGCAACCAGCCAGACATTGGCGGGGTAGGCAAGCGCGAAACCGGCGATGACGCCGAGCGACATCACGCCCCAGAACAGCAGCTCGGCCGGCTCCATGGCGCGCATGTCGCGGCCCATCATCAGGAAGCTCATGACCGGCGCCATGCCGGCCATCATGAAGTTCATCGAAATGAACTCGGGCAGGAAGCTCTTGCGCACGTTTTCCCAATAGCTGCCGCCCATCATCGATTTCATGAACAGCGACTGGAAGATGAAAAGGCCGAACGCGAAGCCGGCGAGATATTCGACGATGAGATCGAGCCACATCGGCAGGCCGAGCGTGGCGGTGACGACCGCGGCAAGGATGATGCCCGTCGCATCGCCGGCGACACAGTGGATGGTCGAGCCGACGCCCTGCTTCCAGAGCGGACTGGTGAAGGCTTCATGCTCGCCCGGGCGCGGCTCCTTGTCGGCGAGCACGTAAAGCAGCAGCCCGAGCGGGCCCATATAGAGCGTCACCAGGATGAAGCCCCATTTCATCACCACCGGCTCAGGATTGTTGCGGTACTGGTCAACGCCGACATAGAGCGTCGAGGCCAGGGCGAGCACGAACCAGGCGACCAGAAAATAGTCGATCGGTTGGATAAGCATGGATTCGGCCTCTTTGCGTCGTCAGATAAAACGGCAGGTTGTGCCCTCCTGCGGATGAACGCGGTCGTGGCGGATACGATCCCGTCTGTTCCTCTCATACGCCGACGGCTCGATCCCGCTTGACCTTCCAGCTACTGGAACCTCTAGGGTCGGAGCGAGGTTTTCCGGCGAGGCCTTTCCATCGGGCGCAAGGAGCAAAAAATGCATCGACGCGGTTTTCTGGCGGCAGGCCTGGCGACGGTTCTGGCGAGCCCGCGCGCACTGGCGCAGACGAAGATGGACGACATGTCGATGCCCGGCATGGATATGGGCGGCCATGCCGGCCACGACATGGCCGCGATGAGGCAAGACGCTGTTACCCTGCCCGACGGCCAGGCGTTGCGCGACCTGCCGCTGCTTGCCAACGAAACTGATCGGCCAGGCCTGTTCAAGGCGAGGCTGGCGGCGGAGCCGGCCGTCGCGAGGTTCGCCGAGAGGCTCGACACGCCGATCCTCGCCTATAACTGTGTGAGCCCGGGCCCGCTGATCGAAGCCTTCGAGGGCGACCGCGTGGAGATCACCTTCGCCAACCGCTGCCATTCCAGGTTCCGGCAAAGGGTGAAATGAGAATGGCTGCGACCGCGCCGGCGCGCCCTTTTTTGCAAGACAATCAACCAGCAGGCCGCCAATTGACGAACAGTGTCGCACCGTTGTCTGTTAGCAGGCGACGCCTCCTGGCGCTCACGGGGGAACCTTTCCCGCGCGTGGGGGTTTGGCCGGACGACGCCCGCTGACGGACAAGGTCACGCCGGAGATTCAGGATCATTTCATCCAGCGAAAGAGCCGGATCAGGAAAGCTGTTCGACGGGCGCACGCATCGGATCGCTTCGGCGCTGGAGCAGCTTGGGATCGACTCGAAGCTGAACGAGACAGACGGCGCCGCCGTCGTTCATGAACTGCCGGTCGAGTTCATGGCCAACGTGGCTGGACTGCGTGCAAACGTTAAAGGGACCTACTCGAATGCGGTGCCTCGTCACAGCTATGGCGCTGACCTTTGCCGCGCTCTGCGCCCCCGCACCCGCGCAAGAACAGCAGCACGCAACCTCTGTTGAAACGCAGCAAACCGGCCTGCCACCCGGCTTTGAGGCGCAATTCCAGCACCGCTATATCGACGCGAACGGTACCCGGCTCCACTATGTCATCGGCGGCGGCGCCACCGGCCCGCTCGTGGTACTGCTGCACGGTTGGCCGCAGACCTGGTATACATGGCGGAATGTGATGCCGTCGCTGGCGAAGGCCGGCTACCGCGTCGTCGCCGTCGACTATCGCGGTGCGGGAGAATCCGACAAGCCACTCGCCGGGTATGACAAAGCGACTATGGCCGCCGATATTCGCGCCCTTGTCCACGGGCTCGGCGCGACCAAGGTCGATCTGGTCGGGCGCGACATCGGCGTGATGGTCGCCTATGCCTACGCCGCGCAGTGGCCGGACGAGGTCGCGAGTTTGGTGATGCTCGACGTGCCGATTCCGGCCACCGCCGCATGGAACGAGGCGAAGCACAAGCCCGATCCGGAGCTTTGGCATTTCGGGCTGTTCCAGCAGCGCGACATCGCCGAAATGTTGGTCGCGGGCCACGAATACCCGTTCATCCGGGATTTCTATCTGAAGCGCGCCTACAGGCACGTCGCCGACGAGGACATAGCGGTCTATGCCAGGGCCTACGCCGCTCCAGGAGGGCTTCGTGCCGGCTTCGAGCTCTATCGCGCCTTTCCCGAAGACGAGCGCCGTTTCGCCGAATTTGAGAAACGCAGACTGCCCATGCCTATCCTGGCGCTTGCCGGCGACAAGAGCAACGGCATGACGGAACTCGCCATGGCGAAGGACCTCGGCATCAACGTGCGCGGCGGTGTCGCACCGGACACCGGGCACTGGCTGCCCGACGAAAACCCGGAGTTCCTCACCAAGGAGCTGGTCGCCTTCTTCAGTCAAATCTATCGCGGAGCGAAATAGTGCGGTGATCATCCGCTTTGGACATTCATCGCCCTGATCGTTCCTGAGACAGTCACTCGTTGCGGCGTCCGCCGCCAGCCGTTAAACAGAGACTGACACACGAGCGTGAGAAGCAGCCGTGAGCGAGCCGACGCAGCGAATGGTCGAGACCAACGGCATCCGCCTCAACGTCGCGGAGCAGGGCGATGGCCCTTTGGTGTTCTTGTGCCACGGCTTTCCCGAATCCTGGTATTCCTGGCGCCATCAATTGAGTGCGCTCGCGGCGGCGGGCTTTCACGCCGTCGCCCCCGACATGCGGGGCTATGGCAAGAGCGATCGGCCGGAGGCGGTCGAACAGTATACGCTCTTCCATCTGGTCGGCGACATGGTGGGCCTTCTCGACGCCCTCGAAGCGCCGACCGCCATCATCGCCGGCCACGACTGGGGCGCCGTCATCGCCTGGCACGCGGCGCTGATGCGCCCGGATCGGTTTCAAGCCGTCATCGGTCTCAGCGTGCCGTTCCGGCCGCGGGCCAAGGTGCGCCCAACCAGCGTGATGCCGCGAACGACGGACTCGCAATTCTACCAGCTCTATTTCCAGCAACCCGGCATTGCAGAAGCCGAGCTGGAGCGGGACCCCCGGACCACGGTGCGGGCCATGCTTTACGCCGCATCGGGGGATGCCTCGGGCACGAGCGGGGGTGGAATCGGCATGGTTCCACATGATGGAGGTTTCCTGCAAGCCGTCGAGGCACCGCCGGGCCTACCGCCCTGGCTCAGCCAAGGCGACCTCGATTTCTACGCCGGCGAGTTCCAGCGCACCGGTTTCGCGGGAGGTCTCAACTGGTACCGCAACATCGACCGGAACTGGGAGCTGATGGCGCCCTTTGCGGGCGCGCGGATCAAGGTTCCCGCGCTCTATATAGCGGGCGACCGCGATCTGGTGGTCGCCTTCCCCGGAATGGACCAGTTACTGGCCAATCTCGGAAATTTCGTCCCGCAACTCCGCGACAAGTTGATGCTGCCCGGCTGCGGGCACTGGACCCAGCAGGAACGCCCGGACGAGGTCAACGCCGCGATGATCCATTTCCTCCGGAGCGTGCGGGAACAGCGCTGATCCGAGGACACGACCGGAGCGGAAATCATGGAGATGAGCGTAAAGAGATTTTTTGAACGCTATCAGCGGTTTTTCAAGGAGTCGCTTGGCGGCGGCATGGATATGGATGAGGCCGCGTCGCTCTACACGTCGGAGTTCATAGCCGCCTCGCCTGCCGGCGTCGTGACCGGAAAGAACGACGATCAACTCAAGCAAGTCATGGCTCAGGGCTATGCTCACTACCGGGCGATCGGAACGAAAGAGATGCGGATACGCGACATCGGCATCTCGCCGATCGACGAGCATCATTGCGTTGCCCATGTTGCGTGGACCGCGACCTATGCCCGCGAGGGCCAAGCGGACGTCGGGATAGATTTCGACGTTCACTACCTTGTCCGGAAACTCGACGGGGAGCCGAAGATATTCGGATGGGTGGCGGGCGATGAGCAGGCGCTGTTAAGGAAGCACGGCATCATCTGAGGTCCGCCGCTCCCATTCCCGGTTGTGCTCAGCCCCCTCCTCGGCTTCTGTGTGGTGGCCATCATTGGCTGTGTTTTCGAAGCGCGTCGACAATGACCTTGAAGGCCGGCGAGTTCTGGCGACTGCTTGGATAGTATAGGTAATAGCCGGCGAATTTCGGCGCCCAATCGTCGAGCACGAGTTGCAGCCGGCCGGCGGCAACATGCGCCGTGACTAGATCCTCGGGCACATAGGCAAGCCCGTAGCCGGCAATGGCGGCGTCGACCATCGGCAGGGTCGAGTTGAACACGAGTTGGCCATCGACGCGCACACGCAGAGCCTGGCCGGCCTTCTGGAATTCCCAGGCATAGAGGCCACCGGCGCTGGTCATGCGCAGGTTGATGCAATTGTGGCCGATCAGGTCTTGCGGCGCCTTCGGCACGCCACGTCCGGCGATGTAGGCCGGCGAGCCTACGGCAACAAGTCGCCAGTCCGGCCCGATGCGCACGGCGATCATGTCCTTCTCCACGCTTTCGCCAAGCCGCACGCCAGCATCGAAACCATCCTCGACAATGTTGCGCAATCCGTTGTCCCGGCTGAATTCGAGCTTGATGTCGGGATAGTCGGCAAGGACAGGCCGCAGTTTCGGCCAGACCAGCTGCTCGAGCGCATGATCGGAGACGGTGATGCGCACGGTCCCCGAGGGTTTGTCGCGATAGGCCGTCAGCGCCGCGATGTCGGTTTCGATATCGACGATGCGCGGTGCCAGGGATTGACGCAACCGCTCCCCCGCCTCGGTCGTCGAGACACTGCGCGTCGTTCGCGCCAGCAGCCGCAGGCCCAGGCGCGTTTCGAGCCGCTTGATGGTGTGGCTGAGGGTCGATTGAGTAATACCGATCTTGGCGGCGGCCTTGGTGAAACTGCGCTCCTCGGCCACCATCAGGAACCACAGAAGATCGTTGAAGTTTTCGCGCATGGCCTTCTGCCCCGCTGAATACGGCCCGACGTTATTTATGGCCTGCATCGATAAGTTCAAGCGACTTTCAGCCGCTAATCATTCCAATAGTCCGGCGCTATCTCCTGTCGCGAACAGGCCGCCGATGCGTTTTCCGGCGGCCGGCTTTTTGTGCGTGGTGACGGCTGATGGAAACGACTTACGACGACAGGCTGGTGAAGCCTCGGGCAGCATGGGGTGCGGTGTTCTCGATGACGCTTTGCGTCGCCGTCCTCATCGCTTCCGAGTTCATGCCGGTCAGCTTGCTGACGCCGATCGCCGACGGGCTCGGCATCACCGAAGGCCGGGCGGGACAGGCGATCTCGGTCTCCGGCATCTTCGCGGTCCTCACCAGCCTGTTCATCGCCGGCCTGACGCGGCATATCGACCGCAAGCTGGTGCTGACGTCGTTCTCGCTGCTGCTCGCCGTGTCCGGCTTGGTGGTGACCTTTGCGCCCAACTATGCCGTGCTGATGATCGGCCGCGTCTTGCTCGGCATTGCCATCGGCGGTTTCTGGTCGATGTCCACCGCGATCGTGATGCGCCTCGTGCCGGAGGACTCCGTGTCCGAGGGCTTGGCGATGATCAACGCCGGCAACGCCATCGCGGCAACCATATCGGCGCCGCTCGGAAGCCTGCTCGGCGATTATGTCGGCTGGCGCGGCGCGTTCTTCCTCGTGGTGCCGCTGGCCCTCTTTGCCCTTGTCTGGCAAAGCTTCAGCCTGCCTGCGCTGCCGCCACGCGGCCGCAAGGCGTCGGGCAATGTCCTCCGGTTGCTGCTGCGCCGTCAGGTCGCGCTCGGCATGACCTCGATCCTGTTGCTCTTCATGGGCCAGTTCGCGCTCTTCACCTATCTCAGGCCTTTCCTGGAAACCGTGACCGGTGTCGGCGTTTCGGCGCTCTCGGCGATCCTGCTCGTGATGGGACTAGCAGGCGTCGCCGGCACCTGGACCATAGGCCGGCTGCTCAAGACGCGGCTCTACAGCATCGTCATCATCATTCCGCTGGCCATGGCGCTGTTGGCGGTCGCATTGATCGTGCTTGGATCGATGCCGGTGGCCGTCACCGCGTTGCTCGTCGGCTGGGGCTTTTTCGGAACCGCGGCGCCGGTCGGCTGGGGCACCTGGCTGAGCCGCGCGCTGCGCGACGATGCCGAAGCCGGCGGCGGCTTGCAGGTCGCCGTCATCCAGTTCGCCATCACGCTCGGGGTGGCGGGCGGCGGCCTGCTACTGGACACGCTCGGCTGGCGAAGCCCCTTCGCACTCGGCGCGGTGCTGCTTGTGGGATCCGCGCTGGCCGCGGCGGCAGCCGCCCATGATCATGGCAAGGACGCGCCATGACACGCAGCCACATGACGCGCCGCACCGCGGTTGCCGCCGCACTGGCAGCCGCGTTCGCGCCCTCCGCCGCGCCAAGCCAAGCCGGCGGAACGGACGGACAGGAGAGACCGTTGATGAGGATTGCTATTGAAGTGGACGCAATGCGCCTGACGGCCTCCCTGTTCGACAATCTGAGCGCGCAGGATTTCGCCGCGATGCTGCCGCTCGACCTGACACTGGAAGACTACGCATCCGTCGAGAAGATCGGCTACCTGCCGCGCAAATTGCGGATCGAGGGCAGCGGCCCGTTCGACAACGAGGCCATCGGCGACATCGCCTACTACGCGCCCTGGGGCAATCTCATCTTCTTTTATGGCCCCTACCGGTATTCGCGCGGCCTGATCCGGCTCGGCCGCGTCGACAGCGGTATCGCGCCGCTGCTGCGCGGCGGACGCTTCAACATACGCATAGAACGCCTGACATAGGCTCAAGGAGAAAACCATGCTCGGAACAGTTCTTTACGGTGCCGGCGACATCCGCTGCGAGGAAGTGGCGGAGCCCGAAATCCTTCATCCCACCGACGCCATCCTCAAGCTCTCGGCCACCTGCATCTGCGGCTCCGACCTGTGGCCCTATCGCGGGCTCCAGCCGCTGAACGAACCGATGCATATGGGCCACGAATATTGCGGCGTGGTGGTGGAAGTGGGCAGCGCGGTGAGAACGGTGAAGCCCGGCCAGTTCGTCGTCGGCTCGTTCTGCACCTCCGACAACACCTGCCCGCATTGCCGCTTCGGCTTCCCCTCGTCCTGCGAGCAGCGCGAGTTCATGAGCCGGGCGCAGGCGCCGATGCTGCGCGTGCCGCTTGCCGACGGCACGCTGGTCGCCACCCCCGGCATGCCCGAGGACGATCTGATCCCGAGCCTGCTGGCGGCATCGGATGTGCTTGGCACCGGCTGGTATGCCGCCGACGCCGCGCGCGTCGAGCCCGGCGCGACGGCGGTCGTCGTGGGTGACGGCGCGGTCGGGCTGATGGGCGTGCTCGCGGCCAAGCAGATGGGCGCGGAGCGCATCATCGCCATGAGCCGTCACAAGACGCGCCAGGATCTCGCGCTCGAATTCGGCGCCACCGATATCATTTCGGAGCGCGGCGATGACGGCGTGGCGCGGATCAAGGATCTGACCCGCGGCGTCGGCGCGGAATCCGTGCTGGAATGCGTCGGCACGCAGGAATCCATGATGCAGGCGATCAACTGTGCCCGCCCCGGCGGCTCGATCGGCTTCGTCGGCGTGCCGCATGGCGTCCAGCTCGACGGCCAGGGCCTCTTCTTCGCCCAGAAGAGCCTGCTCGGCGGCCCCGCGCCCGTGCGCCGTTTTCTTCCGCATCTGATGGATCTGGTGCTGGAGCGCAAGATCAATCCCGGCAAGGTCTTCGACCTGACCCTGCCGCTGGCCGATGTCGCCGAGGGCTACCGCGCCATGGATGAGAGGCGGGCGATCAAGACGCTGCTTCGTCTGTAAGCGCCGCACTGCGTTCAGCCCACAAATGCAGGGGAGCGAACCTTAAGGAGACCAAAATGAAGAAAATCCTGACAGCAACGGCCGCGAGTGTGGCGGGAGGTATGCCCGTGCAAGCGCAGGGCATCGAAATCCGGACAAACGGCAGCACGCCGGCGATGATCGGAGCGGCAGAAAACTTTACCGGGCAAGCGGTCATCACTGCGCTGTTTCCCGCCACCGAGATAACGCGCGCAAGCACAGGGCTGGTGAACTTTGCTCCCGGAGCGCGCACCGTCTGGCACACCCATCCTGCCGGTCAGTTGCTGATCGTCACATCAGGCCAAGGCTGGATTCGCGAAGACGGCAAGGAGGCCCTCGTCATCAATCCAGGCGACGTCGTCTGGATTCCCGCCGGGGTGAAGCACTGGCATGGCGCGACCGCCACCAGCCCGATGGCCCATATCGCGTTGAGCTACATGCATGACGGCAAGAATGTCGACTGGCTGGAGCCTGTCTCCGACGAGCAATACCGCTGACCGTACGCAGGAACGAAAGGCATCATCATGAAACCTTCAACCATTCTCGCACTCGCTTTGTCGATGGGGGCTGCCGACGCTGCGGCGCAGACGGGATCGCAGACCGGCAGCCTGCCTCCAGAGGATGTGCAGGCCGTCTCGCCCGCCCTTGCGCGCTATGCGACGGACAAGCTTGCCAATGACGTTTGGAAGCGCCCCGGCCTGTCGCGGCGCGATCGCAGCATCGTCACCATCGCGGCGGTGGTCACCCGCAACCAGGGCATACTCCTGCCGGAGCAGTTGAGCCTCGCCCTCGACAGTGGCGTGAAGCCGGCCGAGATCTCGGAGATGATCACGCATCTTGCCTTCTATGCCGGGTGGGGCAACGCGATGGCAGCCACGGCGATCGCCAAAGCGGTGTTCGAGGCACGCGGCATCGGGTCGGACCAGCTCCCCAAGGCTGTCGTCGATTTGCTGCCGCTCGACGAAAAGGCGGAGGCCGATCGTGCCGCACGGGTCGAGCAAGGCACGGGACCGGCGTCGCCGGGCCTGGTGCGCGACACGACGGAAGTGCTGTTTCGCGACCTGTGGCTGCGTCCCGATCTCGCGCCGCGCGACCGCAGCCTGGTGACGGTCAGCGCGCTGGTCGCCGCCGGTCAGGTGGAGCAGATTCCCTATCATCTCAACAGGGCCATGGATAATGGACTGACGCGCGCCGAGGCCTCGGAGGTGATCAGTCATCTCGCCTATTACGCGGGATGGCCAAACGCTTTCTCGGCAGCCCCGGTCGCACGCTCCGTATTCGAGAAGCGCTCCGCCGACTGATCATTTTCGACCGTAACGACCCTGCCGTTCGAGCCGCGCGGCCTGACGCGGCCAAGTGGCGATGCGGCGAGCATCTGGAGACTGCCCAGCGCAAATTCAGGGCGGTCTGGCGGATCGAGGCCGAAAGCCGACGCGGGCGGCATGACCTGACATTGCGCTCAGCCGGCGCGCGATCCCGGCGCTTCCGGCCGGAGATAGACCGTCAGGCAGCAGCAACAGATCGCCAGTCCGGCGATCGGGTATTTCAGGGCGACGACCGCCGCCAAGCCGAAAAGGCACAGCGTCACCATCGAGCGGATGCGCATGACCTTGCGCACCTTGAGCGGAACGGTGTCGGCCGGCATCGGGTCGATGAGTTCCCGGATCAGGAGAATGTAGGTCAGGTTCACCAGGAAGAAGACGACCGCGTAGAACGCCACCGGCTGCGGGGCCAGCTCGCTGACCGCCATCCACGCGGTTGCCAGCGGCAGCAGCGACACCGAGAACAGGTGCGCGAAATTGTACCACATCAGGCTGGTCGTCGCCGCCGTGGCATGGCGCAGGAGATGATGGTGGTTCGCCCAGACGATGGCGATGAAGAGATAGCTCACGCCGTAGCTCAGCCATGTCGGCCACAAGGCCAGCAACGCAGTGAAGGTCGGCACCTCCGGTGGGCGCAGGTCAAGCACGAGCACGGTGATAAGGACGGCGAACACGCCATCCGAAAATGCGCTCAATCGCTCAAGCCCTGTCGAGGGAAGCACCTGGAGTGTCCTTGTCGAGGTTCGTCCGGCCTATGGTAGCATCGCCACCCGCAATATCCATGGCTGCCCAGTTGAGATCGCTAACGCGTTGCTTCGCGCCAAGTCCAACCCCGCTCACGACGCCTTGGCCAGAAAGCTCTGGTAATCCGATTTGGCCTGCAGCAGGCGCAGCACGTTCTCGCGCGAGCCGCGCACATGGGCGCGCGCCAGGGCGCCGGCGCGCTTGGCGTCGCCGGCGCAGATCGCCTCGACGATCTCGGCATGCTCGTCGCGGGCGATCTTCCATTCGTCGAGCCACAGCAGTTCCGTCCAGACATAGTGCTGGCATTTGTCGAGGATGCCGCACAGCATGCCGTGCAGCATGGCATTGCCGCTGATTTCGGCGATGACGCGGTGCAGATCGATGCCGACTTCAAGCTCCTGGAATTTTTCCCTTGTGGTTCGATCCGCAATGGCGGCCAGCCTCTCGCATTCGGCCAGCATGGCGCGCAGCCGCGCCTTGTCTTTCTCGGTGGCCGCAGCCGCCGCCAGTTCGGTGGCGTGGCCGTCGAGCAGTTCGCGGATGTCGAAGGCCTCGCGGAACATGTTTATGTCGAACTCGGTGACGGCGTAGCCCTGCCGCGGCCGGCCGGTGACCAACCCGTCGCGCTCGAGGCGGTTGAAGGCCTCGCGCACGGGCGTGCGGCTGACATTCAGCTTTGCCGCAATGTCGCTCTCGGTGACGCGCGCGCCCGGCGGGATCTGGCCGGTCACGATCATTGCCTTGAGCGCGGAATAGACCGAGTCGCGCAGCGTGTTTTTTGTTTCCTTGGCCAAGTTCCGTATCCAGTCTCCGGTCCGTGCCGGAAATCGATGTGTTTCGCGCGTAGCTGTATTCAAAATCGGCGCGTTTTGCCATTCCCCGGCCCCGGGTCGGTGGCCCCAAGGCCCCGCCGAGCGGTGTTGACTTCGCTGATCCCCGAGCTACACTCAAAATTGTATACAAAATCGCATGCGAAATCAAAAACAATGGGAACACCGGTTGGAGAACCGAAATGAACAGCACCAAAGGCATTAGCGTCGTTGCCATAGCGGGCCTCATGGCCACGGTCACGGCGCCCGCCGCGGCAGGCGACACCATTACCGTCGCCTCATGGGGCGGCACCTATCAGGAGGCGCAGGCCAAGGCCTTCTTCAAGCCGACCGCCGATGCGCTCGGCATCACCATCAAGGAAGACACGACCAACGGTCTCGATGACGTGCGCCTGCAGGTGACAGGCAACGCGGTGAAGTGGGACATCACCGAGCTCGGCGCCGACGAATGCGCGCGCGGCTCGAAGGAAGGGCTTTTCGAAAAGCTCGACTACAACCTCATCGACAAGAGCGGCATCAATCCCAAGCTCGTGCATGACGACTGGGTCGGCATCTCCTACACCTCCGTGGTACTCGTCTACCGGACCGACGTATTCGGTGACAAAGGCCCCAAGACCTGGGCCGACTTCTGGAATGTGGAGAAGTTTCCCGGACGGCGCGCACTGAGCAGCAGCCAGGCGACGGAGACGCTTAGCGTTGCAGCCCTCGCCGAAGGCATTCCGATCGACAAGGTCTATCCTGTCGACATCGACGGCGCGCTGAAATCGGTCGACAAGATCCGTGGCCATGTCGATGCCTGGTGGACTTCCGGCGCGCAGGCCATGCAACTGGTGAAGGACGGCGAGGTCGACATGGCAAGCATCTGGAACGGCCGCGCCGGCACCTTGAAGAAGGAAGGCGCGCCGGTCAGCTTCTCCTTCGACCAGGGCGTACTCACCGCCGACTGCATGGTCATTCCCAAGGGCGCCAAGAACAAGGAGGTCGCGATGAAGGCGCTGGCGATGTTCGTCAGTCCGCAATTACAGGCCAATCTGCCGCTTTATGTCGACAACGGACCGGTCAACGAGAAGGCGTTCGAGACCGGGAAGATCCCGCCGGAGCGGATCAAGGACATCAACTCGTCGCCTGAGAACGTCAAGAAGCAGGTGCTGCAGGACGCCGAGTTCTGGCGCGACAACCTCGTCGAGGCGACGGAGAAGTTCAACAATCTGATCCAGCAATAGACCGGAAACCCTGACATTGCGGGGCCGCCTGGCCCTGCTTCTTGGAGTCCTGCCTAGGAGAAAACAATCTTGTCCATTGCGCCATCCGCGCTGCCGATCGGCATGCGCGCGATAGAGAAACGTTTTGGCTCCGTATCGGTGCTGCGCGACCTCAATCTCGACGTCGCGGCCGGCGAATTCCTGACGTTGCTCGGCCCTTCCGGCTCCGGAAAGACGACGCTGCTGATGATCCTGGCGGGATTCGTCAGGGCCAATGCCGGCTCAATCAAGGTCGGCGACGAGGAGATCATCACCACGCCGCCGCACAGGCGCAATATCGGCATGGTGTTCCAGAACTATGCCCTGTTCCCGCATATGAACGTCTTCCACAACATCGCCTTTCCGCTGAAGCAGCGCCGCGTTCCGGCCGCCGAGACGGTGGAACGCGTCGAAAAAGCGCTGGAGCTGGTGAAGTTGCAGGGCCTCGGCGAACGGCGCGTCGACCAGCTCTCCGGTGGCCAGCGCCAGCGCGTGGCGCTGGCGCGCGCCATCGTGTTCGAGCCGCGCATCGTGCTGATGGACGAGCCGCTGTCGGCGTTGGACAAGGGCCTGCGCGAGCACATGCAGATCGAACTGCGCGCCCTGCATCGGCGGCTTGGCATGACGACTGTCTATGTCACGCACGACCAGCGCGAGGCGATCACCATGTCGGATCGTATCGCCGTCATGAATGCCGGGCGCATCGAGCAGCTCGACAAGCCCGAAATTCTCTACGCCGCGCCGCGCACCCGGTTCGTCGCCGGCTTCATCGGGGAATCGAATTTCATTCCCGTCGAATACCGCAGCGGTTCGGTCTGGTACGAGGACAGGCAAATCCACACCGCGGCGCCGGCGCCGGCATCGGGCCAGCAGCTGATGGTGGTGCGGCCGGAAAAGCTGCGGCTGCTGTCAAATGCAGAGCCGGCCAAGGGCGTCAACGTGCTCAGCGCGACGCTCAGTGACGTGATTTATCAGGGCGACAGCTTCGTCTGCTACGCCGTGCTGCGCGACGGCAGGCAGCTGACATTGCGCGACTATTGCCGCAGCGACGTGCTGGCCAGGTTGCCGGCCTCCGGGCAGCCGATCGCGCTTGGCCTCGATGCGCAGGATACGATCCTGGTGGCGGCGGACTGATGAGCGTGCAAACCGCCACGATGGACGAGGCAATTGGCGCCATGACCCAGGACCTGAACGCGCATGCGTTGCGCGCCGATGCGCGGCGCGAGCAGTTTCGGCTGCTGGCGCTGCTGGCGCCAAGTCTGTTCCTCGTCTTTGCCATCATCATCGTGCCGATCGGCTGGCTGTTCTGGCTGTCGCTGTTCGACGAGGCCGGCGTCTTGAGCGCCGCCAACTATGCGCGCTTCTTCGAGCAGGCCTCCTACATCAAGACCTTCCTCACCACCTTCAAGGTCGCCTTCATCGTCACCGCCGCCTGCGTGCTGCTGGGCTATCCCTTGGCCTACATGCTGTCGCAACTGCCGCGCCGGGCGGCGTCGATCTGCCTGATCTTCGTCATCCTGCCGTTCTGGACATCGGTGCTGGTGCGCACCTATGCCTGGCTGGTGATCCTGCAGCGCAAGGGGCTGATCAACAGTTGGCTGATCGACCTCGGAGTCATCAGCCAGCCGCTGCCGCTGGCCAACAATTTTTCCGGCGTCGTCATCGGCATGACGCATATATTGCTGCCGTTCCTGGTGCTGCCGCTCTACGCCTCGATGAAGACCATCGACACCGACTGCCTGCGCGCCGGGATGAATCTGGGCGCCGGCCCCGTCGCCACCTTCCGGCAGATCTTCTTTCCGCTGTCGCTGCCCGGCCTCGCCTCGGGCGTGGTCATCGTCTTCGTGCTGTGCCTGGGCTTTTTCGTCACGCCGGCGCTGATGGGCGGCGGCAAGGTCGTCATGTGGGCGATGCGCATGGAACAGACCACCAGCCTCTATTCCAACTGGGGCGCCGGCGCGGCGCTCGGCGTCGTGCTGCTCGTGGTCACGCTGGCGCTGCTCGGCCTGTTCCAGTGGCTGCTCGGCGCGCGCGCCACAGGTGTGTGGAGTTCGCGATGAGCGGAGATGTCGGCCTGCCGATCTCGCACCGGCAACGTCTGTGGCTCTATGCGCTGGGCGGCCTCGTGCTGCTGTTCCTGATCGCGCCGTCGGTCATCATCGTCATCATGTCGTTTTCGGATTCGACGCTGCTGCAGTTTCCGCCGCAGCAATGGTCGCTGCGTTGGTACCAGACCTACTTCCAGTCGCTGGAGTGGCGCGACGCGACGGTGGTCTCGGTCAAGGTGGCCGTTATGACCGCGCTGGTGGCGACGCCGCTCGGCACGGCCGCCGCCTATGCCATCAACCGGGGCACCCTGCGCTTCAACGGCACCATCAACGCGCTGATGACCGCGTCGCTGATCGTGCCGGTGATCTTGATCGGCATCGGCACCTTCTTCCTCTATGCGCGCATCGGGCTCAACAACACGCTGACCGGCCTGGTCATCGCGCATACGGTGCAGGCGCTGCCGCTGGTGGTGCTGACGGTGCTGTCCGGCTTGCGCTCCTATGACATGAACCAAGAGCGCGTGGCGCGCAGCCTCGGCGCCGGACGCGTCGCCGCCTTCTGGCAGGTGACCATGCCGCAGATCCGCTTCTCGATCGTTTCGGGCGCGCTGTTTGCCTTCATCACCTCCTTCGACGAAGTGGTGGTTTCGCTGTTCATATCGGGCGGCGAGACGACGACCTTGACGCGCCGCATGTTCAACGCCCTGCGCGACCAGATAGACCCGACGATCGCTGCCATCTCGACCTGCCTGATCGTGCTGTCGGTCGTGCTCTTGTCGGTGGCGCAGATCTTCGGCAGACGGCATTGATTTCACCGGACCAATTGGCTTCAAGTGACCAGGAGATATTCGGACAGAATGCGTGATTTCCAGTTTCCCGGCCGCTCGCCGGTCCGTGCCACCGAAGCGATCGCCGCGACCTCGCATCCGCTTTCGACGCTTGCAGCCATTGACATGCTGCGCGCCGGCGGCAATGCCATGGACGCCGCTGTCTGCGCCGCCGCCGTGCAGGGCGTGGTCGAGCCGCAATCGACCGGCATAGGCGGCGACTGCTTTGTCCTCTATTGCCCCGCGGGGCAGGGACACGTGCTGGCTTTCAATGGCTCCGGCCGGGCGCCCGCCAAGGCGACCGTGGACTGGTATCGCGACAAAGGCTTCAGCGAACTTCCCAAACAGGGACCGCATGCCGTGACCGTGCCCGGCGCGATCGACGCCTGGTGCAGGCTGCTGGAAGACCATGGCAGCAAGGACCTTGCAGAGGTGTTGGCGCCGGCGATCAACTATGCCGAGAACGGCTATGTCGTGCATGACCGCGTCGCCTTCGACTGGGCCGAACCGGAGACCGACCTGTCGGCCGACGAGCACGCCGCGCGCATTTTCCTGCCGGGCGGCGAGGCGCCCAGGGCCGGCGACGTGCACCGGCAGCCGGAGCTTGCCGCCACCTTACGCATCATTGCCAGGCATGGCCGCGCCGGGTTCTATGAAGGCGCCGTCGCCGACGACATTGTGAGCCGGCTCAAGGCGTTGGGCGGACTGCATTCGCTTGAGGATTTCGCTTCGACCAAGGGCGATTATGTAGCGCCGGTCAGCGTCTCCTATGGCGGCCACGAGATCCACCAGATGCCGCCGAACAATCAGGGGCTGACGGCGCTCGTGATGCTGAATGTGCTGTCGGGGCTCAGGCTCGGCGAGCTCGACCCCGACGGCGCCGAGCGCCTGCACTTGGAGATCGAAGCGGGGCGGTTGGCCTACCGCGACCGCGACCGTTTCCTCGGCGACCAGGACCATGTGCCGGTGCCGGTAAAAGAGCTTCTGTCGGCCGCCTATGCCGAGCGGCTGCGCGCCGAGATCGACCGCCAGCGTGCCATGACGCACCTGCCGGATGTGCAGCTGCCCGGCAGCGACACGGTCTACATCTCCATCGTCGACCGCGACCGCAACGCGGTCTCCTTCATCAACTCGACCTATTATTCCTTCGGCAGCGGCGTCGTCGGCCCGAAGACCGGCGTGGTGCTGCAGAACCGCGGCTCGAGCTTCCGCCTCGACCCGGCGCATCCGAACGCCATCGCGCCCGGCAAGCGGCCGATGCACACGATCATGCCCGGCATGGCGACGCGAAACGGCCGCGTGGTGATGCCGTTCGGCGTCATGGGCGGCGGCTACCAGCCGTTCGGCCACGTCCATCTTTTGACCAACATGCTCGACTTCGGCATGGATCCGCAGCAGGCGCTCGATGCGCCGCGAGTGTTCTACAATGACGGCATGGTGGAGGCCGAGCGCGGTGTTCCCGCTGATGCGATCGAAGGCCTGCGCCGCCGCGGCCATGCCATCACCCAGCCGCACCATCCGCTCGGCGGCGGCCAGGCGGTGTTGATCGACTGGGAAAAGGGAACGCTGACCGGGGCGTCGGATCCACGCAAGGACGGAATGGCGCTTGGGTATTGATGGGATCGGGACAGCCGTCGCGGCCCGGATATGGCTGCAGTTGCCACAGGAAGCGTCGGCGCCGCCCCACATGAGCAGCATACCCTCACCCCGCCACCAGGTGACCGCCTCCGACATCGCTCAGCACCAGCCTCTGCGGGCTCTCGCCCAGCCTCCGCGTCGCACTCGGAATCTCCTGGTCCAGCCTTGCGAACCGGCTCCTGCGCTTCGCCGGATCGGGCACCGGCACGGCTTCGATCAGCCGCCTGGTGTAAGGGTGGCGCGGGTTGGAGAAAACCTGGTCGCGCGTGCCCATTTCGACGATCTGGCCGAGATACATGACGGCGACGCGGTCGGAGATGTTTTCGACCACGGCCATGTCGTGCGAGATGAAGAGGTAGGCGACGCCGAATTCGCGCTGCAATTCCTTCAGCAGGTCGAGCACGCGCGCCTGCACGGAAACGTCGAGGGCCGAAACGCTTTCGTCGGCGATGATCAGCTTCGGCCTGAGCGCCAGGGCACGGGCGATGCAGACGCGCTGGCGCTGGCCGCCGGAGAATTCGTGGGGATAGAGCTCCATCTGGCCGGCCGACAGGCCGACACGCTCGAATAATGCCGCCACCCGCTCCCTGCGCTCTTCCTTCGAAGCGACGCCATGGATGACCAGCGGCTCGGCGACGAGATCGCCGACGCGCATGCGCGGGTCGAGCGACGCGTAGGGGTCCTGGAAGATCATCTGCACGTCGCGGCGCACCGCCTTGCGCTGGTCGCGGCCGAGGCCCGACAGGTTGCGTCCGCCGATGACGATGTCGCCGGTATAAGGCACCAGTCCGGCCAGCGCCTTGGCGGTGGTCGACTTGCCGCAGCCGGACTCGCCCACCAGCGCCAGCGTTTCGTTGGGCGCGATCGAAAAGCTGACGCCTTCGACGGCATGGACGCGCCGGTTGACCCGGCCGAAGAAGCCGCCACGCAGGTCGAACCGGACATGCAGATCGGTGACATCGGCGACGTTCGCCGGCGCAGCCGGCTCGGCAATCTCTTTCGATTTCTGGCGGCCGGCGCCAGTGCCGATGCGCGGCACGGCGGCGAGCAGCTCGCGTGTGTACTCGGCTTGCGGCCTGGCGAAAATGTCCGATGTCTTGCCTTCCTCGACCATGCGGCCATGCCGCATGATGATGACGCGGTCGGCCATTTCGGCGACCACGCCCATGTCGTGGGTGATGAGAATGACGCTGGTGCCGTGCTGGCGCTGCAGGTCGCGCAGCAGTTCCAGAACCTCGCCCTGCACGGTGACGTCGAGCGCAGTCGTCGGCTCGTCGGCGATCAGCACGTCGGGTTCCAGCGCCAGCGCCATGGCGATCATCACCCGCTGGCGCATACCGCCGGACAGCTCATGCGGAAACTGTTTCAGCCGGCTTTCGGCTTCCGAAATGCGCACTGCCTTCAACGCCTCGATGGCGCGGCTTCGGGCCTCGGCGGGCGAGAGGCTGGTGTGCGCCTCGATGGATTCGGTGAGCTGGCGGCCGATCGACAGCACCGGGTTCAGCGAGGTCATCGGCTCCTGAAAGATCATGGCGACGCGGTCGCCGCGGATGCGGCGCATCCGGCGCTCGTCGAGCGCTGTGAGATCGGTGTCGCCCGCATCCCCGCCAAGAAGGCGGATCGTGCCCGAAGATATGCGCGCGGGGGGCTGCGGCAGTAGTTGCATGATCGCCAGCGCGGTCATCGATTTGCCGGAGCCGGATTCGCCGGCGATGCAGAGCGTCTCGCCGCGTGAAAGCGTCAGAGAGAGGTTGGAGACGACGTCGCGCTCGGCGTCCTCGCCACGCACGGAGACGGAGAGATTGGCGATGTCGAGAATTGTTTCGGTGGCGGAGATCATTGCAGACGAAAACCTGCAAGGGATCTATTCTGTGGCGCCCCCCACCCGGACCTTCGGTCCGACCTCCCCACAAGGGGGAGGTAGGGCGCCGGTTTTTTACCCTCCTCCTTGTGGGAAGGGTCGCTGCGAAGCAGCGGGGTGGGGGTGCAGCGCCGACCGAACATCATTCGAACACGCAGCGCGGGAAGTAGAACGACACCACCCAGTTCGGCATGTCGACGATCTCGCTGATCCTGAGATCGCCACAGACCGAGGCCAGCATATAGGCCTCGACCGGATCGATCTGGTAACGGCCGGCGAGCAGGTCGATCATCTGGGCGACCGCCTCTTTCGCGCCGGTCATCAGGTCCGGGCCGATGCCGGTGGTCACCTCGTAGCCCTTGGTGTCGAGATGACGCGTCACCGGGCCCGGCGTGGTGAAGCGCGGCATCTTCAGCCTGGCGTCCTTGACCAGGTCGAGCTTGAGCACGACGTCCATCGGGCTTTCGATCGCCGTGCCGCAGACCTCGCCGTCGCCCTGCGCGGCATGCGTGTCGCCGACCGAAAACAGTGCGCCGGCCACCTCCACCGGCAGATAGAGCGTTGTGCCGGCGGCGAGGTCGCGAATGTCCAGATTGCCGCCGACGCGGCGGGGCGGCACCACCGAGTGATGGCCCATCTCGCCCGGCGCATTGCCGATGGTGCCGGCGAAGGGTTTCAGCGGCACGCGGCCGTTCTTGCCGAACAAGGCCGGCTCCAGCGAGGCGGCATCGTATTTCCAGATGTTCAGCGCCGGCTGCTTGAAGTCGTCGGCGAGCAGGCCGAAACCTGGAATGTTCGCCGTCCAGCCGAAGCCGGACGGTTTGAACATCTCGATCGTCACCTTCAGCGCGTCGCCCGGCTGGGCGCCCTCGACGAAAATCGGCCCGGTGACAGGGTTGATCCCGGCGAAGTCGAGCTTGGCGATGTCGGCGACGGTGCTGTCGGGCTTGAGCTGGCCACCGGAGGAATCGAGGCACTGAAACTCGATGGTCGAGCCGGGCGCCACCCGCTCGGCCGGGGCAAAGGAATTGTCCCAGCCGAAATGGTGATGGCGTCCGTGGATGGTGTAGTCGCAATTATTGCACATCTTTTACGTACACATTGTCGTAGTTGATCGGGATATGGACCGGGTCGACATAGAGGTTGTCGGCGCCGCCCATGCGCGCGGACTTCATGGTGAAGCGCTGCTCGTTGAAGACCGGCGCCCAGGGCGCGTCCTCCATCACCTTGTCGTAGATGGCGCTCCACATCTTGTCGCGCTCGGCGGCTTTAGCCGGGTCGACCACCGAGTCGGCCTCGGCCGCCTTGGCGTCGAGGTCCTTGTTGCAATACCACGACCAGTTCCAGCCGCCAGGCACCGCGCCAGCACAGCCGAGGATCGGACCGTAGAAGTTCGATGGGTCCGGGAAGTCGGCGATCCAGGCCATGCCGCCCGACCAGATCATCGGCGCGCCGGCCTTGTCGCCGCCGGCGGCGATGACGTTTGCCTGGGCGAGCGACTGGATGCTGGCCTTGATGCCGATCGCCGCGAGGTCCTGCTGGATCGCCTGCGCGATGCGCGGATTGGGATCGGTGTTCATGGCGAAAAGCTGCGTCTCGAAGCCGTCGGGATGGCCGGCTTCGGCCAGCAGCGCCTTGGCTTTGGCGACGTCATAGGGATAGCCCTTGTACGCCTTGTCGTAGCCCGGCATCGAGGGCGGCAGCGGCTGGTTGGCCGGCACGGCACGGTTGTTGATGATCTGGACGACACGCGCCTTGTTGATCGCCATGTTGACCGCCTGGCGCACCTTCACATTGTCGAACGGCGCCATGGTGGTGTTCATGGTGACGTAGCCGGTGTGCAGCTGCCCGCCCTCGACGACGCGCGCCTTCTGCTCGGGATCGGCCATCACCTCCTGGAACTTGGCCGGCGGAATGCCATCGCCGGGCACGTCGATCTCGCCCTTCTGAAGGCGCAGCAGCGCCACGATCGGCTCTTGGCCGATCTCGAAGGTGATCTTGTCCAGATGCGGCAGTCCCTTGTGCCAGTAGTCCGCGTTGCGCTCGAAGACGATGCGCTGGCCGAGCGTCCACTCGGCGAGCTTGAAGGCGCCGGTGCCGACCGGATGCTTGCCGAAATCGGCGCCGTATTTCTCGACCTCTTCCTTCGGCACGACATGCGAGAAGTTGATGGCCATGACATGCAGGAAGGTGGCGTCGGGCCGGGTCAGCTCGAACTTGACGGTATAGGGATCGACGACGGTGACGCCGGACAGGCTTTCGGCCTTGCCGGCGGCGACATCGTCATAGCCCTTGATCGAGCCGAAGAATCCGGCGCCGGGGCTCTGCGTCTTCGGATTGGTGACGCGGTCGAGCGAGTATTTCACGTCCTCGGCGGTCATTTCGCGGCCATTGTGGAATTTCACACCATGGCGCAGCTTGAAGGTGAAGGTCTTGCCGTCGGGCGAGATCTCGTAGCTTTCGGCGAGGTCGGGCTTGAGATTGGTGGTGCCCGGCTCGTAGTCCATCAGCCCGTCGAACAGGCTCTTGATCATCGACCAGTTCTGCCAGTCATAGCCGATCGCCGGGTCGAGGGTCGCGACATCGTCCTTGTAGGTGATGGTGATGGCGCCGCCCTGCTTGGCGTTGGGATCGACGGCGTCCTCGGCGCGGACGCTCGTCATGCCGAGCATCAGCGCCAGCGCCGATGCGGCCACGGTTGATGCGAGAAGCTTTTTCATTGTTATGTTCCCTTTCTCTGTTGGTTTTCTGGTTTCATCTGAGCTTGATGCGGGGATCGATGAACGGGGCGATGATGTCGGCCAAGAGATTGCCGAGCACGATGGCGAAGGCCGACACCAGGGTGATGCCCATGATGATCGGAATGTCGACGCGCTGGATCGCCTGCCAGGCGAGCTGGCCGATGCCTGGCCAGCCGAACACGCTTTCGACCACCACGATGCCGCCCATGAAGATGCCGATATCGATGCCGATCATGGCGATGACCGGCAGGATGGCGTTGGGGAGCGCATGGCGGAACAGGATGGCGCGCCGCGCAAGGCCCTTGGCACGCGCAGTGCGCACATAATCCTGGCGCAGCACGTCGATCATCGAGGAGCGCATCATGCGCGCGTACCAGCCGGCGCCGAGAATGCCCATGGTCAGCGAAGGCAGCACCAGATGGCGCCAGGTGCCGTAGCCGCCGATCGGGAACCAGCCGAGCCGCACGGCGAACACGTAGAGCAAAAGCAGGCCGACGACGAATTGCGGCGCCGAGACGCCGACGAAGGAGGCGACCATCAGCGTCTGGTCGGTGGCGGTGCCGCGCTTGACGGCGGCGATCAGCCCCATCGAGAGCCCGATCAGCAATTCGCACAGGATGGCGCCGACCATCAGGAGCAGGCTCGCCGGCAGCCGCGAGACGATCAGTTCGGTGACCTCGGAGCGCTGGATGTAGGAGCGGCCGAGATCGCCGCTGGCGAGCTTCGTGAGATAGTGCCAGTACTGGACCACGAAGGGCTGATCGAGGCCGAGCTGCTGGCGGATGTTCTCGACCGTCTGCGGCGTGGCGCTGCGGCCGGCGATCTGGCGCACCGGGTCGGCAGGCAGCAAATAAAGCAGCGCGAAGGTGATAAGCGAGACGCCGAGCAGGATGAGCAGCGACTGGATCAGGCGGCGGCCGAGATAGGCGATCATGCGCGGCCCCTTTGCGTCGGATCGAGGATGTCGCGCAGCGCGTCGCCGATCAGGTTGAAGGCCAGCGCCAGCGCCAGGATCGCCGCACCCGGGAAGAACACCAGCCAGGGCGCCGCCTGGAAGTAGGTCTGGTTCTCGAAGATGATGTTGCCCCAGGAGGCCGTCGGCGGCTGCACGCCGATGCCCAGGAAGGAAAGCGTCGCTTCCAGCAGCACCGTGGTCGAGATGCCGAGCGTGCCCCAGACGATAATGGTGGGCAGAAGATGCGGCAGGATGTGGCGGAACAGGATGCGCGGCGCGCCGGCACCGATAGTGCGTTCGGCATCGATGAACTCGCGTTCGGCGAGCGAGGAGGTTTCGGTGTAGATCACGCGCGCGGTCTGCACCCAGTTGACCAGTGCGATCACCAGAGCGACGATCCAGAGACTTGGTTCGAACACCGCCGCGAGACAAATGGCGAGCAGCAGTGCCGGAAACGCCATCATCAGATCGGTGAAGCGCATGAGAGCACTGCCGATCCAGCCGCGGAAATAACCCGCCGTGACGCCGACCAGCGTGCCGATCAACAGCGCCACGCCGTTGGCGGCGATGCCGATGATCAGCGAGGTGCGGGCGCCGTAGAGGATGCGGGTCAACAGGTCACGGCCGAGCAGGTCGGTGCCCAGCCAGAATTTTGCGCCGGGCGGCAAGGGCGAGCCTTCCAGCGTCAGCCCGTCGAACATCTGCTCATTCGGATCATAGACGGTCAGCCAAGGCGCAAGGATCGCGCCGGCGAGGACGATGGCGACGATAACCAGGCCAAGCACTGCCAGGCGGCGTTTGACCAGCCGACGCCAGACGCCGGCGCGCGGCTTGACCGGCATGCGTGCGGCCGCCGGGAGGTCAGGCGCGATGGGAGTGGTCATCGCCGCTTTCCTCACCCGTTACTTCCTCACTCATCATTGCCACGATGCGGCGCGCCGCATCCTCCACGCTGATCTGCCAGCTCATCGCCAGCGAGCGAAGCTGCGCATAGGCGCGATCGTCGTCGGCGCCTTTCGACAGTGCCGCGACCGCGCGCACGATGGTCTGGCGCTCGGCGACGCGCTGGCGCAGCGTGGCGATCTCGCCGGCCAAATGTTTTCGCGCCTCGAAACTCTGCCTTGCGATCAGCAGCGCGCTGTAGACGCCGGCGGTGCCGACCGGCTTCAGGAGCTGCGCATCGGCCTTGTGCGACAGCGCCCATTCGATGCGGCCGGGCGCCTCCGAACCGATCAGCGCCACCAGCGGCATCGGCGCCTCGCCGGCCTTCCACGGGAATTGCTCGTCGAAACCGAGATCGGCGTCGAAGAACACGAAATCGGCAGCCAGCGCTTCAGGCGGCAGTTCGGGCCAGCAGTCGACGGTGACCAGGCCGATGGCGGACAACTGCCTGGTGATGGCCTGCACGGTCGGGTGCGGGCGATGCAGGATGAATGCCCTGGCGCCGCCGAGATTCGGGATGCGCGATGGCCTGGTCACGACACCACCCTCAGGCGCGGCCGGCCGAATGTTTTGGCCGGGTCATAGCGTGACAGATACGGATCCGGCGCGACCTCGTGCTGCCGGCTGACGACCTCGAAGAAGCCGTCGGCGATCCGGCCGATGATTACCGGCAGCGTTGCGTGCTGGGAATGAGCGTCGATAGCAATCGGGCCGAGCCGGGTGGAGAAGCGCCGTTCGGCGAAGGCCTTGGAAAATTCCGCCGGACCGGCGTCGGGATCACGCGAGAGCACGTCGGCCATCACTTGCACGGAGGCATAGGCGGAGGCCTCGAAAGACGAGGCGAAGGCCGCCGGGCGAGGCGCGAAATACGGCCCGACCGACAAATGCCCCTTGCCGGTTTCGCCGATCGCCGGCAGCTCACCCTCGGTGAGGTTGCAGGAGATGACCGGGCACACCTCGGGGCTGAAGGCCGGGTCCTCAACGCCCAGGTCGCGGTAGGCCGCCAGGAAGGCGTAGGAGGAGGTGCCGATCAGGTTGTTGAGGACGAAGTTCGGCCGCGTCGCCCGGATCTCGGCGATCAGCCGCGACACGTCGGTCTCCCCTATGCGCAGATAGCGCTCGCCCAGAACCTTGCCGCCGGCATCCGCGATCAGGTCGCGCGCCACGCGGTTCATCTCCCAGCCCCAGATGTAGTTCGAGCCGAGCAGGAAGCCGTTGGCGCCGAAGCGGGGCACGACATGGGCCATCAGCGGCACCAGATGCTGGTTTGGGCAAGCGTGCATGTAGACGACGTGCTCGTTGGCCTCGAAGCCTTCATAGGGGCAGGCGTACCAGAGCATGCCGCCGGCTTTTTCCAGCACCGGAATGGTCTCCTTGCGACTCCAGGAAGTGACGCAGCCGACGACATGGCGGGCGCTGCTGGTCCTGAAGATGTCCTCGCAGAGCGTCGCATAGCGATCGGCGTTGCTTTGCGGGTCGCGCTCGACGGGCATCAGTTCGATACCCGAGCCGCGGTCGGCATTGATGTCGGCGATGGCGCGCATGGCGCCCATCCGGCACGCATCGGAGACGAGCTGGTAGCTTCCCGAGCGGGAATAGAGGATGCCGATCTCGATACGCCGTTTCAAACAGATCCCCAAAATAACAATGCCCCGCAGCCACCGCCGGAGGGCGAGGCATACGAGGCATTCTTGCCGCCCGGCGATCAGGGCCGGTATTTTCAGCCTAAACTATTCCGTGCCACCACCCAGTCAAGCGGGAAAGTGCGTGGTGTCTCAGTTTGAATTTGACGGGCTATCACCTACCGCCGCTATCCCTGTCGTGTCGCGCACCGAACTCCTATATGCTTGCCGGAAAGCACAGGTCGTCCGCATGTCCGATTTCGATTTCGTGACCTACAAGGCACGTGACTTCGCATACCACTATGCGATGGAGAAGGAATATGCGTCATGCCCTGGCGGCCGGCCAAGGCGGATCAGAAATCAGTGGCGCGAGGAATCGCAGCGCTTGTTCCGCTTGTGGGACCGCGAAGTTTCCCGTTTGCGAAAGGCGCATGAGCCTTTCAGTGATGCCCTTATGTATCGAGAGTACTACAGAAAAGAAATGCTGGATTGGTCGGAGCCGCGCTGAAACGCCCATCGGCTGAAGGCCTGAAGCGCGTCGCCGACGTGATCGGCAGGCCCGTTTGGCTCGGCGGCTAGGCTGCCGTGCTCGCCGTTCAGAAAATTTTGAGAGAATATTCCGGGCTTCCGGGCGAACGGGGGAACGTGGTTCTTTGATAATATCCCTAGAGTTTCTGATGATCTGGACAAGGCTTGGCGTTCCGCCCGGCTTGTGACTTCGCAACCGCAGAGATCCATCATGTCCGATTTCAGGAACACCTTGTCGTCTTCCCTCTCGTCATATTTCAACCGCCGCGCGGGTCTTGGCTTGCTTTTCGCTTCGGCGGTCGCGGTCGCCGGGCTGATTGCGCCCAGCGCTTCGTTCGCCGAAGACAAGAAGGCGATCAAGGTCGGCATCATCAGCGGTGAGGACGAGGATGTCTGGCGGGTCGTCGTCGCCCAGGCGGCGCAAAAGGGCCTCAGCATCGAGACCGTGGTGTTCAACGATTACACCCAGCCCAACGAGGCGCTGGAACGCGGCGAGATCGACGCCAATGCCTTCCAGCACCAGCCCTATCTCGACAACCAGATCAAGACACAGGGCTACCACATCGTGCGCGTCGGCTATACCGGCGTCTGGCCGATCGGCCTCTACTCCAAGAAATATACGAAGATCGCCGACCTGCCCGAGGGCGCGGTGATCGGCGTGCCGAACGATCCCTCCAATGAAGGCCGGGCGCTGCGCGTGCTGCAGAACGAAGGCGTGATCAAACTGAAGGACGGCACCCGCATTCTCGCCACCACCGCCGACATCGCGGAAAACCCGAAGAAGGTCGAGATCAAGGAGCTTGACGCCGGCATTGTCGGCCGCTCCGTCGAGGATCTCGATGCCGCCGTGGTCAACACCGACTGGGCGCTGAAGAGCGGCCTGACACCGGAAAACCGTATCGCGCAGGAGCCTATCGCCGACAACCCCTACCGCAACTTCATCGCGGTCAAGGTTGGCAATGAGAACGAGCCCTGGGTGAAGACGCTGGTCGCCTCCTACCAGAACGAGGCGGTGAAAGCCGAGTTCGACAAGGTCTACAAGGGCACCGGCCTCAGCGCCTATTGAGAACGGACGGGCGCCCGGTTCGACAGCTATTGCGGCCCGCGCTCGAGCGCGGGCCGCAATTTTCGTTTTCGGATGACGAGAACAGGAACACGCATGAACCAGCATTTCGCGGCATCAACGGGCACCGTCGGCCCGATCCAGGGCCAGCCTGACACGTCCCAGGACGTGGTGCGGCTCGTTGACCTGAAGCGCCGCTTCGGCGCGACGGCGGCGCTCGACGGCACTTCGCTGACGGTGCGCAAGGGCGAGATCCTCGGCATCATTGGCCGCAGCGGCGCCGGCAAGTCGACGCTGATCCGCTGCCTGAACGGGCTGGAGCGGCCGGATTCCGGTGAAGTCTTCATCGAAGGCCGCGAGATCAGCCGGCTCGGCGAGCGCGACCTGCAGCCGCTGCGGCGGCGCATCGGCATGATCTTCCAGCATTTCAACCTTTTGTCGGCCAAGACCGTCGAGGACAATGTGGCGCTGCCGCTCAAGATCGAGGGCCGCCCGAAGGCGGAGCGGCTGCGCCGCGCCGCCGAACTGCTTGAACTGGTCGGCCTGTCGGAGAAGGCAAAGGCGTATCCGGCATCGCTGTCGGGTGGGCAGAAGCAGCGCGTCGGCATCGCCAGGGCGCTGGCCGCGCGGCCGGCGCTGCTGTTGTCGGATGAAGCCACCTCCGCGCTTGACCCGGAGACGACGCGGTCCATCCTCGCCTTGCTGAGGGACATCAACCGGCAGCTTGGCCTGACCATCCTTTTGATCACCCATGAGATGGAGGTGATCCGCTCGATCGGCGACCGCGTGGCGGTGATCGACGCCGGGCGCTTCGTCGAGCAAGGCCCGGTCTGGTCGGTGTTTGCCGAGCCACGGTCGCCGATCACGAAAAGCCTGCTTGGCGCCATCCGGCCGCAACTGCCGGCCGAGCTCTTGGCCCGGCTGCTGCCCGCGACCGGCGCGGAGACGATCCTGCGCGTGGATGTGGCCGGGGAGGCCGCGCAAAGCCCGCTCTTGTCCGATCTCGCGACGCTCGTGCCTGGCACGTTCCGCCTCGTCCATGGCGGCATCGACCATATCCAGCAGCAGCCGGTGGGCACACTGTTCCTGTCTGTCCCCGGCAGCGATGCAAGCCATCTCGCGCGAGTGATCGCATTCCTGAAATCGCGCCAGGCGCGGGTGGAGGTGCTTGGCCATGTCGCCGATCCTGTTTGAGCTTCTGCTGCGGTCGATCTGGGAGACGGTGCTGATGACGGCCGCTTCCGGCCTCATCTCGCTGGTTTTCGGCCTGCCGCTTGGTCTCGCCTTGATCGCCACCGAACGCGGCGGCATCGCCGAAAGCCTGTGGGTCAACCGCGTGCTCGGCGCAGTCATCAACGGCTTCCGGTCGGTGCCGTTCATCATCCTTTTGGTGGCGCTGATCCCGGTGACGCGGCTGATCGTCGGTACCTCGATCGGCACCTGGGCGGCGATCGTGCCGCTGTCGATCGCCGCCACGCCCTACTACGCGCGCATCGCCGAAGTGTCGCTGCGCGAGGTCGACCATGGCCTGATCGAGGCGGCGCGCGCCATGGGCGGCAATCGCTGGACGATCATCCGCGAGGTGCTGGTGCCGGAAGCGCTGCCAGGCATCGTCGCGGGCTTCACCGTGACGCTGGTGACGCTGGTCGGCGCCTCCGCCATGGCCGGCGCGATCGGCGCCGGCGGCCTCGGAGACCTCGCCATCCGCTACGGCTACCAGCGGTTCGAGACGTCAGTGATGATCGCCGTGGTGATCGTGCTGATCATCCTGGTCTGCGGCATCCAGTGGGTGGGCGACCGGCTGGTGGCGAAGCTGGACCGGAGGGGGTGAGCGGCTGAGCTACGCGATGATGTCTTCGATAAGCGTTTGAAGCGGCGCCTCGGAACCACCGAAGCTGTCAATCATCGCCTGAATAACGCGATCTCGCTCCAGGATATCGGCGTTGAATGTGAAGCCCGCATGTTCAGCAAGCATCGCAAGGAAGGTGAGTTGGGTACGGCCGTTGCCTTCGCGAAAAGGATGAACGGCATTGACCTCCGCAACGATGTGGGCCACGTGCCTCGCAAAACCGAGGCTGTCTAGGTCTGCCAAGGAGTCGGGCTCGCCAAGTTCACGGAACACCCGAACCATCTCGCCGGCGATGTGCTCGGGATAGCAAAACCAGCTGCCACCCTTGCCGATCCGGATGGTGCGCGGCTGACCGGCCCAAGCATACACGTCTTGGAACAGGTGCCGATGCAGGTGGAGATAGTGACGGTAGTCGAGTTCGCCTGCGGGAAGGGGCTCGTCCGCGCGAGTCAGGAACAAGGCGAGCTCGACCTCATCGAGCTCTGCCTGCTCGCGGATATCAAGCAGATTTATAAGCACGGTCGTGCCGGGGTAGCAGAGTGGATCGAACTCGGCAGCGTAGACCAACGGCCTATTTCTTTTTGCGGATTTCTTCTTTGATCAGCGAGCGCCGCTCGTCACCGGACAACCCTTGCCGCACACCATGGTTGAGTATTTTCGCCATGCGGGACGACAACTTCATACCTTCGACAGCGCTGATTTTCTCGCCATGCGCTCTCGTCAGCACGAAATGACCCGTCTTGGCTGAGCGGCCGGTTCTTGAATTAAGATACTTCATTCGCAAATCATATCATGGACCCGCAGGAGAGGCCAAAACGATTTCCGAGCAAGCCGGACCAGGCCGCGGCCTTACTCCTCCGGGTCGAACAAGGCGCCAGCGAGTTCATGCGGCGCCGAACAAATCCCTGGCCTGTTCAGCCGTATAATAACCAAGCCTGACGTCCTGAGCCACCAGTTCCGGATCGCGCTCACGCGGATTGCCGTAGCCGCCACCACCCGGCGTACCGACGCGGACGCGGTCACCGGCCTTGAGCGCGATGTCCTGCTCCTTGGAGAGGTGCGGCGGCACATGTTCCTTCCCGTCGCGGATGACGGCCACCGTGTTGGGCTCGCCATCCCGGCCGCCGAGCGCGCCTTGCGGGCCGAAGCGGCCATGGTCCATGACAAAGGAGGCGCGGGCTTCTCCACGCAGGATCTCGACCTCGTAGGCAAGGCCAAAGCCGCCGCGATGTTTGCCGGCGCCGCCCGAGCCCTCGCGCAACGCATAGTGACGGTAAAGCACCGGAAAGGCCTGCTCCATGATCTCGACCGGCGGCGACTTGGAGATGCCGATGGTCGAGCAGCCATTGGTCAGCCCGTCATGGCCGGCATTGCCGCCATAGCCGCCACCAGAGATCTGGTACATGACATAGTCGCGGCCGCGCGCCGGATCGTTGCCGCCGAGCGCGAAATTGCCGCTGGAGCCGGCGGGCGCCGCCGTTACCTTGTCGGGCAGCGCCTGCACCATGGCCGCGAACACCGCCTCGGCGATGCGCTGCGACACTTCCGCGGCGCAGCCCGAGACCGGGCGGGGATATCTGGCATCCAGGAAGGTACCCTCCGGCCGCTTGACCTCGAGCGGCTCGAAGGCGCCGGCGCTGATCGGCACATCGGGGAAGATATGGCGCATGGCGAGATAAACCGAGGACAAGGTGGTCGCCAGCACGCTGTTCATCGGCCCGGCGCAGGGCTTTGACGAGCCGGCGAAATCGAAAATCAGGGTGTCGCCCTTCTTCTCGACGGCGAGCGCGATGGTCAGCGGCTCGTTGACCACGCCGTCGGAATCGACGAAGGCCTTCGAGCGGTAGGTCCCGTCGGGAATGGCCGCTATGTTGGCGCGCATCTGCTCGGCGGCGCGGCGGCGCAGTTCTGCGATCGCCTCGACAACAGTTTCGTCTCCGTAACGATCCAGAATTCCATTGAGCCGATCCTGGCCGATCAGCAGTGCGGCAGCCTGCGCCCTGATGTCGCCGATGCGCTGGTCGGCGACGCGGATGTTCGAACAGATGATGGCGTAGATCTCCGGGTCGAGTACGCCTTTCTTGAACAGTTTGACCGGCGGCAGCCGCAAGCCTTCCTGCTCGACCGCCGTCGCCGAAGCCGAGAAGCCGCCGGGCACCGAACCGCCAATGTCGGGCCAATGGCCGGTGTTGGAAAGCCAGCAGAAAATCTTGCCGTCGCGGTAGACCGGCATGACGAAGCGTACGTCCATCAAGTGCGTGCCGCCGAGATAGGGGTCGTTGACAATGTAGATATCGCCCGGCTCCGGAGCCAGGCAGCGGCCGTCGGCGATCATCTCGATCATCGTCCTGGTCGAATATTGCATGACGCCGACGAATACCGGCAGGCCCTGGCTGCCTTGCGCGATCAGCGAGCCGTCGACGGCCGAATAGATGCCGTCGGAGCGGTCGTTGGCCTCGGCGATGACAGGTGAGAAGGCGGCGCGGGAAAAGGTCAGGTCCATCTCATCGCAGACCTGCTGCAGGGCTGCCTGGAGGACTGAGAGCGTGATCGCGTCGAGCTTTTGCATCTCAGGCCTCACCGATGTCGATGATGATGTTGCCGTCGGCGTCCGAGCGGGCGCGGTCGCCGGGTTCGAGCACCGTGGTAGCGTCCATCTGTTCGAGGATCGCGGGCCCTTCGATGACCGCATTGAGCGGCAGTTCTTCGCGTGCGTATACGGGCGTGTCATGCCAGCGCCCGCTGTACCAGACCGGCCGGATCTCACGCCGGGCCTCGTCGAGCGTCTTTGCCCGCCCGGCGGGGTCGATCAGCCGCGACAGATCGATCGCCGGCCTGACACCCGTCACCGAAGTGTTCAAGTTGACCAGATTGGCGCGGATTTCCGGCAGCTCGACCTTGAAGCGGGCGAAATAGACCTTTTCGAACAGCGCCTGCAGCTCCTGCCGGGTCACCGACGAGGACGGCAGCGGCACGTTGATGATGTGGGTCTGCCCGACGAACTGCATGTCGGCGGAATGGGTGACGCGGATGGTCTGCGGTTTCACCGCCTCCTTGGCGATCAGCTCCTCGCCTTCGTTTCGATGCCGTTCCAATACCTGATGGAGGCGGCTTTCCTCCAAAACGCCTACCGGCTGATTGATGGTGTTGACGAAATCGTGGCGCAGGTCCGCGACAACGCAGCCGAGCGCGTTGGTGATGCCCGGCCGAGCCGGCACCAGCACCCGGGGCAGTCCAAGTTCGCGCGCCAGAGCGGTGGCGTGCAGCGGGCCGGCGCCGCCGAAGGCGAACAGCGCGAAATCGCGCGGATCGTGACCGCGCGACACCGACACCATGCGGATGGCGCCGGCCATCTTCATATTGCCGAGCCTGAGCACCGCGCCGGCTGCTTCGACGCCGGACAAGCCCGTCGCCTTGCCGATCCTGTCGGCGAAAATGCCGGTGACACGCTCTGATGTGACCGGATTGTCGACGGCAAGCAGCTTCTTCGACGCCAGCCGGCCGAGCACCAGATTGGCGTCGGTGATGGTCGGCTCCAGGCCGCCGCGGCCGTAGCAGATCGGGCCGGGATTGGCGCCGGCACTTTCCGGGCCGATCTGGATCAGGCCTGCCGCGTCGACGCGCGCGATCGAGCCGCCGCCGGCGCCGACCGTGTGCACCGCCACCATCGGCACATGGATGGGCATGGCGTATTCGATCTCGATCTCGTTCGAAACCGCCGGTTCGGCGTTGCGGATCAGCGCCACGTCGGTCGAGGTGCCGCCCATGTCGTAGGTGACGAGGTTTTCGAAGCCGGCGCGCTTGCCCGTATAGGCGGCGGCGATGACGCCCGAGGCCGGCCCGGACATCACGGTCTTGGCCGATTCACGTGTGACGAAGCGGGCCGAGATCATACCGCCATTGCCGTTCATGATCAGGAAATCGCGAGCATAGCCCTTATCAGCCAACTCCTTACGTAGCCGCTCGACATAGCGCTCGAGGATCGGCTGCACCGAAGCGTTGACCGAGGCGGTGACGCCGCGCTCGAATTCGCGCGCTTCCGACAGCAGCGCATGACCCGCGGTGATGTAGTCGTTCGGCCAGAGTTCGGCGGCGATCTCGGCGGCGCGCCGCTCGTGCGAAGGGTTAGCGTAGGAATGCAGGAAGTGGATGACCAGGGATTCGCAGCCGGCATCGATCAGCGCCTTCACCGCCTCGCGCATTTCGGCTTCGTCGAGTGGCATGCGTACCGCTCCCGACGCCTCGACGCGCTCGGACACTTCGAGCCGCAGGTTGCGCGGGATGACCGGAACAAAGGTGCCGGTCATGCCATAGGGCTGCGGCCGCGTGCGCCGGCCGAGCTCGATCACGTCGCGAAAGCCGCGCGTGGTGATCATGCCGGTCTTCGCCAGCCGGCGTTCGAGCACCGCGTTGGTGGTTGTCGTCGTGCCATGCACGATAAGATCGATGCCGTCGATCGGAAAGCCGGTGGTATCGAGCGCCGAAACGACGCCGAAGGCCTGGTTGTCGACGGTCGTGGGCGTCTTGGCGATATGTACCCGCCCGCCATCCTTGCCATCAATCAGAAGCAGATCGGTGAAGGTTCCGCCGACGTCGATGCCGGCGACGACACTGCCCAGGGAATCCGGCGGCTGCACCGAAAAATTCTCTTTCATTGTCGAAACCCGAAATGCTGGGACTACGGATATGTCACAGTTTGGAAAGGTGTTTTACGGCGGCATCTTGACGCAAATATCGTTTGTATACTAATAAATTCCGGACACAAGAGCTTACCGCTTTGGAGTGTGCGAGCAGCACGCCGGAACCTGAACGGTCCGGACGCGCAGGAATAAGGTTTGGCGCCCGCGTTCGTGAGTTGGGCCAGAAGGTTGGATTTGATGAACACCACATCCGCGTTCAACACCGCCGGCGCCCGCCCGCTGCAATTTCCGATTCCAGCCAATGTCTATGCCGAAACCGTGGTCTCGGTGAAGCACTACACCGACCGGCTGTTCTCGTTCCGCATCACCCGTCCGCAGTCGCTGCGCTTCCGTTCCGGCGAATTCGTCATGATCGGCCTGCCCAATGCCGAGAAGCCGGTGTTCCGCGCCTATTCGGTGGCCAGCCCGGCCTGGGACGAAGAGCTGGAATTCTTTTCCATCAAGGTACCGGACGGCCCCCTGACCTCGGAGTTGCAGAAGATCCAGGTCGGCGACACCGTCATCATGCGCCAGAAGTCGACCGGCACGCTGGTGGTCGACGCGCTGACGCCGGCCAAGCGGCTGTTCATGATCTCCACCGGCACCGGCATCGCGCCCTTCGCCAGCCTGCTGCGTGACCCTGACACTTATGAAAAATTCGAGCAGCTGATCCTGACCCACACCTGCCGTGACAATGCCGAGCTGACCTATGGCCAGGAACTGGTGGCGGCGCTCGAAAGCGACCCGCTGATCGGCGAACTGACCGGCGGCCGTGTCACGCTTTACAACTCCACGACCCGCGAGGAGTCGGCGCGCATGGGTCGCATCACCGCGCTGATCGGCTCCGGCAAATTCTACGCCGACCTCGGCATAGAGAAGCTCAATCCCGAGACCGACCGCATCATGATCTGCGGCTCGATGCATATGCTGAAGGACGTCAAGGAAATGGCCGAGAGCCTCGGTTTCCAGGAAGGCTCGCTCAGCCATCCCTCGACTTTTGTCGTCGAGCGCGCCTTCGTCGGCTGAGGCCTGCTCTTCCCGGCGATCGAGCTTTTGACCTTCTGGTCAAAAATTAGCTGCTTTCGCGGCCCTTTTCAGCTATCCTCGCTTGAGGACTCGTGAAGCGCGGCTTCGCGGGCTATCTTCGTGCGTGTCGCCCAAAAGTGCCGAGCGGTTTGGGAAGACGATACACACCTAGACATAAGCGCAGTCGCTGAGTGAAAGGGCAGGAGATGAGCAGCACAATCCGCGAGGCCGAGGCCAAGGTGATGCCGCTGCCGGCGCGCGCCGCCGCCAACACCGCCCTCCCGCTGGATCATCGCATCGCGCGCAATCCCGGCATGAAGCTCGACCTCGGCTTTCTGGAGTCGGTGCGCAGCGTCAACCGCTCGGCGCTGGAACGGCGCGTCGCCAGCCTGACCAAGCGGCGCTCGATCAAGGCCGACAACCAGGCGGCCTGGCTGCTGCGGGCGATAGCCTGCATGGACCTGACGACGCTCAACTCGAACGACACGGAAGAGCGCGTGCGCCGGCTTTGCGCCAAGGCGATCAATCCGCTGCGCCGCGACATCGCCGAGGGCCTGGGCATTGCGGGCGAACCCATCCGCCCGGCCGCCGTCTGCGTGTATCATCCGTTCGTCGCCACCGCGGTCGACGCCGTGCGCGGCACCGGCATCCATGTCGCCGCCGTCTCCACCGCCTTCCCGCATGGTCTTGCGCCACTGTCGACCCGCCTCCAGGAGATCGAGGCCTCGGTGCGCGACGGCGCCGACGAGATCGACGTCGTCATCCCGCGCGGCCTGGTGTTCGGGGCCAAATGGCGCGAGCTCTACAACGAGATCGTCTCGATGCGCGCTGCCTGCGGCGATGCGCATCTGAAGGTCATTCTCGGCACCGGCGACCTCGCCACGCTGCGGAATGTGATGCTGGCCTCTATGGTGGCAATGATGGCGGGCGCCGATTTCATCAAGACCTCGACCGGCAAGGAAAGCGTCAACGCCACGCTGCCCGTCGGCCTTGCCATGGTGCGCGCCATCAGGGCCTATTTCGAGGAAACCGGCTATCTCATCGGCTTCAAGCCGGCCGGCGGCATTTCTACCGCCAAGGTGTCGCTCGACTGGCTGGTGCTGATGAAGGAAGAACTCGGCCGGCCGTGGCTGGAACCGGATCTGTTCCGCTTCGGCGCCTCGAGCCTGCTGACAGACATCGAGCGGCAACTCGAACATCACCTGACCGGGCACTATTCGGCCAATCACCGCCACGCGATGGCTTGAGTCAGGGCTCGAACGTGGAGCCCTACGGCGCCCCCCTCTGTCCTACCGGACATCTCCCCCACACGGGGGGAGATCACGCGCTTCCTTGTTTTCGTCCATTTTCAACGTCGCAAGGGCAGCGACACGCTGAAACTGCCAATCTCCCCCCTTGTGGGGGAGATGTCCGGCAGGACAGAGGGGGGCGCGACAGAGCGCTTGCCGAGGCAATTATCTGGAGGGCCCCATGAACATTCTCGAACGCTATCACGCCATGGAATACGGTCCGGCGCCGGAAGCCCGCAACGAGGCCGACGCCTGGCTTGCCGTGCGCGATTTTTCCAAGGCATTGTTCATCGACGGCACCTGGAAGGCGGCTGGGGGCGGCAAGACCTTCGAGACCAGCGAGCCTTCTTCCGGCAAGCTGCTGGCCAAGGTTTCGGACGCGGGCGCCGCCGACATCGACGCGGCGGTCGCGGCGGCCACCAAGGCGCTGCCGAAATGGTCGGCCTCCTCGGGCTATACCAGGGCAAAAGTGCTCTATGCCATCGGCCGCGCCATGCAGCGCCACCAGCGCCTGCTCGCGGTGCTTGAGACAATCGACAATGGCAAGCCGATCCGCGAGAGCCGCGACATCGACGTGCCGCTGGCGATCCGCCACTTCATCCATCACGCCGGCTGGGCGCAGGCGCTGGACAAGGATTTCCCCGGCCACAAGGGCGTCGGCATCGTCGGCCAGATCATCCCTTGGAACTTTCCGCTGCTGATGCTGGCCTGGAAGATCGCGCCGGCACTGGCCGCCGGCTGCACCGTGGTGCTGAAGCCGGCCGAATTCACGCCGCTGACCGCCATCCTGTTCGCCGAAATCTGCGAACGCGCCGGCGTGCCGAAAGGCGTCGTCAACATCGTGCAGGGCGGCCCGGAAGCGGGTGCGGCCATCGTCAACCACCCCGGCATCCAGAAGATCGCCTTCACCGGGTCTTCCGAAGTCGGCAAGATCATCCGCAAGGCTACCGCCGGCTCGGGCAAGAAGCTGTCGCTGGAGCTTGGCGGCAAGTCGGCCTTCATCGTGTTCGAGGACGCTGATCTCGACAGCGCCGTCGAAGGCTTGGTCGACGGCATCTGGTTCAACCAGGGACAGGTCTGCTGCGCCGGTTCGCGGCTGCTGGTGCAGGAAGGCATCGCCGACGCCTTCATCGCCAAGGTCAAGGTCAGGATGAGCCGGCTGCACGTCGGCAGCCCGCTGGACAAGAACACCGATATCGGCCCGCTGGTCGATCTGACGCAGCTCGATCGCGTCAAGGGCCTGGTCGCCGAGGGCGCAAAACAGGGGGCGGTCTGCTGGCAGCCGGATGCGGCGCTGCCTTCATCCGGCTATTACCATCTGCCGACCCTCGCTACCGGCGTTTCGCCGGCTAATATTCTCGCCCAGGAAGAAGTGTTCGGGCCCGTTCTGGCGACCATGACGTTCCGCAACACCGAGGAAGCAATCGAGCTCGCCAACAACACCCGCTATGGCCTTGCCGCTTCGGTGTGGAGCGAAAACGTCAATCTTGCCTTGCACGTCGCGCCGCAATTGAAAGCGGGTGTTGTCTGGGTCAACGGTACCAATATGTTCGACGCCGCCTGCGGCTTTGGCGGCTACCGCGAGAGCGGTTTCGGCCGCGAGGGCGGGCGCGAAGGCATGTTCGAATATCTCACGGCAAAGCTGCCGCTCGGCCCGGACATCAAGCCGGCGGCAGCCTCGACACAACCGGTCGAGCAGGCCGAGGGCATGGCGATCGACCGGACGGCAAAACTGTTCATCGGCGGCAAACAGGTTCGGCCCGATGGCAACTACTCGCTGGCGGTTGTCACTGCCAAGGGCAAGCTTGCCGGCGAAGTCGGCTTGGGCAACCGCAAGGATATACGCGATGCCGTCGCAGCTGCGCGAGCCTGCAAGGCATGGCCGGAGGCGACCGCCTACAACCGCTCACAGGTGCTCTATTATCTGGCGGAAAACCTCTCCGGCCGGGCGGAGGAGTTCGCCGCCCGTCTCGTCCAGCTCACGGGCGCGACCGCCAAGGCGGCACGCGAGGAGGTCGACCAGTCGATCGAGCGCTTGTTCCTCTATGCCGGACTTGCCGACAAGTTTGAGGGGCGCGTGCACCAGCCACCGGCACGGGCCGTGACGCTGGCATTGCATGAGCCGGTTGGCGTCGTCGGCATCGTCGCGCCCGACAATCAGCCGCTGCTCGGGTTCATCTCACTGGTCGCGCCGGCGCTGGCAATGGGCAACACGGTGGTCGCGGTGCCTTCGGAGCGCCATCCGCTGCTCGCCACCGATCTCTATCAGGTCATCGAATATTCCGACGTGCCTGCCGGCGCCATCAACATCGTCACCGGACGCACGGCCGAACTTGCCGGCGTGCTGGCCAAGCATGACGATGTCGATGGGCTCTGGCTGTTCGCCGATGCCGACACCTGCGCCAAGGCGGAGGTCGAGTCCGTCGGCAACCTCAAACGTATCTGGAGCGGCAATGGCCGTAGCCTCGACTGGGCCTCGGAAGAAGCCGCTGGCGATGTTTTGCTGCGCCGCGCCGTCGAGGTGAAGAACGTCTGGGTGCCCTACGGCGACTGACGTTCCATGCTGTCACGATGGAGATCGGGTTCGGGCTTGACGCTCGGGCTTATGTTCTTTAACGAGAAAAAACATCTTTATCTGTGAACTGACAGAGCAGGCCACATCATGGCCTGTGACTGGCACATGACGCCTTCGCAGGCCGCCGATAAAGGCAGTTAACCCAGAAGGAGAACAGCATGGCGGATCTGGCAGGCAAGGTCGTCGTCATCACGGCAGCGGCGCAAGGCATCGGCAAGGCAAGCGCGCTCGCCTTCGCCAAGGCAGGAGCTACCGTCCATGCCACCGACATCAACGAAACGCTGCTGGCGGAACTCGCCAAGACTGCCGGGATCAAGACACGCAAGGTCGACGTGCTCAATGACGAGGCGGTCAACACCGCCTTCGCCGGGATCGGCCGCGTCGACGTGCTGTTCAACTGCGCCGGTTTCGTCCACTCCGGCTCAATCCTGGAGATGAAGGACAGCGATCTCGATTTCGCTCTCAACCTCAACGTTCGCGCCATGATCCGCACCATCCGCGCCGTGCTGCCCGGCATGCTGGAGCGCGCAGACGGGTCGATCATCAACATGGCCTCGCTGGCGAGTTCGCAGAAGGGCGTGCCGAACCGTTTCGCCTATGGTGTCACCAAGGCTGCGGTGATCGGCCTGACCAAGGCAGTCGCGGCCGACTATGTCGGCAAGGGCATACGCTGCAACGCCATCTGCCCCGGTACGGTCGAGAGCCCGTCGCTGCAGGATCGCATGCACGCGCAGGGCGATTATGAAGCCGCGCGCGCCGCCTTCATCGCGCGCCAGCCGATGGGCCGGCTCGGCACGCCGGAGGAAATCGCCGATCTGGCCGTCTATCTGGCCGGCGCCACCTACACATCCGGGCAGGCCTACAATATCGATGGTGGCTGGTCGATCTAACCGGATCGAGGAGTCTGAAAATCCCGCTCACCGGCGATCACTATATGGTGTCCGCGCTTGCCCTGGATCAGGCCGGTGGTACGGTCCGCCGGCTTCCCAAACGGGAGCCATTCGTTTCGGTGAAGAGTTTGCAAAAGGCCGCGAGGCCGCAACCAGGAGAAGGGTCTAAATGAAACTGCTGCGCTATGGCGAGGTGGGGAGCGAACGTCCCGGCCTGCTCGATGCGGATGGGACGATCCGCGACCTCTCCGCCCATGTCGCCGACATTGCCGGCACCACGCTTCACCCGGCCTCGCTGGAGATGCTGTCCAAGCTCGACGCAAAGTCGCTGCCGGCGGTTTCCGGCAAGCCGCGGCTCGGTGCCTGCGTTGCCGGCACCGGCAAGTTCATCTGCATCGGCCTCAACTATTCCGACCACGCCGCCGAGACCGGCGCCACCGTGCCGCCGGAGCCGATCATCTTCATGAAGGCCAGCTCGGCCATCGTCGGACCGGACGATGACGTGCTGATCCCGCGCGGCTCGGAAAAGACCGACTGGGAGGTCGAGCTCGGCGTGGTCATCGGCAAAACGGCAAAATATGTCAGCCAGGCCGATGCGCTCGATTATGTCGCCGGCTACTGCGTCGCGCACGATGTCTCCGAGCGCGCCTTCCAGGCCGAGCGCCAGGGCCAATGGACCAAGGGCAAGAGCTGCGACACGTTCGGCCCGACCGGCCCATGGCTGGTGACCAAGGACGAGGTCTCGGATCCGCAGAACCTGAAGATGTGGCTGACCGTCAACGGCAAGACCATGCAGAACGGCTCGACGAAGACCATGGTCTACGGCGTCGCCTATCTTGTGTCCTATCTCAGCCAGTTCATGTCGCTGCATCCTGGCGACATCATTTCGACAGGCACGCCGCCCGGTGTCGGCCTGGGCATGAAGCCGCCGGTGTTCTTGAAGGCCGGCGACGTGGTGGAGCTGGGCATCGAAGGGTTGGGCCAGCAGAAGCAGACGTTCAGGGCTGACGCATAACTTTCACGAGTCGCGCCGCCCCTCATCTGGCTGCCGCCATCTTCTCCCCGTAGAACGGGGAGAAGGACGCTGTCGTTGCTGCTTTCGCCAATCGCCGGCGCTGGAGCTATCTTCCTTCTCCCCGTCACTATACGGGGAGAAGGTGCCGGCAGGCGAATGAGGGGCAGCGCCAACTATGTTGCGATACTACTTCAGCACCTTCCCATCCGCGCCAAACCGATAGGTCTTCGCCGGATCCGGCGTTGCATAAAGTGTCGCCCCCGGCTCGGCGTCATAAACACCGAAAATGCGCACGGTGATCAGCCCGGCCTTCTCGCAGTCGAGATAGAGATTGGTGTCGGCGCCGAGGTGCTCGGCATGCACGACCGTGCCTTTCCAGGCGCCGGATTTCGGGTCGACAGTCAGATGCTCCGGCCGCACGCCGATGCTCTTGGCGGTTTCCCCAAGCCTGGCGCCGTCGATGAAGTTCATCTTCGGCGAGCCGATGAAGCCCGCGACAAATTCGTTCGCCGGCGAATTGTAGAGTTCCATCGGTCCGCCGATCTGCTCGATTTTCCCGGCATTGAGCACCACGATCTTGTCTGCCAGCGTCATCGCCTCGACCTGGTCGTGGGTGACGTAGATCATCGTCGCCTTGAGGCGGCGATGCAGCTGCGCGATTTCCAACCGCGTGTTGACGCGCAGTGCCGCGTCGAGATTGGACAAAGGCTCGTCGAACAGGAACAGCTTTGGCTCGCGCACCACGGCGCGGCCGATGGCGACGCGCTGGCGCTGGCCGCCGGAGAGTTCCGCGGGACGCCTTTCCAGATAGGGCTCAAGCGACAGCATGGACGAGGCGATGCCGATGCGGCGCTCGATCTCGGGCGCCGGCGTGCCGGCCTGCTTGAGGCCAAGGCCCATATTGTTCTTCACCGTCAGGTGCGGATAGAGCGCATAGGTCTGGAACACCATGGCGATGCCGCGCTTGGCCGGCGGCGTGGCCGAGACATCCGCGCCATCGATGACCACCCGGCCCGAGGTCGAATCCTCCAGCCCGGCGATCACCCTCAGCAAAGTCGACTTGCCGCAGCCCGAGGGGCCGACGAAGACGACGAATTCGCCATCCGTCACCTCGAGGTCGATGCCCTTCAGCACCTCGACCGGGCCGAAGGCCTTCTTCACATTCTCGATCTTCAGCGAGCCCACGGCAGTCCTCCAAATTGATGAGTGGGCGCCAGGGCACCCCCCTCTGTCCTGCCGGACATCTCCCCCTCAAGGGGGGAGATTGGCAGCTTTGACGCTGAAACACTCTTGTTGACGTTTGTGATTGGCGAAGGCCATGCCGACAGCTGATCTCCCTCCTTGAGGGGGAGATGGCCGGCAGGCCAGAGGGGGGCGCCGTAGGCCGCAACCCCTACCGCTAGCCTCGTTTTCACAATCGCACCGCCTTCCCGCTGCGCACGCTCTCGTCGGCGGCAAGGCAGACGGCGAGCGATTTCACGGCGTCGTCCATATGGCGGGTGAGATCGATATCCTCGCGGATCGCCTTGAGGACAAAAGCCTGTTCGAGATCGCAGAGATCCTGGTGGCCGGGTTCGCCCTCCATCGACAGCATCTCGTCTGGCTTGGCGAACTTGCCGTCCGCGCCGGTTTTCGCACTGTGCAGGCGGATGGTCGACGTCTTGGTGTGAGTGTCGATGTCGTCGGACTTAACGCCTTCCTTCATGACAATCGACACGCAGCCCGTCGGCGAGATGACATCTTTGACAAAGAACGCGGTCTCCGAAATCATCGGTCCCCAGCCGGCCTCGTACCAGCCGACCGAGCCGTCATCGAACAGCACCTGGAGGTGGCCGTAGTTGTACATCGTGGGCGCCACCTCCTCGGTCAGCCGCACGCCCATGCCGCGCACCTCGACCGGCCTGGCGTCGGTGATCTGCAGCATGACGTCGAGATAATGCACGCCGCAGTCCACGATCGGCGAGGTCGTGCGCATCAATTGCTTGTGCGTCTCCCAGGTATGGCCAGAGGACTGCTGGTTGAGGTTCATGCGGAAGACATAAGGGCCGCCGAGCTTGCGCGCCTCGGCGATCAGCCTGATCCAGGACGGGTGGTGGCGCAGTATGTAGCCGATCACCAGTTTCCTGCCATTGGCCTTGGCGGCCGCGACGACGCGCCTGGCGTCGGCCACCGTCGTCGCCAGGGGCTTTTCGACGAAGACATGGCAGCCGGCCTCGAACGCCCTCACCGCATAGTCGGCGTGGCTGTCGGAATAAGTGGCTATGCAGGCGACATCGGGCTTTTCGTCGCGCAGCGCATCGTCGAAGGAGCGCCTGATGCCGTAGCCCGACAGCCCATCCGGCAGCGGCACGTCGGAGCGGTTGATCAACGCGGCGATCTCGAAGCCCGGATTGGTGTGATAGGCGAGCGCATGGCTGCGGCCCATATTGCCGAGGCCGGCGGCGACGACGCGAAGGGGCGATTGCGAATTCACTTGACGGCTCCTGACGTGATGCCGCGGATCAACTGCCGCGAGAAGATGACGTAGAGGATCAGCACCGGCATGATCGCCAGCGAGAGCGCGGCCAGGATGGCGTTCCAGTTGGTGACGAACTGGCCGAGGAAGAGCTGCGCGCCGAGGGTCACAGTCTTGGTCTCTTCCGACGGCGCCAGGATCAGCGGGAACCACAGATCGTTCCAGATCGGGATCATGGTGAACACTGCGACTGTCGCCATCGATGGCCGCACCAGCGGCAGCACCAGCCGGAAGAAGATGGTGTATTCCGACAGGCCGTCGATGCGGCCGGCGTTCTTCAGGTCGTCGGACACCTGCTTCATGAATTCCGAAAGGATGAAGACAGCCAGCGGCAGGCCTTGCGCGGTGTAGACCAGGATCAGCGCCGTCAGCGTGTTGACCAGCCCGCTCGCCACCATCAATTGCAGGATGGCGACGGTGGCCAGCCGGATCGGGATCATGATGCCCAGCGCCAGATAGAGGCCCATCAGCGTATTGCCGCGAAAACGGTATTCCGACAGGGCGAATGCCGCCATGGCGCCGAACAGCAGCACGAAGAACAGCGAGGCGACGGTGACGACGAGGCTGTTCTGGAAATAGTGGATGAAATCGCCCTGGCCGATCACCGTGGTATAGCCGATCAGGTCGAAGGTCTTTGGCGTCGGCGGTGTCAGCGGCGCGCCGAATATGCCGGCGCGGGATTTGAACGAATTCATGATGACCAGGATCACCGGGAACAGCGCGATCGCCGTGTAGGTCAGCAGGATCGCATGAGCGCCGATCGTGCGGGGCAGCGAACGGGTGGCGGTGCTCATTGGATGGTCTCCTGAGGAGCTACTTTGCCGAGGAACAGCACCCAGCCACCCCCCTCTGGCCTGCCGGCCATCTCCCCCGCAAGGGGGGAGATTGGCAGCTTTGGCGCCGACACATATCCTGCATCGCTGGTGGCTGGCGAAGGCCGTGACAACAGCTGATCTCCCCCCTTGCGGGGGAGATGTCCGGCAGGACAGAGGGGGGTGCTCAAGCTCGACATATCGCCCCCTAAAACTGATATCGACGCAGGCGCGTCTGGATGAGGAAGAGGTAGACGCAGACACCGCCGAGGATGATCAGGAACATGATCGTGGCGATGGTCGCGCCCATGTTGGGGTCGCCGACCTGCAGCTGGAAGCCGAAGAATGCGCGGTAGAGGAAGGTGCCGAGAATGTCGGTCGAATAATTCGGCCCGGCGAGCGCGCCCTGCGCGGTGTAGATCAGGTCGAAGGCGTTGAAATTGCCGACGAAGGTCAGGATCGAGATGATGCCGATCGAGGGCAGGATCAGCGGCAGCTTGATCTTCCAGAACTGCGACAGGCCGGTGATGCCATCGCATTCCGCCGCCTCTATGACCTCATTGGGGATCGACAGCAGCGCGGCGTAGATCAGCATCATGGGGATGCCGACGAACTGCCACACCGAGACCAGGCTAAGCGCGGTCAGCGCATACTGCTCCTTGCCGAGCCATGGCGTGAACAGGCTTCTGAGGCCGACCAGGTCCATCATGTGCGGTGCCACGCCCCATAGCGGCGACAGGATGAGCTTCCAGGCGAAGCCGACGATGACGAAGGACAGGATGGTCGGCACGAAGATCGCCGTGCGGTAGAAGGCCGAAAAGCGCAGCCTGGGGCTGGACAGAAGTGCGGCCAGCAGTACGCCGATCGGGTTCTGCACCAGCATGTGGATGATGAAGAACCAGACATTGTTGCGCAGCGCGTTCCAGAAATTCACCGACCAGTTTGGATCGCCGAACAGGGTGCGGAAGTTTGCCAGCCCGACGAAGACCTGGGATTGCTCGATGTTGCGGAACAGCGACAGCTGCAAAGTGCCGGCGAGCGGCAGGATCATGATCGCCGTATAGACGAGCACCGCCGGCGCCAGGAAGACGGCGATATGCCAGCGGATCGGTCTTTTCGGTCGTGCTTGTGCGGCCATGAGTTCGGTCCCCGCCGATCAGGTCTGGGAAATGCTTTCGACCACAGCGCTGCCCCTCATCCCGACCCTCTCCCGGTGAAGAACGGAGAGAGGGGTCGCCAGCGTTGCGGCAACTCCCTTTCTCACCGTCACTGTACGGGGAGAAGCTGCCGGCAGGCGGATAAGGGGCGGCGCCGTCCTTCGCAGTCGATGCTATCGAAAAACGCTGGGCCGTCCACTGGAACGGCCCAGCTCATTGCCAGAGCCTTACTTGGCGGGCTTGTACCAGCTGTCGAGGCCGTCCTGCAGCTTCTTGGCAGCGGCTTCCGGCGTATCGGTGCCGTTGATGACATTGGCCGATTCGACCCAGGTCTCGTTCTCGAGGTTCGGCGTGCCGCGCGACAGGATCTGGTAGGTCGAGCGGATCGTCGACTTGCACTTGCCGCGCCAGGAGACGAATTCCTGTGCCAGCGGGTCCTCCATCTTCACCGGCGAGGAGTTCAGGCTGAAGAAGCCCGGCAGCGCGTTGGCGTAGATGGTGGCGAAATCCGGCGAGGCCACCCAGGACAAGAAGGTCTTGGCCGCATCCGCATGCTTGGAGCCCGCATTCAGGCCCATGCCGATATCGGTATGGTCGGAGATGTAGCAGGTATCGCCGGCCTTCTCGACCGGCGGCGGGAAGGCACCCATCTTGAACTGGGCCTGAGTGTTGAACAGGCCGATTTCCCACGAGCCGGCCGGGTAGATGGCGGCGCGGCCGAGCGTGAACAGGTTCTGGCTGTCCGGATAGGTCTGCGCCTCGAAGCCGTCGCCGAGATAGGGCTTCCACTTGGCCAGTTCCTCATAGGGCGCGACCCAGTCCTTGTCGGTCAGCTTCTGCTCGCGCTTGATGAGGGCCGCGCGGCCTTCCTCGCCCTTCCAGTAGTTGGGGCCGATGTTCTGGTAGCCCATGGTCGCGGCTTCCCAGAGATCCTTGGTGCCCATCGCCATCGGGATGTAAGTGCCGTCGGCCTTGATCTTATCGAGCGCGGCGAAGAACTCATCGCGGGTCTCCGGCACCTTGATGCCGAGCTTGTCGAAGGCGTCCTTGTTGTAGATGAAGCCATGGATGACCGACGCCATCGGCACGCAGAAGGTCGCCTTGCCGTCGTCGGTCTGCCAGGCGGACTTGGCCACCGGCGAGAAGTTGTCCATGCCCGGCAGCGAGGAGAGGTCCGCGAGATTGCCCTTCTTGAACAGCTCGAGCGACTTGTCGAACGGGCGGCAGGTGATCAGGTCGCCCGCCGAACCGGCGGCGAGCTTGGCGCCGAGAGCCGCGTCATATTCGGTCGGCGCCGAGGGCGCGAACACCACCTTGATGCCGGGGTTCTTGGCTTCGAAAGCGGGGATCAGCTTGTCCTTCCAGATGGCAAGGTCGTCGCCGCGCCAGCTTTCGATGTTGAGCGTTACGTCCTCGGCGTAAGCCATCCCGGCGGAGCCGAGAATGCTGGTGCCCAGAAGCAGTGCCGTCAGTAGTTTCGTTGTCATGCTCAGTCTCCCTGTTGACCTTTTTCAGGTTCGGTTTTGATGAAAACAGAGGCGTTGCGCCCCTTGCTCCCCTCGCAAGCCTGTTTCACCCCGATGGACACCGGGATGAAACAGGCTCTATTTCTTTGTTCGAGCATGATCTTTTCCGAAAAGCGGTCTCCACTTTTCGGGATCATGCCCCAGCGCGGAAAGGGCCGGCCGCAGCTTCTGGCCGGCCTCTTCCAGTATCTTCTGCGCCGTGTCGGCGCTGTCGGCGCCGGCGGCAAGCAGAATGGCGGTCTTGACCGCACCGCCGCTCTTTTCGAGCAGGCGGGCCGCGTCGTCGCGGCTGCCGCCGCTGATGGCCGCGACGATCCGCGCCGCGCGGTCGCGCAGCTTGCTGTTGTCGGCCATGAGATTGACCATGTAGCCGTCATGGACATGGCCGAGATGGATGGCGGCGAGCGTCGACAGCATATTGAGGGCGATCTTCTGGGCCGTGCCGGCGCCCATGCGCGTCGAGCCGGCGATCACTTCCGGCGGCGTTTCGAGCAGGATGGCGGTTCCAGACAGACGCAGCAGAGCCGAGTCCCGGTTGTTGGCGATGCCGATGGTGGCCGCACCGCGACGGGCGGCTTCCTCGATCGCCCGCAGTGCATAGGGCGTCGTACCACTGGCCGAGATTGCGATCAGGCAGTCGCCCTTGCCAATGCCGGCGTTGGCGACCGCTGTCGCGGCCTCCTCTTTATCGTCTTCGGGGCCGCCGGCCAGGGTTCTGAAGGCCTCATCGCCGCCGGCGATCAGGATGGCGATTCGGTCGCGACGGATGCCGAAGGTGCCGGGCAGTTCCAGCGCATCGGCAAGCGCCATCAGGCCGGAGCTGCCTGCCGCGGCATAGGCGAGCTTGCCGCCGCCCTTCAGGCTGCCGGCGATGATCTCGGCCGCTTTGGCGATGGAGGGAATGGCGTTGCGCACAATCTTCGCCGCCTCGACCTGCGCATCGGCCAGCGAAGCAAGGATCGCTTCGGGAGCCTGGATATCCAGCCCCTCGGCATTCCTGTGCAGCGCTTCGGTGCGCGTTTCGGCCATCCCAATTCCTCCAATTCGGAAACAATACCAAAAAAATACCACTTGTCCACACGCATTAACGAATTCGCGGTCTCGAAATCGCTGGCGCAGGTAAATGACCAAGTTTTTCAATAAAATACGCTCTAATCTTTTTGCAGCGGAAATTAACCCTTGGCTATTGGTATTTTATTGGTATTATCGGCCTGGAGGAGAAATCACGTGAAATTCGTGCTTGGCATCGATGGCGGCGGCACCAGCTGCAGGGCGGCCCTGGCAATGGCGGACGGCACGGTGCTCGGCCGCGCCAAAAGCGGCGCCGCCAACATCCGCACCGACCTGACCGGCGCCCGGTCGAACATCGTCGAGGCGGCGCGGCAAGCCTTTGTCGCGGCTGGCCAGGATCCGGACCTGATCCCGCAAACACCGGCCATTCTCGGCCTCGCCGGCGCCAATGTCGGCACCTACCGGCAGCAGCTCGAGGCGATCCTGCCGTTCAGCACCAGCCGCGTCGAAACCGATGCCGAAATCGCGCTGGAAGGCGCGGTCGGTTCCGGCGACGGCGCCATGGCGATCCTCGGCACCGGCACCGCCTACATGGCGCGCAAGAACGGCAAGTCGCGTGCCATCGGCGGCTGGGGCTTCCAGGTCGGCGACCAGGGCAGCGGCGCCCGCATCGGCCGCGACCTGCTCGAACAGACCCTGCTTGCCCATGATGGCGTGCGCGCGCGCACGCCGCTGACCGATAGCATGATGGCCGTCTTCCGCGACAATCCGGAGGATGTGGTCGAGTTCACCACCAATGCCAAGCCCGGCGATTTCGGCGGCTTCGCCCCCAAAGTGTTCGAACACGCCGAAAAGGGCGACGCGGTCGCCAACTGGATCCTCGACAAGGCGGTCGGCGATGTCGAGGCCTCGCTCGGCGCTCTCGATCTCGCGGCAGACGCGCCGCTCTGCCTGCTCGGCGGGCTGGCGCCGCTCTACGCGCCGCGCTTGTCGGCACGCTACCGGGCGCTGCTTCGGGAGCCGCTCGACGATGCGCTCGGCGGCGCCGTGCAGATGGCGGTCCGCCTGTTCGCGCCGAGGGGAGCGGCTCGATGAGCGACGCCGCCGACCAGATCTTCGCCGCGCTGAAACAGTCCTCGCAAAGCGGTGCGCCGCTCTACCTGCAACTGCGCAAAAGCATTGAGGATGCCGTCAACCGCGGCCTGATCGGGCCCGGCGACGCGCTGCCTTCCGAGCGCGACATCGCCATCAAGGCCGATATTTCGCGCGTCACCGTGCGTAAGGCGGTGCAGGACCTCGTCAAGGGCGGCATCCTGGTCCAGCGCCACGGCTCCGGCACCTTCGTGGCGCCGCGCATGGAGCGGGTCGAGCAGTCGCTGTCGCGGCTGACCTCCTTCACCGAGGACATGGCGCGGCGTGGCATGGTTGTGCGCTCGGCCTGGCTCGACCGCGGCCTTTACGCGCCCTCGCCCGACGAGATGATGGTGCTCGGCCTTTCGTCGAACGAACTGGTGGCGCGCGTGGCGCGCCTGCGCATCGCCAACGACACGCCGCTGGCGATCGAGCGCGCCTCGCTGTCGGCCAGCGTGCTGCCGGACCCCGCTGGAATTGGCTCCTCGCTCTACGCAGCCCTGGAATTGACCGGCAACAGGCCGGTGCGCGCGGTGCAGCGCATCTCGGCCGCCAATCTCGGCGACGGCGACGCGCGCCTGCTCGAAGTGCCGCCGGGCATTGCCGGCCTGCACATCGAGCGTATTTCCTATCTGGCGAGCGGCAAGGTGATCGAGTTCACCCGCTCCATCTACAGGGGCGACGCTTATGATTTCGTCGCCGAACTGCGGCTGACAGGGCCGAGCGAAGAGGGCCGACCATGACGACCGAGCCGAACAAATCGACGGAGCCGACCCATATGCGGCGCGAGATCGAGGAGATCCCGCAAGCCGTCGCCCGCCTGCTCGACGGTTCCGGTGCCGTACTTTCCGAAGCCGGCCGCGGCATTCGCGAGCGCGACCCGCATTTCGTCGTCACTGTGGCGCGCGGCTCGTCCGACCATGCCGCTACTTTCATGAAATACGCGGTCGAACTCACCGCCGGTCTTGCGGTGGCTTCGGTCGGCCCTTCCATCGCTTCGATCTATGGCCGCAAGCTCAGGCTCGGCGGCTCCGCGTGCCTGGCCATCTCGCAGTCGGGCAAGAGCCCCGACATCGTCGCCATGGCCGAAACCGCACGGGCAGGTGGCGCGCTGACCATCGCCGTCACCAACACCGCCGATTCACCGCTGGCGCGCGCCTCGGACCATGCGATCGACATCCTGGCCGGGCCCGAGCGCAGCGTCGCGGCGACCAAGACCTTCGTCAATTCCGCCGTCGCCGGCCTTGCTCTGATGGCGCATTCCACCGGCGACGAAGCGCTTCTCAAGGCGCTTGCCCGCTTGCCCGAGCATTTCGGCAAGGCGATCGCTTGCGACTGGATGAGCGTGCTCGTCGAAACGATCGAAAAGCAGAAGTCGCTGTTCATCCTCGGCCGCGGCCCATCCGCGGCGATGGCTAACGAAGCGGCGCTGAAATTCAAGGAAACCTGCGGCATGCATGCCGAGGCCTACAGTGCTGCCGAAGTCATGCATGGCCCGCTGGCGCTGATCGGCCCCGATTTTCCGGTGCTGGCCCTGGCCGCGCGCGACGCATCCGAACCGTCCGTGGCCGAAGCCGCCGACAGCCTGGCGGCCAAGGGGGCGCCGGTCTTCGTCACCTCGATGCTGGCGAACAAGGCCACACGCCTGCCGCATGTCGCCACCGGCCATCCACTGACCGATCCGCTGACGCTGATCGTGTCCTTCTACGTGTTCGTCGAGGCCCTTGCGCGCCACCGCGGCCTCGACCCGGATACGCCGCGCAACCTTCGCAAGGTGACGGAGACCGTATGAGCGACCGTTTCGCCCTGACTGGCGCCCGTATCTTCGACGGCGACGACTGGCATGACGGTCATGCCCTCGTCGTGCGCGACAGCCTGGTCGAGGCCATCCTGCCCACCGGCGCGCTTGCCGCGGATATGCGCCGCGTCGACACCGGCGGCGGCATGCTGACGCCGGGCTTCGTCGACATCCAGGTCAATGGCGGCGGCGGCGTCATGCTCAACGATCACCCCGATGTCGCCTCGATCGAGACCATCTGCCGGGCGCATGCGCCGTTCGGCACCACGGCGCTGCTGCCGACGCTGATCACCGATACGGCTGATATCACCGCCGCGGCGATTGCCGCCGGCGAGGCGTCGGCACTGCGGAAAGTGCCGGGGTTCCTCGGACTGCATCTGGAAGGTCCGCATCTGTCGATCGCCCGCAAGGGCGCGCATGACCCGGCGCTGATCCGGTCGATGACGGACAAGGACGAGGCGATGCTGATCGCGGCGCGAGGCAAGCTCCCGGTGCTGCTCACCACGATCGCACCCGAATCCGTCGAGGCGGCCCGCGTGACGGCCTTGGCCAAGGCCGGCATCATCGTCAGCCTCGGCCATTCCGACACCGGCTACGCCACGGCCAAAGCCTTCGCCGAGGCCGGCGCCAGCGTGGTCACGCATCTGTTCAATGCCATGAGCCAGATCGGCAACCGGGAGCCGGGACTGGCGGGCGCCGCCATCGACATCGGCGGCCTGTCCGCGGGACTGATCGCCGACGGCATCCATGTCGATCCCGCCACCATCGCAATAGCGCTGCGGGCCAAAGAGGGGCCGGGCAGGATCGTGCTGGTCACCGACGCCATGGCGACGATCGGCACCGACATGACCTCCTTCACGCTCAACGGCCGCACCATCTACCGCAAGGACGGCAGCCTGCGGCTTGCCGATGGAACGCTGGCCGGCGCGGATCTCGACATGATCTCGGCTGTGCGCTTCACTCACCGCAGCGTGGGCGTGGAGCTTTCCGAGGCCTTGCGCATGGCCTCTCTTTATCCGGCGCAGGCGATCGGCCAATCGCACCGGCTCGGCCGCTTCGCCAAGGGCACCGCCGCCGACATCGTTTCGCTTTCGAACGATCTCGACATCAAAACCGTCTGGATCGGCGGCGACAGGGTTTTTTCGACCAGCGCCGGCGGGCAACGGTGAAAGCCGGCCATGGCTGACGTCGATTGCGTCGTCGCCGGAGCCGGCGTCGTCGGGCTCGCCATTGCCAGGGCGCTCGCCTTGTCGGGCCGCGAAGTGCTGGTTATCGAAAAGGCCGCCTCGATCGGCACCGTCACCAGCTCGCGCAATTCGGAAGTCGTTCATGCCGGGCTCTATTACGCGCCCGGAAGCCTGAAGACGCGTTTCTGCGTCGAAGGACGCGAACGGCTCTATGCCTATTGCCGCGAGCGTGGCATCGGCCATCGACGCACCGGCAAGCTGATCGTCGCCGTCGGACCGGGCCAGCTGCCTCGGCTCAATGCAATCCGGGCCAATGCGGAACAATGCGGCGTCGACGACCTCGACTTGCTGACCGCCGCGCAAGCAGAAAGCCTCGAACCGGCGCTGAGCTGCGCCGGGGCGCTGCTGTCGCCGTCGACGGGCATCGTCGACAGCCAGGGGCTGATGCTGTCGCTGCGCGGCGACGCGGAGGCGGCCGGTGCGTCGTTCGCCTTCCTGACCGCCGTCGCAGCGGCGACGGTCGAGGCCGACGGGATTCGTATCACCACGCGCGATGGCGACGGCGAGACGTTCGCGTTGAAAGCCGGCGCTTTCGTCAACGCCGCAGGGCTCGACGCGCAGGCGCTGGCCGGCCGCATCGAAGGGTTCCCGCAAGAGCTCGTGCCGCCGCTCTGGCTGGCGCGCGGCAACTACTTTTCGCTTTCGGGCCGCTCGCCATTCTCGCGGCTGATCTATCCAGTGCCGGTCAATGGCGGCCTGGGCGTGCATCTGACCCTCGATCTTGGTGGCAGCGCGCGCTTCGGCCCAGACGTCGAATGGATCGGCCAGGCGGACTATACGGTGGATCCCGGCCGCGGCGCGGTCTTCTATGACGAGATCCGGCGCTATTGGCCGGATCTGAGGGACGGCGCCCTGCTGCCGGCCTATGCCGGGATCAGGTCGAAACTATCGGGCCCGAACCAGCCGGCGGCCGACTTCATGGTGCAGGGTCCGGCCGACCACGGCGCGGGCCGGATCGTCAACCTGTTCGGCATAGAGAGCCCGGGCCTGACGGCAAGCCTGGCGCTGGCCGAGCATGTCGTCGGTCTCTTGTTCCCCCGATAGTGCCCAGGCGATCGCACGAAACTGTTCGCGATGCTCCCCGTCCAAACAAGCGGGATGAGGTATCCTTGCCTGGATCGACTTAGCTGGCGGGACTGCTTATGGAAAAAAGATCCTTGTAGGTATCGCGCAGCAGATTCTTTTGCACCTTGCCCATGGTGTTGCGCGGCAATTCGTCGACGAAGACCACGCGCTTGGGATGCTTGTATTTCGCCACGCGCGCGGCAATGGCATTGAGTATCTCGGCAGCGGTGACGGTCGAAGCCGGCGAGCGAACCACGACGGCCGTTACGCCTTCGCCGAAATCGGGATGGGCAACGCCGATGACGGCACTTTCCAGGACGCCGTCAAGCGCGTCGATCTCGCTCTCGAGCTCCTTGGGATAGATGTTGTAGCCGCCCGAGATGATCAGGTCCTTGCCGCGGCCGACGATGTGGACATAACCGTCGGGGTCGATCATGCCGAGATCGCCCGTGATGAAGAAGCCGTCGGCGCGGAATTCCGCTTTGGTCTTTTCCGGCATGCGCCAGTAGCCGGAGAAGACATTCGGCCCCTTGACCTCGATCATGCCGACCTCGCTTTGGGCAAGCGGCCTGCCAGTGTCGGGGTCGGCGATGCGCAACGACACGCCGGGCAAGGGAAAGCCGACGGTGCCGGCGCGGCGCTCGCCATCATAGGGGTTCGAGGTGTTCATGTTGGTCTCGGTCATGCCGTAGCGCTCGAGAATGGCGTGGCCTGTGCGCTCGCGCCAGGCCCTGTGCGTCTCGGCCAGCAGCGGCGCCGAGCCGGAAACGAACAGGCGGATGTTTCTTGCCGCCTCGCGGGTCAGCCCGTCCTGCTGCAAGAGCCGGACATAGAAGGTCGGCACGCCCATCAGCGCCGTGGCGTCCGGCAAGAGCGCGACGACGCGCCCTGCGTCGAATTTCTGCTCGAACAGCATCGAGGCGCCGGCCATCAGGATGACGTTGGTGGCGACGAACAGCCCATGGGTGTGGAAGATGGGCAGCGCGTGGATCAGCACATCGTCTGATGTGAAGCGCCAATAGTCGACCAGCACGCGCGCATTCGAGGCGAGGTTCTCGTGGCTGAGCATGGCCCCTTTCGAGCGGCCGGTCGTTCCCGACGTGTAGAGGATCGCCGCAAGATCGTCGGGACCGCGCGCGACGTCGTGGAAGTCGGGCGATTGCCGCGACGCCTGGTCCGCCAGCGATCCTTCGCCCTTGCCGTCGAGGGTGACGGCAAGGGCTCCGCATTTTTGCGCCAGGGCTTCGATGTCGGCTGCCCGTGCCGGATCGCAGACGACCAGCCGGGGCTCGGCGTCGCCGAAGAAATAGGCGAGTTCGGCCAGCGTATAGGCGGTGTTGAGCGGCAGGAAGACGGCGCCGGCACGCAGGCAGGCGAGGTACAGCAGCATAGCTTCCGGGCTCTTCTCGACCTGCACCGCGACCCGGTCGCCGGGCTCGACGCTAAGTTGCAAAAGCGCGTGCGCCAGTTGCGCCGAGCGCGCCAGCATGTCGCCATAGGTCAGCACGCGGCCGTCATCCGTTCGCATCAACAGGCGTCCGGGCTTCGGCATCCGGGACCGGAAAATGTCGAACAGATGATTGCTCATGAGGTCTTCCTGCGTCTGGCGGCCAAAGGCATGCATCCGACGGAGCCGGGCCTGTCTTCCGGTTCGGCCGCTTGCACGGCGCCAGACTGTTGGTGGTTCTTGCCGACCCGTCAAGCCCGCAAGGGCGGCTCCACGCGGCCGCCATGATCATGTCGCCGGCGAAAAGCGGAAGGCCTCGGCGGTGGGGGGCAAAGGCTTGGGGCGCGATGCGGCGCTACCGTGGGGTGCGCTCGGCCCTGGCGCTGGCCGGCTCTGATGCTTCGACCTGCTTGAAGCGCTCCATGCACATGGCTGCCGTCAGGCGATAGTGATTGAGCAGGGCTTCGACCGCGGCGTCGGCATTACCGTCCAGCGCATTTTCCGCGATCAGGCGGTGCTCCGCAAAATCGTCGCGCTGGATGCCTTCGCCGTTACTGGCCATTCGGCGGTAGCGGTAGGCGTGATCGGAAAGCTGGTCGCAAAACCCCACCAGCCATCGCGACCGGCAGGCCGAGATCAGCGCACGGTGGAAAGTGCGGTGCAGTCTCTCCCAGTCCGGATTGAGCGACGACAGATCCGTTGGCATGAGACGTGAGGTGCGCCCCAACCGATGCAACGCCAGAACCAGCTGTTCTTCCCATTCGGCGGTGCGGTGGGCGATGGATTCGCGAAGCGCCCGTTCCTCGAGCCAGCAACGGGTACGCGTCAATTCCTCGAGCTCTGCCGCGCTGACCGGCATGATGAAGAAGCCTCGCTGGTCATGCCGACCGAGAAGCCCTTCCGAGGCCAGGCGATTGAGAGCCTCACGAACCGGGGAAGCGCCGGCGCCATATTTGGAAACAACCCACTCAACCCGCAGCTTGCTCTCGGTTTCAAAGGCGCCCCGCAGAAGATCGGCACGGAGTTGATGATAGACAGTGCTGGCGAGCGTACTCTTCGAGCCTGTGCCGTCGTCATTCAGATTGGCAGCTGCGTATGTCAAAATCGGCTCCTTGTCCCCAAATCTTGTCCTGGGCAATTCGAGTCCGAGAAACAGTTCCCTTTCCGTACACGTACCCTACCGCGCGCGCCTCGACGCGCTCAAGCGGGAGATCGCGTCATTGTACTTTAGAACAAAGAAATATGCACGATCCTATATCTGGTCGAACGAAATCGTGTTCGGCTACAACCGGCGGAAATTTAACGTGTTTATATGCAGGATCACCTGTTCTTCCGTGCCTCCGCGCGAACCTCTTTTCCGTCGCGCGCAAAAGACACCGAACAGTGGGACCGAATCAGGCCTTTTATCCTGCCCATGGCTTTTGTCGCGGGGCCAGCCGCAGCGAAGCGCGCAGTGCAGGCCCCCGGGGTTGACCACGTGGGGAGATCCTGGCCTCCATCGGTTCCTTGTGCGGTGCTTTTAGCCGGCTGCCTTGTCGGCCGCCGTCCTGATCGCCCCGATATTTGCCCGGTACGCTTCCACGCTGCCGCCCTTGAAGATGGCGGCGCCGGCCACCAGCACATCGGCGCCGGCGGCGGTCACCAGCGGCGCGGTTTCGGGCGACACGCCGCCGTCGATCTCGATGCGGATCGGCCGGCCGCCGATCAGCGCCTTGACCCGCCTCACCTTGTCGACGATTGCCGGAATGAAGGCCTGGCCCCCGAAACCCGGGTTGACGGTCATGATCAGGATCAGGTCGAGCCTGTCGAGCACGTATTCGATCGCACTTTCCGGCGTTGCCGGATTGAGCGAAACGCCGGCCTTCTTGCCGAGATTCCTGATCGTCTGCAACGAGCGGTCGAGATGCGGCCCGGCCTCGGCATGCACCGTCATGCCGTCGCAACCGGCCTCGGCGAAGGCGGCCAGATAGGGATCGGCCGGCGCAATCATCAAATGGCAGTCGAAGAAAGCCTTGGTGCGATTGCGGATCGCCTTGATCACCGGCGGGCCGAAGGTGATGTTGGGGACGAAATGGCCGTCCATCACATCGAGATGGATCCAGTCGGCGCCGGCTGCCGTGACGGCTTCGACCTCGTCGCCCAGCTTCGAAAAGTCTGAAGCCAGCACCGAAGGTGCGATCAAGGTTTTTTTCGTCATGATGACGGGGCCTTTCCGAGCGCCTTTTTCATCTGATCACTGCCTAAAGCGCGGCCGCTGACTTGTCGAGGGTGCGAGCTTGGCGGTTCCACAGCTGGGGTAGTGCGGCGTCCTCTTCGTGTTGCAGCTTCAGCCTGCCCGGCCACGAAGAACCCCGCCGGATTGCTCCGGCGGGGTTTCCGATGTGCCTTCAGGCGATGGTTACTGCTGCTGGAGATCCAGGATTCTGTTTGGAGCCGTATCCTGCCGCTGTTCGGACTGCGGCCTGCGCCGTGGCAGAACCTGCTGCAGCAGCAGTCCCGGGTTGAGTTCCAGCGAGGGCAGCCCGCGCACCGGCCTGCAGTTCGGATAACGGCCGATCATGCCTTCCGGGCAACGCCGCCTGAAGATCGGCTGGCACTGGCCGTTGACCATTTGCGAGCCCGGCGCGCATTCGCTCTCTTGCCTGGACCGGCGGCATGCGCCGTCGATCACCTGGGTTCCACGCGGACAGACGCACTCGCCGCGCTTGTTGTGGATCTGGCCGCGAATGTCGCACTGCTCCACATCGGGCTGCTTGCGCCGGCACACTCCATTGCGCAGCTCGGTCCCCCTCGGGCAGACGCAGTCGCCATTGGCGTCGTGGACCTGGCCGCGGATGGTGCATTGCTCAGGCTCCGGCTGGAGAGCCCGGCAGGCTCCCTTGCGCAGTTCGGTCCCTCGTGGGCAGACGCATTCGCCTTCCGCGCCGTGGACCTGGCCACGGATGGTGCACTGCTCAGGCTTCGGCCTGTCGCGTACGCAGGCGTTGGCATCCCGGTCGAGATGCGTGCCCCTGGGACAGGTGCAGCCATGGCCGTTCGATGTCGGCACCGAGCCCGGTATCGCGCAGCCCGGCCTGGATATCGTGACGCAGGCGCCATTCTCCAACTCGGTCCCGCGCGGACAGACGCAGCGTCCGTCCTCTGTGCGGACCTGGCCCTTGAGCAGCACGCAACGCTTTGGCTCCTTCGGCGGGATGATGACGCCGCCGGACGAGCACTGGCCGTTGCGATAGGTGGTGCCTTGCGGGCAGACGCACCGGCCGGCGTCGTTCATGACGAAGCCTGCCGAGCATTCCTTCTTCGTCTCATGCCCGATGGCGAAGGGATGGCAGGCATAGGCCTTGTCGCGATTGCCCTGGGTATTGGCCTGGTCGCGGGAAAGCACATCTCCGCCGCCCTGCACCCGCGTGTCGGGAGAGAGCACGCCGACGCAGTTCTGGCCGTTGACGCTGCCTTGCAGATTGGCCAGGCGGCCGTCGTCGGGGATGACCACGGTGACGTGGTGGACGCGGCTTTCGCCAGCGCCAAGCGTCAGGTCTGCGATGCAGGACGCAGGCAAGGCCGCCGGTTCCGGCGAGCAGCCGAAGGCCGGCTCGATCGAGGTGATCGCGACGCCTTCCAGCCGGCCGAGGCCTTCGACGCCGATCGCATCGCCGATGCGGACAGGGCCGGAAAATTCCGCCGGGCCGTCGTTGGTGATGGTGATCTCGAACGAGCAGGGTTCTCCGGGCCGGCACTCGCGGTCGCCGGTCTTCTCGACGCGGATGGACGAGACCCCGCCGCCCTTGGCGCAGGCCCGGCCGACCGGATGGACGACGTCCTCGCCCTGCGCCGGGCCGTAGGAGCCCCGCGCGCAATTCTCGAACTCGCCGTTGGCCGAAACCGTCACGTCGAAGTGCCTGCTGGTTCCGGGTGTCATGACGGCGCCTGGAATCTGGCACGCCAGCGTGTCGGCCGGAACCGGTCCGCACGCCCATTCCGCGCCGTCTGATGTGACGGTCTGGATCTGGACGGGCGCGCCGCCCGACACCAAAGCGGCGGCATCGTTGACCCGCACCGGACCGGTGGGGGCAGCCGTGCCGGCATTGCTGACGGTGATGCGGCAGGAGACGAAAGCGGCACCCGCCAGCGAACCGCCGCATGTCTTGGTGATACGCAGGACAGGCTGGCCGCCATTGGGACGAGGAATGCGTTGCTTGGCGCAGGCCCGGTTATTGGTGAGGTCGGTTTCGCCGGGGATCGGTTTCACCTCGGCGCAATTCTCGACCGTGTCCGACCGGTAGCCGGCCGGCACCACCGCCTTGACGACGATCGCCGTCAAAGCGCCCGGCGGCAGCGAGATGCCGGCATTGTCGCAACGGAACTGGCCGGGCCCGTTCGGACCGCATGTCCAGGGTGGGCTCGGGCCAAAGGTCGAGGAGGCCGGCGCGCCGCTGGGATAGGTGTCGACCACGGTCAGCGGCCCGTTATAGGTCGAGGTGCCGTTGTTGATGATGTCGATGACGAAGCTGCACACGCCATCGGCGGTGCAGGCTTCCGCGCGGGTACGCTTTTTCAGGATCAGGTCGGCCTTCTTCTCGACCGGCGGCCGGCAGTCGCGATCGCGATCGCCACGCCGGCAGATCGGGATCGAGGCGCAGCCACGGTCGTTGGCCTGGCTGCCGAACAGCGGCTTGCCGCTGGCGGCATAGTTATAGGTGGCACAGTTGCGCAAGCTGCTGCCTTGCCAGCCGCCAGCCGGCTTGAAGCCGAACTCCAGGTCGATGAAAGCCCCCGGATTGAGCGTGGTCACCGGATGGGTGCACGTCATCGGGGTGGCGCCGGGCACACAGGTCCAGGGCGGATTGGGTCCCGAATCGAGCGTCGAGCCCGCCGGCAGCGTCACCTCGTCGAGCACGATCTTGCCGTTGTAGGGCGCGTCGCCGACATTGGTGACCCGGATGCTGAAGTCGCAGCCGCCGCCCATCGTGCAGCGCGTGACATCGGCGCGTTTCTCGACCTTCAGGTCCGGTTCCCTGTCCTTGGGCGGACATCTCTGGTCGCGCGGGATGACGATGTCGTTGGTCTGCGTGCAGCAGAGCCCCCAACCCTCTTTCGGCCCGGCATAGGTCTCGATGCCGGTGACGACGAGGTGGATGACGTCGCCGGGCGAGGCGCCGACGATCTTCCAGTTCAGCACACCGCCGCCGGCCGGCACCTTCTGTGTGTCGGGGACGATGGTGATGCCTGGCGTGGCGGTCGAAAGCTGCACCCACCTGCCGCCCATCTCGGGGCCGACAGGCATATGGTAGATGAACGCGCCGCCGCCGGGCACGCAGTCGACCGTGCCGCGCTCCACCTTGAAGCATTCCTTGCCCGGAGGCGGCGGTGGTGGCGGATTGCACTTGGTCAGGTCGATCCGGATCGAGGTTTTTTCGCCGGTGAGAAAATTGCCGTCGTCCGGCTTGCCCGGATCCTGCGACGGGATGATGGTTCCCGTGCCGGTGCCGACGGTGACTTTGACCAGGCCCTGATTGTCGACCGTCGCCGGCGCGGGGAACGCCGCGTGGTCGATCCTGGCGGTGATACGGAAAGTGATGACGCGTTCGTCCGGTGCGCCCGAGCCGTCGAGGTCGGAAGCGGAAATCCGGAAATCCGAAACCGTTGCCGTGTCGTTGGGGCCGGCCGAATTGCTGATGACGGCGCCAGGCAGAGGTCCGCCGGACGCATCGGTGCCGTCACCGGAGACCTGCATGTTGACGATCTGCAAGCCATGCGGGAGCTGGTCCTTGAAGTCGAGCCGGACCGTCTGCAGCGAAGCCGCAAACCCCGGGCTGGCGAAGCCTTGCGGTGCGCCGCGCAGGCCGAAGCTCAAAGTGTAGAAGACATAGTCGCAGCTTCGCTGGCCGCCGGTCTTGGTGAAGAACGGCACGGCTCGTCCGGGCTCCGGATTGATGATGCGCGGATTGTCGAGCTTGAATTCCTTATCCGGGCTGGCGGCCTGGACGGTCTTGGCCGGAGCCGTGCCTTCGGCAAGTGCCGGCAGCGCCGGCAGCATGGCGACCGCGATACCGGCCGCCACCAGCCAGCGCGCAGCGCGCCTGGCAAAAGACAGGCGCCTCGTGTTCATGACGGTTGATTTGTCGGCGACGCCCAGCGGGGAGAGTGCGAGATTGTTCATCGTCCCCTCCTCAACGGTCGCAGCTGACGGCTGGCGTTCTGAGCGGCAAGGTCATCTTGCAGCAAGGGTAGTAGCCGCCCTTGTCCTTGTCGGACTTCCTGTAGAAGCAGAGTCCGACATCGACCGTGTCGCCCGGATCGTGGCCGGTGATGCCGATCGTGTATGGCTTGCCAGGCACATGCGACATGGGCGAGGTCACCCCGACGCCTGGCGTCCTGGATTGGGCTTTGATCGAATCGCCCCCGAGGCCGGCATGGTCATGGAGATAAAGGTCCGCCTCGAGCCCGCGCGGTGTGCAGAAATACCTGACATCGTCGACATCGAGACAAGGGGGCAGGTTGCCGGGCGGTTGGAAGTCCGGCGGATAGAACGGTGGCAGATAGCCGCCCGGGATTTCCTCATAATAGCCGGCGCGGCCCTCGCAGGGATGCCAGACGGCGACGTCGCCGACATGGCCTTCCACTTCCGGGTCCTCGAAATAGCCGTCGAAGTCGACGAACCGGGAGCCGAAAGGCGGCACATTGGCCGGCTTGACCAGCTCCCTGGGCGTGATCTGCACGCCATGCACGGCGAGCGGCCCGCCAGCGGCGAGCCGCTCGGCAAGAGCCGGATTGTCGCGCAATTTATCGCCGGTGTTGACCAGCGTCCGGGTGCAGGCCGACGTGTCGAGATCGCCCTCGGCGTCGTAGCCATATTGCAGGTCCAGCCCGCCGGCCGACTGCCTGAAACCTTGCGGGAAGCCGACGGCATATTCCTGCGGCGCTTCCACCCAGACCGATTCCGTTGCCGGATCGTCCGGGTTTTCGCTGAAGTAGCGGATGACCTCGCCCTTGCCGGAATCGGCGAGCTGGCTGTAGTCGTAGCGGTTCTCGACCGGGCCGCGCTGGGCCAGGTACATGAAGCCGCTATCGTCGAAGGCGATGTCGGTGACGGCGTAGTCCTTGTCGGCCTTGACCGTCAGCTCCCAACGGGGATCGCCGGCGAAGCGGCCGTCGCGGGCAATGCCCACCGACCAGATCTCGGCCTTCTCGCCGACGGAATAATAGAGCCGGCCGCCATGATAGGCGACGGCCCAGACACGGCGCTCGTCCTGGGTGTAGCCCCAGGTCTCGGGGTCTTCCGTGTCGAAGGCCGCGCCCTGTATGTCCATGACGGCGCCATCGTCGGTGACCGGAGCCAGGCCATGCGCCGGGCGCCCGGCGACGCCATGGTCGAACGTGTCGACCAGCGCGCCATTGGCGTCGATGCGATGGATCAGACCGGTATCGAGGTCGGAGGCGAAGACTTGGCGGTGGATGGGGTCGAAGGTGAGATTGCCGATGCCGGGCCCGCTGTTGGTGTCGATGTCGGCGAATTTGGCGACCTGGCCGGTGATGCCGTCGACCTTCCAGATGGTGCCCGGCCGGCCGCCGTTCTCGGTGCCGAACTGGCCCTCCATGAAGGCAGCGCCTGCCATGCCGCGGTGCTGCCGCTCCGGACGGCCGTCATCGTCGGCGTCAGGCGTGACGATGCGGATGCCGTGCAGCGAGGTGGCGCCGGCATAGAGATTGGGAACGCCTGACGGGGCGCCATCGCGCATGCCGTCATCATAAGTGAGGCCGAACACCTGGCCGATCTGGCCTGATGTCACCTCGAAAGGCGGCGGCGTGTAGACGAGCTGGCCGGAGGCCGGCCCGCCCAGGCTTGAAACGTCGAAAACGCGCAAGGTGGCGCGCGCCGTGTCGATGAAGGTCTCGTCAATCGGATCGACGCCGGGCGGCAGGCCCCCCTTTTCGGAATCTGAAGAGTCGAAATCGGGAATGACGGTGCCGGAAAATCCGGTGACCGCCATCGAGCCGGGATAGATGATCCGGGTTTCCTGCGCCCGCGCGGGGCCGCCAAGCCATAGGCCGGCGGTCAGCGCCAGGACAAGAAAGGCGCTGGCGGCCTTCGCCACGCCGCCCAAACGGCCGGCACGAGAGGGCGCGAACCGGCGGTGATCGCGAGACATGGAACTCCCCCCGAAGTCTAACGGAGAACCAACCGATCCTGCCGCGCAAACCAGCGCAAGGCGCGGCGTTCCAGCACGTTCGTCCCCGATCGAATTGTCTGCTTTCCTCATAATTACGATACGCCTGCTCCTGTGCAGGGTCAACGGAACCAGCGGAAAGCCAAGCGCATTGACCCTGTCGCGAAGACGATGGTCGCGCCGAGCTCCTGTTGGTCGGGGAGGCCATGGCGTCCCTGGGGTGCTGGTCATGGTGGCTCCCTTTCCCGTGGCCGCATCATGCGGCGCCTGAGCGTCAGTCGCACGCGGAGGCGGAAAGGTTCACCGTGGGGTCTGATTATTCTTTCCAGACCGCAGCGAGGCGGAACGGCGCAAATGCCTCAGGCGCAGGCGTAATTGCGCCGTTTCGCCATCCGCTGGCGAGGATGGTGGAAGCCTTGCGCAGAATGCTTGCGCCCGATGCTGCCTGTTCTTATATACGCGCCAAGCCGTCCAGCGCCGCAACAGCGGTTGCCGAACGGGATTTCTTGTGAACAGGGGCTTTCGTCGGAACGCCTTACGGGTCCTGAGAGCCTGCTTAGCGGAGAGACTAGAAAAATGGCAAAAGTAATCGGTATCGATCTCGGCACCACCAACTCCTGCATCGCCATCATGGACGGCAAGGAGCCGAAGGTGATCGAGAATGCGGAAGGCGCGCGCACGACGCCTTCCATCGTCGCCATCTCGGGCGACGGCGAACGTCTCGTCGGCCAGCCGGCCAAGCGCCAGGCGGTCACCAATCCTGAAAACACCATCTTCGCGGTCAAGCGCCTGATCGGCCGCCGCTATGACGATCCGGTGACGGAAAAGGACAAGAAGCTTGTCCCCTACAAGATCGTCAAGGGCGACAATGGCGATGCTTGGGTCGAGGCCGGCGGCAAGAAGCAGTCGCCCAGCCAGATCTCGGCCATGATCCTGCAGAAGATGAAGGAAACGGCGGAAGCCTATCTCGGCGAGAAGGTCGAGAAGGCGGTCATCACCGTTCCCGCCTATTTCAATGACGCCCAGCGCCAGGCGACCAAGGACGCCGGCAAGATCGCCGGCCTCGAAGTGCTGCGCATCATCAACGAGCCGACCGCGGCTGCCCTCGCCTACGGCCTCGACAAGAAGGACGGCAAGACCATCGCCGTCTATGACCTTGGCGGCGGCACGTTCGACATTTCGGTGCTCGAGATCGGTGACGGCGTGTTCGAGGTGAAGTCGACCAATGGCGACACCTTCCTCGGCGGCGAGGATTTCGACATGCGCCTCGTCGAGTATCTGGCGGCCGAGTTCAAGAAGGAACAGGGCATCGACCTGAAGAACGACAAGCTTGCCTTGCAGCGCCTCAAGGAGGCTGCCGAGAAGGCCAAGATCGAGCTGTCGTCGACGACGCAGACCGAGATCAACCTGCCGTTCATCACCGCCGACGCCACCGGGCCCAAGCACCTGACGCTGAAGCTGACGCGCGCCAAGTTCGAAAGCCTGGTCGAAGACCTCGTCCAGCGCACCATCGATCCGTGCAAGGCGGCGCTCAAGGATGCCGGCCTGAAGGCTGGCGAGATCGACGAAGTGGTGCTGGTCGGCGGCATGACCCGCATGCCCAAGATCCAGGAGATCGTGAAGCAGTTCTTCGGCAAGGAGCCGCACAAGGGCGTCAACCCCGATGAGGTCGTCGCACTCGGCGCCGCCATCCAGGCCGGCGTGCTGCAGGGCGATGTCAAGGACGTGCTGCTGCTCGACGTGACCCCGCTGTCGCTCGGCATCGAGACGCTGGGCGGCGTGTTCACCCGGCTTATCGAGCGCAACACGACGATCCCGACGAAGAAGAGCCAGGTGTTCTCGACGGCTGAGGATTCGCAGTCGGCCGTGACCATCCGGGTCTTCCAGGGCGAGCGCGAAATGGCCGCCGACAACAAGGCGCTCGGCCAGTTCGACCTGGTCGGCATTCCGCCGGCCCCGCGCGGCGTGCCGCAGATCGAGGTCACCTTCGACATCGACGCCAACGGCATCGTCAACGTTTCGGCCAAGGACAAGGGCACCGGCAAGGAGCACCAAATCCGCATCCAGGCCTCGGGTGGCCTTTCGGACGCCGACATCGAGAAGATGGTGAAGGATGCCGAAGCCAATGCCGACGCCGACAAGAAGCGGCGCGCGCTGGTCGAGGCCCGCAACCAGGCCGAGGCGCTGGTGCATTCCTCGGAGAAGTCGCTGAAGGAATATGGCGACAAGGTCTCGGAAGCCGACCGCACGGCGATATCGGACGCGATCGCGGCGCTGAAGACCGCTACCGAGGGTGACGACGCAGCGGAAATCGAAGCCAAGAGCCAAGCGCTCGCGGAGGCTTCGATGAAGCTCGGCCAGGCCATGTACGAGGCCTCGCAGAAGGAAGCGGCGGAAGCCGACGCCAAAGCGGACGCCGCCAAGGACTCGGATGTGGTCGATGCCGATTTCGAGGAAATCGACGAGGACGACGACAAGAAGAAGTCGGCCTGAACCGGCTGACGGCAAGATAAAGCGGAAAGCCCGGCGCAAAGCCGGGCTTTTTTGCAACCCTGGCAGAAAAAGTGCGGAAAAAATCGTCGAAAAGCACGAACAGCTCCGCGCCGGCCCTAGCATCCGGGCTGCGCCGATCCTAAATCGTGGCAACGTGCCGGCAAACGACGCAACACTGCATGAAGACGTTGAGCATCCGGACAGCGGGAAAAAATGAAAGCTGATTTCTACGAAACGCTGGGCGTGCACAAGGGTGCCGACGACAAGGAACTGAAGAGCGCTTTCCGCAAGCTCGCCATGCAGTTCCACCCCGACCGCAATCCGGGCGACCATGCCTGCGAGCACAAGTTCAAGGAAATCAACGAAGCCTACGAGACGCTGAAGGATCCGCAGAAGCGCGCGGCCTATGACCGTTTCGGTCACGCGGCCTTCGAGCAGGGCGGCATGAACGGCGGCGCACACGGCTTCGGCGCCGGCGGCTTCGCCGACATTTTCGAGGACATTTTCGGCGACATGATGGGTGGCCGCCAGCGCCGCTCTTCCGGCGGCCGCGAGCGCGGCGCCGACCTGCGCTACAACATGGAAATCTCACTGGAAGAGGCCTTTGCCGGCAAGACCGCGCAGATCCGCGTGCCGGCCTCGATCTCCTGTTCGGAATGTTCGGGAACCGGCGCCAAGCCCGGAACCCAGCCGGTCACGTGCTCGATGTGCAACGGCCACGGCAAGGTGCGCGCCACGCAAGGCTTCTTCTCCATCGAGCGCACCTGCCCGCAATGCCAGGGCCGCGGCCAGACGATCAAGGATCCGTGCCCGAAATGCGCCGGCCAGGGCCGCGTCACCGAGGAGCGGTCGCTGTCGGTCAACATCCCAGCCGGCATCGAGGACGGCACCCGCATCCGGCTTGCCAATGAGGGCGAAGCCGGCTTGCGCGGCGGGCCGTCGGGCGACCTCTACATCTTCCTCGCGGTCAAGCCGCACGAATTCTTCCAGCGCGACGGCGCCGACCTCTACTGCAAGGTGCCGATCTCGATGACGACTGCCGCCCTTGGCGGCTCGTTCGAGGTGACGACGCTGGACGGAACGCAGACCAAGGTGAAGGTGCCGGAGGGCACCCAGAACGGCCGCCAGTTCCGCCTCAAGGGCAAGGGCATGCCGGTGCTGCGCCAGCCCAATGTCGGCGACCTCTACATCCAGACGGCGGTCGAGACGCCGCAGAACCTGTCGCGCCGCCAACGCGAGCTGCTGGAGGAATTCGAACAGCTCTCCTCACAGGACAATTCCCCCCAGTCGAGCGGCTTTTTCGCCCGCATGAAGGACTTTTTCGAGTCGTTCGGCGAGCGTTGATCGACGGCCTGTGCGCGTGTGGCTTGCCTTGCCGGTGTCGGCGCTGCGCCTCACCTGCCGGGCGGCCGACACGCGCCGTGAAAACCGCAGTAGGCGCGCATTTTTAGACGCGACGAAAACTATCTTATCCACGACATAGGCATGACCCTGCCTTGCCTTGGGCGGCTTAGGTGTTAAGTAGCTCTCAGGGGAGCGCTGAGGAGAGCTTGCATGACACGTGGTCCGGGACTGCGGAAGGCGCTTGCCGAAAAGTTCGATGACGAGCTGAAGTTCTTCAAGGGCTGGATCGACAAGCCGAAGACGGTCGGCTCGATCGTGCCGACCAGCTCCATCACCGCCCGCAAGATGGCTTCGATCGTCGACCCGAAGTCCGGTCTGCCGGTGCTCGAGGTCGGGCCCGGCACCGGCGTCATCACCCGCGCCATCCTGGCCCAGGGCGTGAGGCCTGAAAACCTTTACGCGGTCGAATATTCCACCGACTTCGTGCGCCATCTGCGCCGGCTCTACCCCGGCGTCAACGTCATTGAGGGCGACGCCTTCAATCTCAACGCCACGCTTGGCGCCAAGAGCGGGATGATGTTCGATTCGGTGGTCTCGGGCGTGCCGCTGCTCAACTTCCCGGTCGCCCAGCGCATCGCCTATATCGAAAGCCTGCTTGACCGCATTCCGGCCGGCCGGCCGATCGTGCAGCTGACCTACGGCCCGATGTCGCCGATCCCGCCCGGCCGCGGCGACTATACTGTCAAGCATTTCGACTTCATCATCCGCAACATCCCGCCGACGCAGCTGTGGATCTACCGGCGCGAGGCGCATTAGGGATTGCGAAGCCGACCGCGAATGTCTTCGAAAGTCGTCATCCTGCGGCTTGTCCCGAGGATCTGCCGCATAGCGGTATCAGATGCGGTGGGCATTGGGACGAAAATGTCTGACTTGGATGCGTTGGCAGATCCTCGGGGCAAGCCCGAGGATGACGCTTTGCCTGATCTGCATTGATTTGAGCGGGCTCTGGCTGTACCTGTCCGGGAACAAGGTTGGCCAATGGCAGTGATCCCAAAAATCCTCGTCTTTGCCGGCTCGGTCCGGGCCGGGGCCTTCAGTGGCAGGACCGCCGACGTGGCGCAGAAGGAACTTGCGGTGCAAGGCGCCGAGGTCACTCGCATCTCGCTTGGCGACTATCCCTTGCCGATCATGGATGAGGATCTGGAGAAGGAAAAAGGCGTCCCCGAAAACGCCCTGAAACTTGCCCGGATGATCATTGCCCATGACGGGCTGCTGATCGCCACGCCCGAATATAACGGCTCCATTCCGCCGCTGCTCAAGAACACGATCGACTGGGTGAGCCGGGTGCGCAAGGATGGCGGCCGTGCGGTGAGGCCGTTTGCCGGCAAGGTCGCCGGCCTCAGTTCGTCTTCCAGCGGACACTTCGCCGGGATACGCTGCATCAACCATCTGCGCGCCGTGCTGGTGCGTTGCCAGATGGAGGTGGTGACGCCGGAATGCTCGGTGCCGGAAGGCGGCAACGCCTTCGACGAGGACGGGCGTTTCAAGGACGAACGACTGCACCGAACCATGGAGCACCTATGCCGCACGCTGATCGAAACCTCACGCATGCTGTCGACCCGGGTCGAGCCGTGATCGCCAACGCCATGCAGACCGACACAATGCGCGAAAGGCTGATCGTCGGCCTCGACGTGCCGAGCTTGAAAGAGGCCGAGAAGGCGGTCCGCGAACTCGACGGCGTCGTCTCCTTCTACAAGATCGGCTATCAGCTCGCCTTCGCCGGCGGGCTCGATTTCGCCAGGGAGCTCGCCAGCGCGGGCAAGAAGATCTTTCTCGACATGAAGCTGCTCGACATCGACAACACTGTGGCCAAGGGGGTCGAGAACATCGTCAAGATGGGCATGACCATGCTGACGCTGCATGCCTACCCGAAGACCATGCGGGCGGCGGTCGAGGCGGCGAGAGGCAGCGAGCTTTGCCTGCTTGCCGTCACCGTGCTGACCTCGATGGACGAACAGGACGTGATCGACGCGGGCTACGAATACGACCCGCACACGCTGGTGCTGAGGCGCGCGGAACAGGCGCTGCATGCCGGCATGGGCGGCATCGTCTGCTCGGCCGCGGAAACAGAGGCGGTGCGCCGCATCGTCGGGCCCGACATGGCGGTGGTAACGCCAGGCATACGCCCCGCCGGCAGCGACCATGGCGACCAGAAGCGCGTGATGACGCCGGCGGATGCCATCCGCAGCGGCTCCAGCCATCTGGTCGTCGGGCGCCCGATCGTCGCCGCGGCGGACAGACGCGCGGCGGCTGAAGCCATCCTCGACGAAATGCGCTCGGCATAATTTCCAACGAACGGCTTCGGAGAAGAGGGATGCCCAAGGGATACTGGATCGCCCGCGTCGATGTGCGCGACGCGGAAGGCTACAAGGATTATGTCGCCGCCGCCAAGCCGGCCTTCGAGCGCTTCGGCGCGAAATTCCTGGCGCGCGGCGGCGAGCATGAGAAGGCAGAAGGGGCCGGCCGCGCGCGCAACGTCGTCATCGAGTTCGAGACGCTTGCCGCCGCGCATGACTGCTACCATTCACCTGAATACCAGCGCGCCGCCGCCATTCGCCAGAAGGTCGCCGACGGCGAGATCGTGCTGGTCGAGGGCGTCTGAGGCTATCCCGGCCGGCATCAGTGCCGGCCGCGGCCTTTGCACGAGTCCTGAGGTTCACATCCCGCAGCCTGGCCCAGCAGGCGGCGCCCCGACCGGTTGTCTTTGAGCGACAACCGGCACAGTCGTTCGACAACGGCCACGACATGGCTGACGCATAATCCCTTTAGCAATCGCGTCCGAACAGCCCTTACACGGGGGTAATTTTGATGCCGGCCGATCGCGGGTTGACATGCAGGTATTTACCTGCATATTATGGCTTCACATCAGAGTGAACCCGATGGACGCGGACAAGGTTTTCAAGGCGCTGGGCGACCCGACACGCAGAAAGCTGCTTGATCTTCTGTGCGAGAAGAACGGGCAGACGCTGGGCCAGCTTTGCGAACATCTCGATATGGCCAGGCAATCCGCCACCCAGCACATCGACCTGCTGGAGGCGGCCAATCTGGTGAGCACGGTCAAACGCGGCCGCGAGAAGCTGCATTTTATCAATCCCGTGCCGCTGCACGAGGTCTACGAGCGCTGGGTGCGCAAATTCGAACGCCAGCGGCTCAGCCTGCTGCACGACCTGAAACAGGAACTCGAAGGAGAAGACAAATGACCGCAGAGACGACCAGCTTTGTCTACGTGACCTACATCCGCTCGACGCCGCAAAAAGTGTTCGAGGCCATAACCAGGCCCGACATCGCACGGCGTTACTGGGGCCATGAGAACGTCTCGGACTGGAAGGCGGGATCGAAATGGGAACATATCCGCGCCAATGACGAGCGCACCGTCGAACTGGTCGGCAAGGTCGTCGAGATCTCGCCGCCGACCCGTCTCGTGATGACCTGGGCAAACGCTTCGCAGGCCGACGATCCGTCGAAATACAGCCGGGTGACGTTCGCCATCGAGGAATACGACACGATGGTGCGGCTGACCGTCAGCCATAACGAACTCGAAGCCGGCAGCGGCATGGCGAAGGGCGTCAGCCAGGGATGGCCGGCGGTGCTGTCCAGCATGAAATCCTTCCTGGAAACCGGCAGCGGCATCGATATTTTCGCCAAGCCGAAATCGGCCTGACCAGCAAATCCGACTGCGGGAAAACGACAATGACCAAACGCTATAGCGGCGGATGCGCATGCGGTGCGATCCGCTATGAAACGAGCAGCGAACCCATCTTTCAAAACCACTGCCAATGCCACGAGTGCCAGAAGCGAAGCGGCACGGGCCACAGCTCCTATCTGACTTTCCCCCGGCGAGCCGATGTGACGATCACGGGCGAAGCGAGCACCTGGCGGGTGGCGGGCGACAGCGGCAACGAAAAGATCCACGCCTTCTGCCCGACCTGTGGAACGCCGGTCTACCTGACGCAGGTCGCAAGGCCGGACCTGATAGCGGTTCACGCGACCAGCCTTGACGATCCCGGCCAGTTCAATCCGCAGGTGGTCACATATGCCATCCGCGGCCATGCTTGGGACAGGATAGATCCTTCCTTGCAGGCATTCGAGCGAATGCCTTTGGGATAGCGTACGGCAGGCAATCTTGCCGCGCTTTAACGGGTCATTCGGTTCGCGGCGGTTTCGGCCATGGCGTCGGCGAGCTCCAGGTTCCATTGCGACCGGCAATAGGCGCGGAAATCGAAGCAGGGCAGGCCGGGGCAGACTTCGAATTCTATGAGGTGAACGGTGTCGTCGGGCTCGATGCGGAGATCGATGGAGAACACGTCGCGCAGGCCGAGCCCGCTCATCAGCCGTTCGGCGATCGCGCGGACTTTTGCATCGGCGACCGGCTGGCTTTCGGCGACCGGAAGCAGAAGCGGCTCGGCGTATTTGCCCGCCGCCTTCGCCGCCTCGCCGGTCTCGCCGTAAAGCGCCAGGCTGTCTTCCATGGTCTGGAAATCGCCGCCGGACTCGACGAAGGCGACGCCGAGCGCTTCGACGCCGGTGTCCGGCCTCAGGCCGAGGAAACTGGCGCGCGCATTGCGGCCGCCGACATAGGGCTGGACGACGGCGTCGTCGCGATAGGCGGCGAAAACACGCCGGCTAAGCTCCAGCGCGTGGCCGAGATCGCCGCAGCGCGAATCCGGCCAGATGCCGATCTTGGCGCCGAGCCGGTTCGGCTTGACGAACCAGCCGGCGGCGGAAACCGGCGGCTCGACCAGCCATTGTCCGTTGCGCGCCAGGCCGGCCTGCGGCACAGGCAGGCCGAGCGCGCCGAGCACGGCGCCGGAGCGAAACTTGTCCTGGCAGAGCGCGAACAGCGAGTCCTCGGCGCCGATCGTCTTCAGGCCGTTCAGCCTGGCAAGCGCGGGCGCCGTGCCGCCCCGGAAATAGGCGATGCCGTCGGTCAGCGTCCAGACCAGCGTGGCCGCCGGATCGGCCTTGGCGAGCATATCGGCGGCATCGTCCAGCTCCACCGCTGCGAAGCCGAGATCGCGCCGTTTGAAGGCAGAAGCGAGCGCGTCGAACTCATGCGCGAGATCGGTCGATTGCGCCAGGTAAGAAGCGATTTCGGCGGCACGCTCCGGCGCGTGGCCTTCGGCGAGGAGCCGCTCGAGGCAGGCCTTTTCCGGCTCATGGACGAGGATCAGCCTGGGGCTGGACATGACATGATTCCCAATGGTGCAATTCCACACCATCGCATGGCGAAGACGCCAGGCTTTCGCGAAACCGACGCGGGCCGGACGCCTGCGTGACAGCCGGCCGAATGATCCCGTCAGACGCGGTGCATCGGGGTACCGAGACTCGCGTCAGGCCGAGCCGAAAAGGCCGGCATCACCTGAGGTGCCCTAGGCGATCAGCACGCGGGGCTCGAACCGGCCATTGACCTCGATGTCGAGGAGGAAGGTCATGCCGGCCTGAGGGTCGAGCTGACGCTGCTTGTCGTCCTTGCCGTGCCAGGCCGATGTAACCGCCAGCCGGCTGGCGTTCTTGCCGACAAAGGCCGGGCAGGAAGGCTGCGTCACCGGCATGGCGATCGTGCGCACCAGCTTGCCGTCCGGGGCGTAGCCCTTAACCACCTTGCCGCCCCAGACGGCATTCCACAGGATGCCGTCGCGGTCGAGCACGGAGCCGTCGACGAAGCCCTTGGCCGACCGGTGATCAACGAACACTTTCGGCTCGCCCGCCGGCAGGCCGGTCGCCGGATCGCAAGCGACGCGCATCAACAGGCCGGTCGAGGTGTCGGTGTAATAAGCGAGCGCGCCGTCCGCGGAAAAACAGATCGAGTTCGACACGGTGATGTCGGAGAACAGCTTGCGCAATTCGCCCTTGAAGAACCAGTAGATCGCGCCGGCGCCCTTCTCCTCGCCCTTGCCCATCGTGCCGGTCCAAAGGGCGCCGCAGGGATGGACGCGGGAATCGTTGGAACGGGTGACCGGATTGTCGGCCTCGACAGGTGTGTGCAGCGTCATCCTGCCGGTGGCGACGTCGCGGACAAAAAGCCCGGTTTCGGTGGCGATCAGCTGGCGCTTGTCGTCGATGATGGCGATAGCGCTGGCCATCCGGCCAAGCTCGTGCACCTGGGCCGCGCCGCCGGACAGGCGCTTTTCCAGGAGATGGCCCTTGACTATGTCGAACCAGTAGAGCGTGTCTGTGGCGGGGTCGTAGCTCGGCCCCTCGCCGAGCTGGCAGACATGGTCGGAAAAAACCGAAACGATCGCTTCGCTCATCCTGCGTCTCCGCCGAACACCGCGTCCCAGGCCGTCACCGCCGCCTGGGCCCGCGCGGCCACGTCTTCGACGCTCATGCCCGGCTTGAACAGGCTGGAACCAAGCCCGAAAACCGTGACGCCGGCCGCCTTGTAGCCGGCAAAGTCCTTCTCTGAGACGCCGCCGACCGCGCCGACCAATGTCGAAGCCGGCAGCACCGCGCGGATGGCGGAAATACCGGATGCGCCGAGCACGCTTGCCGGGAAGAATTTCAGCGCCGAGGCGCCGAGCCGGATCGCCAGGAAGGCCTCCGTGGGCGTGAACACGCCGGGCATGGTGACCATGCCGTATTGCAGCGCGCGTTCCATCACCTCGGCATCGATGTTGGGACTGACCAGCAGCCGGCCGCCGGCTTCGTGCAAGCCATCGACATCGGCCGGCGTCAGCACCGTGCCGGCGCCGACCAGCGCGGCCGGCGGCAGCGCCTTGAGGATGGCGGCGATGGACGCGAACGGATCGGGTGAATTGAGCGGCACCTCGATCGCCTCGATGCCGGCATCGAAGACCGCCTGGCCGATCGCCACCGCCTCGGCAGGCTTGAGGCCGCGCAGGATGGCGACCAGCCCGCGCTTGAGCTTCGGGAACGCAGCGGTCTGGTTCATCAGGCAACTCCGGTTCTGGCGATCATGCCGTTTTCGCGCGCCGCCTCGACCAGGCCGGCACGCACCGCCTCATCCGCGTCGACGGTCCGCACGCCAAGCCCGGCAAGGCCGAGCGCCTGCCGATAAAGCGCCGCAAGCGCGCCGGAGGCAATCAGCACCACCGATGTGGCGCCCGCGGCCTGGCGGCGCCTCGCCGAGGCGATCTCGCCGCCGATCAGCAGGCCCGACAGGCAGGCCGCGGCATCGTCGGCCTTCATGTCCTGGAGCAGACCGGCGGCGCGGATCGAGAACAGTTTTGCGGTGACGTCGCCACCTTCGGTCAACGCCGCACCACACCAGCGGCGGAAGAAAGGGTTCTGCGGGTCGACCGGCTTGGGATGCTCGCCGAGCGAATGGCGCAGGATCGAATGCGCGGCCAGCACCGAGAACAGCTCGCCGGTCGGCCATGTGCCGAAGCCGGCAACGGCGCCGTCCTCAACCAGAACCCATTTCGAATGGGTGCCCGGCATGCAGACGATTTCACGCCCCTTTGCCGGCAAACCGGCGCCGGCAAGCTGTGTCTCCTCGCCGCGCATGACGTCTGGCGCATCGGCCAGGCGTTGGGCAAGGCCGGGCACGATACGAATGTCGCGGCTCTCCCCCGGGATGCGGGCCGCGCCGGCCAGGATGGCGCCGATCGGCGCCGGCAGCGTGACATAGGGCGCTTCGAGCCAGCCCTGGCGCGAGCCTGCCATGCCGCAGATGATGACGGGCAGCGTTTCCGGCGCGCCCATGGCGGCGAGATGACCCTCGAGAACCCGGGAAAAGCCCTTCTCGCGCGCGGTGATCAGTCCGTCGTCGCCGCGACGCTCGGCAAGCACCTTGCCGCCGCCGTCGATCAGCCAGGCACGAAGCCGGGTCGTGCCCCAATCGAGCGCCGCGACCGCCGGCACATTGCCGACAAATCGGGGGCCGGCAAACCCGGGGCTCACAGGAAACCTCCGTCGACGATCAGCATTTGCGCGGTCAGCATGCGCGAGGCGTCCGAGGCCAGGAACAGCACGGTGCCGACCAAATCGTCCGGCCGCATGACGTCCTTGATGCACTGCTTGGCGACATGAGAGGCAAGCGCCTGCTCCGTCACCCAGCGTTCCTGCTGCCGTTCCGTGATGACCCAGCCGGGCGCGACGGCGTTGACGCGGATACGGTCGGGCCCGAGCTTGCCGGCCAAACCCTTGGTGAGGCCGAGTATGCCCGCCTTGGCGGCGGTGTAGGCCGGCATGTCGGGGTGGTTGATCAGGTAGGAGGTCGAGGTGAAATTGATGATCGAGCCGCCGCCGGCCCGCTTCATGCCCGGCGCCACCGCCTGCGCGGTGAAGAAATGCGGTCTGAGGTTGATCGCCTGGTTGTTGTCCCAAAACTCCACCGTCACGTCTTCGACGGCGTGGCGTTCGTCCCAGGCGGCATTGTTGACCAGCACGGTGACGTCGCCATGCGCTTCGGCCGCCTTCGCGGCAGACGCCCGGAGCGCTTCGATGTCGCGCAGATCGGACTTGAGGTAGAGCGGCCGGCGGCCGAGCTCTTTCTCGATGCGGTCGGCAAGCGCGGTGCTGGGCTTGTCGGCGATGTCGATGAAGGCGACCTTGGCGCCCTGGCGCATGAAACCCTCGGTCAATGCCGCGCCAATGCCGGAGCCGCCGCCGGTGATCAGCACCGAAGCGCCTTCGAGGTCGGCAAAACGTGCCGATGGCATCATGGTTTTCGTCTCCCGGGTTGACCGGCGCGCATCCTAGCCAGACCGATCCGGCGGGCAAGGGCGAAAAGACGGATTTTGAGGCTTATGTCTGACAAAAAGCCTGGAGACCACGCACAGGCACGGCCGGTCCTCGATCGAGGACCGGTCAATCGCCCGGTCAGATTGCCTTGGCGCGCAAGGCGCCGCGGAAGGAATCGCGGAGATAGCCGAGCGTGGCGTCGGCATCGGCCGGCTTGCCGAACAGATAGCCCTGCCCACCGGCGCAGCCGAACTGGACGAGGCGGTCGGCCTGCGCCTCTTCCTCGATGCCTTCGGCGACGACATCCATGCCGAGCCCTTCGCACATTGCGAGAATGGCGCGGATGATGTGCTCCGACGGGCGGTCATCGAGAATGGAGGAGACGAAGGCGCGGTCGATCTTCAACTTGTCGAAATGGAATTCGCGCAGCCGCCCGAGCGAGGACTGGCCGGTGCCGAAATCGTCGAGCGAGACGCGGATGCCGACGCGGCGCAGGTCCTCGACGATCTGCGCGGCCGAGGCCGGATCGTTCATCAGGCCGGTCTCGGTAATCTCGATCTCCAGCCGGCGCGGATCGAAGCCCGTACGGTCGAGGATCGCCAATATGTGCAGGCCGGTGTTCTGGTCGACGAGCTGCGAGGGCGACAGGTTGAAGGACAGGAACAGGTCCTTCGGCCAACTCCTCGCCGCCTCGGTCGCCTTGCGCAGCACTAGCTGCGACAGCGGGCCGATGATGCCGCGCTCCTCGGCGATCGGAATGAAGACGGTCGGCGGCACCGAGCCGAGATCGCGGTCGGTCCAGCGCGCCAGCGTCTCGAAGCCGATGGTGCGGCGCGTGGTGAGGTCGACGATCGGCTGGAAATGCGGCTCCACCTCGCCGGCCGAGACGGCGCGGCGCAGCGCCTGCTCGATGCGGGTGACGCGCTTGGCCGCCTCTTCCATTTCGCGGGTATAGACGACGACCCGGCCGCGGCCGGATCGCTTGGCATGGTAAAGCGCCGTTTCGGCCTTGTTGATGAGGATCTCGGTGGTCTCGTCGCCGGAATAGAACAGCGAACAGCCGACGGAGGCCGACAGCCTCGCCGTGCGTTCGCCGACATCATACGGGGCCGACAGGATTTCGATCAGCATGCGCGACTTTTCGGCGGCCGCCTCCTCGCTGAACACCAGCGGATAGAGGAAGGCGAATTCGTCGGCGCCGATGCGGCAGACGGTGGAATGGCCGTCCATCGAGGCGCGCAGGCGCATCGCCACCTGGATCAGGATGTCGTCGCCGGCCTTGTGGCCGAACAGATCGTTGATCGGCTTGAATCCATCAAGGTCGAGAATGCCGACGGTGAAGGGCGCGGGATCGTCGGCACGGTCGCTGATTAGGCGATCGACCTTGTCGAAGAAGCGGCGATGGTTGCCAAGCCCGGTCAACGGATCGGTGAATGCCAGATCCGTGCTCTCCCTGTTTGCCTGACCGGTGCCAAACGAAGTTTGCATCGGTGTCCCTGTTTCTCGAAGTCGGAATTTATTTCCGAGACTGGCAGCAAACCCTTTAGGAAACGTATCGGGAAAATCGATTTTTCGCCGCTAGAGCGCGTTGCCCTCCGCAAAGCCGCCCGGGCTCAAGGGCGCCGTCGCTCAGGCGGATTCTCAACCGGCGGTGCGAACGCGATAGAGCTCCAGCGGCGCGCCCTGGGTCTCCGCCACCGGTTCCAGCCAATCCGGCACGCTGCCATGCATCAGCCCGGCCAGAAAGCCGTCAGGCGCCTTGGTTGCGAGAAGCCTGGTTTCGGGATTGCCGCGGCAGAGCGCGACAATCCCGACGCGATGGTTTGCCACGACGGCTTTCGCGTCAGTGGCCGAGCCCAGCAAGGCATCGAATACGAGCAGGTTTCCGGCGACGTTGCGGTGGTAGGGCCCAGCGAGCGCGCGATGACCGGTAAAGGCCAGGATCGGCGAGCCGAGATTGGAGATGGCCAGCACCGTGGTGTCAGGCATGCGGGCGAGCGCGGCGAACGAGGCCTTGCTGTTGCAAGGTGCATCGATGCCGGCATTGGTGACGGCCGCACCGGTCTGGAAGGCGCTCGATGCCGCCTCGGCAGCGCTGGACCAAACCGCATTGACCGAGATCAGCCAGGCTGCGGCCATACGGAGCACGGAGCCACCGGACGGACTGTTTTCGGCGCGCTGCCGCCATTTGGCGATCCAGGCGCAAAGCGGGATCACCGCGAAGGCGATGGAGAAGGTCGAGCCTCGGACCTCCCAGGCGCTGACCAGGAAAGCCACCACCAGCAGCGCGCCGACGAGACTGTCCTGCCGCCGCCAGCCGCCCTTGCCGAGACGCAGCGCCATCAGGACGATCGCCACCAGCGGCGTCGCGAAGCGCGCCACCGCTCTGGCCGGATCGGCCGCGACGAGCTGGAATATCGACTGCGCTTCGTCGATATGACCGAGCCACATCTGCTGGAGGCGCGGGTCGAGGCCGGCATAGGGGGCAGCCAGGCATTGCGGGAACAGAAACATCACGACAAGGATAAGCACGAACGCCAGCAGGCCGAGCGAGACCAGGCGACGGCCGTACGTCGCATTGGCGGCGCCCCATGAGGCGATGACCGCAAGGCCGGCGCCGGCAAGCGCGGCAACCACGAAGTGCACGGTCGAGAAGGTGTCGCACTGCGTCTGCCCCCATGCCGACGCCGGTATGGTAGTGATGAAAACAAGGGCCGAGACGGCGGTGACGCCCAAGCCAAAATCCCTGGCGATCAGCCTTTCGCCGCCACCGCTGACGAGGAACAGCAGGGCGACGATGGCGCCCAGGGTTCCAGCATAGGGGGCGCTTTCCATGCCGATCGCCAATGCCAGGGTGGCGCACGCGCCGGCAAACAGGGCGGCGGTCCGGTGGCGAGGGGCTTCAAGCAGCAAAGCCAGGCCGGCCAGGGTCAGCATCAGCTGGACATTGTGGTGATCGAGCGCGCCGGGCGAGAAGATTCCGAGATAATACAAGGCCGCTCCGCCGACCACCGCGGCGGGCAGGACCGCGTGCTCGCCGGCGAAAGCGCGCGCGGCGCGCATGATGGAGAACAGCGCGAGCCAGAATTGCAGGAGGGGCCAAAGCACCTGCACGACCTGCTCGCCCAAAGCGGCACTGCCCGTCAGGGCCGACAGGGCAAGCATGCCGAGCGCCAGCGGGGCGTCGAGCAGCCGCGACCAGTGCATGACGAAGCCACCCTCCAGCCCCATCCTGTACTGGTGCAGGTCGAACCAGCCCTGGTCGGCCAGGAGGTCGCGAACCTCCACCAGTTGCAGCAGGCTGTCATTGTCGCCGGCCGGGTTGGCCAGTTGCGGGAATCCGGCATAGAGATCGAGCGCCAGCAGCAGCAAGGCGGCAAGCAACGCAAACGCTATGTCGGACTTCCAGGTGGAAGCGCCGTTGCTGGCTGTGCTCATCCCATCGCCCCTGGCAGGAATGCCGGGCTTTTTCGGCCAATCGACACTCGTAAAGTCGGCCTTAAACCTAGCCTTAACGGCTTCAATAAATAGTAAAACCGCCTGAACGCGCCTGACTTTCGGCGCGAACCGCGCGTGGCGGCGAGGCACCCGGAGAGGAAAATGCCGCAAGAGCTTCGCTACGAACCCGCCATCGCCGTGCTGCTGCCTTGCTACAACGAGGAATTGACGATCGCCGAGGTGGTGCGGCGCTTCCGCGAGACGCTGCCTTTGGCGACGGTCTATGTCTACGACAACAATTCGCGCGACCTGACCGCGCTCAGGGCCCGCGCCGCCGGCGCCATCGTGGTGCGCGAACCGCGCCAGGGCAAGGGCAATGTGGTGCGGCGCATGTTCGCCGACATCGACGCCGACATTTACCTGATGGCCGACGGCGACGGCACCTATGCGCCGGAAGACGCGCCGCAATTGATCAACACGCTTCTGACCGAGCGCTCCGACATGGCGGTGGGCACCCGGCGCGGCGTCACCGACGATGCCGGCAGGACTGGCCATGCCTTCGGCAACCGCGTCTTCAACAGCCTCTATAAAGGGCTGTTCGGCAGCGATTTCACCGACATCTTCTCGGGCTACCGCGTCTTCACCCGGCGCTTCGTCAAGAGCTTCCCGGCCGTCTCCGGCGGCTTCGAGATCGAGACCGAAATGTCGGTGCATGCCTCGCAGCTCAAATTGCCCGTCAGCGAGATCGCGCTCGATTACGGCAAGCGGCCGGACGGCTCGTCGTCGAAGCTTTCGACGTTTCGCGACGGCGCCAGGATCCTTTGGATGTTCGCCATGCTGATGAAGGAAACGCAACCGCTGCGTTTCTTCGGCGCCTTCGCCCTGGTCTTCCTGGCGTCGAGCCTGTTCCTGATGGCGCCGGTGCTGGTCGAATTCGCCGAGACCGGGCTGGTGCCGCGCATGCCGACATGGGTGCTGTCGGTCGGCCTGCTCTTGCTCTCGATGCTGGCTGGTGTGACTGGGGTGATCCTCGATTCGGTGTCGCGCGGCCGCGCCGAACAGAAGCGCATCTTCTACCTGTCGATGCCTTCGGGCCGCATAGAGCGGCGCGAGCGCGCCAGCGAGCCGACTGCCGCGAAGGCCGGCCCAGGCAAGACGCCTCGCGCCGCATGAAGCGGTGAGCCGTCTTATCCGCTTCCTCTTTGCCGGCGGCATCGGCTTCGTCGCCGACGCGGCCGCCCTCTGGCTGCTGCTTGCCGTCACGCCGCTCGGCCCTTTCAGCGCCCGCATGCTGTCCATCGGCTTTGCACTCTGCGTCACCTGGCAGATAAACCGGCATCTGACCTTCTCGCCGTCGAGCCGCGGCTTGGTGCGGGAAGGTGCCCGCTATGGCAGCATCGGCATAGCCACCAGCATCGCCAACTATCTGGTCTACTGCGCCATCCTTGTCGTCCTGCCGACAACCCCGCCATTGGCCGCCCTTGCTTTCGCTTCGCTGGCCGCCATGGCGCTGTCCTTTCTCGGCTATTCCAGGCTGGTCTTCGACCGCTAGAGGCGTGGCCCGATTGGCAGAAGGCGCCGGGACCCTTATATCGCTCTCTCATCGACCGTGCTGGGGACCTGCCATGAAGCTGAAAATCGCCGTCCAGATGGACCACATCTCCACCGTGTCGATCGCCGGAGACACTTCGTTCGCGCTGTCGCTGGAGGCGCAGCGGCGCGGCCATCAGCTCTATCACTACACGCCCGACCGGCTGTCGCTGCGCGACGGCAAGGTGTTCGCCCGCATCGAGGAGATGCAGGTACGCGACGAGAAGGGCAGCCACTATTCGCTGGGGGAGAAGGTGCGAACCGACCTGTCGGAGATGGACGTGATCCTGCTGAGACAGGATCCGCCCTTCGACATGAACTACATCACCACCACGCACATACTGGAGCGCATCCACCCCAGGACGCTGGTGGTCAACGACCCGGCCTGGGTGCGCAACAGCCCGGAAAAGATCTTCGTCACCGAGTTTTCCGACCTGATGCCGGAAACGCTGATCACCAAGGATCCCCAGGAGGTCGCCGCCTTCCGCAAGGAATTCGGCGACATCATCGTCAAGCCGCTCTACGGCAATGGCGGCGCGGGCATCTTCCACCTGCTGGAGGCCGACCGCAACCTCGCCTCGCTGCTCGAAATGTTCGGCCAGTTGTTCCGTGAGCCCTACATCGTGCAGCGCTACCTGAAGGACGTGCGCAAGGGCGACAAGCGCATCATCCTGATCGACGGCGAACCGGTCGGGGCCATCAACCGGGTGCCGGCCGAGCACGATTCCCGCTCCAACATGCATGTCGGCGGCCGCGCCGAGAAGACCGAGCTGACCGAGCGCGAGCGCGAGATCTGCGCCCGCATCGGGCCGGCACTGAGGGAACGCGGCTTCATCCTCGTCGGCATCGACGTCATCGGCGACTATATGACCGAGATCAACGTGACCTCGCCGACCGGCGTGCGCGAAGTCAAACGCTTCGGCGGCGCCGACATCGCCAGCCTGTTCTGGGACGCGGTGGAGGCCAAGCGGAAATAGCCGTTTTCACTTTGTATTAACCATGTTCCGTTTTTGCAACCGGAGACAATCGCGCCGCAACTTAAGCGATTGCGCGTTCCTGTAATGTTCTTGATTTAACCGAGGAATTGTGATTGTGTCCGGCCCAGGCCCTTCGCGGCCTGATTGTAGAAGGCTTGGGGCAAACCCAGATCCGGGGACAAGACATGGTGGCGCGGGTTCGCACGGTTGCTTTCCAGGGCATCGAGGCCGTGCCGGTCGACGTGCAGGTGATGATCGCGCCCGGCAAGGTCAACATGCACATCGTCGGCCTGGCCGATAAGGCGGTGGCCGAAAGCCGCGAACGGGTGCAGGCGGCACTCCATGCTTCCGGCCTGTCGATGCCGTCCAAGAAGGTCACCGTCAACCTGGCGCCCGCCGACCTGCCCAAGGAGGGCAGCCATTACGATTTGCCGATCGCGCTCGGCCTGATGGCGGCGCTTGGCGCCATTCCGGGCGACATGCTGGCCGGTTATGTCGTGCTTGGCGAATTGTCGCTCGACGGCACCATTGCCGCCGTCGCCGGCGCCCTGCCGGCGGCGATCGGCGCGAATTCCGAAGGCAAGGGCCTGATCTGCCCCTTCGCCTGCGGCCCGGAAGCCGCCTGGGCCGGCAAGGACTTCGACATACTCGCGCCGCGCAGTCTGATCGCCATCGCCAATCATTTTCGCGGCACGCAGGTGCTGTCCCGGCCGGAGGCCGGCATCCATGCCGCGGCGCGCGACCTGCCCGATCTTGCCGATATCAAGGGCCAGGAAACCGCCAAACGAGCGCTGGAGGTGGCGGCGGCCGGTGGGCACAACCTGCTGATGGTCGGCCCGCCCGGATCGGGAAAATCGATGCTGGCGCAGCGGCTGCCGTCGATCCTACCGCCGCTGGCGCCGAAGGAACTGCTCGAAGTGTCGATGATCGCCTCCGTCGCCGGCGAGCTCGGCGAAGGCAAGCTGACCGACCGGCGGCCGTTCCGCGCGCCGCACCATTCGGCCTCGATGGCGGCGATGGTCGGCGGCGGCATCCGGGCGCGGCCGGGCGAAGTGTCGCTTGCGCACCACGGCGTGCTGTTCCTCGACGAATTTCCCGAATTCACGCCGCAGACGCTCGATGCGCTCCGCCAGCCGCTCGAGACCGGTGACTGCATGATCGCGCGCGCCAACCACCGCGTCACCTATCCGGCGCGCATCCAGCTTGTGGCGGCGATGAACCCGTGCCGCTGCGGCATGGCCGGCGAGCCCGGCTATCGCTGCCTGCGCGGCGAACGCTGCCGCACCGACTACCAGGCGCGCATCTCGGGACCGCTGCTCGACCGCATCGACCTCAGGATCGAGGTGCCGGCGGTCTCGGCCAGCGACCTGATCCGGCCCGACCGGGCGGAGAAGAGCGCCGACGTGGCGCTGCGCGTGGCGCGTGCCCGCACCCTCCAGCGCGAGCGCTTCGAACGGCTCGGCGTCACCAGCGCCACCACAAACGCGCATTGCGCGCCGGCGGTCATCGAGGAGATCGCCATGCCCGACGCATCGGGCCTGTCGCTGCTCAAGGACGCCAGCGAAAAGCTCGGCTTCTCGGCGCGGGCCTATCACCGCGTGCTGAAGGTGGCGAGAACACTGGCCGATCTCGACGCCAGCGAGACCGTCGGCCGCATTCACTTGGCCGAAGCGATCTCCTACCGGATGAGTTCGGAGCGGGTGGCACAGGCGGCGTAGCGCGCTCTCGCTCGAGAGGAGGGGAACGGAACGCCGGCGGCTCCAAATCTCCGGTTCAGGCCGCTCCCTTCGCCTTCAGTTCCAATCTCCGCGCGTGCAGCACCGGCTCGGTGTAGCCGTTGGGCTGGATGCGGCCCTTGAAGACGAGGTCGCAGGCGGCCTGGAAGGCGACGGAGCCGTCGAAATCGGCGGCCATCGGCTGGTAAAGCGGGTCGCCTTGGTTCTGCTGGTCGACGATATCAGCCATGCGCCTCATCGTTTCCATCACCTGGTCGGCCGTGCAGACGCCATGGTGCAGCCAGTTGGCGATGTGCTGCGAGGAGATGCGCAGCGTGGCGCGGTCCTCCATCAGGCCGACATCGTTGATATCTGGCACTTTCGAGCAGCCGACGCCCTGGTCGATCCAGCGCACGACATAGCCCAGAATGCCTTGCGCATTGTTGTCGAGTTCCGCCTGGATGTCGGCCGGAGACCAGTTGGGCCGCACCGCGACCGGCACCGACAGGATGTCGTCGAGCTTGGCCTTCGGCCGGCTCTTCAGCGCCGCCTGGACGGCGTGGATATCGACCTTGTGATAGTGGGTGGCGTGCAGCGTCGCCGCGGTCGGCGAAGGCACCCAGGCGGTGTTGGCGCCGGCCCTGGGGTGGGCGATCTTCTCGGTGAGCATCGCCGCCATCAAATCGGGCATCGCCCACATGCCCTTGCCGATCTGGGCATGGCCGGCAAGCCCGCATTCCAGCCCGGTGTCGACATTCCAGGCCTCGTAGGCGGAAATCCAGGCGGCCTGCTTCATGTCGCCCTTGCGGATCATCGGGCCGGCTTCCATCGAGGTGTGGATCTCGTCGCCGGTGCGGTCGAGGAAGCCGGTGTTGATGAACACGACGCGCTCTTTGGCGGCGCGGATCGCCTCCTTGAGGTTGACGGTGGTGCGCCGCTCCTCGTCCATGATGCCCATCTTGATGGTATTCTGGTCCATACCGAGCAGGGCCTCGACGCGATCGAAGATCTCGACGGCGAAGGCGACTTCCTCGGGTCCATGCATCTTGGGTTTCACGACATACATCGAGCCGGCGCGGGAATTGGCGCGGCGGCCGTTCGGCCCGACATCGTGCAGCGCGATCAGCGCGGTCATCGCCGTGTCCATGATGCCTTCCGGCACCTCGTTGCCGTCGCGGTCCGTTATCGCCGGATTGGTCATGAGGTGGCCGACATTCCTGACCAGCATCAGCGAGCGGCCGGGCAGCGTCACCGTGCCACCATTGGGCGAGGTATAGGACCGATCGGGGTTGAGCTTGCGGACAAAGGTCCGGCCGCCCTTGGTGATCTCTTCGGCCAGGTCGCCCTTCATCAGGCCGAGCCAGTTGCGGTACACGACGACCTTGTCCTGCGCATCCACCGCCGCGACCGAATCCTCGCAGTCCTGGATGGTGGTCAGCGCCGATTCCAGGATGATGTCGGCGATGCCGGCCGGATCGGTGCGGCCGATCTGGTTGTCGCGGTCGATCAATATCTCGATATGCAGGCCGTTGCTGACCAGCAGCACGGCTTGCGGGTTGGCGGCATCGCCGCGATAGGCGACGAACTGCCTGACATCGGCAAGGGTGGTCGAGCCGGCGCCGGCGCTGAGCCGCAGCGCGCCATTGGCCAGCGAAAGGCCGTTGACGCCGGCCCATTTGCCCGATGTGAGCGGCACCGACTGGTCGAGAAAGTCCTTGGCCCAGGCGACGACTTTCGCACCACGCGCGGGGTTGAAGCCGTTGCCCTTCCCGGCGCCGTCTGTCTCGGGAATCGCGTCGGTGCCGTAAAGCGCATCATAGAGCGAGCCCCAGCGCGCATTGGCGGCGTTGAGCGCATAGCGCGCATTCATCACCGGCACCACAAGCTGCGGCCCGGCGACGACGGCGATCTCGGGATCGACCTTTTCGGTCGTCACCGAGAAGGTCGGGCCCTCGGGGACGAGATAGCCGATCTCCTTCAGGAAGGCCTTGTAGGCTTCCATGTCGACCGGCGCGCCATTGGCGCGATACCAGTCATCGAGCTTTTCCTGGATAGCGTCGCGCTTTGCCAGCAGTGCCCGGTTCTTCGGAGCGAGGTCGTGGACGATGGCCGAAAAGCCGTTCCAGAATTTGTCCGGATCGATGCCGGTGCCCGGAGCGGCCTCGTTGACAACGAAGTCATGAAGTTCGCGGGCGATCCGCAATCCGGCGATTTCGACGCGATCGGTCATCAGGCTGCTCCAGATGAAAGGCTTTCGCGGGCCTTTGGCATGTTGGGAGTGCAGGGTCAATTCAGCTTAGGGTGAGGCAAGGCAGGTAGGCGCGGTTTTTAGGCTTGGGCCGGCGGCGACGCTGCCAATCTCCCCCCAAGTGGGGGAGATGCCCGGCAGGGCAGAGGGGGGCGCGAAGGAATGCCGACCTCGGCAAGTTTCGGTATTTCGTGCAGTCGGTCGACGTCGAGTATGAGCGGGCGCTGCTCCGAGACGCTGGCGGGACAGCGCCCCCCTCTGGCCTGCCGGCCATCTCCCCCACAAGAGGGGAGATTACACCCTCCATCACACCGCGATCCGTGGCCTGCCCGAAGCCACCGCCACCACATGCGCCTCGATGAACATACGCTGGGCTTCGACGGTGGAGACGCGGAATTCGGTCGCGACATCGATCTCGGCGCTGTCGGTGCCGGCGTCCCTGGCGCGCTCCGCGACGATGGCGCGCACATCGGCCTCGGCCGCCGCGATCGCCGCCGCCTCGTCGAGGAAATCGCGCACGGTCTCGCCCGAGGCAAGACGGAACAGACCTTCCTTGGGCTGGCTGACGCGCGCCTCCGCCGATACCCGGACCTGGCCGACCACGGCGCCGAGCGCGTTGGCGACATCCGTATCATCAGGCACCACGCAGTCATTGCCGACCAATGGCGGGAGTCCGGCATAGTGCAGCGGCGCCGAGGCGCCGAGGCCGATCACCGGCCGGTCGAGGGCGACGCTCAAGCGCGCAATGCCGGGATGCGCGTCGACGGCGCGCTGCACCAGCGCATGCGCAACGGTGGCCGCGCCGTCGAGCCCGTCCTCGGCGAAGGCGGTTTGAAGGATATATTCGGCCGACCAGCGCGTCAGCGCCGCCAGCACGCGCTCCGAGATCGCCTCGGGAGAGGCCGCGATCGCCTGGCCGCGGCCGTCGCGCTTGCGGGCAAACAGCTCTGCGCCGAGGCGGGCGGCCGCGGCATCCCAGTTCGCCTGCTTGCCAAGCACATGCGCCGCATCCGACGGCGTGAACCCTGAAATGTGCACCAGCCCGCGCGACACCAGGCGGTTCAAGGTGGCGTTCTGGGCATTCGAGGTCAAAAGCCTGTCGAGAGGCAAAGGCATTGCGCCGATCGCTTCATAGAGCCTTGCTTCCGGAGCGGTCAGCCCGGCGGCAAGACGGTCGGGCACGCCGGTGCGCACCGCGAAACGGCCGTCCATGCGGCCGGTGTTCGGCGCGCGCAGCTGGCGCTCGAGTTCCGCCAGAACCGCCTCGCGATGCACCATGCCGGCCAGCGCCAGCGGCACCAGCCGGCGCGGTCCAAGCAGGAGCCTGGGGTTGAGAGCGCCGTCTTCCAATGCCACTTCGGAATCGCCGCCGAGGCCGAAGGTGCGCATGGCGACCGCTTCGACCATGGTGCGAAAGCCGCCGACGGTGGCGCCTTCCGGATCGAGCCGCGGCCGGCCCTTGTCGAGCACGGCAACGTCGGTGGTGGTGCCGCCGATGTCGGAAACCACCGCGTTTTCCAATCCGGTCATGTGGTGCGCCCCGACCAGGCTGGCGGCCGGGCCGGACAGAATGGTCTCGATCGGCCGCTGGCGGGCGAACGCCGCCGACACCAGCGCACCGTCGCCGCGCACCACCATCAGGGGCGCCGCGATGCCGCGCGCCTCGAGAAAGCCTTCGGTCGCCGCCACCAGCCGGTCGATCATCGAGATCAGCCGGGCGTTGAGCAGCGTCGTCAGCGCCCGGCGCGGGCCGCCGAGCTTGGCCGACAATTCATGGCTCGCGGTGACCGGCAGGCCGGTTTTCTCCCGGATCAGCTCGCGGGCGGCGATCTCGTGCGCCGGGTTGCGGGTGGCGAAATAGGCGCAGACGGCAAAGCCCGAGACCGAGCCGCCGAGTTCGGGCAGCGCCGCCTCGAGGCCGGACAGGTCGAGCTTGGCGGTATTGCCGTGCACATCATGACCGCCAGGGCAGAACACGACCGGATCGGTGCCCAATGCCGCCTTCAGCCCATCGCGGGCAAGGTCCGCCTCGGAAAAGCCGATCATGATCAGCGCGACGCGGCCGCCCTGGCCCTCGACCAGCGCGTTGGTGGCAAGCGTCGTCGACATGGAGACAAGCTTGATGGCGGCCGGATCGGTGACCGCTTTTTCCAGAACCGCGTCGACGGCGCCGGAAATGCCAACGGCGAGATCGTGCCTGGTGGTCAGAGCCTTGGCCTTGGCCAGCACCTTTCCCTTGTTCGGCCCGCTCTGCGGGCCTTCGGTTTCAGACCACAGCACGGCATCGGTGTAGGTGCCGCCGGTGTCGATGCCGAGGAAAAGAGGTTTTGGCTTGGTCTTGGTCATGTCTGATGATGGCCCGAGCAGATAGGAAAATGCTTCTCGCCCTTAACCTATAGCGGCCGGACGATAAAGCTGAGAGCGCTGGGCCACGGGAGGGGTTCGATCTCCCCCACGAGGGGGGAGATTGGCAGCTTCAATGGCAGGGTCAACCTACCCCACGAACCCAACCTTTTTATGCGACCCATCGCAATACGGCTTGTTCGCCGAATGGCCGCAGCGGCATAGGAAGGCGCGTTGCGTGCGGTCGACCGTGTGGCCGGTGCCGGTGACGATTTCCATATTGCCTTCGAGCTTGAGCGGCCCGTCTTTCGTCGGCGTAACCTTGAGTGGCCCGTCGCGCGCGTCCAGCGCCGGCGTGTCCTTCAGCGCCGGCTCGCCGGTGGCGGCAAAACCTGATTTGTTGTGGCTGCCGTCGCAGAACGGCTTGTTCTGCGACGCGCCGCAGCGGCAGAGCGTGGCGCGGTGTAACGTCTCGCCGTCGAGCATAATCTCGGCGTGGACGGCCAGCGGGCCGTTTTCCCTGATGCGCACGGTGTTGACCACCGGCGGCCTTTCCTGCGGCCCGCCATCCTTCCTGACATAGGTAATGGCGCCTGACGGGCAGCTTTCGGCAATGGCGACGATCTTCTCGACGGTGGCCGCGTCGGGATGGATCCACTCTCCCGGCGCGTTCGGCACGAAGACATGCGGATCGCCCAGCACGCAATTGCGCGAATGGATGCAGCGCCGGCCGGCAAAGCCGACGTCTATCTTCTCGCCCTCGACCGGACCTGCCATCGCCTTGCTCCTGTTGCCTGACGCACGCCGCCTGGATGCGGCGTGCTTTGGGTGCTGTTCTTGCAGGCTATGCCCCAGGCAGGAAAAGCGTCAAGCTGGCAAGCCGGTCAGGGAACCAGTTCGATCTCCTCGGTCTCGCCGCCGCTGCAGGTATAGCAGCAATCGTCGCATTTTTCCTTGTCGCCGGGGCCGACGCCCCAATAGGTGCCTTCGTCGCCGTCGACCCAGGCGCCGTAGCAGATCGATTCGCCCTCGTCGCAAGAGACCGGCAGTTGCCTGGTCTCGCCGTCATCGAGGTAGAAATCCTTGCCGTTGCCCGGCCACACATAGTCGCGGTCCTGGCTGTAGAGCTCGAGGCGCATGGCATTGGGATGGCTGTTCTTGATGGCGAAGGTGACGTCGCCGGCATGGGCCGACGGCACCAGCAGCATGGCAAGAGACAGCGCGGCCAGCGAGCGGCGCGCATAGGCGTAGAACATGGTATCCCCCAAAAATAAACGGCCCACCCGGCCGCCCCGCGGGCATTGCACGGGGCGAGCGATCGCTAAAGGGGTCGACCGCGACAATCCCGGACTAATTTTGGGGAGATTGGCGCTACTCGACCAGGTCGACGGTCTCGGTCGAATGGTGCACGCAGATGAAACAGCAATCGTCGCAGGGCCGGTCGTTGTCCGGCCCGACGCCGGCCGAGACGGCGTCGTTGCCGTTGACCCACGCGCCGTAGCAGATGCGTTCGCCCTCATTGCACGAAATCGGCACCGATTTGCGTGAGCCGGGATCGATCAGGAACACCTTGTCGTCGCCCGGCCAGACCGTTTCGCGGTCGCGGCTGAACAGTTCGACCGCAACGGCCTGCCCGCGCTGGTTCTTGACGAAGAAAGCCATGTCGGCCGCCCCGGCCGAGGTGGCGAAGACCAATGCCGCGAGTGTGGCCGCGCGAAAGAGCGTCACGATTGGACCTTTCGAATCATGCCGGCAGACTCGCATGGCCGCCGCGAACTAGGAAGCCGCCTCCGCCGCGATCTGGCGTCCCAGCCGCAGCGTTTCCCGCACCAGCAGGTGAAGATCGTCGCGCCGGGTCCGGTGGTTGGTGATCGCCACGCGCAGGCAATGCTGGCCTTGCACCGTCGTGTCCGACAGTGCCGCAATGCCTTGTTCCTGCAAACGCAGCATGATCTCCGTGTTGAACCGCTTAAGCTCCTCGCCGGACGCCCCGGCAAGCCGATGCCGGAAGCAGACGATGTTGATCGTGGTCGGCGCCATCAGCACCAGCGACGGCTCGTCCTCGATCAGTCCGGCGAGATAGGCCGCTTGCGCGATGTTCTGGTCGATCAGGCGGCCGAATTTGTCGATGCCATGCTCCTTCAGCGCCATCCATACTTTGAGCGCGCGAAAGCCGCGCGACGTCTGCAAACCATAGTCGTGCAGCCATTCGCCGGAGGCGAGACCACGCGGCGTCGATTCCAGATATTCGGGCGTCACGGCGAAGGTACGGCGATGCGCGAGGGCGTCCCTGACCAGGGCGCAGCCGGCCTCGAACGGCGCGTGCAGCCATTTGTGCGGATCGAGCGCGATCGAATCGGCCCATTCGATGCCGGCGACGCGATGGGCGTTCTGCGGAGCGATGGCGACCAGGGCGCCGATGCAGCCATCGACATGGAACCAGAGCTCTTCCTCATGCGCCAGCTTGGCAAGCGCCCGCAGATCGTCGATCGCTCCGGTGTTGACGGTGCCGGCATTGCCGATGACGCAGGCCGGTTTGAAGCCCGCCTGGCGGTCCTCGGCAATTGCCGCCCGCAAGGCAGCGATGTCGATGCGCAGCCCGGCATCGGTCGGTATTCGCCGCAAGGCCCGGTTGCCGAGGCCGAGCGCCTCCATGGCTTTGCGGTGACAGGAATGGAGCTGGTCCGAGCCATAATAGCGCAGGGGCTTCTCGATGGCGGCAACGCCATGCTCGCGCACGTCGATGCCGGCCTTGACGTTACGCGCCACCGTCAGCCCGATCATGTTGGCCATCGAACCGCCGCTGACCAGCGTGCCGCTGGCCGAGACGGGAAACCCCAGCATTTGCTTGCACCAGTTGACGACCTGGCAGTCCATCAGCCCGGCGGCATGGTTGCCGCCGCCGAGGTTGGAACCCTGGATCGCCGCCAGGAAATCGCCGAGCGCGCCGGTGAAGTTGCTCGAGCCCATGTACCAGGCCCAGAAGCGAGGATGGATGTTGCCCATCGGGTATGACATCACGGTGCGGGAGACCTCGCCATAGACGGCGGCCAGCCGCGCCGGCGTTCGCGGCAGGGGTGCGGCGAAGACCTCCCTCACGTCAGCCGGCACCTCCCGCCAGACCGGACGGTCGCGCACGTCGCGCAGATAGTCGACGGCATCGTCAATGACCCGGTGCGACAGGGCCTGCACATCGGCCCAGTCCAGGGGGTCAAGCGTCTCCTCGGCCACAGCGCCAAGGGTTTCCTGCGCGACGTCCATGACAGCCTCCCGTCAAGCCGCCGGGAACTGGCAGCCGGGCGTCGATCGCGACAACCCCATCTCGTCGGCGTCCATCTCGGCATCGATGCCGTCGAACAGCGGCGTCGTTATGTAGCGTTCTCCGGTGTCGGGCAGCATGCACAGGATCACCGATCCGGCCGGCGCCTCCTCGGCGACCTGCCGCGCGACGGCGAAGGTGGCGCCGCCGGAAATCCCGGTGAAGATGCCTTCCTTCCGCGCCAGCGCCTTGGCCCATTTGATGCCTTCGGGCCCGGCGATCGGCATCACCTCGTCATAGAGGCCGGCATCGACCGCTTCCTGCAGCACGTTGGGGATGAAATCAGGCGTCCAGCCCTGGATCGGATGCGGCTCGAAGGCCGGGTGGCTGGCGGCGGGCGCCCCGTCGGCACCGCGCTGCTGCGCCTTGCCGCTGCCGATGAGCTGGGCGTTGGCCGGCTCGGACAGGATGATACGGACATCCGGCCGCTCACGGCGCAGCACGCGCGCCACGCCGACGACGGTGCCGCCAGTGCCGTAGCCGGTGACGAAGCAATCGAGCCGCGAGCCGGCGAAATCATTGATGATCTCGCGCGCCGTCGTCGCCTCGTGGATGGCGGCGTTGGCCCTGGTTTCGAACTGTCGCGCCAGGAACCAGCCATTGGCCTCGGCCAGCTCCACGGCCTTCTTGTACATGCCGAACCCCTTTTCGGCGCGCGGCGTCAACACCACCTTGGCACCCAGCATGCGCATCAGCTTGCGGCGCTCGACGGAAAAGCTGTCGGCCATGGTGACGACCAGCGGATAGGCTTTCTGGGCGCAGACCATGGCGAGCCCGATGCCGGTGTTGCCGCTGGTGGCCTCGACGATGGTCTGGCCCGGCTTCAACGCGCCGCTGCGCTCGCCCTCCTCGATGATGTTGAGCGCCAGCCGGTCCTTCACCGAGGCAGCCGGGTTGAAGAACTCGGCCTTGACGTAGATCGTCGCGTGGGCCGGGCCAAGATTGTTGATGCGGATGACCGGCGTGTCGCCGACCGTGTCCAAAATGCTGTCGAACAGGCGGCCGCGGCCGGCCGTGGTTCTGATTCTTGCTTGCTGCAACATATCTGTCTCCTCGTCTGTGTTGGTACCTTGCGGTCACGGGCCGGTTACAAACCGGCGGCTTGGGCGGCGAGGTTTCGAGACCTTGCCGCGCTAGGGTCGCTCGACGTGCCGGCAATGCGGCTGCCCGCATCCCGGCGCGCAACTCGCAACCGGGTGCGTTCATGCCGTGTTCGGTGATAAACGAGGGCCGACCGGCCAACGTGGGAGGAAGCGTGGGAGCAAGCGTGGAAATGCACGTGGAATCCGCTCGACCGAGCCTGGATCGCGGCAAGCCCGCTCTTGCCGTGCGCCTGCTCGGGCCGTTCGCGGTCGTGCGCGATGGCGTGCGGGCCGAATTGCCGGCATCGCGCAAGCTGCGCGCGCTGCTTGCCTATCTGGCGCTGGCGCCGCATCCGGTGGGACGCGCTCGGCTGTGCGAGCTCTTGTGGGATGTTCCGAACGACCCCAGGGGCGAGTTGCGTTGGTGCCTCAGCAAGCTTCGCACCGTCCTCGACGAGCCGGGGCACCGTCGGGTCGAGACACAGGACGACACGGTCGCATTGCGCCTCGACGGCTGTTTCGTCGACGCGCTGGAGGTTAGCGCCGCCGCCGCGCAAGGGATCGCCTCGCTCGACGCGGAGCGCCTGCGATCGCTGTCGGAGCTGTTCGCCGGCGACTTTCTCGACGGTCTGGAGCTCGACCGCAGTCCGTTTTTCGAGAGTTGGCTGATCGCGCAGCGCCGCCGCTTCCAGTCGTCTCACGCCGCCGTGCTGGAGCACCTGGTCGCGGCGCTTCCGCCCGGTTCGGAGGCGGCAGCAGCCGGTCTTGACCGGTGGGTGGAGCTGGCGCCGTTCGACGGCCGCGCGCATCTGGCGCTGCTCACGCATCTGGCCGGGCGCGGCGCCATCGGCGCGGCCGAGCAGCACCTGACGGCGACGGCGCAATTGTTCCAATCGGAAGGGTTGGACTTCGGACCGGTGCGCGCGGCCTGGCAGGCGCTGCGCGACAAGCCAGCGGAAGATCGGCCAGCGGAAGATCGGCCGTCGATAGATCGGCCGGCGGTAGATCGGCCGGCTGTAGATCGGCTTGCGGCGCAGCCCGCCGGCATCGCGGCATCGCCGCCGTCGCCCGCCCCAGTGGGCGTGGAGCCCAGCCACGCCTCGCTGGCGGTGATGCCGTTCGTCGAGACTGCCGGCCCTTGCGGCACGCGCGGCGGGATCGCCGACGGCCTGACCCATGACATCATCACGCGTCTGGCCAAGCTCAGGGATTTCTTCGTCATCGCGCGCGGCTCGGTCTTCGCGCTCGCCGAGAAAAACATCGCGCCGCAGGAAGCGGGGCGGCAGCTGAATGTGGACTATGTCGCCACCGGCACGGTGGGCACCGTGGCCGGCCGCGTCATCATCGCCGTCGAGCTCATCGAGGTTCGCACGGCCAGGATCGTCTGGGCCGAGAGCTTCGAGCGCCGGGCCGACGACCTCTTCGGCGTGCTCGACGATATCGGCAACGCGATCGTCTCGTCTATCTCGGCCGAGATCGAGACGGTCGAGCGCAACCGCGCCATGCTGAAGGCGCCCAACTCGCTCAACGCCTGGGAGGCCTATCACCGCGGCCTCTGGCACATGTATCGCTTCACCCAGCCGGAAAACGAGTTGGCGCAGCATTTCTTCAGCGTGGCGACGGCGCTCGACCCGACCTTCGCCCGCGCCCATGCCGGCCTGTCCTTCACCCATTGGCAAAGCGCTTTCCAGCGCTGGGGCGACCGCGACCACGAAAGCGCGCTAGCCTACGAGACAGCGGGGCACAGTCTCCTGGTTGACGAACAGAACCCTGCCGCGCACTGGGCGATGGGCCGGGCGCTGTGGCTGCGCGGCGAACAGGACGGGTCGCTCTTCGAATTGGAACGGGCAGTGGAGCTCAGCCCCAATTTCGCGCTCGGCCACTATGCGCTGTCCTTCGTCCACTCGCAGTCAGGCGATCCGCAGTCGGCGATCGGCTCCTCCGACCATTCGCGCCATCTCAGCCCTTTCGACCCGCTGCTGTTCGGCATGCTGGGCGCGCGCGCCATGTCGCATGTGCGGCTCGGCCAGTTCGAGGAAGCGGCAGAATGGGCGCTGAAGGCGGCGGCGCGGCCCAATGCCCACGCCATCATCCTGGCGATAGCAGCACACTGCCTGGCGCTGGCCGGGCGGCTCGACGAGGCACGCAATTTCGCCGCCGCCCTCCGCAAGGCGCTGCCGGACTACCGCGCCGACGATTTCATCGGCACGTTCCGTTTCGAGGCGGACGCGGAGGCATTGTTCCGGCAAGGCGCAAAGCGGATCGGATTGAACTGAACCCGCGCAATTCCCGCCGATTAACGATTTCGGAAGGGGTTGTTTAACCGTTCGTCGCTATGTCAGCGCCCGGGAGGGGCATGACAGAGAGTGTATGATGAGCGACAGCCCTGACAAGCGCAATGAATGGCGCGCCATTCTTTACGTACAAGCCCGCGTGGCGGTCCTGTTCGTCCCGGTCGTCGCCAGCCTGCTGATCATCGCCGCACTTGCCGCAACGACCGCAAATCCGTTCCCGCCGTCGACCGGACGGTGACAGGGTCCGTGCGATAAGGGCACGGTCATCGACAGCGCACGTTTCCCGGCGGGCGTGCGCATGATGTCGGGCAAATCCCCGCGGCTTTCTGTCGGCGGGAATGACCAGGCGATCGGTCGCACAGGCAACAAAAAAGCCCGGACGAGCCGGGCTTTTTCTGCGAGTCTCTGAACCGTCTAACGGTTCGAAACGGGAATTTGGTGCCCAGAAGAGGACTCGAACCTCCACTCCTTGCGGAACACGGACCTGAACCGTGCGCGTCTACCAATTCCGCCATCTGGGCTGGTGCGGGCTCAATAAGCGGGCAAGCGGTGTGTGTCAACGCGGTTTTTGGAACATGATCCCGAAAGGTGGAATCGGCTTTCACAAAAGGCCATGCCCGGCAAGAGCCGCAGCCTCCGACTGCCGGCTCCGGACCGGTCAGCCCTCCAGCACTTCCTTCGACGCCACGGTGGAATCGGCGTTGAGCGTGTAGATGACCGGCACGCCGGTGCCGAGCTCCAGCTTGACGATCTCCTCGCCCGACTTGCCGTCCAGGGCCATGATCAGCGCACGCAGCGAATTTCCGTGGGCGGCGACCAGTACCGTGCCGCCGCGCAGCACATGCGGCTGGAGGTCGTGCAGGTAATAAGGCCAGACGCGGGCGCCGGTGTCCTTCAGGCTTTCGCCACCGGGGGGCGGCACGTCGTAGGAGCGGCGCCAGACATGCACTTGCTCCTCGCCCCATTTCTTGCGCGCGTCGTCCTTGTTGAGGCCGGAGAGGTCGCCATAGTCGCGCTCGTTCAGCGCCTGGTCGCGAACGGTTTTCAGGTCGCTCTGGCCGACGGCGTCAAGAATGTGCTGGCAGGTTTTTTGCGCCCGGACCAGCGCCGAGGTGAAGGCGATGTCGAACTTCAGGCCGCGTGCCTTGAGCTTCTGCCCGGCTGCCTTGGCCTCGGCGTGGCCCTGTTCGGTCAGGTCGACGTCACGCCAGCCGGTGAACAGGTTCTTCAAATTCCATTCGCTCTGGCCATGGCGCACGAGCACGAGGGTTCTCGACATTTTTGCTCCTCTGGGATCTGAGCAATTCCAGCAGAAGTGGGAAGCGGTTTTCTGTCCGGAATTGCATGTGGATGAAGATGGTCCGGGGTCGTTTCAGGCAAGCCCGAGCACGTCCCGCATCGAGTAAAGGCCGGGCTTCCTGCCATGCGCCCACAGGGCTGCCTTGACGGCGCCGCGGGCGAAGATGGTGCGGTCCTCGGCATGATGGGCCAGCGTGATGCGTTCGCCGGTGCCGGCCAGGATGACGCTGTGGTCGCCGACCACCGAGCCGCCGCGCAGGGTTGCGAAGCCTATCGAACCCGGCTTGCGCACGCCGGTGTGGCCATCGCGGACGCGCACATCGTTGCCGGCAAGCGGCACGCCACGCCCCGCGGCGGCGGCTTCGCCCAGCAGCAGAGCGGTGCCGGACGGCGCGTCGACCTTGTGCCTGTGATGCATTTCGAGGATCTCGATGTCGAAATCCCCGGCGTCGAGGGCGCGCGCGGCCTGTTCGACCAGCACCGCCAGGAGATTGACGCCGAGGCTCATATTGCCCGACTTGACGATCGTGGCATGGCGCGCCGCGGCGGCGATTCTGGCATCGTCGTCGGCCGAGCAGCCGGTCGTGCCGATGACATGGACGATGCGCGCCTGCGCCGCATAGCCGGCGAATTCGACGGTTGCAGCCGGCGCGGTGAAATCGAGCACGCCGTCCGCCCCGGCGAAGGCCGGCAGCGGATCGTCCGATATCGGCACATTGATGATGCCGATGCCGGCAAGCTCGCCTGCATCCTTGCCGAGATAGGGCGATCCCTGCCGCTCGATCGCGCCGGCGACGCGTGCGCCCGGCATTGTGTGGATGGCGCGGATCAGCGTCTGGCCCATGCGGCCGGCGGCGCCCACCACCACCAGGCCCATATCGCCCGCGGGTCTGTCGGCTGTCGGCGTTTCACTCATCTCGCGCTCCCGGCGATGCCCTGCGTCTCGATAGGTTGCGTCGGCCCTGGCGCCGGAGTTTGGGGTGGCGCGCCGTCATCGACAAGCCCCAGGCCCTTCCTGCCCTGCACCCGGTGGAAGCGGGAATAGACGCTGTGCGGGTCGGCCATCAGCGAGGCATGGGTGCCCTGTTCGACCAGATGACCCTGTTCCAGCACGATGATGTGGTCGGCATTGACCACCGTCGACAGCCGGTGGGCGATGACGATGGTGGTGCGCCCCTCCATGACGTGGGTCAGCGCTTCCTGGACCTTGGCTTCCGCCTCATTGTCGAGCGCCGAGGTCGCCTCGTCGAGCAGCAGGATCGGCGCCTGACGGACGATGGCGCGGGCGATCGACACACGCTGGCGCTGGCCGCCCGACAGCGACGCGCCGTTTTCGCCGACGGGCGTGTCGTAGCCCAGCGGCTGCTGGCGGATGAAGCCGTCGGCCTGGGCCAGTCGCGCGGCCTGCTCGATCTCGGCGTCTGTGGCGGAGAGCCGGCCATAGCGGATGTTGTCGCGGATGGTGCCTTCGAACAGATAGGGCTGCTGCGAAACATAGGCGATGGAGCTGCGCAGCGACTGCTTGGTGATCTTCGAAATGTCCTGGCCGTCGATCTCGATCGTACCCGACTCGACGTCGTAGAAGCGCTGCAGCAGCGCCACCAGCGTCGTCTTGCCGGCGCCGGAGGCGCCGACGATGGCGGTCATCTTGCCGGCGGCGGCGACGAAGCTGAGGTCCTGCAGGACCGGTGCCTCCTCGACATAGCGGAAGCTCACATTGTTGAACCGCACTTCGCCCGTGGTGAAATTGGCCTCGGCGGCTCCCGGCGCATCGCCCTGCTGCGGCTCGAGATCGAGGATTTCGTAGATCATGCGCGCATTGACCAACGCGCGCTCCATGCCGACCTGCATGCGCGCCAGCCGCCTTGCCGGGTCGTAGGCCAGCATCAGCGCGGTGATGAAGGAGAAGACGGCGCCCGGCGGCTGCCCGAGGACGAGCGCACGATAGCCGGAGTAGGCGATGACGCCGGTGACGGCGAGACCGGCCAGCATGTCGGAAATCGGCGACAGCCGTTCCGAAACCCGGGCGATCTTGTTGCCGCGGTGCTCGGCGCTGTTGGCGAGCTGGCCGATGCGCCGCGACAGCTCGTCCTCCATGGTGAAGGCCTTGACGATGGCGATGCCTTGCGTGGCTTCCTGCATGGCGCCGATCAGCCGCGAGTTGATCTGCACCGATTCGCGGGTGATGCGGCGCACCCGGCGCATCAGATAGACAACGGTGTAGATGAGCGGCGGCCCGATCACCAGCGAGCTGAGCGACAGGACCGGATCCTGGTAGATCATGACGCCGAGCAGCCCGAACAGCGTCACCCCGTCGCGCGCGATCGACGTCAGCGTCATCGACAGCAGGTCGCGAATGCCGTTGACGTTCTCGTTGACCTGCGCTGCCAGCCGGCCCGATCTCGTGTCGTTGAAGAAACCGACGCCGAGCTTCATCAGGTGATCGAAGATGCGGCGCTGGTAGCGCGCAACCAGATTGTTGCCGACGGTCGCCAGCGTCACCGCCTGGCCGTAGCCGGCGAAACCGCGCACGAGAAAGGCGCCCATGACGCCGGCGCAAATCCACACGATCAGATCGCCGCGCCGCTCGTAGAAGATCTGGTTGACGACAGGGCTCATGATCCAGGCGGTGAAAGCGGTCGTGGCGGATACCGCCAGCAGGCAGGCGCCGGCAAAGATGTAGGACCAAAGGTAGTCGCGGCCGTTCTCCGCGATGATACGGCGCAGCACCGCCCAGACCTCGCCGGGAGTGGCTTTCTGCTTATGTGGAGCTTGGAGTGTCAAATCGGGAGCGCTTCGTGGTTTCCGCTTGGCAAGACCGGGCTGCACACAGCATCCCTTCTGGCGCCCCTCTTAGCGCCAAGCGGCCGGCTTGCCTATGCCCGCGGCTGATTAACTTCGTCGCGGGGACCGGACGGACGCCTGGTCCGTCATGCGGCCCAGCCTAGGCCTGCCAGCGGCGGCCGGCGGTCTGCACACCGAACAGCGAAGGGTTCCTGGCGTAGGCGGCGAGGCCCAGAAGTGCCGCCAGCGGATGGGTGATGACATAGACGGGCATGGTGCGCATCAATTCGCTATGCGGGGCCTTGTCCTCGAAGGCGGCGCGGAAATTGCCCTGTTTCAGCGCCGGCACGATCTTCTGCGCGATGCCGCCGGTGAGAAAGACGCCGCCACGGCTCATGAACACCAAGGCGAGATCGCCGGCGGTGCGCCCAAGGCAGGTGACGAAGATCTCCAGGGCTTCCTGCGCAACCGGATCGGTCCTGGCAAGTGCCGCTGCGGTGATCTCGGCCGGCGTGGTGAAGGGCGACGGCTTGCCGTCCGCCTTGGCCACCGCCCGGTAGACGTTGACCAGGCCGCGTCCGCACAGGATCTGTTCGCCCGAAATGCGGCCGTCGATCTTCTCGATATGCGGGAAAACCTCGAAATCCCTGCTAGAACGCGGGCCGATGTCCATATGGCCGCCCTCGCCGGGCACCGGGATCCAGTGGCGCAGCGCGTGCACCAGCCCGGCGACGCCGAGCCCGGTTCCGGGACCGAGCACCACGCGGCCTGCATTGGGCTCCGGCGCGCCGCCGCCGATCTTTTCCATGTGCTCTTCGCCGAGCGCCACGACGGCCAGCGCCTGCGCCTCGAAATCGTTGAGCACGACGATGTCGCTGAGGCCGAGGCTGGCGAACATCTGCCGGGGCTTGACGATCCACGGGCAATTGGTGAGCTCGATCTCGTCGCCATCGACCGGGCCGGCCACCGCCAGCACCGCCGAATTGGGGCGGACCGAGGAGCGGTCGAGCACCGCCGCCTGGATCGCCTCGTCGATTGTGTTGTAGCTGGCGGTCTGGACGATCGCCGGCTCGCCGGCTTCCGAATTGGCGTCGAGCACGACCGAGAAGCGCGCATTGGTGCCGCCGATGTCGCCGATCAGGATCGGGAACCGCAGCGCCGTGTCGTCGTCGCCTGTGTTTGGCATGCTTTCTCGTCCGTCCCCGGCGCCCGACGGCTCATTGCCGTTCTCCCGTTGACTAGCGCATGAGTTTGAAAAGGGAAACGGTTTTCGAAACCGATGGTGCGCACGACCGATTTATGAAGTCGAACGGCCGCGACTAGGCTGCCGCCTTGTGCTCCTCGCGGGCAGCGGACCAGACCTCGCGGGCCGCATCGGCGTTCATGGCGGCAATTCCCAGGCCGACAATCAGGTCGGGCCACGCAGAATGCCAGATCACCGCGGTGAGAAGGCCCGCGGCGATTATGGCGACGTTGGCAAAGGCGTCGTTCCGCGCGGAGAGGAACGCGGCCTTTGTCAGGCTGCCGCCGTGATGGCGGAAGCGCGCCAGCATGAACGCGCAAGACAGATTCACGGCCAAAGCCCCGGCGCCCGCAAGCGACAGCGGCAGCGGCGACGGCGCGACCGGCAGGTTGAACTTGGCCCAAGCCGTCCAGAGCGTTGCCAACGCGGGCACCAGAAGAATCGCCGCCAGAGCCATGCCGACCCTTGCGCGACTGCGGGCGCCCCAGCCCAGGGCAACGAGAATAAGCAAATTGAGCGAGGCATCTTCCAGGAAATCGACGCTGTCCGCGAACAGCGACACGGAGCCGATCGCGGATGCCACGGCGAACTCGACGATGAAGTAGCCCAGGTTCAGAAGGGCCACCCACCAGACGACGCGGCGAAGGCCTATATCCTGCGTTTGCAATGCCGGCCCTCCTGCTCACGGGGTGACGAATGAACGGCGGCGAAGCGCCGGGGCGTCAAATCACGCGGTCAGTTTCCCGGCCGTGGCCGCGGCACCGGTACGCCGATCTCGGGCGTCGCGGTGAAGGCGTTCACCATGCCCGGCAGGCCGGCCGTGCCGCTGGCCGCGGTGGCGGGCAGCGACGGCGCTTCGGGTTCGGGCGCGGCGACCGCGACCGGCACGGCGCCGCCATGGTAGGTGGCTGCCTCGACCGAGGCCGGCCCGGGCGCGTCGAGCACGGCGCGGCATTCTCTCGGCAGGTTCGCCATGGTCATCAGGTCGCGCGCCTTGGGCGCATCCGGGTTCTTGTTGGGCCGCCACGGTTCCTGCGTGAACCACCAGGCCAGCGGCTTGCCGCAGCCATCGTCGGCCGGGGTCGCTTCCTGCGCCTTGCAATTGGGCGAGCCCGGCTGGCAGCCGATGCGCATGTGGAAGTGATAGTCGTGGCCCCAGAACGGCCTGATCTTGCGCAGCCAGGAGCGGTCGCCCCTGACGGTGTCGCAGAGTTTCTTCTTGATGCCGGGATTGACCAGGATGCGCTCGACCTCGGGATAGCTCGCCGCGCGCTTCAAAAGCCGCGTATGCGCCGACGTCCACAGCGCGTCCTTCACCAGATGCGTCTTTTCGTCGACCATCAAGGTCGCGCTCATCGTCTCGCGCCGCGCCATCGACAGCGGACGGCTGGGCATCGGCGTCAGCCAGATGTCGGCATCGAGCCCGATCTGGTGCGAGGCATGGCCCGTCAGCATCGGGCCGCCGCGCGGCTGCGCGATGTCGCCGATCAAAAGGCCCGGCCAGCCGTCGGCGACGGCATCGCGCGACAGTTTCTCGACCAGCGCGATCATCGCCGGATGGCCCCAGCGGCGATTGCGCGACGGCCGCATCACCTGCCAGGTCGGGCCGTCCATGGGGATGGCGACGCCGCCGGCAAAGCAGCCCTTGGAGTAGAAGCCGAAGGATTGCGGCGCGGCCGCCGCCGGCAGTCTCTCGGCGCCGAACAGGTCCTTTGCCCGTTCCTCGGCCATTGCCGGCCGCGCGGCAAGACTTGTGAGGGCGAGCAGGCCAAAAGCCGCCAGCTGTGAACGCTTGCCGAGCCGCATCGCTGCCTCCATGAACCCCCGCCGCAAACCCAAGCCCGAATCATAGCACGCAATGGACGTTGCTTCGATCGCCGGAGCGGTTCCGTTTTTCACAAACCGGTCAACCGCCCTGTTTTCTTTTCCGACGCATTCCGACCGAACCGTGGCACGGAATGCGTCAGCGTTTCATCGGGCTGCGCGGCGCGCCGTCGCGCCAGTCGCCGCTTGCCCACATATGGTCGAAGGCGGCGCGGTAATCCGGGAAGCGGAGCCGGTAGCCCGTCGCCTTGAGCGCCGCGTTGGCGACGCGCTTGTTCTCGCCATAGAAGGACCGCGCCATGGGCGAAAGTTGGGCGGCCTCGAAGGGAATTTCGGGCGGCGGTGTGATGCCCATCAGCGCGGCGGCATAGGCCACCACGTCCTGCGGCGGCGCCGGCTCATCGTCGGTGACGTTGAAGATGCCGCCTGTATTATCCCCGATGAGATGCCACAGCGCGCCGGCTATGTCGTCGCAATGGATGCGGTTGAACACCTGGCCGGGCTTGACCAGCCGCCGCGCGGTGGCGTTTTCCAGATTGACCAAGGCGTTGCGGCCGGGACCGTAGATGCCGGAGAGCCGCAACACCGCCACCGGCCGGCCGATCTCGCGGCCAAGCCGCAGCCAGTCCTGCTCGGCCGCCATCCGCATCGCCGAGCGTTTCGACACCGGCCGGCATTGCGTCGTCTCGTTGACCCAGGCGCCGCCATGGTCGCCATAAACGCCGACGGTGGAGAGATAGCCGATCCATTCAAGCGCGGGCATCCGGACGATCGCCTCGCGGGCGGCATTCAGCACGGGATCGCCGGCCTCCTCGGGCGCGATCGAGATCACCAGATGGGTTGTTGTCGCCAGCGCGTTGGTGAGTTCGCCGGTCAGCGCGCCATCGAACAGCAGCGGCGCGATGCCGGCCTGGCGGAGCGCCTCGAATTTTTCCGCGGAGCGCGTCGTGCCGCGGACCGTCGTGGCGGCATCGCGGTTGGCGCGCGCAAAAGCCTTGCCCGAATAGCCGGCGCCGAAGATGAATATCCGCTTTTCGCTCATGCAGGCGCCCTGGCTGGAACCGGCCGCGCCCATTCCTCGCGCACGGCCGCGTCGCTCTCGGTTTTCAGGCCGGCTGCGGCGCGTTCGGCATATTCGGCCTCGGGCACCAGCCGCGCCAGCGCCCATATTGCCGCGCCCCGCACCAGCGGCGAGGCGTCGGCGAGCAAGGCGCGCACCGCGCCGGCAAGCGCTGCATCGCCGGAATTGCCGGCGGCGATCAGCACGTTGCGGACAAAGCGGTTGCGGCCGATGCGCTTGACCGGCGAGCCGGAAAAGAAGGCGCGAAACGCCGTGTCGTCCAGCCGCAGGAGATCGGCCAGCGCCGGCTCGCGTAGATCGTCACGCGCGGCGAGCTTGGCCTCGGAGGCCACCTTGGCGAACTTGTTCCACGGGCAGGCGGCGAGGCAGTCGTCGCAGCCATAGATGCGGTTGCCCATCGCCTCGCGGAATTCATGCGGGATCGGCTCCTTGTTCTCGATGGTGAGATAGGAGATGCAGCGCCGCGCATCGAGCCGGTAGGGCGCCGGGAAGGCGCCGGTCGGGCAGGCGTCGAGGCAGGCGCGGCAGGAGCCGCAATGGTCCTCCTCTGGGACGTCCGGGACCAGTTCGGCGGTTGTGAAAATGGTGCCGAGGAACAGCCAGGAACCATGCTGCCGGCTGACCAGATTGGTGTGCTTGCCTTGCCAGCCGAGCCCGGCGGCCTCGGCCAGCGGCTTTTCCATGACGGGGGCCGTATCGACGAAGACTTTGACGTCGCCTCCCGCCCGCGCCACGATCTTGCCGGCGATTTCCTTCAGCCGGCCCTTCATCACCTCGTGATAGTCGCGGTTTTGCGCATAGACCGAGATCGCGCCCCGGTCGCGCCTGGCCAACAGGTCACGCGGATCGTGGTCCGGCCCGTAATTCATCGCCAGCACGACGATCGAACGCACCTGCGGCCACAGGCTTGACGGCTCGCTGCGGCGTTGCAGCGTCTCGGCGATCCAGCCCATGGAGCCGTGGAACCCGTCTTCGACAAAGGCGGCGAGCCGGGCCGGCGCCAGCGGGATCGCATCGGGGGTGGTGACGGCGACCGCCTCGAAACCGGCGCGCCGCGCCTGCGCGTCGATCAGCGCGCGCAGTTTTGCGGCGTCAGAAGTCGAGGTCCGCATAATGCGACACCGGCGACAGGCCGCGCACCCGGTCGGTCAACAGCGGCCGGAACGAAGGCCGCGACTTGACCCGCGTGTACCATTCGCGCGCGGCGGTGTGCTCACGCCAGTCGATCTCGCCGAGATAGTCGAGCACCGACAGGGTGGCGGCGGCGGCAAGATCGGCATAGGTGACCCTCGAGCCGGCCAGCCAGTGGCGGGTGCCGGCCAGCCAGTTGGTGTATTTCATGTGCTGGCGGATGTTGGCCCGCGCCGCGCGGATGGCGGCCGAATCGGGCGAGCCGCCGCCGGCGGTTTCCGGCATGACCGGCTTCAGCACGCGCTCGCGCACCAGATGCCGGGTGACCTCGCTCTCGGCCTTGTGGAGATACCAGTCGGTGAGCCGGCGGATCTCGGCGCGCTGCATCGGATCCTCGGCGAACAGGCGCTTGTCGCGCTTCAGGACGCCGCGCGTCTCGTCGAGATATTCCGAGATGACCGTGGCGCCGACGATCGGCACGTCGCCCTCGGCCAAAAGGATCGGCAGCGTGCCGGCCGGGTTCAGCGCCAAGAACTCCTTGCGCCGCGTCCACGGCTTCTCCTCGATCAGCGCCAGCTCCTCGCCATACTCGCCGAAAGCGAGGCGCACGAACCGGCAGGAGGCGAACATGGGATGATGGAAAAGCGTCAGCATGGTTCCGCGATGATAAAGCGCACTGGTGGTTTGGATTTGAAGTTCCTGTCCCCTCAACGGCATCCGCGTTCAGGAACTTCAAATTCAAACCACACCAGAACTTGAAGTTGGCAGTGTGGCTCAGAATCCGGAATTCGCGCATCGCGCTCCTCCCGGGTATGGCGAATTCCGGATTGCCACACTGGCGAATCGCCGGGCGCACCGGTAAGTCTTGGCCGCCCGATCAAGCGGGCCGTCAGGGTGTTGCGACCTATAGGGGGAGTTCGGCGCCATGACAAGCAAGCCCTGTCAGCCCATCCAGCGAATGCCGAGGTAGCCAATGGAAAGCCAGACAATCGTCGAAGCCCTGCTGCTCGGTCTGCTGGAGGGATTGACCGAGTTCATTCCGGTGTCCTCGACCGGCCATATCCTGCTCGCCGGCCATTTTCTCGGCTTCCACTCGACCGGCAAGGCCTTCGAGATCCTGATCCAGCTCGGCGCCATCCTGGCCATTCTGAGCGTCTATTTCCGGCGCTTGTGGCAGATGCTGCTCGACCTGCCGCATGACCGGCTGACGCGGCATTTCGTCATCGGCATCCTCATCGCCTTCCTGCCGGCGGCCGTCATCGGCGCGCTGGCGCATGATTTCATCAAGACCATCCTGTTCGAATCGCCGCGGCTGATCTGCATCATGCTGATCATCGGCGGCGTGGTGCTGCTCGCCGTCGATCGCATGAAGCTCAAGCCGATGTACCGCGACGTCGAACGCTTCCCGACCCGGCTTTACCTGCAGATCGGGCTGTTCCAGTGCCTGTCGCTGATCCCCGGCACTTCACGCTCGGGCTCGACCATCGTCGGCGCGCTGCTGCTTGGCGTCGACAAGCGGGCGGCGGCGGAATTTTCCTTCTTCCTCGCCATCCCCACCATGGTCGGCGCCTTCGCCTTTGACCTGTTCAAGAACCGCAACGTGCTGACGTCGGCCGACCTGCCGATCATCGCCGTCGGCTTCGTCGCCGCCTTCGTCACCGCGCTGCTCGTGGTGCGCCTGCTGCTCGATTACGTCTCGCGCAAAGGCTATGCGCTGTTCGGCTGGTGGCGGCTGGTGGTCGGCATCGTCGGGCTCGCCGCGCTGATGATCTGGGGGTGACCTCGTCATCCACGGGCGAAGCAAGGAGCGCAGCGACGCCGCGCAGGCCCGTGGATGACGAAGGTGAAGGCCTTCGCGCGCCCCCTTCATGCGAACCTCCTGCGGAGCAGCGCACAAGTCCTGCGGATTCCAGAACACTCCGCTGCGTAAGCTCGCCCTATCATCCCTCAGGCAATGGCGTCCGGCGAGCCGCATCCGCCCCCGCGCAGGCGGCCGGCCGGGCGCCCAACAAGAGGGAACGACGATGAAATTCATGCTGACCGACAGGAAACTGCACCCGAAAGCCAAACCCGTCGCCGAGGATTTCAGGAGCGGCGCCATCAACCGGCGCGAATATTTTGCGCTGATGGCCGGGCTCGGCGTCAGCGCCGCCGGCGCCTTTGCCCTGGGCGGGCTGGCCCCCACGCCCGCCCGCGCGGCGGAGCCCAAGAAGGGCGGCGTGCTGCGCGTCGCCATGAACGTCAAGGGGTTCAAGGACCCGCGCACCTTCGACGGCGTCGAAATGTCCAACGTCGCGCGCCATTGCAACGAATATCTCGTACGCTGGAACACCGATTTCTCCTTCGAGCCCTGGCTGCTCGAAAAATGGGAGATGAGCGACGACGCCAAGACGCTCACGCTGCATGTGCGCAAGGGTATCACCTGGTCGAACGGCGATGCCTTCAACGCCGACGATGTCGTCCACAACCTCAACCGCTGGTGCGAGGCCGGCGTTGCCGGCAATTCGGTCGCCGCGCGCATGGGCGCGCTGGTCAATGCCGACACCAAGAAGGTGGTCGATGGCGGCATCGAGAAGGTCGACGACTTCACCATCAAGCTCAACCTGCCCAAGCCGGACATTTCGCTGATCGCCGGCATGGCCGACTATCCCGCTTTGATCATGCACCGCTCTTATGATGGCGACGGCGATCCGCTGAAGGCGCTTTCGATCACCACCGGCCCTTGCGAGCTGGTGAAGTGGGACGCCGAGACGGGAGCCGAGGTAAAGCGCAAGGACAAGCCCTGGTGGAAGGGCGAATTCTACCTGGATGGCATCCAGTGGATCGACTACGGCTCCGACCCAAACGCCATGCTGTCGGCGTTCGAATCCGGCGAGATCGACACCGACCACGAGACCGCCTCCGATGCCGTCTCGCAGACCGAGCAGATGGGCCTGAAGAATTCCGAGATCGCCACCGGCTCCACCATCGTCGCCCGCTTCAATGTCGCCAACGCGCCCTATGACGACGTCAAGGTGCGCCGCGCCGCCCAGCTCGCCGTCGACAATTCGGCCGTGCTGGCGCTCGGCCTCGGCGGCCGCGGCAAGCCCGCCGACAACCACCATGTCGGCCCCATGCACCCAGAATATGCCGATATCGGCCCGGCCAAGCGCGACGTGGACGCCTCGAAGAAGCTGCTGGCCGAGTCCGGCAAGGCCGACCATGAATACGACCTCATCTCGGTCGACGTCGAATGGCAGAAGAGCACCGGCGATGCGATCGCCGCGCAGATGCGCGAGGCCGGCCTCAAGATCAAGCGCACCGTGCTGCCCGCCGCCACCTTCTGGAACGACTGGAGCAAATACCCCTTCTCCTGCACCGAATGGCTCGGCCGCCCGCTCGGCGTCCAGGTGCTGGCGCTGGCGTATAAATCGGGCGCCGCCTGGAACGAAAGCGCCTACGCCAACAAGGAATTCGACGAACTGCTCGACAAGGCGCTCGCCACCCCCGACGCCGCCCAGCGCAAGGAGATCATGGCCGGCATCGAGAAGAATTTGCGCGATTCAGGCATCATCATCCAACCCTACTGGCGCTCGGTCTACCGGACCTATCGCAAGGGCATCGAAGGGTGCGAGCAGCACCAGGCGCTGGAACAGCATTTCGAGAAGGTTTGGATTGAGGGGTGAGGCCAGCGCCGACCTGATTTCCTCGCCCCCACGAAAGTGGGGGAGAGGCGGCCCGGCGAAGCCGGGACGGAGAGGGGGACGCCCTCCGCGAAGCCAAAACCCGGTCAGGATTGAGAGCTGGCTGGCATGAAAGAAAATCCTCTCAGGAACCCCTGAAACAACCTCCCAGCGCCGCGCAGACCCCTCTCCGTCCCGGCTTCGCCGGGCCACCTCTCCCCACTGCGTAGGGCGAGGAACCAGCGCCATCCTGCCGCCCATCAGCATCGCCAGTGCTAGCCGCTTGATCGTCAGGTGAGGCAGCGCCAACGCTGGTTCTTCCTTCTCCCCTTGTGGGAGAAGGTCAGCAGCGTCAGCGCCCCGTTTCCATGCAGCAACGAGTGCAGTGAGCCGCATCCACAAAGCAAAGGTTTTCGGCGCGCTGACCATGACAAGCGCTGGCGCCCAAAGCGAGATGCCGCCGACCTAGGAGGGCACGCTGGCCCCCAGCCCCGCCGCATTTCCGCTATCAGCAAGGTCTCGCCGGCAAGAAAGGTCAGGAAGCCCGCGGCCACGCAGTCATTTCCCAGCCGCTGGTATTTCATCGTCAGCAGTGCGGCGGCCACGACCAGAGCCACGCCGTCGATCGCCCAGAGTGTTTCGCGGAACGGAGCGCTGGCGACGAAGGTGCCGGCGAGGCCGAAGACGCCGCCGATGGCGAGGCCGAGAGAGGCGACGATGTCCAGAGAGTTGCTGCGCACTTTGATGCCCCCCAAGTTGCAAGGGTACGCCAGGTTGGGGCGTTCTCAAAGCGTGGGCACCGTGGGCCAAAGGCGATAAGGACCCGGAGAGCGATTTTGGCCGGGAGACAGCAATATTGTGTCAATTAGCTAGGGCTGGTAGCCAACAATCGAATCCGCCATATTGGAAATACACGATTCGAGTTGATTCGGATCGCCACCTTCTCGCGACGTTGCCCTTCGAGCCCGGGGCAGCTGCTCCGGGAAAGGAGGTGATTGCGATGCAGATGCGTTTTGTGTGGGATGAAGCTAAAACCGTCTTTGTACGGGAATATCTTCGTCTCAGATACGGAAGGTGGGAGACCGTAGTGTCCCATTTTCGTAGGCCGCCACGCGCCAACGTGGCGACCTACTAAGGTATCTTAGAGCGATGGGGCGGGCGGTTCTATAAGGGGCCGTCCGCTCATTTTCTTAGCGCACCACGAATCAGAAGCGGTGTCGAGCACAATCCGTGGCATGGCCGGATTCGACGGTCAATAACTAATCAGCTACTAATTAGTTATGGCGAAGGGGCAACAAAAGGCTTCACCGCTCAATCCAAGTTTGCCTCCAGAGACACTCAAGTATCTGAAACGGCTTACAAAGACGGGCGTGCATGGCAAGACTCCGAGCGAGGTAGCTCGTGTCCTAATCTGGGATCAGATCAAAACGCTGATCCGAGAAGGTGTCATCGATTGGGACATAGAAGGAGGCGATGAAGATGGCTAACGTGGGGCTTTGCAATTCTATTATCGCCGCTGAAGCGTTTGAGGCTATCCTTCATCAGTGACGGTTTCGGCTACTAACGGGAGTACCGGTTGCAATTCGAATTCACTAATCCTCAGACCGATTTTGAAAGGGCCATCGGCGGGTCGTTTTCGATCAACGCGTTTGGCTCCATTCATGTAGGAGATGGGCTGAAGTTTCGTGAATTTTTGAATAGATCGGCGCCTCCCTCTCGGACGACTGTTTACATCGACTCGACCGGCGGGAACGTTGACGAAGCCATGGTCATAGGTCGAGCGATACGGGACCGCTGGTTCTCCACGTCGATCGGCAAGTACCTTCTTGATCCTAATGAAATCTCCAACGTTTCACATCTTATGGTTCCTCGAGTGTGGCTGCCTGGCAAATGCATGAGTGCCGCAACTCTGGTCTTCATCGGCGGTAAGCTACGGTACTTTCCGCAAGGGTCAGAGTTTGGAGTCCATCAGTTCTCCTTCAAAAACCCATCACCCGACAATGTTAGTCAATCGCAAGTACTCTCGGCAAAGATCGCCCGCTACATTGCGGATATGGGAATATCTCCCGATTTTCTTGAATTCTCATCATCGGTCCGAAGCGACACCATACTCTTGGCCAACGAGAACAATCTAAAAGTTCTGGGCGTGGCGACAGGTGGTGAAACGGATGTCGATTGGACGGTGCAAGCACGCGGCATGATCTACGCTCGTGGAGAAAGAGATTCACTCTATGGTCATCACAAGATTCTATTCGGTTACATCAAAGGATCGGGATTTATTTTTTGGGCTGTAATAGAGGCTCAGGGAAGAGAAGATCAGATGATCAGCTTTGAGTTGGTTGAGATTGTTTTAAACGGTGAAGAAAAACGAATCGATATTTCAGATAGGTGTGCACGCGTACCGAGCGGCGGTATTTATGTGAACGTGTTCGTCAAAATTACGGAAACCGAAGCTCGGGCAATTGCATATTCGACCAGTGTCGGTGTCCATATTCGATTTTCATCGGACGCTCCTGTATTTCTCGGCATTGCAGCAATGACGACAGCGGGCGGAACAGAGCAACTCGAAACGATTTACAATGCATTCTCCGCCGATGATTTGGATGAGTCCTTGCCGATCGCCGAAGATCGTCCTCCACCACCGCCCGCAGAATAACCCACCGCCCAGCTCCCACTGCCGCGCTGGCGGGGGCCCGCTGCCTCCGGCAGCTCCCCCGCTTTCGAACCCTGCCATCGATCCACCGGATCGATGACTTGGTGCGCTACACGCGCCAACCGGCTTCTCAATCCCCCATCTTCAGCGCCTGGATAAACGCCTCCTGCGGGATATCCACCTTGCCGAACTGGCGCATCCGCTTCTTGCCCTCTTTCTGCTTGTCCAACAGCTTGCGCTTGCGGCTCACGTCGCCGCCGTAGCACTTCGCGGTGACGTCCTTGCGCAGGGCGGAAATGGTTTCGCGGGCGATGACCTTGCCGCCGATGGCCGCCTGGATCGGGATCTTGAACAGATGGTGCGGGATCAGTTCCTTGAGCTTCTCGCACATCTGGCGGCCGCGCTTTTCCGCCGCCGTGCGGTGGACCAGCATGGAGAGCGCGTCGACAGGCTCCTCATTGACCAGGATCGACATCTTCACCAGGTCGCCCTCGCGATAATCGGTCAGGTGATAGTCGAACGAGGCATAGCCCTTGGAGATCGACTTCAGGCGGTCGTAGAAATCGAACACCACCTCGTTGAGCGGCAGGTCGTAGGTCAGCATGGCGCGCTTGCCGACATAGGAGAGGTCGGCCTGGATGCCGCGCCTATCCTGGCAGAGTTTCAATATGCCGCCGAGATAGTCGTCGGGGGTGAGGATGGTGGCGCGGATCCACGGCTCCTCGATGGCCGAGATCTTCACCACGTCGGGCATGTCGGCCGGGTTGTGCAGCTCCTTCACCGAGCCGTCATTGAGCAGCAGCCGGTAGACGACGCTGGGTGCCGTGGCGATCAGGTCGAGGTTGAACTCGCGCTCCAGCCGCTCCTGGATGATTTCCAGATGCAGCAAGCCAAGGAAGCCGCAGCGATAGCCGAAGCCGAGCGCGGCACTGGTTTCCATTTCATAGGAGAAGGAGGCGTCGTTGAGACGCAGCTTGCCGACGGCGGCGCGCAGATCCTCGAAATCCGCGGCGTCGACCGGGAACAGGCCGCAGAACACCACCGGCTGCGCCGGCTTGAAGCCGGGCAAGGCGTGCGCGGTCTGGCGCTTGTCCTCGGTGATGGTGTCGCCGACGCGCGTGTCGGCCACTTCCTTGATCGAGCCGGTGAAGAAGCCGAACTCGCCGGGGCCGAGCTCCTCGACATTGATGCGGGCGGGCGTGAACACGCCGGTGCGCTCGACCAGGTATTTGGCGCCGGTGCCCATCATGCGGATGGTCTGGCCCTTTTTCAGCACGCCGTCGATGACGCGCACCAGCACGATGACGCCGAGATAGGCGTCGTACCAGCTGTCGACCAGCATCGCCTTCAAGGGCGCGGTCGCGTCGCCCTCGCGCGGCGGCGGCAATTGGTGGACGATGGCTTCGAGCACATCGGGAATGCCAAGGCCGGTCTTGGCCGAGATCAGCACGGCGTTGGAAGCGTCGATGCCGATCACCTCCTCGACCTGCTCGCGGATGCGCTCGGGCTCGGCGGCCGGCAGGTCGACCTTGTTCAGCACCACGACGATCTCGTGGTTGTTGTCGATGGCCTGGTAGACATTGGCGAGCGTCTGCGCCTCGACGCCCTGAGAGGCGTCGACCACCAGCAGCGAGCCTTCGCAGGCGGCCAGCGAGCGCGACACTTCATAGGCGAAGTCGACATGGCCGGGCGTGTCGATGAGGTTGAGGATATAGTCCTCGCCATTGTTGGCGCGGTATTTCAGCCGCACCGTCTGCGCCTTGATGGTGATGCCGCGCTCGCGCTCGATGTCCATCGAGTCCAGCACCTGCTCCTTCATGTCGCGCAGCTCCAGCCCGCCGGTGAGCTGGATCAGGCGGTCGGCAAGGGTGGATTTGCCATGGTCGATATGGGCGACGATGGAGAAATTCCTGATGTGGTCGAGGGGCGTGCTCATGCCGCGCGCTTTAGCAGGGGCGGCTTGCTGCGGCAAGGCTTGCGGCGCAAGGCGCCCCCGGTCATCACAAAGCGGTGAGCCGGGCGGAAAAGCCCGAAACGGCCGGCGGGCACGGCCGGATGCTTAAACTTTGAACGATCCTCTTAGACCCCGGTTTGCCGGCGCATGTTAGTTCCCCCGCAGGTAACCGTTTTTTGGGGTAAGAAAAATGCCGGGGCTTGCAGGAAAGTTCGCCCGCTCTCGCGGCGGCGCGATGATGCCGCTGTTCTTCATCAGCCTGGTGCCGCTGGTCACCGTCGTCGGCTTCTCGGTCGATTATACGTCGGCGGTCCAGACCCGGTCCAACATGCAGCAAGCGCTCGACGCGGCGACGCTGGCCATCACCACGCTGCCGAAGACGACGACGCTGGCGACCCGCCAGCAAATGCTCCGGGACACCTTTGCCGCCAATGGCGGGCAAGGCACCGCCACGCTGGTGAGCTTCACCATCGCGGCCAACGGCACCGCCACGGCGCAGGCCTCGGCGAGCTTCGCCATGCCGACCGACTTCATGCAGATCGCCAGGATCGACACCGTGCCGGTCGGCGTCACCTCGGCGGTCAACAAGGCGGCGGCCCTGGTGCAGACCACCTTCAAGATCGAGAAGGCGTCGGGCTGGTGGGACAAGACGATGTATCTCTACGGCACGCGATTCGGCTCGACCACGAAGCAAAAGCTGATGCAGATCAGCTATGTCTACAACAAGGGCGGCGACCCCAAGGGCTATGGCACCACCACCGTCTCCACCGTCAGCGGCACCACGCTTACCCAGGTGCAGCAGCAGGTGTGCAACACCACGACGGTCGCCAATTTCGACAACACGCCCTCCGGCGCCATCACCAGCACCGACGGCAACGGCGTCATGCGGCAGACCGTCTGCACCACCACGCCGGCCAACAGCACCGGCGCGGTCATCGACGTCAGCCAGATGGACCAGCTCTATCTGGAGATGGACGTGCCTTCCGCCGCGACGGCCAAACCGGCCCAGCCGACCACGCTCAGGTCGAACGACCCGAACACCTCGAACCGGCTCTATATCGGCACCAGCCCGACCGACATGCCCGAAATCGCCACGGGCCAGACCGTCGATATCTTCACCGCCGTGCCGTGCGGCCAGACAGGCTACCAGGCCTGGGAAGACGGCGGCTCCGCCGTGCCGGCGCCTGTCGTCAACGCCGACTTCTTCTACACCGTGATGGGCAAATGCGACTTCAACCAGCGCCCCTCGCAAACCGTGCTGACGCAGTGACACTGCGGCTTCTCCCTTCTCCCCTTGTGGGAGAAGGTGGCCTCGCGAAGCGAGGTCGGATGAGGGGTGTTCCAGGCAACGCCAACGCCTCACTCCGCTGGAACAGCCCTTTTGCGCTCGGCCTCGTCCCGTCCGCCGGGGCTATAGACGGATCGCAGCGTTCGACTAGTCTGGCGCCATGCCGCACCAACCCGTCACCCCCGCCAAGCGCAACTTTGCTCGCTCACTCCGCCGTGACATGACGGAAGCGGAAGACAGGCTTTGGCAGGAACTGCGAGACCGCAGACTGGACCGGATCAAATTCAGGCGCCAGGTTCCTTTTGGAAAATACATTGCCGATTTCGTTTGCCTCGAAGCCGGGCTGATTATCGAGATCGACGGCAGCCAACACGCGGACTCGGATGCTGACCGGATCCGCAAGGCCGAGCTGGAGGCTAGGGGTTTTCGCGTTCTGCGCTTCTGGAACGACGATGTCCTGAAAGAGATGAATGCCGTTTGCGACACGATCATCGCCTATGTGCGGGACAGAAGTCTGCAGCCCTGGAGATAGTGGCGCCGTTTTCCCTTCTCCCCTTGTGGGGTCCGAAGGACGGGGCGGGACGCGTGGCTCGCCCCCGGGCGGTGGCCTGGCGAAGCGAGGTCGGATGAGGGCTGTTCCAGGAAACGCCAACGTCTCACTCCGCTGGAACACCCCTCAACCGTCTCGGCGCTGCGCGCCGATCCACCTTCTCCCACAGGGGGAGAAGGAAGAACCCGCTGGCGCTCAATCACAAACCGGTGAGCGCTGTAACGAAGCGACAATTGGCGGCGAAGTGGGGACATCACCGGCGCATCGCGGCGCCGTCACCACGGAGCAATCCCATGTCGCAAGCCAAACGCAGCAGGTTTCTCGCAGTGTCCAGCCTGGGCGCGCTTGCGCTCGCGGCGTCGCTCGGCGAGGCCGCGGCGCAGCCGCTTACCGTTGTCGAGCTGTTCACCAGCCAGGGCTGTTCGTCCTGCCCGCCGGCCAATGCCAATTTGATCAAGGTCAAGGACCAGCCCGGCGTGCTGGCGCTGTCCTTCAATGTCACCTACTGGGACTATCTCGGCTGGAAGGACATTTTCGGCCGGCAGGAGTTCACGCAGCGCCAGGTGAGCTACGAGCCGCCGCTCGGCCGTGACGGGCCGTTCACGCCGCAGGTGGTGGTCAACGGCCATGCCGACGCGGTCGGCGCCGCGCCCGGCGAGATCGAGCGGCTGATTGCGGCGAGCGGCCGCATCAAGGGACCGTCGCTGTCGCTCGATGGCGGCAAGGCCAGCATCGGCGCGGGGAGCGTACCGGGCGGCAAGGCCGACATCTGGCTGGTGCGCTATGCCAGGGGCGTCGTCGAGGTGCCCGTGGCGCGCGGCGAGAACACCGGCCGCACCTTGCCGCACGGCAATGTCGTGCATGCGCTGAAGAAGCTCGGAAGCTGGACCGGAGAGGCCACGACGCTCGACGTGCCGGCGGCCGCCAACGGCCTCAGCACCGCAGTGCTGGTGCAATCGCCCGGCGGCGGGCCGATCCTGGCCGCCGCCGCCGATTAGCTTACCTCCGGGAACTTCCCGGTTGCGGGGAGAGACCATGCCCGATCAGAAATTGCGCAACGCCGCGCCTGCGGCGCCGCAACAGCCGGCCGCCGCGTGGGCGCGCCCCAACCAAGGAGACCATCATGACCGTTCTTTCCCGCCTGACGCTGCCGGCGCTTGCGCTCGCTTTGTGCTCGACGGCATTGCTGGCCGGCGGCATCGCCCGGGCCGACGAGGCCACCAACGCCATGAAACCCGCCGCCGACGCGATGAAACCGGCAACCGATGCGATGAAGCCGGCCGGCCCGATGGCCACCAATGCCATGAAGCCCGCCGCCGATGCTATGAAACCGGCGGACGCCATGAAGCCGGCGGTCGACACGATGAAGCCGGCGACGGATGCGATGAAGCCTGCCAACTAGGTCAAGCCGCGGCGGAGAGTTACGCACCCGCTGGGGCCGCATGAGAATGTGAGCCTCCGCCGCAACTCGCGCATCGCGCCGGCTCCGCTAATTCAATAGACTGGACCCTATGCAAGCCATGAGGAGTGCAAACATGACCGACATCAAGAACCGTTCGAGCGGCTTCGTCCGCGGCGCTCTCGCAGCTTTCGCGCTCGCCGTCGCGGGCGCCGCCTTCTGGCTGACGCCAGCGGTTTCGGCGGAAGACGCCGTGGTGATCCCGCCGCCGGCGCTGGATGAAAAGGCCGCGGGCGGCAGCGAGACGGCAGTGTTCGCCGGCGGCTGCTTCTGGGGCGTGCAGGGCGTGTTCCAGCACGTCAAGGGCGTCACCAAGGCGGTCTCGGGCTATACCGGCGGCGCCAAGGACGACGCCGTCTACGAGACGGTCGGCACCGGCCGCACCGGCCATGCCGAATCCGTCGAGATCACCTACGATCCCTCCAAAGTCACCTATGGCCAGCTGCTGCAGGTGTATTTCTCGGTCGCCCACAATCCGACCCAGCTCAACTATCAGGGGCCCGACTCCGGCACGCAGTACCGCTCGACGATCTTCGCCGAAAACGACGCGCAGAAGAAGATCGCGCAGAGCTACATCGCCCAGCTCGACCAGGCCAAGCTGTTTTCCAAGCCCATCGTCACCACGATCGAAACCGGCAAGACCTTCTACCCGGCCGAGGAGTACCACCAGGATTTCCTGACGCTCAACCCGACCTATCCCTACATCGTCTACAACGACCTGCCAAAGGTGGCGAATTTGAAGACGCTGTTCCCGAAGCTTTACAGCGACAAGCCGGTGCTGGTGCTGTCGGCCAGCAATTGAGTCTTCGCAGGGTGAGAAGAACGACAGGTCGGCGGGACGGCGCCCCCCTCTGCCCTGCCGGGCATCTTCCCCCACGAGGGGGGAGATCGGCGGCCTCGCCGTCCCGCCCCGCTGTCAACGTTAGAAATTGGCGAAAGCCGTCGCGACATCCAATCTCCCCCCTCGTGGGGGAGATGGCCGGCAGGCCAGAGGGGGCGCGAGGGATCGCGGCCTCTCCTGCGAAGAAGGTTACACCCTCTTCCGCCACGGCAGGCTCCAGCGCGCCTTCTCCAGCGAGGCCTTGGCTTCGACCGTGGCCGGGGCAGCCTGGGCTTCGCGGTATTGCACCGAGCCCCGCGGCGGATAGGGCAGGCTGTCGTTGAGCTCCAGCCTGTCGAGCTGGCTGAAATCGGGGAAAGGCAGTTTTTCCTCCTCACGCCAGGCGCTGACCCGCTTTTCCGCGGCGATGCGCTTTTCCTGGTCGAGCGGCAGGTCGGCGGCGCTGTATTCCAACTGCGCCGGGAAGGCGAACTGGGCGCCGGCCTCGTCCATCACCGCGATCATCGACAGCAATATGTCCTCGCGGATGGCGAGAAACTCCGAGCCATCCGCGGTCGTGATGTAGGTGAAGACCTCGATGTCGAGTGAATAGGGGCCGAAGCCGACGAAGCGCACGCGGCACGGGTCGTCGATGACGCGCGGATGAGCGATCAGGAGCTTGCGCAGCGCCGCCAGCGTGTAGCGCAGCTGGTCGGGCGTCGTCTCGTAGCGCAATTGCAGCGTGGTGGCGAAGCGGGTGCGGTCGCGATGGGCGTAGTTCTCGATCTGCATGCCGGCGAAGTCGGAATTGGGCACCGAGATCACCGTGCGGTCGACCGAGCGGATGCGGGTCGAGCGCATGCCGATATGCTCGATGGTGCCGGACTGGTTGCCGAACTTGCAGAAGTCACCGACGCTGACCGGCCGGTCGGCATAGAGCGTCAGGCCGGAAAGAAAATTCTGCAGCGTTGGCTGCGCCGCCAGCGCCACCGCCAGGCCGCCAATGCCGAGGCCGGCCAGCACGCCCTGATAGGGGATCGCCAGCACCTCGGCCAGGAGCAGGAAGGCGACCACCAGGGCGGCGATGCGCGCCACGCCGGTCAGCAGCGAGATCAGCGTCTCGTGGTAGCCGGGCACGTTGAAGGTGGCGCGGTAGCGCTCGGCGATCTTGCCGATCAGGTGCCAGACGACGGGAACCGCGCCGATCAGGATCAGGCTCCAGGCCGCCGCCTTGGCGGATGCCGCGATCACCTGCGGCAAGCCGAGCGGCCGCAGCGCAAACAGCAGGAACAGGCCGAGGAAGATCGAGCGCACCGCCCATTCGACGACGCGGAAGAAGCCGGCCCGCCCGGAACTCCTGCCGCGGCCGGCGAAGAACACGATCACCGCGTTGGCAAGGAAGCCGAAGGCGATGCCGGCAAGCCCGGCAATGCCGAGCCCCAGCCATTGCCAGCGTTCGATCGGCCCGGCGCGGGTCAAAAGGGCAGGGCTGATCTCACGGGCAAGGCCCCTGGTGGCGAAGAAGGGATCGTTGCTGGCGAAGGCGGTGAATTCCGGCGCCACCGGCGCATCCTCGATATCGGCATAGAGCGTGCGGATGTTGGCCAGCGTTTCCGGCGTGAATTTCCACAGCTTGCCGCCTTTCTCCGTCCCCACCGGAGCGACGACGATGTTGCCGGCCGGATGCTCGAAATACACATAGGGCGTGTTGCTTTGGGGATCGTCGGGAATTTCCTGCCAGTAGACGTAGCCGATGCGGTCGATGACTTTCTTGAGATAGCTCTCGAGCAGAACCGCCTCGTCGGACCGCACCGCCGGATTGTAACCGCGCATGTCGAGCGCCGTTTGCGTCGAACCGCCATTCTGGTCAGCGATGCCGCCGAGCAGCATCTTGAACGTGTCGCGCGGCGAGGCGAGCTTGGCCGGATCGTCGACCATGTCGGGGGCTTCGCCACGCGCCGCCTGGAACTCGGCGAGCTTGGCCTGCAGCACGGCGAGCTGCGGCCCGACGATGAACCATTCGCCGGCCTTGCGGCGGAAGGTGACGTCGAAGAAAACCTTGCTGCCATATTGCTGCAGCCTGGCTGTCACCTCGTCGCCGGGGATCGCATCATGCGGCAGGTTCCACAGGCGCAAGGTGGCGTTGTCGATCACCGAAAACAGGAGCTTGGTGTAATCGGGCATGTTGAGGCCGCCGCGATCGGCCTCCGTGACGTCGACCAGGCCGGCCGCCAGCGCGGCAAGGCCCATGCCGCCGCCGGTGGCGCGCGGCACATTGTCGGCGCCGCTCTCGTTCATGGTCTGCAGGAACGAGCGCATCGTCGTCATGGGGCTGGTCTGGTCGACCTTGAGGGTCTCGGCGGCGTCGACGCGCACGCCCGTCCACCATTCGGCGGTGGCGGATTCGAAACGGCCCATGAAGCTCGCGCCATCCGGCGCCATGACGAAGCTGAACTCGCCCTGGCGACTGCCCTCGAACCAGCGGCCGAACAGCTTTTCGCCTTCGGCCTTGGCTTCGATGCGGCCGCCATACAGGGGATAGACGCCCTTCACCTCGGCGCCGTCCTGCTCGAAGGTGATCTGGGCGCCGCCGCCGCGCCATTTGGTGTCCCAAACACCGGCCCAGTTGGCCGTCTGCTGGGCATAAGCGGGCTGAATGACAGGCAGCAGGCCGGCCAGCGCAAGCGCGGCGATCAGCGTGACCAGGCGGATCAGGACCAGAGCAATTCCAGGAAAGCGGCGTAGCGATTTTCCCGGGAAAAGCGCGTAGCGCTGCCGCGCCTGCGGATCGTGTTCTATCGAGGCAACCGGGACACCGCGCATTGCATTGCCCTTCTTCTCGGACCGCTGCCATCAGGCCGCAGCATGTCGCGGAAGGTTATTGCGCGTGAAGATGAATATTGTCTTTCCGACAGGCGGCAGGCGGAGGCGATGATTTCGCGCCGTCGCCTGGCCCTTCAATCGTAGGTCAGGTCCCTCGCCTTGCCGCCGAACACGCGGTAGGCATAGAAGGAATAGAAGATGATGATCGGCAGCACGACCACGGTGCCGGCCAGGATGATGGCCAGGCTTTCGGGTGCGGAAGCCGCCTGCCAGATGGTCAGCCTGTCGGGCACCACGAACGGATAGAACGACCAGGCGAGCCCGGCAAAGCCCAGCGCGAAGATGGCGGCCAAGATCAGGAACGGCGTCAGCGAATGGCGGTCGTCGGGCCTGGGCAGATGAGAGGTCTGCCGCCACAGCCACAGGAACAGCAGCGCCGACAGGATCGGCAGCGGCGACAGATAGAGCATTTCGGGCAGGACGAACCATTTGGCGAAGATGCGCGGGCTGGCGAAGGGCGTGGCCAGCGACACGGCAGCCATGCCGAGCGCGGTCAGCACCAATGTGGTGCGCAGCCAGCGCACCGCCTTTTTCTGCAAGTCGCCTTCGGCCTTGTAGATGACCCAGGCCGCCCCCATCGCGGCGTAGGCCGCCGCCAGGCAGAACGCCACCAGCACGCCGAACGCCATAGCCCCCAGGCCGAAGTCGAGGCCAAGCACATAGACGCCCAGCATATAGCCTTGCGCCAGTGAGGCGATGAGCGAGCCGAGAAAGAAGATGCGGTTCCAGCGGTGCTTGCGCTCGGTCGCCACCTTGGCGCGGAAGTCGAAGGCGACGCCGCGCAGGATGAGGCCGACCAGGAGCACGAACACCGGGATATAGAGCGCGCTGAGGATGACGCCATGCGCCATCGGAAAGGCGACCAGCAGAAGGCCGACGGCCAGCACCAGCCAGGTCTCGTTGGCATCCCAGAACGGGCCGATGGCGGCGATCATGGTGTCCTGCTCGGCGTCCTCGGCCGCCGCGAACAGGATGCCGATGCCGAGATCGAAGCCGTCGAGAATGACGTAGATCAGGATGGCGAGGCCCATCAGGCCGGCGAAGATGAGGGGGAGCAGGGTCGGCCAGTCATAGGTCATTTCTCTCTCTCCTACTCGCCAGCCGCGGGCTGCGACATCGGCTTGTTGAGCACGCCCGGCAGCGGCGAGGTGTCGCCGTCCTTGGCCGCCTTCAGCGCCAGGTGGACCAGAACGCCGAGATAGGCGATCAGCAACAGCACGTAGAGAGCGAGATAGACGGCCAGCGTCAGCGCCACATGGCTGCCGGCCACCGGGCCGACGGCATCGGCGGTCCTCAGCACGCCCGTCACCAGCCAGGGCTGGCGGCCGATCTCCGTCGTATACCAGCCGGCGAGCGTCGCCACCCAACCGGAGATGGTCATCGGCACCATGAGCAGCGCCAGCGGCCTCGGCAAGCTATGACGGCGCTTGAGGAAGAAGGCGGCCGACCAGGAGACGGCGAGCATCAAAAGGCCCGTGCCGACCATGACGCGAAAACCCCAGAACACCGGGAAGACGGGCGGATGATTGCCGGGATAGTCGTTGAGCCCCGGCACCACGCCCCTGGCACTGTGCCGCAGGATCCAGCTCGCCCCGTCGGGAATGGTCACCTCGAACCTGTTTTCCCTGGCCGCTTCATCCGGAATGGCAAACAGCACCAGCGGCACGTTGGGGCCGGTGTTCCAGTTGGCTTCCATGGCGGCGATCTTCTGCGGCTGGTGCTCGAGAGTGTTCAGGCCGTGCTGGTCGCCGGCAAGGATCTGGATGGGGATGAGGATGGCGGCGGTGAAGACGCCGGTGCGCAGCGCCTTCCACATCGATTCCGAGCGGTCGCCCTTGAGATAGCGCAGCGCCGACAGGCCGGCTATGAGGAACGATACCGTAAGCCCGGAGGCGAGCAGCATATGGACGAGACGGTAGGGCATGGAGGGATTGAAGAGGATCGCCCACCAGTCGACGGCGTGGGCGACGCCGTCGCGCATCTCGAAGCCGACCGGCGTCTGCATCCACGAGTTCAGCGCGATGATCCAGAAGGCCGACACGGTGGTGCCGCCGGCGACCAGCACGGTCGCCAGCGTGTGGATGCGGTTGGAAACGCGGCGGAAGCCAAACAGCATGATGCCGAGGAAGGCTGCCTCGAGGAAAAAGGCGGTGAGGATTTCGTAGGCCAGCAGCGGCCCGGCGATGTTGCCGACCGTTTCCATGTAGCCCGGCCAGTTGGTGCCGAACTGAAAGCTCATGGTGACGCCGGAAACCACGCCCATGGCGAAGGACAATGCGAACACCTTCACCCAGGTGAAATAGGCGCGCATCCAGGCCGAATCATTGGTCGCGTTGTAGCGGAGCTTGAAGAAAAGCAGCACCCAGCCGAGTGCGATGGTGATGGCTGGAAACAGAATATGAAACGAAATATTCGCACCGAACTGAATGCGCGAAAGGATGAGCGGGTCCATGGCGGGCTCCGGCTGCTTCTAATAAGCGGAGAATAGGCTTGTAGGGCCAGCCGGTCAAAGCGGCGTCCCGCCGCGAGGCGGAACGCCGCAGCGCCATGCGGCGGCAATGTCGAGAACTGTCAGCAACGGCATTGACTTGCGGTTGCATGCGGCGACATTCGTCCTATATCTGGGGTCCTCTTTCAAGCAGCCGTTTTCAGCCATGCAGCCTGTCATCTCCATTTCCGGGGTCACCAAGACCTACGCCACAGGCTTCAAGGCGCTGAAGGAAATCAATCTCGATATCGAGCGCGGCGAGATCTTCGCGCTGCTTGGCCCCAACGGCGCCGGCAAGACGACGCTGATCTCGATCGTCTGCGGCATCGTCAACCGTTCGTCGGGCAGCGTCACGGTGGACGGCCACGACATCACCAAGGACTATCGCGCCGCGCGCGGCCTGATCGGGCTGGTGCCGCAGGAGCTGACCATCGACGCCTTCGAGAGCGTCTGGGCGACGGTCAACTACAGCCGCGGCCTGTTCGGCAAGCCGTCGAACCATGCCTTTGTCGAGAAGGTGCTGCGCGACCTGTCGCTGTGGGACAAGAAGGACGCCAAGGCGATCACGCTTTCGGGCGGCATGAAGCGGCGGCTAATGATCGCCAAGGCGCTGTCGCACGAACCGCGCGTGCTGTTCCTCGACGAGCCGACGGCCGGCGTCGACGTCGAACTGCGCCAGGACATGTGGGCGATGGTGCGGCGGCTGCGCGAGGACGGCGTCACCATCATCCTCACCACCCACTATATCGAGGAAGCCGAGGCGATGGCCGACCGCGTCGGCGTCATCAACCGAGGCGAGATCATCCTGGTCGAGGGCAAGGCCGAACTGATGCGCAAGCTCGGCCGCAAGCGCCTGGTGATGGAACTGCGCAGCCCGCTCGGCGCCATTCCGGACGCCGTCTCGCACTACGCCCTGGAATTGTCGTCGGATGGCGGGCAGATCACCTACACCTATGACAACCAGAGCGCCCGGCCGGGCGTGGCGTCGCTGATCCGCGATCTCGAGGCCGCCGGCATCCAGTTCCGCGACCTGGACACGCAGAACAGTTCGCTGGAGGAGATCTTCGTCAATCTTCTGAGGCAAGAGCCATGAACCTGCGCGCGGTATGGGCGATCTACCGGGTGGAGATGGCGCGCGCGCTGCGCACCGTTTTGCAGAGCATCGTCTCGCCCGTGCTGTCGACGTCGCTGTATTTCGTCGTCTTCGGCTCGGCCATCGGTTCGCGCATCACCGAGATCGACGGCATCAGCTACGGCGCCTTCATCGTGCCCGGGCTGATCATGCTGTCGCTTTTGACGCAGTCGATCTCCAACGCCTCCTTCGCCATCTACTTCCCGAAATTCGTCGGCTCGATCTACGAGCTGTTGTCGGCTCCGGTCTCCTATCTCGAGATCGTCCTCGCCTATGTCGGGGGCGCCGCCACCAAGTCGATCATCCTCGGCCTAATCATTCTGGCGACGGCCTCGCTGTTCGTGCCGCTCTCGATCCAGCATCCGTTCTGGATGCTGGCCTTCCTGGTGCTGACGGCGGTGACCTTCAGCCTGTTCGGCTTCATCATCGGAATCTGGGCCAGGAGCTTCGAGCAGTTGCAACTGGTGCCGCTGCTGATCATCACGCCGCTGACCTTCCTCGGTGGCAGCTTCTATTCCATCAACATGCTGCCGGGCGCCTGGCGCACGGTGACGCTGTTCAATCCGGTCGTCTATCTGATCAGCGGCTTCCGCTGGAGCTTTTTCGGAAAATCGGACGTTTCGGTCGGCATCAGCCTCGGCATGACCGTGGTTTTTCTGCTGATCTGCGTGGCGACCGTCGCCTGGATATTCAGGACCGGCTACCGGCTGAGGAATTGAGGGGCGAAGCCACGCTGAGCCGCGGTCAGAGCTAGATCGCCTTCACCAGCCGCAGCAGGCCCAGCATCTCGACATAGGTTCCCTTACGGAAGGCGACGTAGACCGGCTCCTCGATGCCGTGGAAACGGCGCTTGAACGCCGCCTGCCCCTGCAGGTTGAAGCGGCGGCGGTTGACCCAGGGCGAATCATAGGCGCGCTGGAAGGCGTTGCGCCAGAAATCGCTTTCGGCGAATCCGCTGGGGCCGACGTCGACCAGCGGCGACAGCCCGAGCGTGACGACCGAAATGCCTTCCTCGCGAAAGCGGTCGACGGCGAATTTGGTCAGGCCGACCTCGGCATGCGGCGAGGCGTCGATGTGCTTGCGCTTGAAGGCTGTGGTGTAGCCGATGACCTTGCCGCCGCGAAACAGCGGATCGAAGTCGAGCAGGGCGACCAGTTCGCCATCGGGGCCGTGCAGCACGAAGCGGCGCATGTCGACGCCCACATGATCGGCGAAGTGCCGGTTGAGGAAGCCCATTTCCCAACGCTTGACGATGCGGTCGCCGCGCCAGTTCGCCGAAAGCCGGGAGATCTCGTCGAGAAAGATCGTCCGCTTGTCCTCGGCGAACGAAAAGCCCTTCTTCAACAGCCAGCGCTCGGAGTAGCGCACGGTTTCGTTGCGCTTGCCGGAAAAATCGTGTTCGGGCAGCGGCAGACGGGTGTCGATGCCCAGCCGGTTGACCTTGTAGCCGAGCCCGGCCAGCACCCGCGCCGACTGTTCGCCGATCTGCACGAACCAGGGGCTGCCGGCGGTCTCGACGAAGCGCCTGATGTAGTCGGCCCGATGGGCCGGATCGGCGACCGGGTCACCGAGCGCGAAATGATGCTTCATCTTGGTGCCGAAAGCGATGTAGCCGTCGGCGTCGCCGAAATAGGAGAGCCTGCCTTGCACGGCGGAGGAGTAGGCGAGTGAGAAGTCGCCGTGGCGGCGCACCAGCGCCAGCCGTTCGGCATGGGTGAACGCCTGGCGCTCGACCTTTGGCGAGGCACGCTCGAGGATTTTGTCGAGATAGATCCGCAAGGAGGGCATGGGTCGAGATTCCGCGTGCATCTGCGGCGCGCACCCGGGTACGCTATACGCCGTGGCGCCTTGATTTTGCACAGGAAGCCGAAAAAAGCGTTTCGAGGACTTCGGATTCCTGTACCGGTAACAGAGATCCGCCAGCCCCCGGATCTCGAATCAATCACATTGCCGCGACCTGATTATCGCCGATCTCGCGTATATGCCATATAGGACGCAACCGCGGTGCGGCGCATGGCCTCGAAATCCGGGGCCGATCTGCGTATGGATCATGCGCGGGAGGGCGTTCTGCCGGTGTCGGCGGAAGCGCCACCGGGGTGGAATGGGGTTCGTGAGCGAATGGCAGATACGACAATCAGACCGGCAGCGCACCAGACGGTAACCATCGAACCGGCGATCGTCATCGGCGCCGGCGCCGCCGGTCTCGCGGCAGCGCAGGCGCTGGTCAAGGCCGGCGTGGCGACGGCGATCCTGGAAAAGGAGAGCCGGTTGGCCGAGCCATGGCATCGGCGTCACCAGCAGCTGCGCCTCAATACTCACCGCGACCTTTCGGCACTTCCCGGCCTTGCCTATCCGAAGGGCACGCTCGCCTTCCCCCACAGAACCGCCGTCATCCGCTATCTGAACGATTTCAGCGAGGCGAACCGGCTGCCGGTGGAGCTCGGCGTCGCCGTCGAGGCGGTCCTGTTCAGGGGCGACCACTGGGCGATAGAGACCAGCGCCGGGATGCGCCTGGCGCGCCACGTCGTGATCGCCACCGGCCGCGACAGACAGCCGTTCATCCCCGAATGGAAAGGAATGCGGGATTTCGCCGGCCGCATCATCCATTCGGCTGATTTCGGCGACGCGAAGTACTATCCCGGCAAGAAGGTGCTGGTCGTCGGCGCCGGCAACTCGGGTATAGACGCGCTCAACCACCTGGCGCAGGCAGGCACCGCCTCGCTGTGGCTGTCGGCCCGCAATGGTCCGTCGGTCCTGCCCAAGCGCATCGGCAAGATTGCCGTGCACCGGCTGTCGCCGCTGATGGCGCGGCTGCCTTTGCGGGTCGCCGATGCGGTGATCGCCTTGACGCAGCGCCTGGTTTTCGGCGATCTGACGAAATTCGGCGTGCCGCCGGCACCGGTGGGCGGCGCCAGCCGCCTGACCACCGACTACACAGCGATCGCCGCCGACGAGGGCGCGATCGACGCCATCCGCTCGGGCAGGATCACCGTCGTGCCGGCGGTGCGGGAATTCACCCGCGACGGCGTCATCCTGGCCAATGGCAGCCTGATCGATCCCGACATCGTCATTGCCGCGACGGGCTACCGCACCGGGCTTGAGCAGATGGTCGGCGATCTCGGCGTGCTCGACGGCAAGGGCGTTCCGCTGTTCAATGGCGGGGATGCCGATCCGAAACTGCCTGGCCTCTGGTTCACCGGCATGCGGCCGAGCATCCGCGGCTGCTTCGCCAACGCCGCCATCCAGGCCAAGGCGATCGCCGAGCGGATTGCCCGGCGGATCGCCAATTCCGGCCCCTGAACCGGGCTGGAGGTTCGTTTTACGCGTCGGACGGAACCCCACTTTCCTGGAATTGCCCTCTAAATCGCGATCTTGCCGCCGCCTTGCCTGGTAATGGCGACGACCGCCGGCCGCACCGGCATGTCCGGCTTGAAATCGGGCCAGCGCGTCGACGGATCCTCATAATAGGACGGGCGGCCGAACGCCTCCCAATCCTCGCCGCCGTCGCCTGGATGCTGGACGGCGACGAAGGCGGTCTGATCGTCGGGCGCAAACAGCGGCCCGCACATTTCAGCGCCGATCGGCACGCGGAAAAACAGTTTTGACGTCGCGCGCGCCGGCCCTTCGGTGTCGACCGCCCACAGGCCGTCGGTGCGGCCGGTGGTCTTCGGGCCCTGGCCGTCGGTGGCGACCCACAGGCGCCCGGCCGAATCGACCGCGCAATTGTCGGGCATGCCGAACCAGCCATTGGCCGTGGTGGCGGTGGAGAAGGTGGCGCCGACATCGGCAACCGCTGGATCGCCGCATTTCAGGAGCACCTCCCATTTGCCCCTGGTGCCGGCGAAATCGCCGCCATCCTCCGATATCTCGATGATATGGCCGAAGGCGTTATCGGCGCGCGGGTTGGCGGCGTCGACCTGATCGGCCTTGCGCTTGGAATTGTTGGTCAGCATGACATAGACCTTGCCGTTGATACGATTGGGCTGGATGTCCTCGGGACGGTCCATCTTGGTGGCGCCGAGCAGGTCGGCGGCACGCCGCGTCTCGATCAACACGTCGGCCTGGCCGGCAAAGCCGTTCTCAGGTGTCAGCGGACCCTGGCCGAAGACGATCGGCAGCCAGTCCACCGTACCGTCCGCGGCGAATTTGGCGACATGCAGCGTGCCGTCGTCGAGCAGGTTCATGTTGGCGGCGCGGTCGTCCGGATCGAAACGGCCCGCGGTGACGAATTTGTAGACGTACTCGAAGCGCTCGTCGTCGCCGAGATAGAAGACGACGCGGCCATCCTTGGCGATGATCGATTCGGCGCCTTCATGCTTAAAGCGGCCCATTGCGGTGCGCTTCCTCGGCGTGGATGTCGGATCGTTGACGTCGACCTCTACGATCCAGCCGAAACGGTTGGGCTCGTTCGGCTCCTTGGCGAGGTCGAAGCGATCGTAATGCGCGCCCCATTCATAGGCGCCTTCCGGAATGCCGAGGCGCTTGTAGTTGGCGGCTTCCTTATGGCCTTCCGGCAGTTCACCGGAGAAATAGCCATGGATGTTCTCCTCGGCCATGACATAGGTGCCCCAGGGCGTGACGCCGCCGGCGCAGTTGTTGAATGTGCCGATGACCTTGGTGCCGGATGGGTCGGCATTGGTCTTGACGCGGTCATGGCCGGCGACCGGGCCCGACAGCGCCATTTCGGTGTTGGAGGTGATGCGGCGGTTCAACTTGCCGTCGCGCACCACCTGCCACTTGCCGCCTTCCTTGCGGATCTCGACGATGGTGCCGCCATGTGCCGCCATCTCGACATCGACCTGCTCCTTCGAGAGCGGCGTGAGTTCGGCCGCCTTCTTGCCGTCCTTCTCGACTATCTTGACGATACCCGGGAACATCAGATGCGGATTGGTGTATTCGTGGTTGACGACCAGCAGGCCGTGCTCCGCGGAGCCATCGATCCCGATATAGCCGACATAGTCGTTGTTGTAGCCGAATTGTCTTGCCTGGGCCTCAGCCGACTGTCTGGCCGGGTCGAACTCCGGCGAATCGGCAAACAGCGGATCGCCCCAGCGCAACAGCACGTCGGCATCGTAGCCCGGCGCGACATGGTGCTTGTCGTCGATACCGGCTTCGAGTTCCTCGAACGAGAAGGCGGAGCCCTCGGCGGCACGCGCATCGTCGGCGGCCACGAGCGCCAGCGGGCTGACGGTGGCGGCGATGGCCGAGACGGCCAGCGAGCCCTTGAGGAAGGCGCGGCGGGAGAACCGCTCGGCAATGATTTCGCCCATGGTGCGGTTTTCGGTGGGGTTGGTCGCCGGACCGTCGTTTTCCTCAAGCAGGCTGGTGCGGAATCGGGCGTCGGGCGAGCGATGGTCGGTCATGGTCTGCCTCTGGCTGGATGGCTGGAGCGTGTCACGCGTTTCGACCCCTTATAGACGATCGGTCACACTTTCGTGACATTCGTGCACCCGCCAGCTTGACCGCGAACCTCGCGCCACATCCGGTTTGAAACTCGGACCAAGGTCCTAAACCGATCGGGGCGAAGGTCCGGATTGCCGCGGCATCGGTCGTGGGCCACTTACACGAACACGCCATGTCGCCGATGGTCGCGTACCTGCACGAGATGGCCTCTGAATTTTGCCGGTCCGATCAAGTGAGGGACTGATGCGCAGCTCGATCATGGCTCATTGTTGCTGGCTGGCCCTGAGAGCAGTGCCGGCACTGGCGCTGACCATAGCCCCCTATCACCTCGATTTTCACGGTTCCGCCGCAGGCATTGTCGCGTCCAGCGCCCAAGCCAAGCCTGGCGGGAACAGCGGCAATGGCGGTGGTGGCGGTAACGGCAATGGCGGCAATGGCGGCAATGGCGGCAATGGAAATAACGGCGGCGGCAACAATGGCAACGCCGGAGGCAACAATGGCAACGCTGGCGGCAACGGGAACAATGGCGCCGGCAACAACGGCAAGGGGAAGGGTGCCAACAGCTCCGGCAAGCATGTGAACGCAACAACCGGCGATCGTGTCGAAATAGACGACAACAAGATCGTGGTGCAGCACCCTAACGGCTTCGGGGAAGAGATCGAGAAGGGTCGCTTCAAAATGACCGACGCTCTGGGCCGCACGATCGTCGAGCGCCCTGCGACGGCGGCGGATATAAGCCGCCTCAAGGGGTTGTAGAGCGGGCAATAGGCATCGCCCGCTTTACGTGTCACCTCCGCCGCCCCCCGGCGGAGGTGACCTTGTCGCTCCGGCCCCGTATAGGGGCCGTCTTTTTTGCCCTGGAGCGTTCCGCTGCTGCACCGCGCTTCAGGTTTTCATTTATGCGTGTCGTTATCCCAAACCGGGGATCCCTTGCGGCCGACCAGGATTAGCTGCCGGCCCGATCCCGCGCTTCGCGCATCAGCAGCGCCGCCTCGGTGCGATTGCGGACGTTGAGCTTGGACAGCACACCGGTCATGTGATGCTTGACCGTTTTTTCCTGCAGTGCCAGCCGCAGCGCCACTTCCTTGTTGCTCAGCCCTTCCGCCACCAGCTGCAGGATCTCGGCCTCGCGTCCGGTGAGCTGACGCAGGCGATCCGTCCTGCCGTTGGCCGGCTGCAGCGATTGCAGGTCCGAAAGCAGGCGAGCCGACAGGGTCGGCGACACATAGGTCTCGCCGGCCGCGACACCATGCAGGATTTCGGCCAGCATGCGCGAGCCGACCCCCTTCAGCACATAGCCGCGCACACCGGCATTCAGCGCCCGCGCCACGTCGGCATTGGCCTCCGAGACCGTCAGCATGACGATCTTCTGTCCGGGATTGGCACCCAGTATGCCGGCCACCGACGCAAGGCCGTCACCCGGCATGCTGATGTCGAGCAGCAGTATGTCGGGCTGCAAAGTCGAGGCGATGCGTTCGGCATCCTGCGCCGTGGCGCCCTGGGCCACCATTTCGAAGCCGCCGATCTCCGACAGGCTGCGGGTAACGCCTTCGCGAAACAGAGGGTGGTCGTCGACAATGGCGACACGGATGGTACCGATCATGGTTGATCCTCGGCGGCTAGCGTAATCATCAATCGTGTTCCCTGCGGCCCGGTCGTGGTCTCGAACTGGCCACCAATGCTTTCGATACGCTCCCTGATGCCGGCGAGCCCCAGGCCTTCGGCCCGCCTCGGGTCGAATCCGGGCCCGCCATCCGACACTTCAACGAAGAACTTGCCGCCTGTCATCCCGGCCTTCACCTCCTGATCCTTGCCCTGCCCATGACGATAAGCGTTGTTCAGCCCCTCCTGGACGAAGCGATAGATGCTGATCTTCTCCGAAGCGCCCAGTTCGGGCAACTGCCTGGATAGGGTCAGCGCCACGGAACTGCGGGTCCTGCGTTGATGCTCGTCGACGGCAAGACGCAGAATGTCGCCGGTCGCGGCCGTTTCTATCTGCGGCAGGACAAGGCCGTTGCAGATGCCGCGGATTTCACGCATCGCGTCGTCCAGCGCCATGCGGATCATGGCGATCTCGGCGTTGCGGCTGTCGCTGGAGGCACCCTCGCCGGAAATGGCGGGGCTGTCCACACGCAGCGCCGCCAGCGCGACGAGCTGGGCCGGCCCGTCATGAAGGTCGGCACCGATGCGACGCAGGTATCGTTCATTGAGCGCCGTGGCACGGCGCGACGCCTGCTGGACGCGCAGGCGCAGCGCCCGGTTTTGCGAAACCAGCGCCTGCAGCTCGGAGACCTGGCCCTGCAGAACGCCGCGCTGCTTGTCGATGGTGCGGCTGCCACGTATGACGATCCCCGACAACAGCAGCAGCGCCGTCAGCGTGGCGCCGGCCACGATCAGCCAGCTCGACAGCAAGGCGGAAGCCAGAGCCGCCTGGAAATCGTCGGCGATCTCGTAGAATTCGGTGACGGCGACCACCTCGCCCGACCAGGGTTCGCGGACTGGATTGTAGATTTCCAGCAGCGGCACGCCCGCGGCCCTCTCCTCCTTGTCGTCCTCGTCGCCTAGCTCGTTGAACTCGGCGACGACATTCCCGGCGAAGGCGGCACGCAGGTTGGCGCTCGGGCCGAACTGCCGGCCGATCAAGGCCGTGTCCTTCGAATACAGCACCGTGCCGTCCCGACGCCACAACTTGAAGGAAAACAGCCGTTTGCCGAGCGCGCCTTGGCCGAGGGTCTCGTCAAGCGCCCGTTTGACGGCGTCATCGAGCTGATGGTTCGTGCGCAGATCGGGGAGCAGCGGAGCGATCACGCTGTCGACATAAAGGGCAGTCGTGGCCGCCGAATTGTGGAGCACGCTTTCACGGATTTGCGCGGTGACCCAGAAGCCGACCACCAGCATCACCGCAAGCAGCCCGAAGCCGCCGGCAATGATGAACTGCAGCGCCAGCGTAAGCCCGTTCCAGCGCCGCGACAAGGTTTCGAGAAATCGCACGCCACGCTCCTCGCCCCCACCCGCAGGGGCAGGGTAGTGGCCGCGACTTTGGCGCTTCGGTCCTGCCGACACAAGAGCCTGGTCCCACGGCAGCTGCTTGACGTCCCGACGCGCTTGCGAAACAACGCACGGACGACCGGCATCAATATCGAGGGGCAGGGTGAGTTTTTCGGGGTTACTTCAGCTCGGTCTTTCGACCGTGATCTTTCTGCTGGCGGCGGCGGCCGCCAAGCAATGGGGGATGGCGCCCAGCCTGGGCAAGATCGTGCTGACGCTTGCGCTCTATTCGCTGGGCAACCTGATCATGCTGCGGCTGATTCGCGAGTTCGGCATGTCGGTGTCGTTCAGCCTGTCGGCCGTCATCCAGCTGGTATCGGTCAATCTGGTGGCGCTGATATTCTTCGGCGAGCGCATCAATACGCTGCAAGCGGCCGGCATCGTGCTGGCGATTGCCGCCGTGGCGCTGATCACGCTCGGGCCCTATGTGCAAGGGCGATGACCGGCAAACCATGGTTGCGAAACGAGGTTCGATGAAGACTGCGGCAAAGGCTCTGCTGAGCCGGGTCGAATTCCCGGTGCTGCTGGCCGGCCTTGTCGTCGCCGCCGGCCTGTGGGGCTTCGTGGAGTTGATGGAGGTGGCACGGGCCACCACGCCGCACGCCTTCGACGCTGAAATCATGCTTGCCTTCCGCCAGGCCGGCCAACCCGGTATCCCGATCGGCCCGCCATGGATGGAAGGGGCGATGCGCGACATCACCAGCCTCGGCAGCACCAGCGTGCTGGTGCTGATCACGGCGGCGACGATCATCTATCTGCTGTTGATCCGCAGGCCCGGGACCGCGCTTCTCATCTTCGTCGCCGTGGCGGGCGGCCAGATGCTGTCGAGCCTGCTGAAGCTCGGCGTCGACCGGCCGCGGCCCGAGCTCGTCTCGCATCTGGTCAACGAGACCTCGCTTTCCTTCCCGAGCGGCCACGCGATGCTTTCGGCGGTGACCTATCTCACATTGGGCTCGCTTGCGGCGCGCTTCCTGCAGGGCCGGACGACGAAGATCTATGTTCTGGCGCTCGCCGTGCTGACGACGGTGCTGGTCGGCATCAGCCGCATCTATCTCGGCGTCCACTGGCCGTCGGACGTGCTGGCCGGCTGGTGCGCGGGCTTTGCCTGGGCCATGCTGTGCTGGTTGGCGGCAAGGGTCCTGCAACGGCGCAGGGTGGTGCGTGACGACGTCTGACGACGCTCGACCGGGAAGCGGTCAGATCAGCCGGTTGATCAAGTGTCCGCAGCCCGTTAGCAGAAGGACCACCGATACCAGGCATGCCGATGTCGTCAATGTCTTGAAAATGGTCAACCACGTTATCCCCTGCCCCAGATGGAACACCATAGCTCTCAATGCTCGGGAAGTATCCGAAAAATGCTCGATAGCGATGATGATCAAGGCTCAAGCGTACATCCTGATGCTTGAAACATCATAATGATCGTATTATACATCATATCCGCAGACTCAGACGGGGATTCCGGCCGATGATCACTGCCGCGCAGATGCGCGCCGCGAGGGCGCTGGCCGGCATCGATCAGAAGACGCTCGCCGAGCGCGCCGGCGTTTCGCTTCCCACCATCCAGCGCATGGAAGCGAGCGACGGCGTGGTCAGGGGTGTGGTCGATACGCTGATGAAGGTCATCCAGGCCCTCGACGAGGCCGGGGTGGAGCTGATCGGCGAGAATCAACCCAGTGAGCGCGGCGGCCGGGGCGTGCGCCTCAAGCCTGCCGTGCCGCCCAATCCGAAAGCTGAGCCGGCATAAGTCGCGACGGCGACCGCCGACAGTCCTGCCGACGATCCCGCCGCCTTTCAGGTGCGGAAGGAAGTCCATGGACGAGATCGGGCAGACGCTCAACGAAACCGCGCGCAAACCGACCCATGGGCCGGCAAAGCCGACTTTTTCCGAACTGTTCACACCGAAACTGGTGACGGTCTGGCGCGAAGGCTACAGGCTCGAACATCTCAGGGCCGATGCCATTGCCGGGCTAACCGTCGCCATCGTCGCCTTGCCGCTGTCGATGGCAATCGCCATCGCATCAGGGGTGACGCCGGAGCGCGGGCTCTACACATCGATCATCGGCGGCTTCATCATCTCGGCGTTCGGCGGCAGCCGTTTCCAGATCGGCGGCCCCGCGGGCGCCTTCATCGTGCTGGTGGCGGCGACGGTCGCGCGGGTCGGCGTGGACGGGCTGTTGCTGGCGACGATGATGGCCGGCATCTTCCTCATCGCCATCGGCTATCTGCGGCTCGGCACCTACATAAAGTTCATTCCCTATCCGGTGACGGTCGGCTTTACCGCCGGTATCGCCGTCATCATCTTCTCGGGCCAGATCGTCGAACTGTTCGGGCTGAAGCTCGCCGGCAAGGAGCCAGGCCCGCTGGTGCCGAAGCTGACGGCGATCGGCGAGGCGGCCGGCACGATCAATCTCGCGGCGACCTTCGTGGCGGTGCTGACAATCGCAACCATCGCTTTCCTGAAGCGCTGGCGGCCGAAATGGCCGGCGATGTTGATCGCCATCGGTCTGGCGTCGCTCGCGGTGGCGCTGTTTGCGCTGCCGGCCGAGACGATCGGCACGCGCTTTGGCGGGATCCCGCGCAGCCTGCAATGGCCGGCGCTTCCCCCCGTCAGCCTCGACAGGATGATCGACGTGCTGCCGGACGCCATCGCCTTCGCGTTGCTGGGCGCCATCGAATCCTTGCTGTCGGCCGTCGTCGCCGACGGCATGACCGGCCGCCGGCACCGTTCCAACTGCGAACTGGTGGCGCAAGGCTTCGCCAACATCGCCTCGGCCCTGTTCGGCGGCATCTGCACCACCGGCACCATTGCCCGTACCGCCACCAATGTGCGGGCCGGCGCGCACGGGCCGGTTTCGGGCATGATCCACTCCATGATCCTGCTCGTCCTGATGCTGGCGGCAGCGCCGCTCGCCAGCTACATCCCGCTCTCCGCCCTCGCCGGCGTGCTGGCGGTGGTGTGCTGGAACATGTTCGAGAAGCAGGCTTTCGCCACGCTGCTGCGCGCCTCGCGCGGCGATGCGCTGGTGCTGATGGCCACCTTCCTGATCGTGGTCTTCCGCGACTTGACCGAAGGCATCGTTGTCGGATTCGCGCTGGGCTCGATCCTGTTCATCGACCGCATGGCGAAATCCATCGCCGTCGAGGCCGACCAGACGCTGGTGCCTGAGGACGTCGCCGACCGCAAGAGCGTCTATGATTCCAGGGACGCGACCGACGCCAACACCGTCGTCTACCGCATCTCCGGCGCATTCTTCTTCGGCGCCGCTTCGACCGTCGGCGCGGTGCTCGACCGCATCGCCGACCAGCGCAAGAACTTCATCCTCGACTGCTCGGCGGTGCCGTTCTTCGATTCGACCGCGGCCAATGTCATCGAGGGTGCGGCGCACAAGGCCAGGCGCGCCGGCGTGCGCTTTGTCATATCTGGCGCTTCGCCGCAGACAAGACGCACGCTGATCAACCACGGCCTCAAGCGCCCGCTGGTGACCTACGCCGCCTCGATCCGGGCAGCGCAGGCGCAGTTGGAGGGAAAAAGGGCAGCGCAGTAGCTTGCATTCATCTTCCTTTCAACGCGCCGGGAAGCACCTCTCATGGGTTGAGCGATCGTGAACCGCTGACAAACGGACTTCCCCGGACGTAAAATCGCAGCAGGCGGTCGGCATCCTTCGAAATGCCGATCCGAACGCCCTGCCCGATTTCGCCGGGGTCGCGGCCATCGCTTGCAAGCCATAGAGGGCCTTCCCGGCAAAGATCGAGCCCGTCGAGCGAACGGTCGATCCGCAACGCCATGGCGAGCCTTCCCGGTCCTCGCGCCAGGTCACGCAGGCGCTCGATGCCGCGATTGAGCTGCATGATCGGAATGCCGTCGAGCGGCTCCAGTGCCCTGATCAGGACGCCGGTTCCGATGCCGGGCATCTCGCTCGAGACATTCAGCATGTATGAGATGCCGTAGGCGAGATAGACATAGGCATGCCCGCGCTCGAGGAACAGCGAGCGATTGCGCGGGGTCATTCCCCTGAAGCCGTGCCCGGCAGCATCGCCGGCGACATACGCCTCGGTCTCGACGATGCGGCCGCTGGCAATGCCTTCGGGCAATTCCCGGACCACGATCTTGCCGATGAGATAGCGCGCGAGAGCGGCCGTATCGTGCGGCAGTTCCGAACGAGCGAGCGGGCGGCGGACGACCATCCTCATGGCGGCTGGTTTTAGATCCGCCCGGCCCATGTGGCAAAGGCTCTCGTGCGGCCGGCTCCGAAAATCTTCTCAATCCAGCTTCAGCGCCGCGACTTCGCCCTCGTTCATCAGCGGGATATAGAGGATCGACTTGCCGTCGGTACCGATGCCGGTGCGCGAATGAAGGGCCAGCCCCTCCCGGCGAGCCATACACGGCCAATGCCGGCATGACCGGCGATGAATGCCGTTGCGTCACCTCGCCGCCAATTCCTCCGCGGGCGGAGCGCCGGCAAGATCGTCGCGCGCCTTGCGGGCCAGCTTCTTCGTCGAGCGCCTGGGACTGTCGCCGAACAGTTCGGCCGCCTCGGCAAGGCAGGACTTCCTCAGGCTCTTTTCGGAATGCTTCAGGAGTTTGCCAAGGAGTTTCGTATCCCCGGGCGGCCCAAGCGGCTCGCCGCCGGCCTCCAGCATCGCGCGCATGACGAAGACGTCGTGCAGTTCGCCGAGTTGCTCTGCGAGCTTGTCGACCGCCTTGCGACGAGCCTTAATTGGCGTCGGCCACAGGCGGCCGAGCAGCGACAGATGCATGCTGTGGGTCTTGGCCGCCTTGCGCAGGTCGTGGAAATCCTCGGCCCCGCCGCTCGAGGCCGCCTTGTCCAGTGCTTTGCGCGCGCGCCGCAATGTGGCGCGGGCGCCCTCCGCCAGAATGTCGGCGGCCTGCTCCGGCTGGTCCGGCAAGGACAGCCTGTCGACGCGTTCGACGCCCTCCTGGCAGGCGGCGATGGCAGCTTTTATGGCCGCGTCGAGACCGGCGCCGGCATGAAGCGCGTGCTGGCGCATCACCAGGCGATCGCGGGCGGGGCCGAGGCCGTGACCGGCGCTTTGCCCCGGAAAGGTGTCGGCCAGGCGGTCGATCGTCTCGATCAAGGCGGTCGCCTCGCGCGGTCCGGCGAGCAATGCCGAGACCTGCCTATAACATTCATTCTCCGTGCGGCAGAATGTTTCGTCACCGGAACGAACCAGACGCAACAAGGCACGCACGCTCTTCAGTCGTTTGCGGGATTTGTGCAGTCCCTGTTCCGGCCTGTCACGCGCCATGTCGAGATGAGCAAGCGCCTTGCCGATTTCCTCGGCCAGGATACGCCTGACCTCGCCGGTCAGCGGCAGGCGCGGATCGATGCGAAAGCTCATGCGGCGATCTCCGGAATCCCCCCGAGGGCGAGCGACGCGTTGTAGAATTTCTGTTCGCCAGTCACTTCGCGGCCGAGCCAGTCTGGCAGCATTTCATCCGGAACATCGTCCGGCGTTTCGAGTTCGGCCATCACAAGCCCCGCCAGCGCGCCGCCGAAGACATCGACTTCGTAGAGATAGCCGCCATGCCTAACATGATGACGTGTCTTCTCGATGACACGCCCGATGGCGAAGCCGAGCATCTCCACGGCGTCGGCCAGCGGAATGGGATATTCGAATTCGTCGCGCTCCCGCGCCGTGCTGCCGAATTTGAGCGTCAACCTGGCCGAGGCGCCGTTGCTGATGCGCACGCGCACCGTGCGTCCTGGCGCGGCGGCGAGATAGAACTGGAGGATGCGGATGTCCGTCTCGACCAGATCCCGCCATGCCGTGCCGGAGACCAGGAACTTGCGCTCGACTTCCTTGCCCATGGCCGCGCACTAAAGCCCGCGCGGGCCGGCATGGCAAGCCATGTCCGAACTCGGATTTGACTTTAATCAATCGATTGATTAAAGTATGCCACATGATCAAGCCGCCCGAAGCCCGAACTCCTCGCCGTGAGCCGCCCGCTGCGGAGATGACGCGTGAAGCGCTGGTCCGCGCGGCGCTCAAGCTGTTCGGACGACAAGGCTTCGACGGCACCTCCACGCGCGAGATCGCGGCGGAGGCCAAGGCCAATATCGGTTCCATCGCCTATCACTTCGGCAGCAAGGAGGGGCTGCGCCTCGCCGCCGCCGACCATATCGTGGACACCATACAATCGGTCGCCGGCCAGGCACTCGGCGAGACGCGGGCGCCGGCAATCGCGAACGCCGAGACGGCGCGCGCGCAGCTGTTCGCCGCGCTGGAGCGGATGGTGGCATTCGTTGTGGCGCAGCCGCAGGCCGGTGAGATCGTGCAGTTCGTGCTGCGCGAGCTCTCGCACCCGACCGCGGCGCTCGACCGCATCTATGACGGCGTGTTCGAGCCGACGCATCGGCGCCTGTGCCTGCTCTGGGAACAGGCGACCGGCGAGGCGGCCGAGAGCGAGGCGACCCGGCTCACCGTGTTCACGCTGATCGGACAGGTCATCTATTTCCGCATCGGCCGCGAGGCGGTCATGCGCCGCATGGGCTGGCGCGAGATCGGCGCCGCCGAGGCCGCCAAGGTGGCGGCCGTCACATCGGAGAACCTCAGCGCCATACTGGCCGCCCGGAAGGGATCGAGACGATGAGCTTTCTTTGTTCGCTGCCGCTTGCCGCTCAACTCTTCGGCGCCTGCGCACCGGCTTCTCCGCTGGCCGTCGGGTATGTCGAAGGCGACTATGTGCTGCTGGCGCCGATCGAGGTGGCGCAGGTCGAGACCGTCGCGGTCAAGCGCGGCGATCGCGTCACATCGGGCACCACGATCGTGACGCTGGAAAACGCCGACGCGAAAATCGCGGTCGCACAGGCCACGGCAAGTCTCGCCCAGGCGCGCGCGCAGCTTGCCGATCTGCAGGTAGGCAAGCGGCCGGAAGAAATCGCCGCCCTCAAGGCCCAGGTCGACATGGCCAAGGCGCAGGCTGACGATGCCAGACGCAAATACGACCGCGCCGCCGACCTCTTCAAGCGCGGCACCGGCACGCAGGCCGACTACGACACCGCCTCGGCCACGCTGGAGACGGCCAACGCGCAGGTCGGACAGGCGCAGGCCAATCTCGCCGCCGGCGGCCTGCCGGCGCGTCCCGAGACGATCAGGGCCGCCGAAAGTCAGGTCAAGCAGGCACAGGCCGCGCTCGACCAAGCGGCGTGGCGGCTATCCAAGCGCACCCTGGCGGCCCCTTCTCCGGGCCGCGTCAGCGACGTCATTCGCAATCCGGGCGACACGGCAGGTCCGACCGCGCCCGTCATCTCCGTGCTGCCCGACGGCGCGGTGAAGCTCAGCGTCTATATACCGGAAGCCGCCTTCTCCTCCGTCAAGGTCGGCACCTTGCTCCGCGTCCATTGCGACGGTTGCGGCCCGGATGTGAAGGCGCGCGTCAGCTATGTCTCGCCCGATCCGGAATTCACTCCGCCGGTGATCTATTCGCTGGAGAACCGGCAGAAGCTGGTCTACCTCGTCGAGGCGCGGCCGGAGGGCGGCGCCGGCGCCTTGCAGCCGGGCCAGATCGTCGACGTCGAGCTGGCGGTTTCAGGAAAATGAACGTCATCGACGTGCACGGCCTGGTCAAGCGCTTCGGCGACAAAACCGTCGTCGACCATGTCACGATGACGGTGGCGGAAGGCGAGATCGTCGGCTTCCTCGGCCCCAACGGCTCGGGCAAGACCACCACCATCCGCATCATGTGCGGCCTGCTGACCCCGGACGAGGGCGAAGGCACGGTGCTGGGTTTCGACATCCTCACCGACAGCCTGCGCATCAAGCGCGAGGTCGGCTACATGACGCAGAAATTCTCGTTCTACGAGGATCTGACGATCGGCGAGAACCTCGAATTCGTGGCGCGGCTCTACCGGCTGAAGCCGGTCGAGGAGCATGTCGCCAGGACCCTGGAGGAGCTCGGCCTGACGACACGCCGCAACCAGCTCGCCGGTACGCTATCGGGCGGCTGGAAGCAGCGGCTGGCGCTGGCCGCCTGCATCATGCACAAGCCCAAGCTGCTTCTGCTCGACGAGCCGACGGCCGGCGTCGACCCCAAGGCGCGGCGCGAGTTCTGGGACGAGATCCACCGGCTGGCGAGCGGCGGGCTGACCGTGCTGGTCTCCACCCACTACATGGACGAGGCCGAGCGCTGCCATCGCATCAGCTATATCTCCTACGGCAAGATGCTGGCGACGGGCACCGTCGCCGAGGTGGTCAGGAATGCCGGCCTGACCACTTTCGTCCTGCAGGGCCCGCGCCTCGACCAGGTGGCGCAAGCGCTCGAAGGCCGGCCGGGCGTCGACCAGGTGGCGCCGTTCGGCGCGACGCTGCATGTCGTGGGAGCCGACAGGAAGAAGCTGGAGACGGCGCTGGCCGATGTCGAGAAGGAACACAAGGGCGTGACGGTTGCGCCGGGCGAAACCAGCCTCGAGGACGTCTTCATTCAGTTCATGTCCGGCTCGAAGGACAACATGGCATGAACGCGGTCTTCTCCTTAGCCCGGCTCGGCGCGCTGCTGATCAAGGAGTTCATCCAGATGCGCCGCGACCGCATCACCTTCGCCATGATGCTGGGCGTGCCGCTGATCCAGCTGGTGCTGTTCGGCTACGCCATCAACAACGACCCGAAGAGCCTGCCGGCGGCACTCGTGGCGACGAGCAGCGATCCCTATACGCGCGCCATGGTCTCGGCGCTGCAGACCACCGGCTACTACCGTTTCGACCATGTGGCGCAAAGTGCCGAGGAGGCCGAATTCCTGATGGCGCGCGGCGACGTCGCCTTCGTCGTCACCATTCCGGCCGATTTCGCGCGGCGGGTGGAGCGCGGCGACAATCCGCAGATCCTGATCGAGGCCGACGCCACCGACCCGGCGGTTGCCAGCGGCGCCATCTCGACGCTCAGCACCGTCGCCGGCCAGGCGCTGCTCAGAGCGCAAGGCATGCAGGAGGCCGCCGCCGAGGCCGCCCGGGGCCAGCTCGATGTGGTCGTGCACCGGCGCTACAATCCGGAGGGCATCTCGCAATACAACATCGTCCCCGGCCTGCTCGGCGTCATCCTGCAGATGACGATGGTGATGATGACCTCGATCGCGCTGACGCGCGAGACAGAGCGCGGCACGATGGAGAACCTGCTCGCCATGCCGTCCAGCCCGCTCGAGATCATGCTGGGCAAGGTGCTGCCCTATCTGGCGGTCGGCGCGGTTCAGGTCGTGGTGGTGCTGGCGGCGTCGAAGCTTCTGTTCGCCATCCCCTTCACGGGGTCGATGACGCTGCTCTTGTCGGCGGTGCTGGTGTTCGTGCTGTCCCTGGTGCTGCTCGGCTACACGATCTCGACCGTCGCGCGCACGCAGATGCAGGCCTTGCAGCTCACCTTCTTCTTCTTCCTGCCGTCGATCATGCTTTCGGGTTTCATGTTTCCCTATCGCGGCATGCCGGGCTGGGCGCAGATCTTTGGCGAGATCTTTCCCCTGACGCATTTCCTGCGCATTACCCGTGCCGTCATGCTGAAGGGCGCGCAGCTGCCGGCGGTGGCCGTGGAGATCGGCTGGCTGATGGTGTTCGTGGCGCTGTTTGCCGGCGTCGCCCTGGTCCGCTTCCGCCGCACGCTGGACTGAAAACAGCCGCTGGGGCGGTCCAGGGTTCCATCGAGCCCTGGACCCTCCCGTTGGAACCATGCTTCTGCCCCGGCGTTGTCGATCAGCCTCGCCGCTGCCACTTGCGGGCCAAGACGGCCCCCTCAGTGCAAGCGAAGCCTTTGGCATCTCGAGTCCGGCCGCATCATCTGGCGGGGTGCGGAATGCCACCAAAACAACGAGATAGAGCCGAGACTTGCAACTGTATTGCGCTCTATCGACCAGCAATGGAGGCAATGATGAGACTGTATCTTTCCGCCACCGCGGCCGGGCTTCTGCTAGCCGCCGGCATCGGTGCCGCCGCTGCTCAGGACGTGATCATCGAGCCGCAGCAGGAGACCGTTATCCGCGAATATGTGCACAAGAAGCCGATCGCCTCGGTCGACCTGCTGGGCGTCCAGCTGGCCATCGGCTCGACCTTGCCGGACACTGTTGAGCTGCATGCGATCGATGTTCCTGATGTGCAGTACCGCTATGTCGTCGTCAACGGTCAGACCGTCCTCGTCGATCCCGGAACCCGTCGCATCGTGAAAGTCATCGACTGACGGCACCGTCATCAGCTGACGGGCACTGGGCAATTCCAGGAAAAGTGCGCAGCGGTTTCCATCCGGAATTGCGAAACAACAAGGCTGCCCGCCCTGCCATGCAGGGCGGGCGTCAAGCGGCAGCAGCCATGATCTTGGCATAGGCGTCGAAATCGACATTGCCGCCAGACAGCACCACGGCCACGCATTTGCCGGCCAAGTCGATCCTGCCCGACGAGAGCGCGGCGAGCCCGACGCAGCCGCCGGGCTCCACGACGAGCTTGAGATGGGCCATGGCGTCGCGCATGGCCTGCTTCGTCGCCTCCTCCGAGACGGCAATCCCGCCGGCCAGCGTCCTGCGATTGATCTCGAAAGTGAGCGCGCCCGGCTCGGCGACGAGAAGTGAATCGCAGATCGAGGTGTGGCCGGGCTCATTCGCTACCCTGGTGCCCTTGGCCAGCGACCGGCTGGTGTCGTCGAAAAATTCCGGCTCTGCCGCCCAGACGGCGGTGGCGGGCGAACCGTCCTTGACCGCGATCGAAATCCCGCTGCTCAGCCCGCCGCCGCCACAGGGAACGATGACGGCGTCGAGGCTCACGCCAAGCGCCTTGGCCTGACGCAGCAGTTCGAGGCCGATCGTGCCCTGGCCGGCGATGATGGCGGGATCGTCATAGGGCGGCACCAGGACCATGCCCTTCTCCACGTAAGGCCGCACCACGGCCACGCGGTCTTCGCGGACGCGATCGAAGGCGACCACTTCGGCGCCCATCTTGCGGACATTGCCGATCTTCATGGCCGGTGCGTCCGACGGCATGGCGATGACCGCCCTGACGCCGAACATGGCGGCGGAAGCGGCAACGCCTTGCGCATGATTGCCCGAGGAAAAGGCGACCACGCCGCGGCCACGCTCCTCGGCCGATAGCGAGGACAGCTTGTTGTAGGCGCCGCGGAACTTGAACGAGCCGGTACGCTGCAGCGTTTCCGGCTTGAACAGGATGCGGCCGCCGAAGCGGCTGTTGAGCTCGGGCGATTCGATCAGCGGCGTCTCGACGATAAGGCCGGAGAGCCGGGCGGCGGCGGCGTGGATATCGGCGATGCCGGGAGGCGTGGTCATGGCGGGTCCTGTAAGATGTGGTCCGGCCATGATGCACGCAAAGGGCCGCGCGAGGCCAACAAAAAAATGTAACCCTCACAAGGTTTGAGATCACGACGGCCGGCAGTGCTGGCAGTCACCTGCCTGCCGGTCCGTCCAGTTCAACCCTCACCCCAACAACGTCCGCTGCCGCTTGTTGCCGCCGGCCTTGCGCCAGGCGTTGAAGCGATGGGTGGCGGCGGCAAAGGAAATCTTCATCTGCTGGGAGACCGAATAGCGCGACTTGCCTTCGTCGAACATGCGGTAGCAGCACTCGACGCCTTCCTCGGTCAGCTTGCCGTCGAGGGTCTTGTTGTGCGGGTTGGCGGGATCGAACTTCTCGATCTGCTGCTCGACCAGACCTTTCAGGCGCTGCAGATCGGCCTCGATGCTGGCTATGAGGTCGAGGACGGGTTTCGGGTCGAAGTGATGGGCGTCCGGCTTTGCAGTCATCGGCGGCTTCCTCGGTTGTTGGCTTGAGTTTGGTCATATAAGTGAACATTTGCCGATAATGAAGAGGCGGCGCCGAATGGCGGCTTCAACAAATCTTGACCACTGCCCAGGCGCACGATTGACCGATGCGGCAGCAAACTTTAGTTTAGAACAATTCTAAACTAGGGTGATTTCCTCATGCTTTCCCGTGTTTTCGGCTTCGGCCGCCGCTCCTTCGATTCGCTCTCCGAACAGGAGATCCTGGCGCTTGCCATCTCGTCGGAAGAAGACGACGGGCGCATCTATCGCGCCTATGCGGATGGGCTGGCGGAGGATTTTCCGCAATCGGCCAAGATGTTCGAGGACATGGCCGAGGAGGAGGACGGTCATCGCGACGCGCTGATCGAGCTTTTCCGCAGGCGTTTCGGGGAGCGCATTCCGCTGATCCGGCGCGAGCATGTGAAGGGCTATTACGAGCGCAAGCCCGACTGGCTGGTCAAGCCGCTCGGCATCGAGCAGGTACGCCGCCAGGCCGAGGCGATGGAGCGGCAGGCCTATCTGTTCTATGTCGAGGCGGCCAGGCGCACCACCGATGCCTCGACCAGAAAGCTGCTCGACGAACTGGCGGCGGCGGAACAGAGCCATGAGAGCATGGCGCAGCGGCTGGAGCAGCAGCACGTGCCGGGCACCGTGAAGGTCGAGGAGGCGACGGCCGAGCAGCGCCAGTTCATCCTCACCTATGTGCAGCCGGGACTGGCCGGACTGATGGACGGCTCGGTATCGACGCTGGCGCCGATCTTCGCCGCCGCCTTTGCCACGCATGACACGTGGCAGACGCTTCTCGTCGGCCTCGCCGCCTCGATCGGCGCCGGCATCTCGATGGGCTTCACCGAGGTCGCCTCCGACGACGGCAAGCTGTCGGGTCGGGGTTCGCCGGTCAAGCGCGGCCTGACCGTGGGCATCATGACGACGCTCGGCGGCCTCGGCCATGCGCTGCCCTACCTGATCCCGCATTTCTGGACGGCGACAGCGGTTGCCGCCGTGGTGGTGTTCTTCGAACTCTGGGCCATCGCCTTCGTCCAGAACCGCTACATGCAGACACCCTTCCTGCGCGCCGCCTTCCAGGTGGTGCTCGGCGGCGCGCTGGTGTTCGCGGCGGGCGTGCTGATCGGGAACGCATAGGGTTCATCCTTCTCCCCTTGTGGAGAAGGATGAACCTGCCGATTAGCCGTTCACGGCCCGGCTATCCACCGGCGCCTGTTGCCTTTCACTCAAGCCATAATCGCGCACGACGTGCGCGATGCGCAGGCGGTAGTCGGCAAAGATGCCGCCGCGCCCGGCCTGCTGCGCCTGCCGGTGTTCTTGCGTGTTGCGCCAGGTCTTCACCGCATCCTCGTCGCGCCAGAACGATAGTGACAGGATGCGGTCCGGATTGGCGAGGCTCTGGAAGCGCTCGACCGAGATGAAGCCATCGATGCCTTCAAGCAGCGGCCGCAACTGGGCGGCGATGCCCAGATAGGCGTCGCGCCTGCCCGCGGCCGGCTCGACCTCGAAGATGACGGCGATCACGGCAGCACCAGCTTCGCGTGCGGGCCGGACGCCAGTTTCAGGAACATGCGGTCCTCCTTGAGGATGAATTTTTCACGGCGGGCGAATTCGTAGTTTGCCTTGCCGGCCGGGTCGGCGGCAAGCCGGGCCCTATAGGCTTCATAGGCGGCCAGGCTTTCTATGTTGTAGGCCGCATAGGCGGTCGTGGCCGAGCCTTCATGCGGCGCGTAGTAGCCGATCAGGTCGGCGCCGCAGCGCGGAATGGCCTGGCCCCAGTTGCGGGCATATTCCTCGAACGCGGCCTTGCCGAACGGATCGATCTCGTAGCGGATGAAGCAGGTGATGGTCATTCCGGTCTCCCTGAGTTGACGCACAGATAATTCGATCTCTGTCGAAACGTCGCCTACGCCGGTGTGCTAAGCAGTTTCCTGTCAGGAGCATCGTCAGCGCTCCTTGAGCTCAGCGAAGGATAGTGATTATCTGGCGAGAATGCTTCGATAGGGATGAAACTATGCGCGAAGGACCCGACATTGCCCGCATCGCCAGCCTGATCGGCGACCCGGCCCGCGCCAACATGCTCAACGCATTGATGGGCGGCACGGCGCTGACGGCAAGCGAACTGGCGCTCGAGGCCGGCGTATCGATGCCGACCGCCTCCTCGCATCTGTCGAAACTGATGGAAGGCGGGCTGCTGACCGTGGCAAGCCAGGGCCGGCATCGCTATTACGGGCTCGCCGGGCCGCAGGTGGCTGAAATGATCGAAGCCATCGCCGGCGTCGCCGAAACCATCGGCCCCAGGCGCGTGCGGCCGGGCCCTCGCGACGGGGCGATGCGCGTGGCGCGCGTCTGCTACGATCATCTTGCCGGCGAGCAGGCGGTGGCGATGCTCGACCGCCTCATCGACCGGAGGCTGCTGCTGCGAGACCGCGGCGAAATCCGCTTGGCGCCTTCGGCCGCCTCGCATTTCGCGGCGATGGGCATCGATGTGGAGGCAAAGGCCCGGCGGCCGGTGTGCCGCGCCTGCCTCGACTGGAGCGTACGGCGCTCGCATCTCGCCGGCACGCTGGGCGCCGCCATCCTCGACAAGATCCTCACCGAGAAATGGGCGCGCCGGGAGAAGGACAGCCGCGCCGTGATTTTTTCGCCGCCCGGCAAACAGGCGTTCGAGAAGGTGTTTTTGGCTTGAGCTATCGGCGCTGTTGCCAGCATCGATTCGCCGGCGGGACAGGCGCGAAGGATCGCCGCGCTGCAAATGCGGGCAGGATTACCCCCGCTTCAACACCTTCCCCTTCTTGAAGAAATCCTTCCACGGATCGGCTTCCGCGAGTTGCTTCAGCGTCGTCTTGTCGCCGATGGGGAATGCGTTCGGCGGCAGGCCGGCTTCGATCTCGGCCCAGGTCACCGGCATCGACACCGTGGCACCCTTCTTGGCCCGCGACGAGTAGGGCGCCACCGTGGTCGCGCCGCTGCCATTGCGCAGATAGTCGACGAATATCTTGCCGGTGCGCGCCTTCTTGGACAGCGTCGCGGTGTAGCGGTCGGGCGCGCCCTGTTCCAGCGCGCGCGCGAAATCATGGGCGAAGCCTTTCACCTCCTCCCAGTTGGCCGACGGCTTCAGCGGCACGACGATATGAAAGCCCTTGCCACCCGACGTCTTGACGAAATTGGGCAGCGACAGCTCGTCAAGCTTGCCCCTTATGTCGAGTGCCGCCGCCCGCACCGCCTTCACGTCGACGCCTTCATCGGGGTCGAGATCGAAGACGATCTGGTCAGGTCGTTCGAGCTCGTCGATGGTGCAACCCCAGATGTGGATCTCGACCACGCCGAGCTGGACAAGTGCCGCGACGCCGTCGAAGTCACGGATAAACAGGATTTCCTCGCCATCCGTGGGATCCCTCGTTTTCTCGATCTTGTCATGCATGCCTGGCGAGGCATGCTTCTGGAAGAAGCGCTGGCCGCCGACACCGTCGGGGGCCCTGACCAGGCTGAGCGGGCGGTTGACCACGAATTGTTTCATGCGCGGCCACACCAGCGCGTAATGATCGAGCAGCCCCTGCTTGGATATCTTTTCGTCGGGCCACAGCAGCTTTTCTGGGTGGGACAGCTTCACCGTGGTGGTTGCCGCCCTTGCCGGCGTTGCGCCGCTTGACGCCGGCTTGGCCCGGGCCGTGCTTTTGCCTGTCGGTGCCTTCGGCTTTTCCTGCACGACTTCCTCCGCCGGCTTGTCTTCGCGCAGCCCCTGGAACGAGGCGTGGCGTACTATACGGTCGGAGGTCCAACTGCGGAACTCCACTTCGCCGACAAGCTCCGGCTTCACCCAGACCAGGCCCTTGCCTCTCGGCACGGCCTTGTCGAAGGGCGACGACTTCGTTTGCAGCGCATCGAGCTTCTTCTTCAGGGCGTTGGCGCCGCCGGTCGAGAAGCCGGTGCCGACGCGGCCGGCATAGTGCAGCTTGCCGGCCTCGAAATAGCCGAGCAGCAGCGAACGCAGCCCGCGCCCGGTCTTGTCGGACGGCAGGTAGCCGGCGATGACGAACTCCTGTCGCAGCGTGCATTTCGACTTCACCCAGGACGGCCCGCGCCCGCTGCGGTAGACCGCGTCGGCGCGCTTGGAGACGACGCCTTCCAGTCCCATGCGGCAGGCATGCTCAAGCATCACCTTGCCGGGCTCGGCGAAATGGTCGCTGAAGCGGACCGCCGAATCCTCCGGCTGGCTGGCCAGCAATTCCTGCAAGGCCTGCTTGCGCTCGACCAGCGGCTCGCGGCGCAGGTCCCGCCCATTCAGCCGCATCAGGTCGAAGACGTAGTAGATGAAGCGATCCGTGCGCTTCGCCGACAGGTCGGCCTGCAAAAGCGCGAAGGAAGAGACGCCGCTGTCGGCCAGCACGACGATCTCGCCGTCGATGATGGCGTCGCTGCATTTCAATCCGGCGAGCTCGGCGACGATCGCGTCGCCGAATTTCTTCGTCCAGTCGAGGCCGGTGCGGGTGAGCAGCCGCACGTCCGTGCCGGCGATCTGCGTCTGCATGCGATAGCCGTCGAACTTCACCTCATGCAGCCAGTCCTCGCCCGGCGGCGCTTCCCGCTCGAGCGTGGCCAGTTGCGGCTCGATGAAGTCGAGGCGCTTTGCGTGTCCGGCCTTGGCTTGGGCGGCGGCCGGTTTGTTGGAGTGCCAGACCTTCGCCTTCTCCCCTTTCGCGGCCTTGCCCGCCCCGACCTCCTCGATCGTCAGGCCCGACTTCACCGATTTCGGCGCTTCCTCCAGAATATCCTCGCCTGGCCGGGCCGCGCCATCGTCCGACTTGATCAGCAGCCAGTTGTCGCGCTTCTCTCCGGGGCGCGGTCTCAGCCGCACCAGGTGCCAGCTGCCGTGCAGCTTGTGGCCGTTGAGTTCGAAGTTGATATGGCCCTTCTTCATCGCCTTGGCCGGATCGCCCTCGGGCACCCATGTGCCCTCGTCCCAGACGATGACCGAGCCGGCGCCATATTCGCCCTTGGGAATGGTGCCCTCGAACGGCGCATAGTCGATCGGATGGTCCTCGACATGCACGGCCAGCCGTTTTTCGTGCGGATCGAGGCTGGGCCCGCGCGTCACCGCCCAGCTCCACAGCACACCGGCATGTTCGAGGCGCAGGTCGTAATGCAGCCTGGTCGCGGCGTGCTTGTGGATGACGAAGATGCCGCCGGGCGCGCTCTTCTTGCCGCGGGCGACCTTGCCGGGGGGTTCGGCGGTTTTCCTGAAATCGCGCTTGGCGTGATATTGTTCGAGGCTAGCCATCCCTTGATGTCCTCACGCCGATTTGCGCTTGGGCGCGGCTTCTTTCGGCTTGCCGCGTTTGACCGCCGGCTTGGCTTTCGCGGAGGCCTTGCCGCGGCGTTCGCCCGATCCGCCGTCCGACGAAAGGCTCTTCTTCAGAGCGTCGAAAAGATTGACGACGTTGGACGGCTTGGGCGCCGCCTTGGCCTTCGGCGCCTTGCGGCCCGCCTTCTTGGCGCGGATCAGTTCGAGCAGCGCATCCTCGTACTTGTCCTCGAATTTCGAGGGATCGAACTTCGCTTTCTTCTTGTCGATGATGAGCTCGGCCAGATCGGTCATCTCCTGATCCGTCTTCACCGATTCGATGTCGCCGAAGACGGTGTCCGGCTGGCGCACCGTGTTGTCGTAGCGCAACGTCGTCAGCACCATGCCCTTGCCGAGCGGTTCGATGACCACGGGACGTTCGCGCCGATAGAGCACGATGCGCGCCAGACCCGCCATCTTCTTGCCGGCCATCGCGTCGCGGATGACGGCGAAAGCGTCCTGCGAGACCTTGTCGGCCGGCGCGACGTAATAGGGCGTATCGAGATAGATCTGCTCGATGGAGGATTTGTCGACAAAGCCGTCGAGGCTCATCGTGTGCGAGGACTCGATCTGGATGGCCTCGATCTCGTCCTCTTCGATGTGGATGAACTTGCCATCGTCGTCCTCGTAGCCCTTTATCTCGTCGCCATCCTCAAGCGGCTTGCCGGTTTCGGCGTCGACATAGATCCGCTTCACCGTGTTGCCGGTCTCGCGGTTGAGGATGCGAAAAGAGACCTTCTCGGCATGGGTGACGACATTGGTCAGTTCGATGGCGCAGGTGACCAGCGAAAGCTTCAGATAGCCTCTCCAGGCGGGACGCGGCGCCATGATGATTTCCTGTAGAGAAAGACCTGGCTGGAACGGACGACGACCCCAACGGTTCCAATCCGGTCGAGCCAAGGCCGGCACGATTGCCACCGGCCCCGGCTCTTTCAGCCCCTATTCGGCGGCCTGCAGGTTGATCTTGCTTTCCGCTATTTCGGTCAGCTTGCGATCCGTCGCCTGCTCTTCCTTGAGGTTCTTGGCCAGCACGTTGGCGCAGTCGCTGCGGCCAAGCTGCTTGGCCCAGGCGATCAAGGTGCCATAGCGGGTCATCTCATAGTGCTCGACCGCTTGCGCCGAGGCGATCAGCGCCGCATCCAGCACCTCCTTGTCGTCGACGTCGCCGCTGACGTCGTCGGCTTCCTCGAGGATGCCGTCTATGGCCGGGCAGTTGACCTCCTTGGCCTTGACGCCGTGCAGTTCGAACACCTGCTCTACGCGCTCGACATGGCCCCTGGTCTGCTCGAGATGTTTCTCGAAGCCGGCCTTCAGCTGCGGATCCGTCGCCTTGTCGATCATCTTCGGCAATGCCTTCTCGATCTGCTTTTCGGCATAATAGATGTCGCGCAGCGTGTGCACGAAGAGGTCGTCCAGGGTTTTGATGTCCTTCGAAAAGAAGCCCATGATTGCGGCCCTTCCTTTGCTCTTGCGGTTGCGGGTTAGCGTGGGGCCGCAGGTCGGCGGCCCCATGGGCCGGCCATGCCGGCTCGAAGAATCAACGTCTCGTCCCAGGCCGGGTTCCGGACTTGCGGCGGCGAGCAAGGAAAATTCTCCCGCCAGGGCGAAAGCTGAAACGCAACCGCACCCAGGCGACATCCAAACGAAACATATGTGATGCAAAAGTCACACACGCCGAAATGGCGACAAACGGCGTGGAAAGACCCCGAATCAGCCGCATTCCGGCCATGAAGCGACGGGTTTTCGACCAGAAATTAACATCGCGTTCACCGACTATTCACGCCTCGACGCTATGATTTCCGCAATTCGGAAGGGACACCCGAAAGTCGGGACAGGGACAGGTAAAATGAACTTCCTCACGCACCTCATCGGCTATGCCGCAGCCATCCGCGAATTCGTCGCGCCGACCTATCGGCCCGAGCGCTACTACATGCGCGGGCCGGGCCCGGCCTGCGCTCGTCGCGGCACCTCGCTGGGCGCGCACTGACCATGACTTTCGAGAGCCGACACAACAGCCGCATCTGCAGGCCTGACGCCGAGTCGCGCGCCACCACCTATCGCGCCGAGCGCCCGACCTTCGCCGATCGGCGGCGTGCGACATCGCCGCGGCTTTGAGACCGCCTTCGCCGGCTTAATGTCTCAAGACACAGGCCGCCGAGGCCTGCGTGAGCGACCTTCTCCAGTCCAGTCGGCCCCAGTCCAGTCGGCCCCAGTCCAGTCGGGCCCAGTCCAAGCCGTCCTTCTGAATACCCTTCGATGCAAGCCATCCGCTGACCGTCTTCGACGGCGCTGGCTCCAGCCGGGATGATCGTGCGCTACCGCGGCAGGCTCGTGCCGTCCGGAGCACACGGCTCCAGCACGATCGTGCCGCCGGCCACCTTGCCGAGTTCTCGGCAACCCTGATCTGTGCACAGTGTCCAACCATCACCGGTCGCGCCGGAGGCGGCGAGCATAAGGCTTCGCTGCGGCCCGGCCTTCGGCGCATAGGCCCACCAGCCGTCTCGCAGCACCGCGCCCTCCGGTGGTTCCATGCCGGCGCCCGAGCCCTTTATGCGCGCCTCGGTGACTTGCAGGCCGGAAGGCATCACCTTCCAGTGCTCCTCCCAGCGCGTGCGCTCCACCGAGTGCGTCCAGGACAGGGTGAAGGCGGCGGCCGCGAGCGTCACCGTCTTGCCGGCGGCAAGGATACACAGGCTCATGCTTGGGCCGCCGCCCGCCGCGCGCGCCAGAAGTGCCAGCCGATCCAGGCAAACGACAATGCCCAGCCTGTCTCGTCGGTGAGCGGGATCGCCGCGACCAGCAGAACGCCGGCACAGAAGGCGATGAGCCGTTCCCACCACGCCATGCGCCTGGCAAGGAAGCCGACGGCGGCGGCGCCCCACAGCACGATGCCCATGCACGCCTTGACGACGATGTAGGCGACCTCGACGGGGTAGCCGAACTGGGCGGCGACCGGGCCTGGATCCTGCAGCATGAGCGCCGGCGTGTAGACGGCCATGAACGGCACGACGAAACCGGCAATGGCAAGCTTGGTCGCCTGGATGCCGATCTTGAGGCCGCTTTCCCTGGCCATCGGGGCGGCCGCGAAGGCGGCCAGCGCCACCGGCGGCGTGAGATCGGCCATGATGCCGAAGTAGAAGACGAACATGTGACTGACCACCAGCGGCACGCCGAGCGACAGAAGCGCCGGGCCGGCCAGCGAGGAAGTGATGATGTAGTTGGGAATGGTCGGGATGCCCATGCCGAGCACCAGGCAGGTGAGCATGGTCAGCACCAGCGACAGGAACAGATTGTCCTGGCCGATGGAGATGATCCAGCCGATGAAAGTGGAGGCGATGCCGGTGAGCGTCAGCGTGCCGATGACGATGCCGACGATGGCGCAGGCGATGCCGACCGGCAGCGCGTTCTTGGCCCCTTCGGCGAGTGAATCCACGCAGATCCGCAGCGTTTCGCGCCCCCCCTTGAAGGCCAAGCAGGCGACGACGAGAGCGGCGATGACGAGGCCGAGTATGTTGACGCCGAAGCGCATGAACGACGCGGCGGCGAGCCCGAGCGCCAGCCAGAAGACGACGCGGAAGGCGAGCGGCCCGATCAGGGCCGCCAGCGGCGTGCCGAGGATGAGCACGATGGTCAACGCCAGGCCCATCGTGCCGGCGAAGATCGGTGTGTAGCCGGCAAACAGGAGATAGATGAGGGCCGCCAGCGGCAGCACCAGCGGCCAGTGCTGGCGCACGGCATCCCAGGGATTGGGCAGTTCGGCCTTGGCCATGCCGTGCAGGCCGGCCTTGCCGGCTTCCAGATGCACCTGCCAGAAACAGGCGCCGAAATAGAGCAGCGCCGGGATGATCGCCGCCTTGACCACTTCGGCATAGGGGATGTTCAGCGTCTCGGCCATGATGAAGGCGACCGCGCCCATCACCGGCGGCATGATCTGGCCGCCCATCGAGGAGGTCGCCTCGACGGCGCCGGCGAAAGCCGAGCGGAAGCCGAAGCGCTTCATCAGCGGGATGGTGAACTGGCCGCTGGCCACGACATTGGCGACGCCGGAGCCGGAGATGGTGCCCATCAGCGCCGAGGACAAAACGCAGACCTGCGCCGGGCCGCCGCGCCACGAGCCGACCAGGCCGAGCGCGAAATCGTTGAACAGCGCGATCATGCCGGCGCGTTCGAGGAAGGCGGCGAAGACGACGAAGATGAAGATATAGGCGGCCGAGACATAGACCGGCGTGCCGTATATGCCTTCGGTGCCGTAGGCGAAAGTGTCGACGAGCTGGGCGAAATCGTAACCGCGATGGATGAAGGGCGGCGGCAGATGGTTGCCGACGAAACAATAGGCGAGAAAGATGAAAGCGATGATCGCCAGCGGCAGTCCCATCAGCCGCCGGGCCGCCTCGAAGACCAGCACCACCAGCACCGCGCCGACGACAAGATCCGGCGTGGTGAGGAAACCGGAGCGGCGGATGAGGTCGGTGTAGAACACCCAATTGTAGAGACCGGTGCCGAAGCCGAGCACGCCGAACGCCCAGAACACGGCCTTGGCCGGCAGGCTTCGGGCGCGCAGGTTGGCGATCAGGCCAAAGCCGAGCAGCAGCAGGAAACCGACATGCATGGCCCGCACCACCTGGCTCGGGATGCTGCCATAGGCGGCGACGTAGATCTGGAACACGGAAAAGGCAACGGCGATGAGGAAGGCAGCCTTGCCGGCGATGCCGTCGCCAAAGCCCGGCGGCAAGCCTTCGACCTGCTCTTCGGCGACGGGGAGATGGAAGGTGGAGGATTTGCCGTCGGCTGCTTCGCTCATCCGACGCACTCCAAAATGAGCGAATGACAGTGTGAAGACATCTCAGATAGTCCTCGCCTACTTCAGCAACCCTTTCTCCTTGTAGTACCGCTCAGCGCCCGGATGCAGCGGCACCGGCATGCCGTCGAGCGCCTTGGCAGGGTCGATCGCCTTGGCGGCGGCGTGGGCGGCGGCTAGTTGGTCGAGATGCTCGAACATCAGCTTGGTCATCTGATAGGCCGTCTCGTCGGAAACATCGGCGCGGGTGACGAGGAAATTGCCGACGGCCGCGGTCGCGACGTCCTCGGCCTGGCCCTCATAGGTGCCCTTGGGGATAACCACCGACAGATAGGGGGCGCCGATCTTGGCGACATCCTCGGCCGGCACCGCGACGACGTTGATCGGCACCGAGGTGGCGAGATCGCGGATCGAGGCGACCCCGAGGCCGGCCGACTGCAGCGTGGCATCGAGCTGGCGGTTCTTGATCAGCTCGACCGATTCGGCGAAGGGCAGGTATTCGACCCGGCCGAGATCCTCGTATTTCAGGCCGGCGGCGGCAAAGATGGCACGCGCGTTGAGCTCGGTGCCGGAGGCCGGCGCGCCGACCGACAGGCTCTTGCCCTTGAGGTCGGCCAGCGTCTTGATGCCGGATTCCTGGCTGGCGACGATCTGGATATAGTTGGGGTAGATGGCGGCGATGCCGCGCAATTTGTCGAGCTTGCCGGGGAAGCCGGCCTCGGCATTGCCTTCGGCGGCCATCTTGACGGAATCGCCGAGCGCGAAGGCGATCTCGCCCTTGCCCTGCTGCAGCAGGTTGAGGTTCTCGACCGAAGCCTTGGTGGCCTGCACCTGGGTGCGGGCGCCTGCGATGCCCTTGCTGTAGATTTCCGACAGCGCCACGCCGAGCGGGTAGTAGACGCCCGACGTGCCGCCGGTCAGCACGTTGATGAATTCCTGTGCCCTGGCCGAGGCAATGCCGAGCCCAAGCGATAGCGCCATTGCGCCGGCTGCAACGAACTTCGTTCTGAAATGGAACATCCGGTTTCCTCCCTGAAATATTGGCTGCCGCACCACCTCCTCGATGCGAACCGGCCAAGTTTAGACGGCGGGCCGCAAATGCCAACCCGCAATTGCATTCATTAGACGAACGGTTGAATGGATGCGGAAACAGCTCCCGGCTTGCGCGGGACGCGACCGTGGCCGAAAGATTTTTTCCGGCACCTGTCGAAATCGGACCTTGCCGCGCGACATATGTCCGGCTCGCAAGGACGCGGCCTACGAAACCACGGGAGAAGACCCATGCGATACATGCTTTTGATCAACAACGACGAAGCCGCACTGGCGAACACGCCGATCGAAAAGGCCCAACAGATGAGCGCGGCCTATGGCGCCTATACCGAAGCGTTGAAGAAATCCGGCGCGTGGCTGGCCGGAGAAAGGCTGCGCCCGACTCAGGCAACCACCTCGGTGCGGATCACCGACGGCAAGACCAACGTGATCGACGGCCCCTATGCGGACACCAAGGAGCAGCTTGCCGGCTTCTACATGATCGAAGCGGCCGACATCGATACCGCCATCGAATGGGCCGCGCGCTGCCCGGCGGCCAGCACAGGCACGGTCGAGTTGCGGCCGATTTGGGAAATGGCCGAATACATGCCCAAGAAATGACGATGTGATGGACAGCAGCGCGCAGATTGCCCGGGCAGCCGCCGAGGCCGCCGCCCGGCAAAGCTACGGCAAGCTGGTCGCCTGGCTCGCGGCGCGCACGCGCGATGTGGCCGCCGCCGAGGACGCGCTGGCCGACGCCTTTGCCGCGGCGCTCGAACGCTGGCCGCGAACCGGCGTGCCCGAAAAGCCGGAGGCCTGGCTGCTTGCCGTGGCAAGGCGGCGGCGTGTCGACGCGGTGCGGCGGCGGCTCACCAGCGAAACCGGCCGCGACCATCTCAAGCTGATTGCCGAGGAGGCGGAGGCGTGCATGACCGACCAGGACCTGCCCGACGAACGGCTGCGGCTGATGTTCGCCTGCGCGCATCCGGCGATCGAACCTGGCGTGCGCGCGCCGCTGATCCTGCAGGCCGTGCTTGGTTTCGACGCCGCGACGATCGCCTCCGCCTTCCTGGTCCCGCCGGCGACAATGGGCCAGCGCCTGGTGCGGGCCAAGGCCCGCATCCGTGAAGCCGGCATTCCGTTCCGCGTACCGAAGCGAGCCGAACTCGGCGAGCGCCTGGATACCGTGCTGGAGGCCATATACGCGACCTTCGCCGAGGGCTGGTCCGACCCGGCGGGCACAGAGACGCGGCGCCGGAACCTGGCCACAGAAGGGATCTGGCTCGGCAGGCTGGTGGCCTCGCTGCTGCCGGACGAACCGGAGGCGCTGGGCCTGCTTGCGCTGATGCTGTTCGCCGAGGCGCGCCGTACCGCGCGCCGCGATGGGTCCGGAGATTATGTGCCGCTCGCCGAGCAGGATCATGCGCTGTGGGATCATGCCCTGATCGACGAGGCGGAAGTCCTGCTCGGCCGCGCCGCCTCCATGGGCGCGATCGGCCGGTACCAGCTCGAGGCGGCCGTGCAGTCCGTCCACGCGGCGCGGCGGCTGAGCGGCGAGACCGACTGGGTGGCGATCCGCGAATTCTACGACGCGTTGCTTTCGATCGCACGATCGCCCGTGGTGGCGATCAACCGCGCGGTGGCGATCGCCGAAGCCGAGGGCGCCGTGGCGGGGCTGGCGGCGTTGTACGTGCTTGGCGACGACAAGCGGCTCAATGATTACCAGCCCTATTGGGCCGCGCGCGCCGGCCTTCTGGCCAGGCTCGGCCAGGTGCCGCAGGCGGTCGAAGCCTATGACCGTGCGATCGGCCTCGAAAGCGATCCGGCGGTACGCCGCTTCCTGCAGGGAAAACGCGCGACGCTCAGGCATTGAAATGCCTGAGCGCGGTGCTTTGCCGATGAATTGTTCAGCCCGGCCACATTTCGTGCGATGCGTTGAGCGTCTTCATCAGCGGGTGCTCGCGAAGCCTGGCCCACAGGCGTTCGATGTCGGGCCAGGCAGTGCGTGCCTTGCCGCTGTCGGGATGCCAGGCCACCAGCATGGCCAAATAGATATCGGCCACCGACATCGCCTCGCCTGCCAGCCAGTCGCGGCCGCGCAAGGCGGCATCGACGACGGCAAAGCCGCGGTCCATCTCGGCCACGGCCGCCTGCTTGACGGCCTTGGCGCCGTCGGCGTCGGCCGTGTAGCGCGGCGCGTAGTAGAAACGCAGCACCGCCGGATAGAGGGCGGACGACATGAACGCCATCCAGCGCAGGAAGTCGGCGCGGGCCGGTTCATCGGCCGCCGGCGCCAGCCCGGCCCGCGGATGGCGTTCGGCGAGCAGGATGCAGATGGCCGCCGATTCGGTCAGCGAGCGGCCGTCCGGCAAGGTCAGCACCGGCACCTGGTTCAGCGGGCTGATGTGGAGGAAAGCGGGATCGGGCCGATCGGATTTCGGTACGTCGATCTGCTCGAACGGCGCCTTGGCCAGCGCCAGGGCCGCCTCGACAACGAAGCCGCCGCTGCCGGGACGGGTGTAGAGCTTGTACATGAGGTCCTCCGCCGGCCCTGCGGGGGCCGGGGGCGATATGAACCGGAAGCAGGGCGCTGCTCAAGCCCGTGGCATCCGCCACGGCGGGTTTTTTCAGCGGGCCAGGCTAAGCACCTTTGTGTTAGGCGCTCGGCAGGGGGCGTGTCGAAACTTGACAGGCGACGCGTCGTATCGCTTCGCCCAACGAAGACCCTAAGCGCCCAGCCCTTCGAACAGGATCGTCGACAAATAGCGCTCGGCGAAGGACGGGATGATCACCACCAGGTTCTTGCCCTTGTTCTCCGGCCGCGAGCCGACGACGATCGCCGCCTGCAAAGCGGCGCCCGAGGAGATGCCGACCGGCACGCCTTCCAGCCGGGCGACGAGGCGGGCATTGGCGACCGAATCCTCGTTCGAGACCGTGACGATTTCGTCATAGATGGTGGTGTCGAGGATTTTTGGCGCGAAGCCGGCGCCGATGCCCTGGATCTTGTGCGGGCCAGGCTGGCCGCCCGACAGCACCGGCGAGGTTTCCGGTTCGACCGCGACGACATGCAGCGAAGGCTTGCGCTTCTTCAGCACCTGGCCGACGCCGGTGATGGTGCCGCCGGTGCCGATGCCGGAGACGATGATGTCGACCTCGCCATGGGTGTCGTTCCAGATCTCCTCGGCAGTCGTCGTGCGATGGATCTCGGGATTGGCCGGGTTCTCGAACTGCTGCGGGATGATGGCGTTGGGGATGGTGGCCGCCAGTTCGTCGGCCTTGGCGATGGCGCCCTTCATGCCTTTCGGCCCTTCGGTCAGCACCAGTTCGGCGCCGAGCAGCGCCAGCATCTTGCGGCGCTCGACCGACATGGTCTCGGGCATGGTGAGGATCAGCTTGTAGCCCTTGGCGGCGGCAGCGAAGGCAAGCGCTATGCCGGTATTGCCCGAAGTCGGCTCGATCAGCGTCGTCTTGCCGGGAGCGATCTTGCCCGATGCCTCGAGCGCCTCGATCATCGCCACGCCGATACGGTCCTTGACCGAGGCGATCGGGTTGAAGAATTCGAGCTTGGCAAGGAGATGGGCAACGATGCCCTTCTCCTTGGCGAATTTGTCGAGCCGCACCAGTGGCGTGTCGCCGATCGTATCGGTGATGGAATTGTAGATGCGGCCACGGCCGGGAACACGAGCGGAGGCGGCGAACTTGTTCATTGGTTTGGCTCCCAGAATGTCAGGCGGATGGAACTGATCTCAGACGGATGGCCGCCAAGATAGGCCTTCCACGGACGCAAGATAGACCGTCGCCCGAAAATATCCGAGTGGGGCCCGTGTCTAAAACGCCTCGGCCTCGGAAAAGCGTTCCCGCAAAAGCCAGTCCGGCGGAATGCCTTGGCAAAAATGGCCCTATTGGCGGGCGGCGATCGCCGCCGCCGCGCCGACCATGAAACCGGCCGCGGTGCGGTTCAGCGCCTTCAGGGCGCGCGGCGAGCGCAGGAACCAGCGCGCCTTGGCCGCCAGCGCCAGATAAGGCACCAGCACCACGAACAGGACGAGGACGGTGAGTGCGGCGAGGATGCCGTAGTCGGCCAGCGTGATGGTCTTGAGGTCGACGATGGTCGGCGTGATGGCGAGATAGAAGATCATCGTCTTCGGATTGCCGAGCGTCACCGTCAGGCCGGCGAGGAAGCTCGACGCTAGCCCGCCCTTGCCTTTCCTGGCCTCGACCGTCTCGGGCGTGATGCCGGCGGTCCAGAAGCGCCAGCCGAGGAAGGCGAGATAGGCGACGCCGGCCCATTTGACGGCGAGGAACACCAGGCCGAAGGTCTGCGCGACAAAGGCAAGCCCAAGCACCACGGCGGTGAGATAAAGGAGGTCGCCGAGCATCAGGCCGAAGGACATGGCCAGCGACGAGCGGAAGCCGGAACCGAGCGCGCGCGCCACAAGCGCGGTGATGCCGGGGCCGGGAATGGCCGCGGCCAAGCCGAGGGCGGCGCTGTAGGCGAGAAAGCCGGTGAGGGTCATGGATTGAGCCTTGCGTCCGCGAAACTGCTGGGACGGCGCCTTGTCGCACAGAGTTTCGCGGGCGGGAATTGCCTGGAGCCGGATTTGGTTGCACCAGGCATGCCCCGTGCTCGAGGCCTCCCAGCGGATCAGGACCGGCCGTCGCCGTAGGTCACGCGCCAGATGGTGCCGTTGCCGTCCTCGGTGACGATCAGCGCGCCGTCGCTCGCCACCGCCACGCCGACCGGCCGGCCCCAGACCTCGCCGCCGGAGGTGACGAAGCCGGTCATGAAATCCTCATATTCGCCGGTCGGCTTGCCGTCCTTGAACTTGAGCCGCACCACCTTGTAGCCGGTCCTGTTGCCGCGATTCCACGAACCGTGCAGGGCGACGAAGGCGTCGCCCCTGTATTCGGCCGGAAAACCGGATCCTGCGCGGACATTCCTGCCGTCGTAGAAGGCGATGTTGAGCGGCGCCGAATGCGCCTGCATCAGAATGTCGGGGACGGTGACCTTGCCGGCAAGGTCGGGACGCGCGCCCTTGTGGCGCGGATCCTCATTGTCGCCGATATAGTACCAGGGCCAGCCGTAGAAGGCGCCTTCCTTCACTTCGGTCGCATATTCGAACGGCACGTTGTCGCCGAGCGCGTCGCGCTCGTTGACCACGCACCACAGCGCGCCCGCCGCCGGCTGGACGGCCATGCCCGAACAATTGCGCAGGCCGGTGGCAACGATGCGGCCATTCCTACCGTCCGGGTCGAAAGCCCTGATGTCGGCGCGGCCTTCCTCCGCGCCCCAGGTGGCGCCGAGCGGCTTCGACCTGGCCCAGGCGTCGAGCCCGCCCCGCGGTTTCCTTGCCATGTCCTGGGCGGCGTTCGAGCCGGAGCCGACCGAGAGATACAGCGTCTTCCCGTCCGGCGAGAAGGCGATGTCGCGGGTCCAGTGATGAGTGGCCGGCATATCGCGGACGATGGTTTCCGGCTCGCCGGAGGCCTTCAGGTCGCCATCGCGGTAGGGAAAGCGCACGATGCTGTCGCTGTTGGCGACATAGACCCATTGCGGGTTGTCCCCTGGCGGGTAGAAGGCGATGCCGTAGGGCTGGTTGAGATTGCGGGCGAAGATGCCGTCCCTGACAGGTTTCGCGCTGCCCTCGCCGAGACGGTAGACGCGGATCTGGTTGGCCTCGCTGTCGGCGACGAACAGGTCGCCGTTGGGGGCGATGCGCACGACGCGCGGATTATCGATGCCCGAAGCGATCAGTTCCGCCGAAAAGCCCGCCGACAGCCGCGGCTCGGCGCCTTGCGGCCTTTGCACCGGACCGGCGCTGTTCGAGGCGGATCTGGTGACATAGGGCCTGGGCTGGTCCTGCGGGCTGATCAGCCGGCGCACGCCCGGCTCGTCGGCCCGCCAGTCACCGAATGCGGCCGCGCCCTTCAGAACCGGCTCTGCCTGCTGGGCCAATGCCGTCGCGGCGAAAAGCAAGGCTGCGGGGATCGCCACGGCGCCGGCAAGTCTGATCATCCCAGTCTCCAGCTTCTCGCTTCGCGATGCATGTCGTTGTCCCAAGACCGAGGTCACATGCACCAAGGGAACGGGCGGGCTCGGCAGTCGTTCCGGACGACACGGGGAGTTGAAGGAATTCGGGTCAGGTATCCGCGTCGAGATCGAGATCGGCGTCGAGGTTCTTTTCCAGTTCGACGAGGTCGGCCGGAAGCGGCATGCCCATGGCGCGGATTTCGCGCAGCTTCTCGCGCAATTGCTCCTGCACTTCGCGCACATCCTCAGGCTGGTTGACCATCTCCTCCAGCAGGAGGCTGATCTGGGCCTTGAACGATTCCAGCGCCATCTTTTCTCTCCTCGGCCGGCTGGATCGATCCCAGCTCTCAGCGCAGCATGCGCGATATCAGCTGCGCCGTATAGTCGACCATCGGGACAATGCGGGCATAGTTGAGCCGGGTCGGGCCGATGACTCCGAGCGCGCCGACGACGCGGGCGTCCTTGTCGCGGTAAGGCGCCACGACCAGCGACGAGCCGGAGAGCGAGAAAAGCTTGTTTTCCGAGCCGATGAAGATGCGCACGCCCGGTCCCGCCTCGGCGAGGTCGAGCAGCTGGATCAGCCCGTCCTGCGTCTCCATGTCCTCGAACAGGTGGCGCAGGAGTTCGATGTCGGCCTGGGCGGTGACGTTTTCGAGCAGATTGGCGCGGCCGCGCACGATCAGGCGCGCCGGCAGGCCGCTTTCCGCGCCGGCCCACACCGCCAGCCCTTTCTCCACCAGGTCCTGCGACAGCGTGTCGAGCGCTGCCCTTGTCTCTTCCTTGATACGCTCGACCTCCGCCCGCGCCTCGGCCAGCGTACGGCCGCGAATATGGGCGTTGAGGAAATTCGAGGCCTCGTGCAATTGCGAGACGGTGATGCCGGCCGGCAGATCGATGACCCGGTTCTCGACGTCGCCGTTCTGCGACACCATCACGGTCAGCGCCTTGGTCGGTTCGAGCTGGATGAACTCGATGTGCTTGAGCGCCACCTCGTTCTTGGCGGCCAGCACCAGGCCGGCGCCGCGCGACATGCCCGACAGCATCTGGCTGGCCTCGGTCAGCATGTGTTCCAGCGTGGCGCCCGAGCCGGAGGCGCGCACCTGCGCCTCGATGCTGCGCCGCTCCTCGTCGGAGAGGTCGCCCAATTCCATGAAGGCGTCCACGAAGAAGCGCAGGCCGGCCTGCGTCGGCAGGCGGCCGGCCGAGATGTGCGGCGCGTAGATCAGGCCGAGATGTTCGAGGTCGCTCATCACGTTGCGGATGGTGGCGGGCGACAGCGAGGACGGCAGGATGCGCGACAGGCTGCGCGATCCCACGGGCTCGCCGTCCCTCAGATAGGAATCGACGATACGCCGGAAGATGTCGCGCGAACGCATGTCGAGCGCCTGAAGTGCCGGCGCGTGAAGAGCGAGCGACTGCGAAGCGGGATCGACTGCCTTGGTCATTTCGGCCATAACCTCCGGTTCAAGGATATAGACTTCGCGGCGCTGCGCGCAACCCGGTGTCGCGTTGCGCGATCAGCCGGTGTCGCACTTGCGATCACCCGGTGTCGCCGTTCGCGATCGCCCCGGTGTCGCCGCGTTTGCGGCCGCCGGTCCATTTTCCTTTACGCCGTGCCCCGCATGCGTCTAAAAGCCGGCCAAGATTCAAAAAAGATGACAAGAAAGCAGGCCGAATGCGCCCCTCCAAACGCCAGTTCGACGAAATGCGCGCCATCTCCTTCGAGCGCGGCGTCTCCAAACATGCCGAAGGCTCGTGCCTGGTGAAGTTCGGCGACACGCATGTCTTGTGCACGGCAAGCCTGGAGGAAAAAGTGCCGGGCTGGATGCGCAATTCCGGGAAAGGCTGGGTGACGGCCGAATACGGCATGCTGCCGCGCTCGACAGGCGAGCGCATGCGCCGCGAGGCCTCCGCCGGCAAGCAGGGCGGGCGCACGCTGGAGATCCAGAGGCTGATCGGCCGCTCGCTGCGCGCCGTGGTCGACCTGCAGGCGCTGGGCGAGCAGCAGATCACCGTCGACTGCGACGTCATCCAGGCCGATGGCGGCACCCGCACCGCCTCGATCACCGGCGGCTGGGTGGCGCTCTACGATTGCCTGCGCTGGATGGAGGCCCGGCAGATGGTGAGCGTCGCCAAGGTGCTGAAGGACCATGTCGCGGCGATTTCCTGCGGCATCCATGACGGCCAGCCGGTCATCGACCTCGACTATATCGAGGATTCCTCCGCCGGCACCGACGCCAATTTCGTGATGACCGGCAAGGGCGGCATCGTCGAGATCCAGGGCACGGCCGAGGGCGAGCCCTTTTCGGAAGGGCAGTTCGCCGAGCTGATGGGCCTGGCCAAGAAAGGCATCCAGAGGCTGGTGAGTTTGCAGCAGATGGCGGTGGCGTAGTTTATTCATGCGGAGCTTGGGCACCCCCCTCTGCCCTGCCGGGCATCTCCCCCGCAAAGGGGGAGATCGGCTGTTGTCTAGAACTTCGCCAATAATCAGCATAGAACATCATGAGCCGGCGCTCACGCCGCCCATCTCCCCCCTTGCGGGGGAGATGGCCGGCAGGCCAGAGGGGGGTGCCTCGTGATCCCCTCTGCCATTCTTGAATCCGCTCTTTATGTCAAAGACCTCGCCGCTGCCGAAGCCTTCTACACCGACATCCTCGGCCTCACTCCTCTCGGCAAGATCGAGGGCCGCCATCTCTTCTTCCGTTGCGGAGCCGGCGTGCTGCTGATCTTCAACGCCGAGGCGACCAAGGTCCCGCCCGCGCCCGACGCGAGGCTGAAAGTGCCGCCGCACGGCACATCAGGCGAAGGCCATCTCTGCTTTGCGGCGACCGCCGATGAAATCAGCCGCTGGAAATCCCATCTGAAGGCGAAGAACATCGCCATCGAAAGCGAATTCGAATGGCCGCAAGGCGGCCGCTCGCTTTATATCCGCGATCCTTCCGGCAATTCGATCGAATTCGCCGAGCCGAGAATCTGGGGACTTTGATGCATTCTCTCGATGGAAAAAAGATCGTCGTCGCCAGCCACAATGAAGGCAAGCTGCGCGAATTCGCCGATCTGATGGCGCCATTCGGATTCGAGGCGAAATCGGCGAAGGACTATGGCTTGCCCGAACCCGAAGAGACCGGCACCACCTTCCAGGAGAATGCCTATATCAAGGCCTTCGCCGCGGCCAAGGCGACGGGCCTGCCGGCGCTGTCGGACGATTCGGGCCTGTGCGTCGACGCGCTTGACGGCGCGCCCGGCGTCTACACCGCCAACTGGGCCGAAACGCCTGATGGCAGCAGGGATTTCGGCATCGCCATGCAGCGCACCGAAGTGGCGCTGCAGGAAGTCGGCGCCGCCTCGGCCGAGCAGCGCAAGGGTCGCTTCGTCGCCGTCATCTGCCTCGCCTTTCCCGATGGCGAGGCCGAATATTACCGCGGCGAGGCCGAAGGCACGCTGGTCTGGCCGCCGCGCGGCGAGCTCGGATTCGGCTACGACCCGGTGTTCCTGCCCGACGGCTTCAAAAAGACCTTCGGCGAGATGAGTGCCGAGGAAAAACACGGCTGGAAACCCGGCCAGGCCACGGCGCTGTCGCACCGCGCCCGCGCCTTCCAGAAATTCGCCCAAGCCCGATTGGGTCTGGCCAGGTCAGGTTCGGCATGATCAGGCCCGGCGCCACCATGCCGCTCGACCGCAGCCCCGGTTTCGGCGTCTATGTGCATTGGCCGTTCTGCGCGGCCAAATGCCCCTATTGCGACTTCAACAGCCATGTCCGCCACCAGCCGGTCGACCAGGAGCGCTTTGCCGCCGCCTTCGAGGCGGAACTGGCGACGATGCGCCAGCGCACCGGCCCACGCGAGGTGACCAGCATCTTTCTCGGCGGCGGCACGCCGTCGTTGATGAAGCCGGAAACGGTGGCCAGGGTCCTGGACGCCGTGGCGAAGAACTGGACGGTGCCCGACGGCATCGAGGTGACGCTGGAGGCCAATCCCTCCTCGGTCGAAGCCGAACGCTTTCGCGGCTATCGCGCGGCGGGCGTCAACCGGGTCTCGCTCGGCGTGCAGGCGCTGAACGACAAGGATCTGCGCTTCCTTGGCCGGCTGCACAATGTGGACGAGGCGCTGCACGCGATCGGGCTCGCGCGGGAGATATTCCCAAGGCTCTCCTTCGACCTGATCTACGCACGGCCAGGCCAGACGCCGGAGGCCTGGGCATCGGAGCTCGAACAGGCGATCGGCCACGCCGCCGACCATCTGTCGCTCTATCAGCTGACCATCGAGGAAGGCACGCCGTTCCACGCGCTGCACGCGGCGAAGAAATTCATCATCCCCGACAACGACCACGCCGCCGACCTTTATGCGCTGACGCAAGAGGTGACATCAGCCCATGGTTTGCCGGCGTATGAGATCTCAAACCACGCCCGGCCGGGTGCCGAAAGCCGGCACAATCTGACCTACTGGCGCTATGGCGAATATGTCGGCGTCGGCCCCGGCGCGCATGGCCGCTTCGTCGAGAACGGCCACCGCGTCGTGACCATCGCAGAGAGGATGCCGGAAACCTGGGCCAATCTGGTCGAGGCCAAGGGCCATGGCGTCACCGGCGGCGAGACCCTGACGCGCTCCGAAGAGGCTGACGAGTTCCTGCTGATGGGACTGAGGCTGGCGGAAGGCATCGACCTGTCGCGTTACGAAGCGTTTTCCGGGCGCGGCCTGTCGAGCGCGCGGCTGTCGGTGCTGCAGGGCGAAGGGCTGGTGGCGCCGATCGGCAACGCCCGCCTGCGCGCCACGCCCGCCGGCATGATCGTGCTCGACGCCGTGGTGGCCGATCTGGCGCGGTAGGCGGGGATGCTGCTCCCAATCTCGAAGCCAAGATTACGCTTCTGAGGCAGCTGTTTCGCGGTATCTGAGTTGAGACCCGACCGGTGAGGCTATCCGAATGAACCTGACGCTTTCCTGGCAATTCTGGGCGCTGTTGTCGGCGACTTTCGCGGCACTGACGGCGATCTTTGCCAAGGTCGGCATCGAGACCATCAATTCCGATTTCGCCACCCTCATCCGGACAGCCATCATCCTGGTGGTGCTTGCGGCGATCCTCGCCGCCAGCGGCCAATTCCAATCGTGGGCCTCGATCTCCGGGAAGACCTGGCTTTTCCTTAGCCTGTCGGGACTGGCGACCGGAGCCTCGTGGCTCTGCTATTTCCGCGCGCTGAAAATCGGCAATGCGGCGCAGGTGGCGCCCATCGACAAGCTAAGCGTCGTGCTTGTGGCGGTGTTTGGCGCGGTCTTTCTCGGCGAGCGGCTCACCGGTGCGAACTGGCTTGGCGTCGCCCTTATCGCGGCGGGCGCGGTGCTGGTCGCTTATCGAGGGTAGTGCTGCGCCGTGGCGGGCGTTCTTGGTTTCGAGACGGGTGATGAAAATATCGAAGCGATTGGGCATCGTCCGGTCAGTGCTCCGTCGTGCTGTCGGGTTCGTTGTCGGGTAGCTTGATCTCTGGTGGCGGGCGGCGCGCGAGCCCCTGCTTGCCGTCCGTGGTGGCGGGCGGCTTCCCGTCTCCTTGCGCGGCAAAGCGCTTGCGGCCTGCATAGTAGGGCTCGAAAGCGTCCTGTATGATCAGTCTGTCCATCCTGTCCTCCCGGGGGAATCAGGGGCTAAATCTGCGAAAGACGGTTTCGTTCCCTACTGTGGCGAAGGAATGGCGCTCGCCTTGCATTACAGCGGCTTTTGCAACCCGGCGCGGGCCGTGCCAAACAGGGCGGATGATTTCGGAACGTCCTTCGCGGCTCCATCTGGACGCGGGCGCGCCGCTGACGGAGAAGGGCACCGGTGACTGGCGAGACGGGAAAGCGCAGCTATGTGATCGGGCAGACCGAGATCGCGGCCCGGCCGCTCGAACCCGCGCTCTATCTGGTGGCGACGCCGATCGGCAATCTCGCCGACATCACGCTGCGCGCGCTTGAGACGCTGGCCGCCGCCGACATGGTCGCCTGCGAGGACACGCGCGTGTCGCGCGTGCTGCTCGACCGCTACGGCATCCGCCGCCGCACCACGGCCTATCACGAGCACAATGCCGGCGAGGCCGGGCCGAAATTGATAGCGGCGCTCCAGTCGGGGCAGAGCGTGGCGCTGATCTCGGATGCCGGCACGCCGCTGGTTTCCGATCCCGGCTACCGGCTGGTCGGCGAGGCGCTCGACCAGGGTATTCGCGTCGTGCCCATCCCCGGTCCGTCCGCGCCGCTTGCCGCGCTCACCGCATCCGGCCTGCCTTCGGATGCCTTCCTGTTCGCCGGCTTCCTGCCGGTCAAGGCGGGGCAGCGGCTGGCGCGGCTGGACGCGCTTAAAGCGGTGCCGGCGACGCTGATCTTCTTCGAATCGCCGCGCCGGCTGGCCGAGTCTCTCGGCGCGATGGTCGAGGCGCTTGGCGGCGAGCGCAAGGCAGCGATCGGCAGGGAATTGACCAAGACCTTCGAGGAGATGCGCACCGGCACGCTGCGGGCGCTGGCCGACCACTATGCGGCGGCCGATACGCCGAAGGGCGAGATCGTGGTGTGCGTCGGTCCGGCCGAAGCCAGGGCGGACGAGCCGGCCGATATCGACCGGATGCTGTTGTCGCTCGCCGCCGAAATGCCGGCTTCGAAGGCGGCGGCGGAAGCGGCGAAGATGACCGGCGGCCAGAAGCAGGCGCTCTACCGGCGGCTGCTGGAACTCAGGGATGCCTCTGGAGAGGGCCGTGGCTAGGCTCCCGAGCGTCAGCCGTCAAAAGGCCTACCGGCGCGGCCATCGCGGCGAGTGGCTGGCGGCGGCGGCGCTGGTGCTGAAGGGCTACCGGATCCTGGCGCGCCGCCATCGCACCCGTTTCGGCGAGATCGACCTGATCGCAAGGCGCGGCGACCTGGTGCTGTTCGTCGAGGTCAAGGCCCGCCGCACGCTGATGGAGGCAATGGAGGCGATCGCCCATGAATCGGAGCGCCGCATCGAAGGCGCCGCCGACATCTGGCTGTCGCGCCAGCCGGATTACGGCAGGCTGTCGATACGGTTCGACATGATCGCCGTGCTGCCATGGCGCTGGCCGGTGCATGTCCCGAACGCGTTTTACGGGCGCAATTGAGGGCTGCGTCGCTCGGGTTCAGTGTTCGACGGGCCATTCGCCCGCGCCAAGTGCCGCGATCGCCGCGATTATGCGCCGGAACGCCTCGGCGGCAGCCGGCACGGTGGTGCGGGCGCGCAGGAAACTGTGCACGAGGCGCTTCTCCTCGTGCCAGCTCGCTTTGCCGCCGGCGGCCAGGATGCGGTCGCGATAGGCCTCGCCGTCCGACGACAGCGGGTCGCATTCGGCGGTAACGACAATGGTGGGCGGCAGGCCGGAGAAGTCGGCGGCGCGCAGCGGCGAGAAGGTCGGATCGTCCGGCGCCTGTCTCTTGGCCGAGCGGACGTGGCGGTAGAAAGCGACGTCGCCGGTCGACAGAAGCGGCGCCTCGGCATGCTCGATGTAGGAGCGGGCAGTCTCGTCGCCGCCGAGGCCGGGATAGATCAGCACCTGGCCGGTCGGCCTCTTCGCGCGAGCGCGCGTCGCGTGACTGACCGCCGCCGCCAGATTGCCGCCGGCGCTCTCGCCGGACAGCAGCAGTGGCCCGTTCGCTCTAGCCGCCGCCCATTCGAAGGCGGCCAGAGCGTCGTCGAAGGCGGCGGGGTGGAGATGTTCGGGCGCCAGCCGATAGTCGACCGAGAGCACGGCAAAGCCGGTGCCGGCGCAGATCTCGGCGCAGATGTCGTCATGGCTGTCGAGCCCGCCCAGGATGAAGCCGCCGCCATGGTAATAAAGCACCGTGGCCCGCGCGGCCGTGCCTGCCATCCCGTAGTGCCGCACCGCGATGTTCCGGCCGGGGGCGGCGATGAGGTCGTCGCTCGCCGTCACCCCCGGCGGATAGGGCTGGCGAAGCGCCCGGCACATCCTGTCATAGATCGCACGCTGCTTGGCGATCGGCAGGTCGATCGTCTCGGGCGGATACCAGGCGTTGATGCCGTCTATATAGGCCCACAGCGCAGGGTCGAGCCGCGTCGCGTATTTGCCGCGACCGGTCATTTCAGTGCTGCCCACGGTTTCGGAAGGCATTGCCTCAAAGCTCGCTGTAAAGCCTGGCCGCGTTTTCAAAGCTGAAGCGCAGCGGCACCGAGCCCTCGACCTGCCAGACGGCGACGCTCTCGCCAGCCAGCAGCAGGCAGGCGCCGTCGGTGTCGGTGACGGCGCCGCCATAGAGCCGGTTGGCGAGGTTTAGGATTGCGGTCTGGTGCATGGCGGCACTGCCGCTGCCGCAGGCGTCCTTGACCAGCAGCACGCGAAAGCCGCGCGCCACGGCGTCCTTCACGGTGGCATCGATGCAGGCCTCGGTCCACACGCCAGATATGACCAGCCATTCGACGCCGGAAGCCTTGAGCCGATCGGCGGCCGGTCCCGCGCGGAAGGCGCTGGCCTCGGCCTTGATCAGCAGCGCCTCGCCATCAGCAGGCGCCACCTCACGGCAGATCTCGGTCAGCGGATCGCTCTTGTCGGAGAAGGCCGACTTGCCGTCGGTTCCAACAGGGTGAAAGGGCCGCTCCTGCTTGTCGAGATCGACAATGTAGGCCCAGTGATAGAGCGGCACATTGTTCTGCCGCGCCGCCGCCTGCAGCCGCTGGACGTTGGCGAGAATCTTGTCAAAACCCTCGACCAGGTAGCGCGGGTCCTGCCGGTGCTCTTCCTGCAGGTCGATGAAGACAGCGGCCACGGTGCCGCGCTTGACGGAGATAGGGCTTTTCATGCGGATGCGCCTGGCCCCCAAGATACTTCCAAACGCTGGAGGGACAGAGGGGGGCGCCAAGGAATGAGGCGCTCGTTCTTCAGCTGCGGTACGTCAACTAAACCGGCCGCTGGCATCAAACCTGCTTCTCCAGAAACTCATCCTCATAGGGAAAGCGCGACAGGAGCTCGGTGCCGGTCTCGGTGATCAGGATTTCGTCCTCCAGCTTGACGCCCTCGCGGCCGCCCTTCTCGCCAATATAGCTTTCCACGCTCACCACCATGCCTGGCACGATATGGCCGTCGCGGCCATAGGTTTCATAGTCCATGGCGTGCGCGATGAAGGGTGTCTCGCCATGCATGCCGACGCCGTGCATGACCGAGGTGTAGCGCTGGTCGACGAAGCGGTCGGGGATCTTCCAAGCCTTTTCGGCGATCTCGCGGAAAGCCATGCCGGGCTTCACGATCGAGATATTGTGCTGAACCTGGTCGTGCGCCATGCGGTAGAGCGATTTCTGATAGGGGGTCGGCTTGCCGGGCCCGCAGCGGAAGGTGCGCGAGAAATCCGAATAATAGCCATAGCAGCCGATCGTGTCGGTATCGAGCGCCAGCAACTCGCCCGGCCGGATTTTTCGCCCGCTGGCCTCGTTGAACCAGGGATTGGTGCGCTGGCCGGACGTCAACAGCCGCGTCTCGATGAACTCGCCGCCCTGGCGGATGACCTCGCCATACATGATGGCGAACAGCTCGTTCTCGGAAACGCCGGGCTTGATCGCCTCGCGCACCGCATAGACGGCGGCTTCCGCGCCGGCCATCGACACCTGCAGGCATTTCACTTCCTCCGGGGTCTTGACCGCGCGCACCGCCAGGATCTCGCCCTGGCAGTCGCGGACGTCGCAGCCGCGCTTCTCCAGCGCCAGCGCCTGCAGATGGCTGCAACGGTCGAGCCCGAGTTTCATCGAGCCGCCGCCATGCTGCTTCAGGAGTTCGGCGATCTCGTCGGCGAACGGGCCGGCGGTTTCGTCGTCGCGGCCCGACACCGACGACCAGACGAGCTTGGACGGACGCGCCTCGTCGATCGTGTCGAGCACCATCGAGACATGGTAGCTCTGCGGGTATTCGAACAGCACGATCGGCCCTTCGGTCGGAATGAAGAAATAACGGGTCGAGTTGCGCAGAAAATAGCCGAACATGTTGCGCGAGCCGGTGGCGTAGCGCTGGTTATAGGGATCGAACAGCACCACGCCGCCATAGCCGGCGTCACGCATCCAGCCGCGCAGCTTGGCCAGCCGGCCTTTACGAAGGGCGTCGGCATCGATGAAAGACGGCTCGGTGTCGGACAGCCACATGCCGCCGGCAGGATCGGCCGCCGCGGGGTGGCGCATGCGGTCCTGGAAGTCAACGTCTTCAGTGCTGTCAGGGTCGAATACGACGATGCTCATGGGGGCTGACCTTGGGTGGTTTGCAAGATCAGACCATGGCGCAGGCGGTAACGAGGGATTGTGCGGAAAACCGCGCTTGTTGTGCGAGATGCCGCTGGGTACCAAGAGATGCAGGTGCCAAGCGCCCCCCTCTGCCCTGCCGGGCATCTCCCCCTCAAGTGGGGAGATTGGCAGCTTTGACCTCGTCGCTTCTTCGGTGAAAATTGGCGAAAGCTGTTGTGACGTTCGATCTCCCCCCTTGAGGGGGAGATGTCCGGCAGGACAGAGGGGGGCGCTGTCCCGCCAACGTCTCTCAACGCCAGCAGGACCTCTAATGCCGTCGCGCCAGCTTCGGAGGATGGCCGTGCTCCTCGCGAAAGGCGCGCGCGAAGCTCGACATCGAGGCAAAGCCGCAGGCGAGCGCCACGTCGCGCACGGCGAGCGTCGAGTGCGCCAGGAGATCGGCGGCGCGTTTCAGCCTGAGCCGCCGATAGTAGCCGTTGGGCGAGATGGCGAGTTCGGAGCGGAAGGAGCGTTCGAGCTTATCGGAGGAGACGCCGAGCCTGGCCGTCAGCTCCGCCATGCCGAGCCGCTCCTCCACAGCGTCCTCCATGATGGCGATGGCCGACAGCACCAGCTCGTTCCGCACGCCGGTACGGAGGCGCAGCGGCATCAGCTTGCGGTCGACGCTGGAGCGCAGCTGGCTGTGCACGAACCATTCGGCGACGCCGGCCGCAAGCTCGGCGCCGTAGTCGCGGGTAATGATCTCCAGCATCATGTCGAGGCTGCCGACGCCGCCGGCCGAGGTGAAACGCTTGCGGTCGATGACATAGAGGTCGCGCCTCAGCTCGACATTGGGAAAGGCCTCGGTGAAGGCCGCCTGGCTGGTCCAGTGCAAGGTGCAGGCATGGCCGTCGAGCAGGCCGGCGCGGGCGAGGAAGAAGGCGGCGTCCGCCACCGCGCCGATATGGGCGCCACTGCGCAAGCTGCGGCGGATCCAGCTTGCCGCATCCTCGGCAACGAGATGATCGGCATCGCCGCCTGAGCAGACGACGATGCGGTCGACCTTCGGCGCATCCCCGGCATAGAAGCGCGGCTGGATGACGACGCCGTTCGAGGCCTCGACCGCGCCCTGGGTAGCGCCGACGATGATCCAGCGATAGCATTCCCGCTTCGCCAGCACATTGGTCGCGCGCAGCGGCTCGATGACCGAGCTGAACGCCATCATCGGAAAGCCGGGGAAGACCAGCACCGCGAAAGTGAGGGGCGTATCGGGAGATGTGTCGCGCGTGGGCATGGGGCGCTACAATTCGGGCAGATGGGGTTTGGGGTCAACGGGGTTGTGGCTGGCTTTCTGCGAAGTTGGCGCTGGCTTTGTAGACTGGCTCGTCTCAGCGGGGGCGCCGCCGCTCAGCCCCCCAGCGCCTGCTCCAGGTCCGCGATCAGATCGTCGCCATCCTCGATGCCCGCCGACAGCCGCACCAGCGAATCCGATATGCCGATCTCTTCGCGCTTCTCCGCCGGGATCGATCCATGCGTCATAAGCGCCGGGTGTTCGATCAAACTCTCCACGCCGCCGAGGCTTTCGGCCAGCGTGAACAATTGCGTGTGTTCGAGGAAGCGTTTCGTGCCGGCGAGGTCGCGGTCGAGCACGGCTGATATCATGCCGCCGAACGCATGCATCTGCTGGACGGCGACGGCATGCTGCGGATGGCTGGCCAGACCGGGATAGATGACCCGGCGCACATCCTTGCGGGCTTCCAGCCACTGCGCGATCTTGAGGCCGTTCGACGAGTGCCGCTCCATCCTCAGCGCCAATGTCTTGAGGCCGCGCAGGGCGAGAAAACTGTCGAACGGGCCCGAAATGGCGCCGATGGCGTTCTGCAGGAATTTCAGGCGATCGGCCAAATCCTTGTTATCGCCGACAACAGCCACGCCGCCGACCATGTCGGAATGGCCGTTGAGGTACTTCGTCGTCGAATGCACCACGATGTCGATGCCGAGCTCCAGTGGCCGCTGCAAATAGGGGCTGCAGAATGTGTTGTCGGCGACCGAGAGGATGCCCTTGCGCCTGGCAAGGGCCGCGACGCCTTCGAGGTCGACGATGCGCAGCAGCGGGTTGGTCGGCGTCTCGACCCAGAGCATTTTCGTCTCCGGGCGGATCGCCGCCTCTACCGCCGCAAGGTCGGTGAAGTCGACGAAGCTGACCTTGAGATCGGCGGAGCGCTTGCGCACCCGCTCCATCAGGCGGAAGGAGCCGCCGTAGATGTCGTCGGTGGCGACGATGTGGGCGCCGGAATCGAGCAGTTCCAGCACGGTGGCGATCGCCGCCAGCCCGGAGGCGAAGGCGAAGGCAGCCGAGCCGCTTTCGAGATCGGCCACCGCGCGCTCGAAGGCAAAGCGCGTCGGATTCTGGCTGCGGGCATATTCAAAGCCCTTGTGCACGCCGGGCGACTGCTGGCCATAGGTCGAGGTGGCGTAGATCGGCACCATCACCGCTCCGGTCAGGGGATCGTGGCTCTGGCCGCCATGGATGGTGCGGGTGGAGAAGGCCAGGCGGTTCTTTCCGGATGCGGTCATCGTGCACGGCGCCTCAAATGGTTGATCAGGTCGATGCGGGTTATCAGGCCGACGAACTCGTCGCCGTCGAAGATGATGGCGACCTCGTTGCGGTCGAATACCGGCAGCAGCGCGTCCAGCGTCTGGCTGGCCTGCAAAGTATGCAGATTGGAGGTCATCGCCGTGCGTACCGGCGCGTTGAAGCGCTCCCAGCGGCCCTCATAGGGGCCGTCGACCTTGGCCAGAATGTCGCTTTCGTCGACGATGCCGACCAGCTTGCCGTCGTCGAGCACCGGCAGCTGCGAGACATCGGAGCGGCGCATGCGGCCATAGGCGTTGAGCAGGCTTTCGGCCGGACCGACATAGACGGTGTCGCCGGTGCGGTGCGTGCGCATCACCAGGTCGCGCAGGTCGCCATGCTGCTCGTGCTCGGCCAGCCCCTGCTCGGCCAGCCAGAAATCGTCGAAGACTTTCGACAGATATTTGTTGCCGCTGTCGCAGACGAAGGTGACGACGCGCTTGGGCGACGTCTGCTCGCGGCAATAGCGCAAGGCGGCCGACAGCAGCGTGCCCGAAGACGAGCCGGCCAGGATGCCTTCCCGGGACAGGAGATCGCGCACCGCCAGCATGCTCTGCTTGTCCGATATGGAATAGGCTTTCTTGACCAGCGACAGCTCGGCATTGGGCGGCACGAAGTCCTCGCCGATGCCTTCCACAGTCCAGCTGCCGGCCTCCACCATCTTGCCGGTCTTGATCAGCGGCGCCAGCACCGAGCCGACCGGATCGGCCAGCACCATTTCCGTCTTCGGCGATGCCTTGGCGAAGAACCGGCCAAGGCCGGTCAGCGTGCCGCCTGAGCCGACGCCGACCACCACCGCGTCGACATCGCCGTCGAGCTGCGAAAAGATTTCCGGACCGGTGGTGGTTTCGTGCGCCTCAGGGTTGGCCGGATTGGCGAACTGGTTGGCGTAGAAGGCGCCGGGCAGCTCGGCCGCGATCTTTTCGGCCATATCCTGGTAATATTCGGGGTGGCCCTTGCCGACGTCGGAGCGCGTCATGCGCACTTCCGCGCCCAGCGCGCGCAAATGCTGGATCTTCTCGCGCGACATCTTGTCGGGCACGACCAGGATGATACGGTAGCCCTTGGGGATGCCGACCTGGGCCAGGCCCAGGCCGGTATTGCCGGCCGTCGCCTCGACGATCGTGCCGCCTGGCTTCAGCCTGCCCTCCTTCTCGGCCGCCGCGATCATCGACAGTGCGATACGGTCCTTGATCGAGCCGCCAGGATTCTGGCTTTCGAGCTTGATGAACAGCCGGCACTTGCCGGTGTCGAATTGGGTCAGTTCGACCACGGGGGTCTGGCCGATCAGGTCGAGCACCGATCCGTAAGGCGGCCGCAGGCGCGACAGTGCGTTTTCCGAAGCGGCGTTTTCCAAAGGGGCGCTATCCGAGGGCGCGATCTTGTGCCTGCTCATATCGATGCTCCATGATCAAGCGGCCGCTTCGGGCAGGGCGGCAGCGTATCCTCTTTTCCAGCCCTTTGCAGTGGGAAAGAAGATAGATCGTGCCAATCGACCGGCTAGATGGAGAATGAAATTCCGGGGCGGGCTCCGTCGTGCAAATCGCCCGCAGGCTTGTGGGGCACGCCCCCTCTGGCCTGCCGTAGAACGCCGACGCTAACACGCTACCCCAGCAGCTGCTTGCTCAGCCTCGCACACTGGACGCGAATATCCGGAATGGCGTCGATCTCGAAGAAGGTGCCTCTGGTCAGCGGGCCGACGGCGAGGATTTTCCTGGACACCGTGCCGTCGCCGGCGATGATCTCGCAATTGGCCGTCACGTCGAGGCCGATGCGCAGCGGATCCGGCCGCGCCAGCCCGCGGTCGACCAGCGAGCGCACCACGCTGTTCAACGAGGCCGAGATGTCCCTGACGATACCGGAGCAATCATAGATGCGGGCGACCTCGAACCTCTCCAGCCGCTTGGTGTGGCGCGACTGGACCTGGACCGTGAACTCGCCGCCCGCCGCGATGTCGACGACACGGCCAGCGACGAGGCGGATGCGGCCGGACTGCACGGCTTGCGTGACGCGGGCATGGACCTCGGGCGCCATGCGGTGGCGGTGGATGTCCCACCACGCCTTGGTGTGCTCGACGAAACGACGCTTGGCGGAGGCCGGCCAGTTCTGCCAGATCTTCTGGTTGAACGGGCGAAGGCCGTCGACGACGTCGCGCCAGTCGATGCCGGCCTTCTGGTTTTCCCGGATCAGGTCGCGGAACCAGCCGACGAAATAGGAAAGCTGGGTGCCGAGCGGGATATCGGCGACGTCGAGCTTGATCGGATTGCCCTTGCGGTGCGGCGAGGGCAGCAGGCCGCGCCGCGACACCGCGACGATCTCCGCGCGGTGGCCGCGCTGTTCGAGCGCCAGGAATGCGTCGACCATGCTGAGGCCCGTTCCCAGCACCATGACGCTCCGGTCGGGATCGAGCGCGGTGTCGGCCTCCGATCCCATGCGGACCGCATGGCCTTGCCCCATGGCCGGCACCTCGTCATGGCCGGTGGCGAGCACCGCCAGATGGGCGACGACGCTGGTGCCGTTGGCGAGCGCCACTTCCACCCCCGAGGCCGTGGGCGAGATCGACAGGCTTTCCTCATGGATCAGCCGGAGGCGTCCGGTCTCCCTCTCGCGCGCCTCGAGATCGTCCAGCAATTCGCCGAGATAGCGGGCATAGATGCTGCGCGGCGCGTAGACCGGCGCCTGCTCGGGCGTTGCCAGGCCGCGTTCCAGCAGCCAGCGCCAGAAATTGCCGGGATCGTCGGCATAGGCGCTCATACCGGCGGCGCTGACGTTCAGCACATGCGCGGAGAGCAATGTAGAATAGGCGATGCCCTGGCCGAAATGCGGGCGCTTCTCGATCAGCGTGACGCGAAGGTCGGGATTGGGCTGTCTCAGCAGATGCGCGGCGAGCACGACCCCGCTGGCGCCGCCGCCGACGATGATGATCGAGTTGCGGCGGCCGCTCATGCCAGCCCCGTGCGACGCGCCGGCGTCAGGCCTTCACCGCAACCGGCAGATCGTCGCTCGCGACCGAGAGGTCGTCGAGGCCCCTTGCGACCCCAAGGTCGTCGAGGCCGATGTCGCGCATCTCGGCGAGGCTGCGCTGGTCGAGCACCTCGGCGATCGCTTGCCGGACTTCCAGCATCAGATGTCGGACCTGGCATGTCGCCTCGTTACAGTCTTCGCAGCGCTGGTATTGGGTACGGCTGGCGCAAGGGATCGGCGCCAGCGGGCCGTCGAGCACACGCACGACATGGCCGACCCTGATTTCCTCCGGCGGCCGCGCCAAGCGATAGCCGCCATCCTTGCCTTTGCGGCTCTGCACGAAACCGGCATTGCGCAATTCGCCCAGGATGGCGTCGAGAAACTTCTTCGGGATGTTGTTGCCGGTCGCGATGTCGTTGACGAAGGCAAGCTGCCCGGCCGGCATCCGCGCCAGATGGACGAGCGCCTTGAGGCCGTACTTGCCTTTCTTGGTGAGCATGATCCGAACGTTTCTCTGTCATGCGATGGCTCGAGGCCATCCGTTGCGAAACGCCTGACGTGCCTCCCGCCGCGCTCAAGCATCCATGACATAAATTCTACCGACATGATATACAAGCCAATCGCGATTGATCTTGCTTGATTTTCAAGCCATTGCGGCGATTTTGGACCTGACTGTGATGCCGGGGACACAAACCGTGGCGCGACGGCCCGAGACCGGTGCCACCGGCGATCGCCGCGATACGGATGGGTATGACCTCTCATCGTCGCCTCCAAGTCTCTATGTCGATAAGTTTACTATACTTAAACGCGAACAGGCGGAACATGTTTTTAAATTCCAATCCATCTGAAGCATGGATTTGCCTTTCAAGCGGCTGCAACGTGAATTCTCGTTCGCGATCGGAGGCCGGTAGCGGTGGCCGAGCTTCCCGAACGCGATGATCTCGCCAGTCTTGAGCGCTATAGGCGCCAAATCCGCCTGGGGACCTCTGTATCGGCAGCTTTTTCCAACAAATCCAACCCTGCTAGAAGAATTTAACTCTACAAGAACAATAGAATTAGCGGACTATCATGAAGCAATCCGGTTTTCCCCTGTTTCATGGAGCCCTTGATGTCCACCACCATTTCGCGACGCATCCTTCTCCTGTCTACGGCCGCACTTGCCGGCGCCGCCTTCCTCGGCCCGGCTTTTGCCCACGACCTCAAAATCACCATCGGCTACCAGACGGTGGTCGAACCCTCCAAGGTGCCGCAGGCCGATGGTGCCTATGAAAAGGCTACCAAGGCCGCCATCGACTGGCGCAAATTCGATTCCGGCGCCGATGTCATCGCCGCGGTCGCATCCGGCTCGGTCGACATCGGCTATGTCGGTTCGAGCCCGCTGGCGGCGGCGGCGAGCCGCGAATTGCCGGTCCAAACCATCTTCGTCGTCGGCCTGATCGGGCGATCCGAGGCCTTGGTCGCACGCAACGGCGCCGGCATAGAGAAGGTCGCCGACCTCGCCGGCAAGAAGGTGGCCGTGCCCTTCGTCTCGACGACGCATTACAGCCTGCTTGCCGCGCTGAAACATGAGAATGTCGACCCGAAATCGGTCGAGATCCTCAATCTCAGGCCGCCGGAAATCGCCGCTGCCTTTTCGCGCGGCGATATCGATGCGGCCTATGTCTGGGATCCGGCGCTCGGCCAGGTCAAGACATCAGGCAAGGTGGTGCTGGATTCCTCCCAGGTCGCCGCCTGGGGCGCGCCGACCTTCGACGCCTGGATCGTGCGCACCGACTTTGCCGAAAAGAACCCGGAAGCGGTGCGCGACTTCGTCAAGGTGACGGGTGCGGCCTATGCCGAGTACCTGGTCAAGCCCGATGCCTGGTCGGCAGCGTCGCCGCAGGCGGCCGAGATCGCCAAGCTGACCGGCGCCAAGGTCGAGGAAGTGCCTGAACTGCTCAAGGGCTATGTCTTCCCGACACTCGAAGAACAAGCCTCCGACAAGTTCCTCGGCGGCGGCACGGTCAAGGCGATCGCGGCCGCGTCCGCCTTCCTCAAGGAGCAGGGCAAGGTAGACGCCGTGCTGCCGGACTATTCGAAATATGTGACATCGAAATACGTCACCGAGGCGCTGGCCTCGAACTGACCCGAGCGTTGGAGCGCCCCATGTCACGACGGGCAGGTGGCGCCCCTATGAGACGCGCGCACGTCTTTCCTGACGCCGCGTGTCGCCTGTCCGGGAGCCGCTGACGAGGCGCGGCTTCGGGCAGGCGGACTTCAACGAACTCCCTGCGAGGGCTCATGTCGCATCTCGTGCTCGACAGAATCTCGATCCACTATGACGGCCAGCCCGCACCCGCCGTCGAGCGGGTATCGATCGACGTCGCCAGCGATGACTTCGTCGTCCTTGTCGGCCGTTCCGGCTGCGGCAAGACCTCGCTGCTCAATGTCGGCGCCGGCTTTGTTGCGCCGGCACGCGGCACGGCCGCGATCGACGGCCGGCCGATCGCAGCACCCGGTTCGGACCGTGCGGTGGTGTTCCAGAACGACGCGCTGTTTCCTTGGCTGACGGCGCGCGAGAACGTCGCCTTCGCGCTCAGGCTGCGCGGTGTCGGGCCATCCGAGCGGGCGCGCCGCGCCGACGAATTGCTCGGCCTGGTCAAGCTCACCGATGCCGGCGACAAGCGCATCTGGGAACTGTCCGGCGGCATGCGCCAGCGCGTCGGCCTTGCCCGGGCGCTGGCTGCCGGGCCGCAATTCCTGCTGCTCGACGAGCCGCTCGGCGCGCTCGATGCGCTGACGCGCGAGCGTATGCAGACGACGCTGCTCGACCTGTGGACGGCAAGCAAGGTCGGCGTGCTGATGGTCACGCACGGCATCGACGAGGCGCTGGTGCTCGCCACCCGCATCGTGGTGCTGGCGCCCGGGCCGGGCCGGGTGGTGCGGACCTTGGAGCCGGGCTTCTCCAGGCGCTACGCAGCGGGCGAGGCCATCCGCGCCATCAAGGCCGATCCTGGCTTCGCCGCGGCGCGCGGCGAACTGACCGACGCCATCTTCGAGGGAGAGGCGGCATGACCATTTTCTCCTCCTACACCGAACGCTCCGGCTCCAGGACCGAAGAGGCCGACGGCCTGTCGGTGCCATGGTCGCGCCCGGTCCCGAAGCGCAAGGGCGTTTCGGCGCGCATGGTCAGCGCGGCCACCATTCTTCTGGTGCTGGCGCTTTGGACGGTGTCGGCCCGCCTGCAACTGGTGTCGCCGGTATTCCTGCCCTCGCCTGTCGCGGTGTGGAACAAATTCATCATCGTCGCCCGCGATGGCTTTGTCGACGCAACGCTCGTCCAGCATATCGCCGCCAGCCTGGGGCGGGTGTTCGCCGCGCTCATCGCGGCGCTCCTCGTCGGCGTGCCGGTTGGCCTCGCCATCGGCATCAGCACCGTCGGCCGCGGCATTTTCGATCCGCTGCTGGAATTCCTGCGGCCGATCCCGCCGCTCGCCTATCTGCCGCTGGTCATCATCTGGTTCGGCATCGGCGAGCCGTCCAAGGTCCTGGTGATAGCCATCGCCATGCTGGCGCCGGTGGCATTGTCGACCGCGTCCGGCGTCCGCGGCGTCTCGCAGGAGCGCATCAACGCCGCGCGTTCGCTTGGCGCGACGAGGCGCCAGGTGGTCCGCCACGTGATCCTGCCCAGCGCGCTGCCGTCGATCCTGACCGGACTGCGCATCGCGCTCGGCGCCGGGTGGTCCACGCTGGTCGCCGCCGAACTGGTGGCGGCGACGCGCGGGCTTGGCTTCATGATCCAGTCGGCGGCGCAGTTCCTGGTCACCGACGTGGTGGTCATGGGCATTTTGGTGATCGCGGCCATCGCCTTCGTGCTCGAATTCGCCATCCGCAGGATCGAGCGCGCGCTCGTGCCGTGGGCGGGACGCGAATGATCGGGAAACGGAGATGACGATGACCCATTCCACCGCCATGCTGTTCGCCCATTTCGGCACCTGGCTGCTGGGCCTGACATCCGATGGCAAGGCGATAGAGGAGGACAAGGCGACAAGGGAGGACGGTCCGCGCTCGCCGGCGCCCGTCCGACTCCCGGCCGGGCGTGACCGCCTGCCGCCGCGAGACGAAAGCTTCTACTGGGCCTGGCAGTACTGGTCGCAGTGAGAGCGGCTCAACCGCGCGAACCGTTCGCCCACACGAGCCCGGCGAGACCGACCAGCATGACGATGATGCCGATGGTGAGCCATTGCGACTGGCCGGTCATGAAGCTGCCGCCGATCGCGCCGATGCCTTGCAGCGACCACAGCGCGCCGACGGCCAGCACAATCAACGCCAGCAGATTTTTGATCAGTCTCATTGCCGGATTCTCCCTTCCGAAGTTGATCGGTCGCGTCGTCGCCGTCGCGATGAAAGAGGCAAAGGAATCGGTTCGGCAGCAGCATCTTCTACTTGGATGTTGCCGCTCGATCTTGTCAAACAAGACATGGATATCCGCTGGAACATCATCGTGAGTTGATCGCTGACCGTCGGGAAATCACTGACAGACTGTTACCGGGCGACTCCAAACGTGTGCCGGCGCCATGGAACCGCCAGATGATTGCCGCATTTCGTGCCTTATTGTCTCCGTAACGGCTGGGGCCTGTCAAAAACGGAGCCTTCCCCCAAATATGAATAACAACAACCGGACCGCGCTTGCCGCGGTGACGATCGCTGCTGGCCTGATGGTCGGCGCCTCCGCCACTCCAGCCGCCTCCGCCGCCGGTCAATGCGGCCGCGCTTCCTGGTACGCCCTGCACTCCAGGACCGCGTCGGGCGAACGGATGAACCCTTCGGCCTTGACCGCCGCACACCGCACGCTGCCTTTCGGCACCAAGCTGCGGGTCACCAACCAGAACAATGGCCGCAGCGTCGTGGTGCGCATCAACGATCGCGGACCGTTCATCCGGGGACGCGTGCTCGACCTGTCGAAGGGTGCCGCCGGCCAGCTCGGCTTCATCGGTTCGGGCCACACCGCGGTCTGCATGGCGCGCGTCTGACCACCACTGCCCGGCCCGAGGGCCGGGCCGCCTGGCGGGCCTTCGCACCTGCACAATGAGCCGGCTTGTACCGTCCAAGGCTGATTTCCAACGCTTTGGACCAAGAATGCGTATAGATCACGCCACGTGACGTATTGCATCGCAGCAATTAGTTGTTAACTTCCCCGCGAGACAGTTAGGGCCAGGCACTGCTCGCCGCCCCTTCGGTCGCAGGCCGCAGCGGGGTAAACGGATGTTCTACCAGCTCTATGAAATGAACCACGCCGCCCTGCAGCCGGCCCGTCTCTATGCCGATGCGGTGCGGCTGTTCTATTCCAACCCGCTCAATCCGTTCTCGCACACGTCCTGGGGCCGCTCGATCGCGGCGGGCGCCGAGTTGTTCGAGCGCACCACGCGCCGCTACGGCAAGCCGCAATTCGGCCTCGACAAGACGGTGGTCGACTGGAAGAGCGTGGCAGTGACCGAGAAGACCGTCTGGTCGCGGCCGTTCTGCAACCTGGTGCATTTCGAGCGCGCCGTTCCCGCCGGGCGGCGGCGAGATCCGAAGCTTCTGATCGTGGCGCCGATGTCGGGCCACTATGCGACGCTGCTGCGCGGCACGGTCGAAGCCATGCTGCCCCATGCCGACGTGCACATCACCGACTGGATCGACGCCCGCATGGTGCCGACGGCCGACGGCCAATTCGATCTCGACGACTATATCGACTATGTCGTCGACATGCTGCATGTGCTGGGCCCCGACACGCATGTGATGGCGGTTTGCCAGCCTTCCGTGCCGGTGCTGGCGGCCGTGGCGCTGATGGAAACGCGCGGCGACCCCTTCGTTCCTGCGACGATGACCCTGATGGGCGGGCCGATCGACACGCGCCGCAACCCGACCGCGGTCAACCTTCTGGCCGAGGAGAAGGGCATAGACTGGTTCCGCGACAATGTCGTGATGCGCGCGCCCTGGCCGGTGCCGGGCTTCGGCCGCGAGGTCTATCCAGGCTTCCTGCAGCTTTCGGGCTTCATGAGCATGAACCTCGACCGCCACATCATCGCCCACAAGGACTTCTTCATGCACCTTGTGAAGCATGATGGCGACAGCGCCGAGAAGCACCGCGACTTCTACGACGAATATCTGGCGGTGATGGACCTGACGGCTGAGTTCTACCTGCAGACGGTCGACACGGTGTTTGTCCGGCATGCTTTGCCCAAGGGCGAGATGACGCATCGCGGCACGCCCATCGATCCCTCGGCCATCCGCAATGTCGCGCTGTTCACGGTGGAGGGCGAGAACGACGACATTTCCGGCCTTGGCCAGACGCGGGCGGCGCACGATCTGTGCGTCAACATTCCCGCCGACAGGAAGGCGCATTACATGCAGCCCGCGGTCGGGCACTACGGCGTCTTCAACGGTTCGCGCTTCCGCGCCGAGATCGTGCCGCGCATCGTCGACTTCATCACCAGCTATGGCCGCCAGAACCGGGTCGCCGTGAAACCGAAGCTGGTCCGCACCGCCAAAAGATAGGCAGCCTGCATTGCCGGCCCGATAGCGCCGGACAGGCCGGGCAGGCCTGTCGCACGGGTGCCGCTGCCATGCGTCTCGCGGGTAACCATGTCGCAAATCACCCAATCGTGGTAATTGACACGGACTGTAGATCGCCCTTAACCTTTCATTAATAACAAGGGCGAGCGGGGACAATGAATTCCTCACCAATGGCGCGAGCGCTTCGTGCGTGCGCAGTAGCCGGACTGGCGACAATGATGGGAGGCTGGGTGGCGCCGGCCTTGGCGGCCGGAGCGATGACGACCGGCGGCGTCGCGTCGCAACCGATCGGCCATTATGATTTCTGCAGGCTCAATGCCCGCGAATGCGCGATCCGTCCCGGCAATCTGGCGCCGGCCGCGATGACGGACAGATTGTGGCGCAAGCTGGCCAAGGTCACCGCCAGGGTGAATGCCGCCGTCAAGCCGATGAGCGACATGGACATCTATGGCAAGGACGAGGTCTGGGCCTATCCCGCCAAGGGCGTCGGCGACTGCGAGGACTATGTGCTGGAAAAGCGGCGCCTGCTGTCCCGGATGGGCATATCGCTTGCCGATCTTCTCATCACCGTGGTGCGCAAACCCGACGGCGAAGGGCACTCGGTGCTGACGGTGCGCACCGACAGGGGCGACTATGTGCTCGACAATCTGACCGACAAGGTCAAGGCCTGGGACGACACTGGCTACCATTTCCTCAAGCGCCAGGCGATCGACAACACCGGCCGCTGGGTCTCGATCCGCGGCGGCCAGCAGGTGCTGGTGGGGTCCGTGGAGTAGGGACTGCGGCGGGCGGCGCGCCCACCGCCGGATGTCGGCCCCGCCCCTCATTGCCCTGCCGGGCATTTCTCCCCGTATAGTGACGGGGAGAAAGACGCTGTCATCGACGATTTCCCCAATTGCCGACGTCGCAAGAAATACGCCAAGGGCGCGGCTGTCTCCCTTCTCCTCGTCCTATACGGGGAGAAGGTGCCGGCAGGCGGATCAGGGGCGGCGCCGACGTTGCAGTCACGCGCCGCGCGCACTCCCCAAAAAATTCCCACCCTCCATGAACCATTTCGGCCCGGCCGGCGACACACAGCCGTGAACCGAAACCAACCATGGAGACTTCAAATGACTGCTTTCCTGCGTAACACCCTTCTCGCCGCCGTCGCGGTGTCGGGCATGGCCGGATCCGCTCTGGCCGATCAGACCATTCCAAGCTGCGCCAACACCAATCTCGACGACCTGTGGAGCGGCCGCTGTTGCGGCGCCGCCGGCGCATCGGACTGCCTTGGCGGCGGCAATGGTGGCCGCGGCCATGGTGATCACGGCCGCGGTGGCAATGGCGGCAGCACGGCCGGCAAGAACTGATCTCATCACGGCGGCCCGCCGGCTGCTGCTGGCGGGCACCGTTTTACGATCGGGAGCTCAGCCGACGCCAGAGCCGGGCAAACCCGGCCTACCGCCGCCGCCCCAGCGCCGCGCGGATGGAGGCGGTTATACGGCGCAGTTCCTCCTCGTCGAGCTTTTCGATGTTCTCGGCCAGGAGGTTGGCAAGCTCGGTCGCGGCCGGGCTCAGGCCCGACGTATCGAGCCTGACGCGCGGATGCGAGCCTTCGGCCAGTCGCGCCAGTTCCTCCGCGTCGTCCCAGATGATGTTGAAATAACCAATGATCTTCTGGATCAGCGTCCAGGTCGGCGCGCCCCGCCTTCCGTGCTCGAGCGCCGACAGATAGGCGGCGCTGACGCCGATGGCGGCGGCCATGTCCTTCTGGGTGACGCCGCGCTCGGCCCTCAGCGCCCGCAGCCTCTCGCCGAACGGGGTCACGACCCCATCCTCACGACCGGACCCGCCGCAGCCTGACATAGAGCGCGCCCGAGCCGCCGTGGTTGCGCGCGGCGTGGTCGTGACTGGAGACCAGCGGCCGGAACGCCGGCGTCGACAGCCAGGCCGGCACCGCGCGGCGCAGCACGCCGTCGCCGCCCGACGAAGAGCCCTTGCCAGTGATGACCAGGACATAGCGGATGCCGCCGGCATGCGCGCGGTGCAGGAAGGAGAACAGCAGCGAATAGGCTTCGTCCTGCGTCATGCCGTGCAGGTCGACCCGGCCTTCGATGGGCAGCCGGCCTTTCGACAATTTGTCCAGCGTCGGCTCGTCGAGTGCATGGGAGACATGCTGGGCCTTCGGCTTAGGCGCGCCGGCCGGACCGGCAACGGGCCGGGCTTGTTGCGTCGGCGCCGGCTTCGCCTCGATGCCGAAATCCGGGACAGGCACGGCGGCCTTGCCCTTCAGCGGCTTGGCCGTGCGCGCCACCAAGTTCCACAGCACCCGGTCGTCCTCGCTCAACCTGTCGCTGCGGCGGGTCATGGCTTCGAACCCGAGACGAGCGGGCGCGGCACCAGCGCGTAGAAATCGGCCGGATTGCGCACCACGCCGGCGATCTCGCCGGCGGCGTCGCCCGAGCCGGCGAAGAGATCTCCACGCGCCGGCCCGGTGATGGCGGAGCCCGTGTCTTGCGCGATCATCAGGCGCCGGAACGGTTTTGCCTCGAAAGCCGTCAGCGATGGCGCATCGACGTAAAAGGGCGTGCCGAATGTGTGCAGCAGCCGGTCGACGGCAATCGAGCGGCCCGGCGTCAGCGGCACCTTGGCGGCAGCGATCGGCCCGAGCGTTGCGTCCTCGACCGCGGCCTCGCGGAAGAAGATATAGGAACGGTTCCGCCACAGGATCTCGTCGACGCGGCCCGGATGCGCCCTGAACCAGGCGCGGATCGACTGCATCGTCACGTTTTCCAGCGGGATCTCGCCCAGTTCGCTCAACACCTTGCCGGGTCCGGTGAAGCGCTGGCCGGACTTGGCCGCATAGGTGACGCGGCACAGCCTGCCGTCGGTCATGAGAAGCCGCGCCGCGCCCTGCACATGGATGAAGAATGCATCGACCCTGTCGGCCAGCCAGGCGATCTCCAGGCCCTTGCCGGCGAGCGCGCCGCGCTCGATCGCGCCGCGGTCGAAATATTCGGCCGGCCCGTCCGGCGTCCGGCGCGCGAAAGCGAGATAGGGGTCCATTCCGTCGGGCCGGTTGGCGTCGTCGACATCGACGAGATCGGCGGGACGCGACAGAAGCGGCACGGCAAAGCGCTCCGTGCGCACCGGCGAGGCCTCGACCTCCGGTTCGTAGAAGCCGGTGACGAGGCCGGCGCCGGTCTCTGGACGCACCTGCATGGGGACGAAATGACGCTCGAAGAAGGCGCGGGCCTCCGACCGGCTGGCAGGAGGGGCCGCGCGCGCCTCGGCATAGGCACCGGCAAAGGCGTCAAAGTCGACGCCGAGCGCGCCGCTGCGATAGGGCTTGGCCAGGACATGGAAGGCGGAGCGGCGAAAGGCCTCGAAGGCCGCCAGATGGTCGTCGTCATCCCAGCCGGGCAGAGCGCCGAAGGATCTTTCGCTGAATGCCTGATGGAAGGACACGACAGGCCCGCCGCGGTCAGGGATTCAATCTTCTTCTTCGGTGGCGACGAGCTTCCAGTTCGGGTCGCGCGAGCGCGTGTCGCGGGCGAAGGTCCAGACGTCCTTGACCTCGGCGACGGTTTCGGGGTCGCCGTCGATGACCGCACCGGCCTTGTCGCGCGTCGCCGAAATCAGCTCGCTGATGATGCGCAGCGTGACATGCGCCTCGCCGCCCTTCATCTCGGCCGAGACGATGTCGGCCTTGTCGATGCCGACGAAGGAAGACTGGATCTTTTCCGACCGCGCCTCGCGCTCGCCGATCGCGGCGACGAAACCGTCATAGACATCGCGCGACAGAAGGTTCTTCAGCGTTTTGCGATCGCCATCGGCATAGGCCATGACGATCATCTCGTAAGCCATCTTGGCGCCGTCGACGAAACCCTTCGGGTCGAAGGACGGATCGTTGTCCTTGATCGTGCGCAGGCCCTTGTTGAGGTCGGTGCCGGGCTTGGCAAAGGCGTCGATGGCCGCATAGACCTCGCCGGCCGGCTCGCCGGGCTGGCGCTTGCGCGGCAGCGACACGACATTCTCGGATTTCTGCGCATCCTTGTCGCCGGTGCGGGCGGCGGTATAGGGATCGAAAGGCGGCCGTTCGCTGCCGGTACGACGGCCCAGCACATTGCGCAGCTGGAAAAAGATCACAACTGCCGCAATCAGAAAGAAAATCGTGCCGAAGTCGAAGAAACCCATATCTTCCGCCAATCAATCCTGCCCTCGGCCGGACCGCCCGGCCAACAGGGCAGCGGTCGCATAGCGTTCAACATGCAAACCATATAGAACGCAAGGCGCAATCATTCAAATCAAAGGCAGCCATACCTATCTAACAGCCTCGGCGCCAGCGGCCGGCGGCCGCTGGCAGGCAAAACAGACCAACGCCAGAACGATCGGAAGGATCGGCAAGACTTGCGCATTTCGTTATTTCCCGTTTTTCTTCTGGCGCTTCCGCTGCTGGAGATCGCCGGCTTCGTCATAGTCGGGCGCCAGATCGGCGCGCTGGCGACGGTCGGCCTGGTGCTCGCCTCGAGCATCGCCGGGGCGCTGCTGCTCAGGCATCAGGGTTTTGGCGTCATGAGCCGCATCAGCACCGAGATGGGCGCCGGCCGCGATCCGAGCCGCCAGCTCGCGCACGGCGCCATGATCGTGCTCGCCGCGATCCTGCTGATCATCCCGGGCTTCATATCGGACATTTTCGGCATTCTCTTGTTCCTGCCGCCGGTGCGCGATCTTGCCTGGCGCAGGCTCAAGGGCCGCATCGTGGTGGCGACGAATTTCTCGGCCGGCGGCTTCCGCGGCCGGCCGCGCGACAGGGTCATCGACCTCGACGACGGCGATTATTCGCGCGAAGACGATTTCAAGCGCGGGCCGGACCACAATTCGCCATGGCGCCGCCTGAAGGACGACTGAGGCTATATTGATGTTCAGGTGATGCCGGCCTGACCTGAATCTCGACGCAGTCTGGATCCCCTCCGGTCGCAAGGCGGCAAACCTTGTCTTGTCATGCCGGCCATGGTAGCGAACGCCCGATTTCAATTCGGTCAGCAATGCTGCCCAGGCAAAAGGACACAAGGCTCATGGCCAGCAAAGATGACGCGCCGGTCGGCGCCAACGGAAACGGCAACACGGCGCAGCCCTCGCTCAACGTCCTTGCCCAGTATGTGAAGGACCTTTCCTTCGAGAGCCCCGGCGCGCCGAACTCGCTGCGCGGCCGCGATAAGGCGCCTGGTATCGCCATCAACGTCAACGTCAACGCCAATCCGCTCTCCGACAAGCAGTTCGACGTCAACCTGACGCTGAACGCCAAGGCGTCCTTCGACCAGGAAGTGCTGTTCAATGTCGAGCTGGTCTATGGCGGCGTTTTCGCCATCAGTGGCTTCCCGCAGGAACACATGTTGCCGATCCTGTTCATCGAATGCCCGCGGCTGCTATTCCCGTTCGCCCGGCAGATCATCGCCGAGGCAACGCGCAATGGCGGCTTCCCGCCGCTGATGCTCGACCCGATCGATTTCGCGCAGATGTTCCAGCAGAAGCTGGCCGAGGACCAGGCGGCGTCGAAGGTCCAGGTGAGCTGATTCCGGCTCGTACGGATATTGCAGAAAGACCCGGCCTCGCGCCGGGTTTTTCGTTTTCGAGGCCGGTTTGGCCGCGAAGCCCCCCGACTTCGAGGAGAACGGCGCGCTTAGGCGCCCATCACCTTCAGCCACAGCGCCTTCTCACCCAGCGTGGCGACCATGCCGGCATGCGCCGCGCGCTCGGCTTCGCTCAGGCGCGGGGGGAGGGCGATCGGCCGCGCACCGACCGAGATGTCGATGTCTGCCACTTCGCCCGCGCCGTTCATCTGCACTGAAACTGTGTCCAGGATCAGAGCCGTCTGCTTGCCGCCGATCAGCTCGATATAGACTTCGGCCAGCAGCTCCGAATCCAGCAAGGCGCCGTGCTTGGTGCGCCGCGCATTGTCGATGCCATAGCGCCGGCAGAGCGCGTCGAGCGAATTGGGACCCATCGGATGCCTGCGCCGCGCCAGCGCCAGCGTGTCGACGACGCGCCCGATGTCGACGGCCGGATGGCCGAGCCGGCCGAACTCGACATTGAGGAATCCGATGTCGAAGGTGGCGTTGTGGGCGACCAGCTTGGCGCCGTCGGTGAAGGCGATCCACTCCTCGACGATCTCGGCGAAGGACGGCTTGCCCTGCAGGTCCGCCATGCTGATGCCGTGCACGGCCTGCGCCTCGGCGTGGATCGAGCGGCCCTGCGGGTTGATGTAGTGGTGGAAGGTCTTGCCGGTCGGAAAGCGGTTGACCAGCTCGACGCCGCCAAGCTCGATGATGCGGTCGTCGCGCATGTCGAGGCCGGTGGTTTCCGTATCGAAAATGATCTCACGCATCGAATCAGTCGCTCCTGGCAAGCAGAATCGTGAGAGCGGAACAAAATGGCAATGGGCAATGACTTTTTTCCTTCTCCCCCTGTGGGAGAAGGAAAAAGAGGCGCCGATCTAACCTCTCAAATCCGCGATGATAGCTTCGACCTCAGCCCGCGCGGCATCCAGGCCCTGGCTGGTATCGATGACGAAGTCGGCCTGGCGGCGCTTTTGCGCATCCGGCACCTGGCTGGCCAGGATGGAGGCGAGTTTCTCTTCGCTCATGCCGGGCCGCGCCAGCACGCGCTGGCGCTGGACTTCGGCCGGCGCGGTGACGACGACGACCTTGTCGACGCGGTCGCGGCCGCCGGTTTCGAACAGGAGCGGAATGTCGAGGACGGCAAGCGGCGCGCCGGCGGCGCGGTTGCGCGCCAGGAACGCGTCGGCGTCGGCGCGCACCAGCGGATGGATGATCGCTTCCAGCCTTTTCAGCGCGGCCGCATCGCCAAGCACCCGAGCGCCGAGCTTTGCCCGGTCGACGCCTCCGGCGCCGGTGGTTCCTGGAAACGCGGCCTCGACCAGGGGGGCTGCCTTGCCGGCATAGAGGCGATGCACCGTCTCGTCGGAATCGTGGACCGGGACGCCGGCCTCGGCAAACATTTTCGCGGTGGTCGACTTGCCCATGCCGATCGAACCGGTGAGGCCGAGCACCATCATGGTTTTGGCGCCAGATCGGCTTCGACGAGCGCGCGCAATTCGGGTGTGACACGGGGCCGGACGCCGAACCAGCGTTCGAAACCCGGCGCCGCCTGGTTGAGCAGCATGCCGAGACCGTCCACCGTCTTCAGCTTGCGCGCGCTTGCCGCGGCAAGCAGCGGCGTCTCGAGCGGCACATAGACGATGTCGGTGACGATGGCGTGGTCCGGCAAAAGGGCCGGGTCGGCGGCGAGACCCTCATTGCCTTGCATGCCGAGCGCCGTGGTGTTGATGAGCAGGCCGGCATCGGCAAGCAGTTCACCGGTCACCGCCATGCCGTGCGCGGAGACACCGGCGCCGAACCGGTCGCGCAACTCCGCCGCCCGGGCAAGCGTGCGATTGACGATGCGGATATCGTGGATGCCCCGCTGCTTCAGCGCGTGGATGACGGCGCGCGAGGCGCCGCCGGCGCCGAGCACCACCGCCGGGCCATTGGATGCCCAGCCCGGCGCGTGATCGTCGAGATTGGCGGCGAAGCCATGGCTGTCGGTGTTGCCGCCCCACAATTGGCCGTCCTCCAGCCACAGCGTGTTGACCGCGCCGATCTGCTGGGCCGCCTCGTCAAGGTGCTCGACCAGGGCGAAGGCGGCCTCCTTGTGCGGGATGGTGACATTGCCCCCGAAATAGCCGTTCGCCTGCAATGTGCTCAGGAATTCGGCGAAATCCTGCGGCGCGACATCGATCGCCTGGTAGCTGCCGTCGATGCCGTATCTGGCCAGCCAGTGGCCGTGGATCTTCGGCGAGCGCGAATGCTTGATCGGGTGACCGGTGACGAAGGCCTTTTTGGTCGCCTCAGCCATCGATCGCTCCCAGCGTGCGCAGTTCGGCCAGCAGCGGCAGCAGCGGCAGGCCGACAACGGTAAAGTGGTCGCCCTCGATCTTCTCGAAGAGCTGGATGCCTTCGCCTTCGACCTGGTAGGCGCCGACGCTCGACAGCGCCCTTGAGCCGACGCGCGCCAGATGGCGGCCGATGAAGGCCGGGTCAAGCTTGCGCATGGTGAGGCTGGCGATGCCGACATGGCGCCACAGCACCTCGCCGTCGCGGACCAGGACCGCGGCGCTGTTGAGCTGATGGGTCCTTCCCGACAGCGCCAGCAGATGGCGGCGCGCACCTTCCATGTCGGCCGGCTTGTGGAACACCTCGTCGCCCAGCGACAGCGTCTGGTCGCAACCGAGCACCAACGCGCCGGGCCTGCGCTCGCTTACTTCGGTGGCCTTGGCCTCGGCCAGCACCAGCGCGACATCCTCGGGCGAGGCGCCGCTGCCTTGCAGGGGTGCCTCGAGCGCGCGCTCGTCGACCTCAGGCGCAACCGCCTCGACGTCGATGCCGGCATCGAGCAGCATCGCCTTGCGGAACGGACTGCCGGAGGCGAGGATGATTTTTTCGGTCATGCTGGTTCACCCAGGATTGGCGTTCCGTCGCGCACCCCTCACTTATCTCACCTGCACCTACCGCGTCTTCCCCCGCAGGGCAACGATTGCCGCCGCCGTTTCCTCGATCGAGCGACGGCTGACGTCGATCATCGGCCAGCCATGGCGGGTGCAGATCTGGCGGGCATAGGCGAGCTCCTCGTTGATGGCGGCGCGGTCGACATAGTCGCCTGGCACATAGGCGCTGCTGTTGCCGAGGATGCGGTTCTGGCGGACATGCGAGATGCGTTCGGCGGTGGCGACAAGGCCGACGATCAGCGGCGTCCTGGCGTTGACCAGGCTTTCGGGCACCGGCACGCCGAGCACGATCGGAATGTTGGCGGTCTTGATGCCCCTGTTGGCGAGATAGATGCTGGTCGGCGTCTTGGACGTGCGCGAAATGCCGACCAGCACGATGTCGGCATCGTCCATATTGGCCGGCAACTGGCCGTCATCATGTTCCATGGTGAAGTTGAGTGCGTCGATGCGGCGGAAATATTCGGCATCGAGGACGTGCTGGGCGCCGACGCGGCGGCCGGCCGGCGTGCCCAGATAGGACTGGAAGACGGTGAGCACCGGCTCCAACACGGAGACGCAGGGCAGGCCCATGGCGGCGCAGCGCTCGTCGATGCCGCGCGCCAGCTTCTGGTCGACGACGGTGTAGAGGATGATGCCCGGCTCCTCCTCGATGTCCTCGAACACTTTGGCCACCTGTTTTTCGGTCCGGATGAGCGGGTAGATGTGCTCGATGGCGCGCGCATCCTTGTATTGCGCCGAAGCCGCGCGGCCGGCCGCGAGCAGCGTTTCGCCGGTGGCGTCGGAGATCAGGTGCAGGTGGAAGAAGCTCTGGGGTTTGTTCACAGGGTTTTACCTAGGACTGTGGGCGGATGTGGATAAAGCAGGGTTCGGAAAACCCGCCGGCCGGAGCGACTGTATCAGATGCCGGTTTGTCCACAATTCGATGCGCTGTAGGCTTCGTCGGGCGGCTGGGGACAAGTCCGTGGACGAAGATTTCTGCCTTTTGTCCGTCCACAGGACGTACCTGCAGGATCGCTGCTCTAGCGTGTTGAGTCCAATGGAAGATTCCGGATCGTCCCCAGAACCATGCAAGCGGCGATTGGAAATGCGCGACAATATGCTTGCTGGTGTTTTGACGGCCAAAGCGGGACAGGTGACAACCACCACAACCAACAGACTCTTAGAATCAGAAGATTCTTTAAAATAAGATATTTGATTAAAGGGAAGCCGGGAGAGGCGAGCGCTCTATGCCTGCAAGACGGATCATGCTGGACGTGCTGAAGGGTGGGACGGTGTTTCCGCCGCCGCTCTGGATGATGCGCCAGGCCGGGCGCTATCTACCGGAATACCGCGAGACGCGCCGACGCGCAGGTTCATTCCTCGACCTCTGCTATGATCCCGACCTTGCCTTCGAGGTGACCATGCAGCCGATCGAGCGCTTCGGCTTCGACGCCTCGATCCTGTTCTCCGACATCCTTGTCGTTCCGCATGCGCTTGGCCGCGACGTACGCTTCGAAGAGGGGCGAGGGCCGCTGCTGACGCCGATCACGGCGGCTGAAATCGCGGCCCTGGACAGCACGGTGTTTCACGTGAATCTCGAACCGGTCTACGAGACGGTTCGCCGGTTGCGGGCGAAACTGCCCGATGAAACCGCCCTGATCGGCTTCTGCGGCGCGCCGTGGACGGTGGCGACCTACATGATCGCCGGGCACGGCACGCCGGACCAGGCGCCGGCGCGGCTGTTCGCCTATCGGGAGCCGGCGGCGTTTCGTCGGCTGCTCAAGGTGCTGACCGATCATTCGGCCGCCTATCTCATCAGGCAGATCGAGGCCGGCGCCGATGTGGTGCAGATATTCGATTCCTGGTCCGGCGTGCTCGACGATGCTTGTTTCGAGCTGTTCTGCGTCGAGCCGGTGGCCGAGATCGTGAGGCAGGTTCGAGCGGTCCATCCCGATGTGCCGATCATCGGTTTTCCCAAGGGCGCCGGCGCGCGCTACCGGAGCTATCGCGAGAAGACCGGCGTCACGGGGCTGGGGATCGACTGGACGGTGCCGCTGGAGACAGCGAAGGCGTTGCAGCGGGAAGGGGCCGTCCAGGGCAATCTCGATCCGCTGCGGCTGGTCGCCGGCGGCAAGGCGCTGGCCGACGGCGTCAGCGCGATCCTGGAGAGCCTGGGAAGCGGACCGTTGATCTTCAATCTTGGCCACGGCATTACCCCGGAAACGCCGATTGCGCATGTCGAGGCGATGGTGAAACTGGTGAGGAGCGCGACACGCTGATGGCCGGGATGAGCAACACCAACAGCACGGGCCAGGCGATGATGCGGATGGTGATCGGCATCGCGGCCCTGGTCGTGCTCACCGCGCTGCTGTTTCTGGCGGCCCCAGACGGCTTCTATCTCTGGGCCAAGGCGATCCACGTTCTTGCCGTCATTTCGTGGATGGCGGGCATGCTCTATCTGCCGCGGCTGCTGGTCTATCACGCCGACGCCGAGAAGGGTTCGGTGCAGTCGGAGACTTTCAAGGTGATGGAGCGCCGGCTTCTGCGCGGCATCATCAACCCGGCGATGATCGTCACCTGGGTGTTCGGCCTGTGGCTGGCCTGGAAAGGTTTTGGTTTCCAGGGTGGCTGGTTGCACGGCAAGATCGCGCTGGTGCTGGTTCTGTCAGGCATCCACGGCTATCTGGCCGGCGCTGTGCGAAAATTCGCCGAGGACCGCAATGAAAAGCCCGCGAGGCACTGGCGGATCGTCAACGAGATCCCCACATTGCTGATGATCGCTATTGTGATCCTGGTCGTCGTCAAGCCGTTCTGAACCTTCGGACCTCTCTCACGACCTGCTAAAAGGCGGCTTGCTCTTTCAGCCGGCCGACGATAAAAGACGGGTCTTCCTTCCCGTCATGCGCCGCCCTTCATTGCTTTTGGCCGCGCCCGGCATTTATCGCATCCCGCCGATTTCCTCCCAAAAGCCTACCCAGAGTCTATCCTAATGCAAGAAATGAAACTCACCGAGTTCAAGAACAAGAAACCGCCAGAGCTGATCGCCTATGCCGAATCGCTCGAGGTGGAGAACGCCAGCGTCATGCGCAAGCAGGAGCTGATGTTCGCAATCCTCAAGAAGCTGGCCGCCCAGGACATCGAAATCATCGGCGACGGCGTGGTCGAAGTGCTCCAGGACGGTTTCGGTTTCCTGCGCTCGGCCAACGCCAATTATCTGCCGGGTCCCGACGACATCTATATTTCGCCCTCGCAGATCCGACGCTTTTCACTCAAGACCGGCGATACGGTCGAGGGGCCGATCCGCAGTCCGAAAGAGGGCGAGCGCTATTTCGCGCTGCTCAAGGTCAACACGATCAATTTCGACGATCCCGAAAAGATCCGCCACAAGATCCACTTCGACAATCTGACGCCGCTCTATCCGACCAAGCGGCTGAAGATGGAGATCGACAACCCGACCTCCAAAGATATCTCGCCGCGCGTGATCGACCTGGTGGCGCCGATCGGTAAGGGCCAACGCGCGTTGATCAACGCGCAGCCGCGTACCGGCAAGACGGTTCTCATGCAGAACATCGCCCACTCGATCACCGCCAACCATCCGGAATGCTACCTGATCGTGCTTCTGATCGACGAGCGGCCGGAGGAAGTGACAGACATGCAGCGCTCGGTGAAGGGCGAGGTGATCTCCTCGACCTTCGACGAGCCGGCGGTGCGCCACGTGCAGGTCGCCGAGATGGTCATCGAGAAAGCCAAGCGGCTGGTCGAGCATGGCCGCGACGTCGTCATCCTGCTCGATTCGATCACCCGCCTCGGGCGCGCCTACAACACCGTGGTGCCGTCCTCGGGCAAGGTGCTGACCGGCGGCGTCGACGCCAATGCGCTGCAGCGGCCGAAGCGCTTCTTCGGTGCTGCCCGCAACATCGAGGAAGGCGGTTCGCTGACCATCATTGCCACCGCGCTGATCGACACCGGCAGCCGCATGGATGAAGTCATCTTCGAAGAGTTCAAGGGCACCGGCAACTGCGAAATCCAGCTCGACCGCAAGGTCGCCGACAAGCGCATCTACCCGGCCATGGACATTCTGAAGTCGGGTACCCGCAAGGAAGACCTGCTCGTGCCGCGCGCTGACCTGCAGAAGATCTTCGTGCTGCGCCGCATCCTGGCGCCGATGGGAACCACCGACGCGATCGAGTTCCTCATCGACAAACTGAAGCAGACCAAGACCAATGCGGACTTCTTCGATTCAATGAATACGTAGTTCGCAGAGCGAGCTCCACTTCTTCGTCATCCTCGGGCTTGACCCGAGGATCCATGCCATGGCCTCTCCCAAAGAGCGCGGCGGACTGGATCTCCACCTGTTGCAGCGCTCGAAAGTCACGGCATGGATCCTAGGGTCTCCGCGACGGAGCTTCGCTCCTGCTTCGCCCTAGGATGACGAACTCTATGGTCTTCGTCGCAACAACCCTTCCAATTCATCCGGATCGCTCACCGCCGGCAAGCACACCTGCCCCGTGCACAGCCACGCGCCCGGCCTGTCGGCGGGAGGCAGGATCCCGCTTGGCAACAGCGGTCGATTCGCCTGCGTACCGACTGACACGACGATATCCACCCGACGCGGATCGGGATTGCGATTCGCTACCGGAACGAGCGTTGGATTTGTCAAATCGTCCACAAGCACCAGCTTTAGCGGCTCTATGGCGAGCGCCGAGGCGTTGACGATGCCGGCCTGGCCATAGGCCTGGTGCGCCGCGCGGCCGGCGGCATGTTCGGCGACTTTCGTCGCTTTCTCCTGCAGGTCGAGATCGCCGGTCAGCGCGGCGAGCCGGACCAGCGCCTCGATGACCTGACCGGTGGCCGACGCAATAGCCGCGTCGACATCGCCCCTGATGCGGATCGGCACGTCGGTGCTGTCGGATGCCGTGAGATAATAGCCGGTGCCGTCGGCATCGGCGTGCCAGCGGTCGAGCTGCTCGACGGATTGCCGGGCCCGATCGGCGTAGCTCCAGTCGCCGGTGGCTTCGAACAGGGCGATCGCCGCATTGGTCATCGACGCATAGTCGCTCGACAGGGCCGGGAACAGTTTCTTGGCGCCGAGCATGGAGTGCGGCAGCCGTCCGCCCTCGGCGGCGGAGGCGATCTGGTCGAATGCGGTTTTGGCGGCGTCGATCCAGTCTTGCCGCGCCAGCGAGCGGCCGGCCTCGGCGAGTGCCGAGATCATCTGGCCGTTCCAGTCGGCGAGGACCTTGCCGTCGCGGCCTGGTCTGACGCGCCGTTCCCGGACTGCAAGCAGCCTTGCCTTGAGAGCGGCCAGAAGTGGCTGCTCGGCAATGCCTTGCACCTGCTGGGCCGGCGTCTGGTGGACAACGGGCTTGCCTTCCCAACCGGGTGGGCTGGAGAGTGTGAAGTGATTGAAAAACAATGGTGAATCGTCGCCGAGCGCGGCCTCGATCTCTTCCCGGCTCCAGGTGTAGAAAAGACCCTCCTCGCCCTCGCTGTCGGCATCGAGACTGGCGGCGAAGGCGCCGCCATCGACGCGCATCTCACGCAGCAGCCAGCCGACGGTTTCCTCGATTCGGACCCGGAACAAATCCTTTCCGCCCGCGGCATGGGCCCAGTTGCAAAAACGGATGAGCTGCGCGTTGTCGTAGAGCATCTTTTCGAAATGCGGCACCAGCCATTGCGCGTCCGTGGAATAGCGGCTGAGACCGCCGCCGACGTGATCGTAGATGCCGCCGGCCAGCATCCGTTCGAGGCTCAACAGGACATCGTCACGGTGACTGGCATTGCCGTCGCGCAACCAGGACAGCCACAGTGTCTGCATGAATGGCGCATTGGGGAATTTCGGCGCGCCGCGCAGGCCGCCGAGATCCTTGTCGATCATGCCGTCTATGCCTCTGGCGAGCGCGGCAAGCGTGTCGCGGTCGAGCGCGGTGCGGGCATGCGCGCCGGCGAGCCGGGTTTCGACATGCGAAGTCAGCCCGTCGGCGCTCTGGTTCAGGCTTGCTCTTTTCTCGCGCCAGGCCTTGTCGATCGCCTCCATCACCTGGATGAAGCCCGGGCGGCCATAGCGCGGCTCGCGCGGGAAATAGGTGCCGCCCCAGAAAGGCTTGCCGTCCGGGGTCAGGAACATGGTCAGCGGCCAGCCGCCCTGCTCGCCCATCGAGGACAGCGCCGCCATGTAGATCTGGTCGATGTCGGGACGCTCCTCGCGGTCGACCTTGATATTGACGAACAGACGGTTCATGACGGCGGCGACGTCGTCATTCTCGAAGCTTTCATGGGCCATGACGTGGCACCAGTGGCAGGCGGCATAGCCGATCGACAGCAGGATCGGCCGATCCAGCGCCCTCGCCTCGTCAAGCGACGCCGGCGACCAGGCCCGCCAATGCACCGGATTGCCGCTGTGCTGCTGCAAATAGGGGCTGGCTTCGTCGGCAAGCAGATTTTGCGCAGGCAGTGTCACGATGAGCGGTCCGGCGAAACAGGGGTTGGATAGTGAAGCTAGGGCGGTCCAACAAGGCGGGCAAATGATTTCGGCCGACACCATCGTCGCGCTTTCCAGCGGCCGCCTGCCCTCCGGCGTCGCCGTCATCCGCATTTCGGGGCCAAAGACTCGATTCGTTGTCGAAACGATCGCCAGCGGTATGGTTAAGGGTCGCGTGGCCAGCCTGCGCAAGCTGCGGGCGCCCGATGGCGGCGTGCTCGACAGTGGCTTGGTGATCTTTTTCCCCGGCCCCGGCAGCTTCACCGGCGAGGACGTGGCGGAATTCCAGGTGCATGGCGGCCGCGCCGTGGTGGCGAGGCTGTTGGAGACAATCGCCGGCTTCGAAGGTGTCAGGCACGCCGAAGCGGGCGAGTTCACGCGCCGGGCCTTCCTCAATGGCAAGGTCGATCTGGTAAGGACGGAAGCGCTGGCCGATCTGGTCAACGCCGAGACCGAGGCGCAGCGGCGCTTCGCGGTGCAGAATGCCGAGGGCGCGCAAGCCGAGCTTTATCTGAGCTGGCGGCGGCGGCTGATCCATGCGCGCGCCATGATCGAGGCCGAGATCGACTTTGCCGACGAAGACGACATTCCCGGTTCCGTTTCGGATACGGTCTGGTCTGATGTTTCGGCGATGATCGGGGAGATCGAGCGCCACATTGCCGGGTTCCGTGCCGGCGAAATCATCCGCGACGGGTTCGAGGTCGTTATCCTCGGCGCGCCGAACGCCGGCAAGTCGAGCCTGTTCAACGCTTTGGCGCGGCGCGATGCAGCTATTGTAACGGATGAACCGGGCACGACGCGGGACCTGCTCGAGATCGTGCTTGACCTCGAAGGCCTGCGGGTCAGGCTGACCGATACCGCAGGCCTGCGCGATGCCGCCGGCAAGGTGGAAGCGATCGGTATCGAGAAGGCGCGCGCCAAGGCGCATGGCGCCGACCTCTTGCTCATCCTCGAGGATATGGCCGACCCGCATCCTGTTGCTCTACCACGCGAGGGAATCGCGACATTGCGCGTGGGCACCAAGCTCGATCTGGTGCAGGAAAGAGCCCCCGCCGGGCTTACAGGTGGTTATGATCGCGTCATTTCGACCAAGAACGGGACGGGCGTGACGGAACTGCTGGCCGAAATCGCCAGGCTCGCGGCCGCGCAGGTCGGCGAAGCGGGCGACATCCTGCCCTCACGGCTTCGCCATGTCGAGTTGCTAGGCGAAGCCAATCGCTTCCTGCTGCGCGCGACCGAGAGCCCGGACGCCGGCCAGGAACTGCGCGCCGAGGATCTGCGGCTGGCCGCCGACCGGCTCGGCCGGATCGTCGGCGCGGTCGATGTCGAGGACATGCTGGATGTGATTTTCTCGCAGTTCTGCATCGGGAAATGATTCACGTGGAACATTGTCGGGGCGCCGACGCCGTCGAGCCTCCCTTCTCCCCGTCACTGGGAGAAGGTGCCGGCAGGCGGATGAGGGGCAGCGCTGACCTCGGCTTTTATCACGACGGGCCCGGCCGATGACTTACGTGAAACAGAGGGGCTCTCCAACCCGACGTTGTTTCACGTGAAACGGCTGCGCCGGAATCAATCGCCAGCGTCGGCGCTACCCCGCACTTGCCTGCCGGCATTCTCTTATCCGGCATTCTCTTATAAAGACGGGGAGAGGGCGCTGTTATTTCCGGTTTCGGCAATTATCAGCCTTGTAAATGAAGGTGCCGGCTTTGCGGTCAGCGCTGTCTCCCTGTGGCAGGGAGGAGTGCCGACACGGCGCCGGGGGCGGCGCCGGCGGTCGATACACGTGACTCACGTGAAACACTACAATAAGGCTCGCCGTCCTGTTTCACGTGAAACTCCCGCGAAGTTTCTTGACACCGTCCCGCTGCGGGGACATCTCTCCACCAAACTTCGGATCCAGGACGTTTGAAATGACCGATCACTATGATGTGGTTGTGGTGGGTGGCGGCCATGCGGGCAGCGAGGCGGCCAGCGCGGCTGCGCGTGCGGGCGCCAGGACAGCGCTGGTGACGCTGCGTTTCGACACGATCGGCGTGATGTCCTGCAATCCGGCCATTGGCGGGCTCGGCAAGGGCCATCTGGTGCGCGAGATCGATGCCATGGACGGGCTGATGGGCCGGGTGGCGGACGCGGCCGGCATCCAGTTTCGCCTGCTCAACCGGCGCAAGGGGCCGGCCGTGCGCGGCCCGCGCACCCAGGCCGACCGGAAACTTTACCGGCTCGCCATGCAGGAAGCGATCCGGCAGCAGAACGGTCTCGATGTGATCGAGGGCGAGGTGCTCGACTTCGACATCGACGATTCGGGATGCCTGCGCGCCGTTCTCCTGGCCGATGGCCGGCGCCTTGCCAGCGGCGCGGTGGTCCTGACCACCGGAACCTTCCTACGCGGGCTGATCCATATCGGCGCGAAGAAGATTGTCGCCGGCCGCATGAACGAACAAGCGAGCCTAGGGCTGTCGGCGACGATGAGCCGCGCAGGCTTCAAGCTCGGCCGGCTGAAGACCGGCACGCCGCCGCGCCTCGACGGGCGCACCATCGACTGGGCGTCGCTGGAAAGCCAGGCGGCGGATGACGAACCGGTGCCGTTCTCGCTGCTGACCGACCGCATCGAGACGCCGCAGATCGAATGCGGCATCACGCGCACGACCGCGGCCACGCATGAACTGATCCGCGCCAATCTCGGGCGCTCGGCCATGTATTCGGGTTCGATCGAAGGCGTCGGGCCGCGCTACTGTCCGTCGATCGAAGACAAGATCGTCAAGTTCGGCGACCGCGAAGGCCACCAGATTTTTCTCGAGCCGGAAGGCCTGGACGACGACACGGTCTATCCCAACGGCATCTCGACCTCGCTGCCGGAGGAGGTTCAGCTCGAAATCTTGAAGACCATCCCGGGGCTGGACCGAGCGGTGATGCTGCAGCCCGGTTATGCCATCGAATATGACCATGTCGACCCGCGCGAGCTCCATCCGACGCTGGAGACAAAGCGCGTCGGCGGCCTGTTCCTCGCCGGGCAGATCAACGGCACGACCGGCTATGAGGAGGCCGCCGCGCAAGGCCTGCTCGCGGGCCTCAATGCCGCAAGGCGGGCGTCGGGCAGCGAGCAGGTCGTGCTCAGCCGCACCGAAGCCTATATCGGCGTCATGGTCGACGATCTGACCAGCCGCGGCATCAGCGAGCCTTACCGCATGTTCACCTCGCGCGCCGAATTCCGGCTTTCGCTGCGCGCCGACAATGCCGACGAGCGGCTAACGCCGCTGGCTGCAAGGCTGGGTATAGCGTCAGCCCGGCGGATGCAGCGGTTCGGCGAGGTGGAGCAGCGCCTCGCCGAAGCGCGCCGGCTGGCGCTCGGCGTAAAGCTGACACCCAACGAGGCGGCGCGCCACGGGCTGGAGGTCAATCGCGACGGCGTGCGCAGATCCGCCTATGAACTGCTCGCCTATCCCGGCGTCGACGTGGTTTGGCTGGCCCGAATCGATAGGAATTTCGGGACGATTGACGCCAGGACGGCGGAGCGCCTCGAAACGGAAGCGAAATATTCGGTTTATCTCGATCGCCAGAAGAGCGACGTCGCCCAAATCCGGCACGAGGAAAGCCGGCTCATCCCCGAGTCGCTCGACTTCGCCGAGGTGCCGGGACTATCGAACGAGCTGAAGCAGAAGATGCATGCGCGGCGACCGCGTTCGGTTGCCGACGCGCAGCGCATGGAAGGCATGACGCCGGCGGCGCTGGCCATCATCGTCGCTCATATCAGGCATTCCGAGAGCGCGCAAAGGGACGTCGCGTGAGCGCTGGCTCCTGGGAGAGCCTGCGCAACGCCGCCGGTCCGGTTTCACGTGAAACATTCGATCGCCTCGTGGTGTTCGAAGGGATGTTCCAGAAATGGAACCGCAGCATCAATCTCGTCGCGCAGTCGACGGCCGGCGATGTCTGGCAACGCCACATACTGGACAGCGCGCAGCTCTGGCGAATCGAGGACAAAGCGCGGCGATGGGTCGATATCGGCTCGGGCGGCGGATTTCCGGGACTGGTCCTGGCGTTCCTGCTTGCCGAGCGTGACGGCGCCAGCATCGACCTGGTCGAAAGCAATCGCAAGAAAGCGGGATTCCTGCAAGCCGTCGTCGGCCAGTTCGGCCTGCCGGCGCGTGTCGTGGCGCGCCGCATCGATGACAGCCATGCGCTTGTCGCGGCACCGGAAATCGTCACGGCGCGGGCGCTGGCGCCGCTTTGGACCTTGCTTGAGCTGGCGGGACCGTGGCTGACATCAGGCGCGCGTGGGCTGTTCCACAAAGGCCGGGATTACCGCGCCGAAGTGCAAGAAAGCGTTAACCGCTGGAGCTTCGATCTGGTAGAACATCCAAGCATGACCGACCCTGGCGGCGTCATCCTTGAACTGTCCAATGTGCGACCTGTCTGAACAAAGACCTGTCCGAATCCGTGTTGGCGACCCAAAATGAATTCCTGGCATAGACCCATGATGAAGAACGGCCCTCGAATCATCACCGTAGCCAACCAGAAGGGCGGTGTCGGCAAGACCACCACTGCCATCAACCTGGCCACCGCGCTGGCGGCGATCGGCGAGAAGGTGCTGATCGTCGACCTCGATCCGCAAGGCAATGCCAGTACCGGCCTCGGCATCGACCGCAAGGACCGCACGGTGTCGTCCTATGACGTGCTGACCGGCGAGCTGGAGCTGGAGGAGGCGGCGATCCCGACGGCGGTGCCCGGCCTGTCGATCGTGCCGTCGACCCTCGACCTGCTCGGCATCGAGATGGAGATCGCCTCGGCGCCGGACCGGGTGCTGCGGCTGCGCAACGCCCTGCGCGCCGCATCGGCGCGTTCGGCCGGGTTTGGCTATGTGCTGATCGACTGTCCGCCGTCGCTCAATCTCTTGACCTTGAATTCGATGGCGGCGGCCGATTCCGTTCTGGTGCCGCTGCAATGCGAGTTCTTCGCGCTGGAAGGTCTCAGCCAGCTGCTCGAAACCGTCGAGCAGGTGCGCCGCTCGATCAACCCGGATCTCACCATCCAGGGCATCGTGCTGACCATGTATGACGGCCGCAACAACCTCGCCAACCAGGTGGTGCAGGACGTGCGCGAGCATATGGGCGACAAGGTCTACGAGACCATCATCCCGCGCAATGTGCGGGTCTCTGAAGCGCCGTCCTACGGCAAACCGGCGATCCTCTACGACCTCAAATGCTCCGGCAGCCAGGCTTATCTGCAGCTTGCGTCGGAAGTGATCCGCCGCGAGCGTAAATTGCGCGCCGCTTAACAAGCGGCCGCGCATGGAGCAAAAGCCGATTCGATACCGAAACAATCTGGAACCGAAATGAGCGAAGACCTTTCGAGAAAGAGACTGGGCCGCGGGCTGGCAGCGCTGATCGGCGAGATCGACCGTCCGAGCGCGCCGGAGAAGCCTGGGATGAGTGCCGACGGCAAGGTGCCGATCGAGTTCCTGACGCCCAATCCGAAAAACCCGCGCCGGCATTTCGGCGACGCCGAGTTGACCGACCTGGCGCAATCGATCCGCGAGCATGGCGTGGTGCAGCCGGTGGTGGCGCGGCCTTCGCCGTCGCAGGCCGGGCGCTACGAGATCATCGCCGGCGAGCGGCGCTGGCGTGCCGCGCAACGCGCCGGATTGACCGAGATCCCGGTCATCGTGCGCGAGGTCAACGACCGCACGGCGCTGGAACTGGCAATCATCGAGAACGTCCAGCGCGCCGACCTCAACCCGGTCGAGGAAGCGCTCGGCTATCAGCAGCTCATCGACGATCACGGCTACACCCAGGCCGATCTCGGCCAGGTCATCGGCAAAAGCCGCAGCCATGTCGCCAACACGCTGCGGCTGCTGAAGCTGCCCGACGTGATCCGCGACATGCTGGTCGACGGGGCCTTGTCGGCGGGCCATGCCCGCACGCTGGTGACGGCGGAGGACCCGGCGGGGCTTGCCAAGCGCATCGTCGAGGAAGGGCTCTCGGTGCGCCAGGCCGAAGCGCTGGCGCAGATGCCGGCCGGTTCGACCCCGGCGAAGCCGAAGCAGGCGAAAAGCGCGCCGGAAAAAGACGCCGACACGCTGGCGCTGGAAAAGCTGATGACCGGCACGCTCGGCATGATCGTGACCATCGACCACACGAACAAAGGCGGCGAGATTCGCGTGGCGTACCGGACGCTGGAGCAGCTTGACGAGCTGTGTCGGAGATTGAAACAAGAGCGGTAGTTAGCCGGCGAACTTCAACAAAGCGGAAGCTACAACGCAGGGAAAACGAGGGCTGGCTGTCCGCCAGCCCTTTCGTTTGAAGCGCTGGCGATTGGCGAAAAAGCAGCGCCATCGGTATCTGTCGCCAGCCGCGCTCGCGGCTTGACAGTGCCCGGCAACGGCGTAACCTCTATTAGACAAGACTTAAATTCATTGCCCTAGCGTGCCGGTCAGTCGCGGCGAGGGCTATCTGCCATTCCTGCAACAGGCGTGAAATGGCACCGCCTCGCCAAAGCAATATGCCGACGCGCGCCTGACGCAAATGGGAGGTGCAAATGGCAGTCCGTTGGCAATTGTCCGGAAGTTACTTCGAAAACTGTAGCTGCGATGTCGTGTGTCCTTGCCTGCTGTCCACCAACGCGCAGCTGACATCAAGGCCGACGAAAGGTTTTTGCGACGTCGGTCTGGTCTTTCATATCGATACGGGCAGTTACGGCGACGTTCGGTTGGATGGGCTCAGCGTCGCCATGGTTGCCCACACGCCGGGTCCGATGGCAGACGGCAACTGGACGGCCGCCGCCTATATCGACGAACGGGCCGATGACAGGCAGACAGAGGCGCTAGGCGCCATCTTCACTGGCGTCGCGGGCGGCCCCATGGCGGTGCTGGCACCCTTGATCGGCACGAATCTCGGCGCCAAGAAGGTGCCGATAAGCTACCGGATAGACGGCAAGAAGCGGTCGGCGGAGATTGCCGGCGTCATGCGAATGGCGGTCGAGCCGCTGCCGACGATGCGCGAGGACGGGCAGATGTGGGCGGCCACTGGCCATCCCGTCAATCCCGACTGGCTCGCCTTGGCGATGGGGGCGGAAGGCAGTACATTCAGCGACCATGGCATGAGCTGGGACAATTCCCGCCGGAACGGACATTACGCCCCGATCAACTGGTCCGGCCAGCAGTAGCCGTTGGCCGCAGAGTACGGGACGTACTTCGTCCATGGTGCAGACGTTGCAGCGATACATCATTCTCGCGCTGCTGATCGCTATCGCGGCGGCGGCATGGACCTTGCTCATCCGGCAGCAGACGGGCATGGACGCGGACATGCGCATGGAAATGTACTCGCTCACCATGGGCATGAAGGCGCCGCTGTTTCTTGCCGTCTGGATGATCATGATGATTGCCATGATGTTTCCGACGGCCGCCCCCATGATCCTGACATTTCACCGGGTCCAGGCCGGCAAACGGGGCCGGGGCGAGACCTTTGTCTCGAGCTGGGTGTTCGTGGCCGGGTACATGCTGGTCTGGGGCGTGATGGGCGTTATCGCCTTTGCCGGCGCGGCGGGTGCGGAGGTGCTCGCCGGGCATGTGGGATTGTCAACGGCGACGGCCGCGCGTTTCGGCGGCGCGCTGCTGATGCTTGGGGGCGCCTATCAACTTTCCCCGCTGAAGGATCTGTGTCTGGCCAAATGCCGCACGCCGATCGGCTTCATCCTGACCTCATGGCGCGATGGTTACTGGGGCGCGGTTCGCATGGGCCTGGAGCATGGACTTTTCTGCCTCGGCTGCTGCTGGCTTTTGTTTCTCGCCCTCTTTCCTCTCGGGATCATGAACGTTGCCGCAATGGCCGTGGTCACCTTGCTGATATTCGCGGAAAAGACCCTGCCGTCTGGAAATGGGATCGCGAAGCTGTCGGGGATCGCTCTGCTGCTCTATGGCGCGGCGGTGCTGGTCTTTCCACAGGCGCTGCCGACTTTTGAGCCGGTAGGCGCCATGACAATGAATTGATCAAAGGAGGGAATTGACCAACGGAGGCAGGCGCCCGGTGCCGAAAGGGCCTAACGCTGTGCCAGCCTCGCGCTTTCCACCGCGATCCCGAGCAGCGCCTGCCTTGCCAGCGCCACCGACAGGTCCGGCCTTCGCCGCGTCTGCAGCACGGCGGTCTGCAGCCGGGTCAGCGTGCGGCCGAGCGCCTCGACGCTCCAGCGTTCCAGCGCCTTCTCCACCAGCTTGCGGCGCGAGAAGAAAACCGGCGGGCGCGCCGCCGCCACCACCGACGCGGCATTGCGGCCGCCGGCCTCCATCTGGCCGCGCATGGACTGCATCGCCTGAAACTGCCGCATCGCCGAGGACAGCACCAGGAAGGGTTGGCCGCCTGCCTGGCAATGGCGGGTGAAGGCGGTGTCGAACTCGCCGACCTTGCCTTCGAGAAGCGCGTCGACGGCATCGTCGAAGGACGCGCCGGAAACGTCGCCGGACATCGCCCTGACGTCGTCGAGGCCGATTTCCTTCTGGCCATGGACATAAAGCAGCAGCTTGTCGATCTCGCCGCGCGAGGCCAGCCGGTCGCCGCCGAGATTGCGGCGCAGCGCCTGTCTTGCCTCAAGCGTCATCGTCGCGCCGGTCTTGCGCAGCTCATCGTCGATAACGGCATCGATGTCCCTGGCCTCGTCGGCATAGCAGGGCAGCGCCATGGCGTTGTCGGCCGCCTCGACGACGGCGCGCAGCCCGACGCCCTTCTTGAGATCGCCGGCCTCGATGAGGATGATCGCGTCCCGTACGGGCTCCGCCGTCAGCGCCTTGACGTCGTCGGCCAGCGCCTTCTGGCCGCCGGCATTGCGCACCCACAGCAGGCGGCGGTCGGAAAACATCGGCACGGTGCGCGCCTCGTCGAGCAGCCGGCCCTCGTCGCGCTCGACTTCGGAGCCGTCGAGCCTGACCACCGAGAAGGGGTCGTCGAGCGGCAGGCCGGTCGCGGCGGCAAAAGCCTTGGCGCGCTCCGAGACGAGGCCCCGATCGGGGCCATAAAGCAGGACGATCGCCATGCGCGGGTCCGGCTTCGCGAGCCAGGAATCCACCTCGTATGCTTTCTTCTGTGCCATCGAGGGTGGTTAGCATGATGTTGGGGCGGAGTGAACGCTTTCCAGTTCACCTCGGAAGAACTGCTTCGAGGGAAGATCGACCCCCACTCCGTCGAGCTGCGCTCGACACCTCTCCCCCGATCGACGGGGGAGAGGAAGGGCGCCACGTTTGGCGGACCCGCGATTCTCCTCTCCTTCCGCAGGCGTGAAAGTGGGCGCGGCAGCCAAGCTTGCCAAACAATCACCTATCTGGCGACAAACCTCACGCGACCTTGCACCTAATTGCGCGGCGCCGCCCAACATCGACAAGAAATTTCGCCGACATATCTTCATCTTGGTGCGCGGCAGGCTGTATCGGCCGGCTTGGCCGGCCCGATGCCCGGAGGCTTGCCCGGTGAATTCGCACTGGCGGCGCGGATATGCAAATATCGGTGCCGGGCGACATGGAGGACGAAGGTCATGGCCGATGCTGGGATGTTGCGCTTCCATGTTCCGGAGCCCGAGGTGCGGCCGGGCGGCACGCCTGATTTCTCCAACGTGACCATCGCCGCCGCCGGCTCGGTGCCGCGCCCCGAAATCGACGTCGATCCACGCGCCATCCGCGACATGGCCTTCTCGATCATCCGGGTGCTGAACCGCGCCGGCGAGGCGGTGGGGCCGTGGGCGGGGCTGCTCTCCGACGAGGAACTGCTCGAAGGCCTGCGCCACATGATGACGCTGAGGACCTTCGATGCGCGCATGCAGATGGCGCAGCGGCAGGGCAAGACCTCCTTCTACATGCAGCATCTGGGCGAAGAGGCGGTGAGCTGCGCCTTCCGCAAGGCGCTCGCCCCCGGCGACATGAATTTCCCGACCTATCGGCAGGCCGGGCTGCTCATCGCCGACGGCTACCCGATGGTCACGATGATGAACCAGATCTATTCCAACGAGGCCGACCCGCTGAAGGGCCGGCAATTGCCCATCATGTATTCGTCCAAGGAGCACGGCTTCTTCTCGATCTCGGGCAATCTGGCGACGCAGTATATCCAGGCGGTCGGCTGGGCGATGGCCTCGGCGATCTCGAACGACTCAAGGATCGCCGCGGCCTGGATCGGCGACGGCTCGACGGCGGAATCCGACTTCCATTCGGCGCTGGTGTTCGCCTCGACCTACAAGGCGCCCGTGGTGCTCAATGTCGTCAACAACCAGTGGGCAATCTCGACGTTTCAAGGCATAGCGCGCGGCGGCGCGGGCACTTTCGCCGCGCGCGGGCTGGGTTTCGGCATCCCGGCGCTGCGCGTCGACGGCAACGACTATCTCGCCGTCCACGCCGTGGCGAAATGGGCGGCCGAGCGCGCGCGCAGCAACCTGGGGCCGACGCTGGTCGAATATGTCACCTACCGCGCCGGCGCGCATTCGAGCTCGGACGATCCCTCGGCCTACCGGCCGAAGACCGAATCCGATGCCTGGCCGCTCGGCGACCCGGTGGTTCGGCTGAAGAACCATCTCATCCGGCTCGGCGTCTGGTCGGAGGAGCGGCACAAGCAGGCCGAAGCGGAAATCCTCGACACGGTGATCGCGGCGCAGAAGGAAGCCGAAAGCCACGGCACGCTGCACGCCGGCGGCAAGCCGTCGACGCGCGACATGTTCGAGGGCCTCTATGCCGAGATGCCGCCGCATCTGCGGCGCCAGCGCCAGCAGGCGGGGGTCTGAGCCATGCCGAGGCGGACCATGATCGAGGCCATTCGCGACGCGATGGACGTGTCGATGGAGCGCGACGAGAAAGTGGTGGTGTTCGGCGAGGATGTCGGCTTTTTCGGCGGCGTGTTCCGCTGCACGCAAGGCCTGCAGGCGAAATACGGCAAGAGCCGCTGCTTCGACGCACCGATCAACGAATCCGGCATTGTCGGCTCGGCCATCGGCATGGCCGCCTATGGGCTGAAGCCGTGCGTGGAGATCCAGTTTGCCGACTACATGTACCCGGCTTACGACCAGCTGACCCAGGAAGCCGCGAGGCTGCGCTATCGCTCGAACGGCGACTTCACCTGCCCGATCGTGGTGCGCATGCCGACCGGCGGCGGCATATTCGGCGGCCAGACGCACAGCCAGAGCCCGGAAGCGTTGTTCACCCATGTGTCGGGGCTGAAGACTGTCGTGCCCTCGAACCCGCATGACGCCAAGGGACTGCTGATCGCGGCGATCGAAGATCCCGACCCGGTCATCTTCCTCGAGCCGAAGCGGCTCTACAACGGTCCGTTCGACGGCCATCACGACCGTCCGGTGACGCCGTGGTCGAAGCACGAGCTGGGCGAGGTCGCCGACGGCCACTACATCGTGCCGCTCGGCAAGGCCGCGATCCGCCGGGCCGGCTCCGCCGTCACGGTGCTGGCGTACGGCACAATGGTCTATGTCGCGCAGGCGGCGGCCGAGGAGACCGGCATCGATGCCGAGATCGTCGATCTCAGGACGCTGTTGCCGCTCGACCTCGACACCATCGTGGCGTCGGTGAAGAAGACCGGACGCTGCGTCGTGGTGCACGAGGCGACGCTGACCTCCGGCTTCGGAGCGGAGCTGGTCGCGCTTGTGCAGGAAAACTGCTTCTACCATCTGGAGGCACCGGTGGCCCGCGTCGCCGGCTGGGACACGCCCTATCCGCATGCGCAGGAATGGGACTATTTCCCCGGTCCGGCCCGCGTCGGCCGGGCGCTTACGGAAACATTGGAAGCCTAGAACGGGGAGGCCCGACATGGGCGAACACATCATCAAGCTGCCCGATGTCGGCGAGGGCGTCGCCGAGGCGGAACTCGTCGAATGGCATGTCAAGGTCGGCGACATCGTGCGCGAGGACATGATGCTTGCCGCCGTGATGACCGACAAGGCCACGGTCGAGATCCCTTCCCCCGTCGACGGCGAGATCCTGTGGCTGGGCGCCGATATCGGCGACACGGTGGCGATCGGCTCGCCCATCGTGCGGCTGAAGGTGGCCGGCGAGGGCAATGTCGTTGGCGGTGCGATGCCGGCGGAAGTGACGGCTGAAAGTATCTCCGATGATACGGGGGCTCGCCCGGTCTCGGACCTGGAGCCGTCATCGCCCAATCTGTCGCCGTCATCCTCGGGCTTGTCCCGAGGATCCGCCGTCCCACAGGGATATGACGCGACCAGTTCCGGAAGGTCGGTAGATCCTCGGGACAAGCCCGAGGATGACGGCGCCAGGTCCAAGGTCAACAGCGCGCCGCGTGCGCAAGGTGAAAGGCCGCTGGCCTCGCCGGCCGTGCGGCTGCGTGCGAAGGAAGCGGGCATCGACCTCAGGCAGGTCCAGGGAAGCGGCCCGGCCGGCCGCATCGGCCATGAGGACATCGAGGCGTTCCTGGCGCGCGGGCCGCACATGGCAAAGGCATCCGGCCTCGCCCGCAACGATGCCGTCGAGGACATCAAGGTGGTGGGCCTGCGGCGCAAGATCGCCGAGAAGATGACGCTGGCGACGTCGCGCATCCCGCACATCACCTATGTCGAGGAGATCGACGTCACCGCGCTCGAGGATCTGCGCGCCGCGCTCAACAAGGAGAAGCGGGCGGCCAAGGGGACGGAAAGGCCCAAGCTGACGCTGCTGCCGTTCCTGATGCGAGCGATGGTCAAGGCGATTGCGGACCAGCCCAACCTCAATGCGCTGTTCGACGACGAGGCCGGCATCATCCACCAGCATGGCGGCGTCCATATCGGCATCGCCGCGCAGACGCCGTCGGGACTGGTGGTGCCCGTCGTCAAGCACGCCGAAGCGCTGGACATCTGGGAATGCGGCGCGGAGGTCGCCAGGTTGGCCGAGGCGGCCAAGTCGGGAACCGCGACGCGCGACGAGCTCTCCGGTTCGACCATAACCATCACCTCGCTCGGCGCCATGGGCGGCGTGGCGACGACGCCGGTCATCAACCACCCGGAAGTGGCGATCCTCGGCGTCAACAAGATGATGGTGCGGCCGGTATGGGACGGTACCCAGTTCATCCCGCGCAAGATGATGAACCTGTCGTCGAGCTTCGACCATCGCGTCATCGACGGCTGGGACGCGGCGGTGTTCATCCAGCGCATCAAGACGCTCCTGGAAACGCCGGCGCTGATTTTCGTGGATTGAGGGTGGATCATTCGAGATGATGGCGGGAGAGCGCCCCCCTCTGCCTTGCCAGGCATCTCCCGCACAAGGGGGGAGATCAGATGTCACGCCGGCTTTCGCCAATCACCAGCGCTGCGGGATTGAGCGAGGCGCCGAAGCCTCCAATCTCCCCCCTCGTGGGGGAGATGTCCGGCAGGACAGAGGGGGGCGCGAAGAATCTCGACGGAGCGTTTCCTCGGATCGAAGGGTCACGTCATGAAAGAAATCTCCTGCAAGCTGCTGGTCATCGGCGCGGGGCCGGGCGGCTATGTCTGCGCTATTCGTGCCGGGCAGCTCGGCGTCGATACCGTCATCGTCGAGGCCGGCAAGCCGGGCGGCACCTGTCTCAATGTTGGCTGCATTCCTTCCAAGGCACTGATCCATGCAGCGGAGGAGTTCGAGAAGGTCGCGCAGATGGCGGGCGGCAACAGCCCGCTCGGCATTTCGGTGGCCGCGCCGGCGCTGGATCTGGGCAAGGCGGTCGCTTGGAAGGACGGCATCGTTAGTCGGCTTAACAGCGGTGTCGCCGGCCTTCTCAAGAAGGCCGGGGTGAAGACCGTGCACGGCTGGGCGACGTTTCGAGACGGCAAGACCGTCGCGGTCGAGACCGAGACGGGAAGCCAGGTGATCCGCGCCGAAGCGGTGGTGATCGCCACCGGCTCGGCCCCGGTCGAGTTGCCGTTCCTGCCGTTCGGCGGGCCGGTGATCTCGTCGACGGAAGCGCTGGCGCTGAAGGAGGTGCCGCAGCGGCTGGCGGTGGTCGGCGGCGGCTATATCGGCCTGGAGCTCGGCACGGCCTTCGCCAAGATGGGCGCGGCGGTGACCGTGGTCGAGGCCTTGCCGCGCGTGCTGGCGCAGTATGACGCCGAACTGACGCGGCCGGTGGTCAAGCGGCTGGCGGCACTCGGCATCGAAATGATGCCAGGCGCCAAGGCCAAGGGCCTGTCGACGAAAGGCGATGCGCTGCTGGTCGAGACCTCGGACGGCAAGGATGCGAGGATCGCCGCCGACAAGATCCTGGTCACGGTCGGCCGCAAGCCGGTGACGGAAGGGTGGGGGCTCGACCAGATCGACCTCGACATGGCGGGGCGATTCATCCGCATCGACGAGCAGTGCCGTACCTCCATGCGCGGCATCTTCGCCATTGGCGACGTGACCGGCGAGCCGATGCTGGCGCACCGGGCGATGGCGCAAGGCGAGATGGTCGCCGAAATCATCGCCGGCCATAAGCGCAGCTGGGACAAGCGGGCTATCCCCGCCGTCTGCTTCACCGACCCGGAGCTGGTCACCGTCGGCCTGTCGCCGGAAGAGGCCAAGGCGCTCGGCGGCGAAATCAAGGTCGGGATGTTTCCCTTCGCCGCCAATGGCCGCGCGATGACCAGGCTTGGCGAGGATGGCTTTGTCCGCGTCGTCGCCCGCGCGGACAATCATCTGGTGCTGGGCATCCAGGCGGTCGGCCAAAGCGTGTCGGAACTGTCGGCGGCCTTCGGCCTGGCGCTCGAAATGGGCACGCGGCTGGAGGACATCGCCGGCACCATCCACGCCCATCCGACACAGGGCGAAGGCTTCCAGGAAGCGGCGCTGAAGGCGCTGGGACACGCGCTGCATATCTAATTCGGGACGGCGGAAAGCACCCCCCTCTGCCCTGCCGGACATCTCCCGCTCAAGCGGGGAGATTGGCAGCTCAGGCGCCCCGCACATCCCGCCAACGGGGGCGCAATTCGGAGTTAATTCGCCGCGCTCATCGCCTTGTCGAGCGCTGCCTTCACGTCGGCCGGCCAGGTCTTCACCGGGGGCTTGGCGTCCGGCTCGCCATTGTCGCCGCGGCGGGCGAAATAGAGCTTGTGCTGGCCCGGATCGACCGCCATGAAGCCGTCATTGCCGCCGCAATCGTGCGGCACGCAGCCGCTGGCGTAGAAGGCGCCGGACGCGGTCTTTTCAGTGCCGCCGCCGACCAGCAGGCTGGTCGCCATGTCGGGCATGTCCTTGCCGAGCAGCGCCTCGGCCGCCTTGTAGACGGCCTCATTGTGGAAGGCGTCGATGATGTTGTCGTATTTCGACGGATCGATGTCCTTCCAGTCGGTGCCGGGTTCGGGCATGTAGGTCAGATTGCCGGAGATCGTCAGCCCCGATGTCGGCGACCACTGCAATGCCGGTTTCGAATCGCCGGGCAGGAGATAGGGCACGAAATAGATGGCGCTGTCGGAGACGGCCGTAGGCGGCGCGCCGCACTCGTCCTGCTCGACGGTGGTGCTCTGGATCTCCGCGCCTTCCGGTTTCCAGACGATCACCGTCGCCGGCCCGCACTGGTTGCCGCCGTCGCCGACGTCGAACAGCGCCACCTTGACGCCGCCGACCTCGACGATCTTGTCGAAGAAGACGTCGTAATTGCCGGCCAGCTGCTTGCCGTCATAGGCAAGCACCTTCTCGCCATACTGTTCCTGCTGGGTGATGGTGAACTGGCCGCCCTCGAACGGGACCGGCGCCTGTTTGTCGTCGTCGGAAACGTCGGCGGCTCCCTGATCCGTGGCCGGCGTCTCGCTTGCCGCCGGTGGCTGCGCCTCTGGCGTCTCGGCCTGCGCATGCGCGCCGGCCATCGTCGCCACGGTCATGGCCAGGGCGCAGGCGCTGGCAAGAAGCGGGCGTATCATGACAGTTCCTCCTTCAGCTGCCGCAAGCCCGGCCAGCGACGGCCGGGCCGATGTCGTCAGCCGCGCCGTTCAGGCCCAGGGGCGCAGCTCGGCGTTCTTCTTCTCGAACGAAGCGATGGCGCCGGCCTTCTCCATCGTCAGGCCGATATCGTCGAGGCCGTTCAGCAGGCAATGACGCTTGAAGTCATCGAGGTCGAACTTGACCACGCCGCCGTCGGGCCCGCGGATCTCCTTGGCCTCGAGGTCGATCGACAAAGTGGCGTTGGAGCCGCGCGAAGCGTCGTCCATCAGCTTGTCGAGATCCTCGGGGCTGACGGTGATGGGCAGCACGCCGTTCTTGAAGCAGTTGTTATAGAAGATGTCGGCGAAGGAGGTCGAGATGACGCAGCGTATGCCGAAATCGAGCAGCGCCCACGGCGCGTGCTCGCGCGAGGAGCCGCAGCCGAAATTGTCGCCGGCGACGAGGATCTGCGCCTTGCGGTAGGCCGGCTTGTTGAGCACGAAATCCGGATTCTCCGAACCGTCGTCCTTGTAGCGCATCTCGGCGAACAGGCCGCTGCCGAGCCCGGTGCGCTTGATCGTCTTGAGGTAGTCCTTGGGGATGATCATGTCGGTGTCGACGTTGACGATCGGCATGGGCGCGGCGACGCCGGTGAGCTTGGTGAATTTTTCCATGGTCTTTGCCCGTCTTCCTGGCATTGCGGGGGATTGCTGGCGCCCGGTTTACACAAAGCCGGCGACAAATAAAAGGCAGGTGTTCGCGCGCGTCGGCACGGGGTGCCGCACAAACGGCTTCGAATTCGCGGCCCGATGGTGCAGTCTGGCTGTGATGGCTGAAAAAATTCTCTATGCACGCGAACCCGCGCTCGACGTCGCCGAATTCCGCCGCGTGCTGGTGGACTCCGGCCTTGGCGAGATCCGTCCCGTCGATGATGCCGACAGGCTGCGGGCGATGCTGTCGGGCGCCAATCTGGTGCTGACCGCGCGGCTGGATACCGAAGGCAAGCCCCTGGTCGGCGTCATCAGGGCCGTGACGGACTTCTCCTGGGTCTGCTACATCTCCGATCTCGCCGTTTCCGGATCGGCGCAGGGGCTCGGCATCGGCAAGGGACTGATGGACGAGGCGCGGCGGCAGCTCGGCCCGTCCGTCGCCATCAGCCTGGTTTCCGTGCCCGACGCCGCCGGCTTCTACGAACGCATCGGCATGATGCGCATGGCCGACGCCTTCTGGTTCTCCCGCACGCGCTGACATTTTTTCTCCTGTGGCCGGATCCAGCAGCCGTTGGCATGACATGTCGCCTTGACATGCAACCAAATGGTTGCATATTAGAGCCATGAGCATGGACGCCGTCTTTCGCGCTTTGGCCGACCCGACCCGCCGGCAATTGCTGGACAGCCTTCATGACAGGAACGGGCAGACGCTGAACGGGCTGTGCGCTGAGATGGATATGACGCGCCAGGCGGTGACCAAGCACCTGGCGATCCTCGAGGAGGCGAACCTTGTCACCACAATCCGCAAGGGGCGCGAGAAGGAGCACTACCTCAACCCGGTTCCGATCAACGAGATCGCCGAGCGCTGGATCGGCAAATTCGAGCGGGGGCGGCTCTCCGCCCTCGGCGATCTGAAGAGACGCCTCGAAAGGGAAGACTGATGAGCAACGCCTTCGTTTATGTGACCTACATCCGCACCACGCCCGACAAGCTTTGGCAGGCGCTGACCGAACCGGAATTCCACGAGCAATATTTTCTCGGCGCCCGCATGCAGAGCGACTGGAGAAAGGGCTCCGCGTGGAAGATGGTCTATGCCGACGGCCGGGTGACCGACAGCGGCGAGATCCTCGAGATCGATCCGCCAAGGCGCCTGGTGATCAAATGGCGCAATGAGTTCATGCCGGACGTGAAGGCCGACGGCTACACCACCTGCACCTTCATCATCGAGCAGGAGGGCGACATGATGAAGCTGGCCGTCACCCATGCGGCCGACGGCCCGCACAAGCTGCTGGAGCATGTCGGCAATGGCTGGCCGCTCGTCCTGTCGAGCCTGAAAAGCCTGCTCGAAACCGGGCAGGGCCTGTCTCGGCCGGCGTCGAAAGGCTGAAAATCATCGTTTTCGAGCCGAAACAATCATCCGGAGGCATCGATGTTGCATGTGCCAGTGCCAACTTCAGCCGTGCAGAGCATGACCAATGGCGAGACCGTTATGGCCCAGGCCGAGATCGACGCGCCGGCAGAGCGCGTCTTCCGCGCGCTGATCTCCGACGAGGTCGAACAATGGTGGGGGTCCGCCGACACCTACCGGATGGTGAAATGGTCGGCAGACCCTCGCGCCGGCGGCCGATGGGCCGTCACGGTCCGTGGAGCCGACGGCAGGGAGCTGCCGGCCAACGGGGAATTCCTCGATATCGAGGTGCCGCGCCGGATCGTGCAGACAAGGGCCTATGCCTGGGACCATCCGACGCTTGGCCGCCGGCAAACGACGGTCGCCTGGCTGCTGGAACCAACCGCCGCGGGCACGCGCCTCACCATCTGCCATGGCGGCTTTGCCGGGCTGGCCGAAGCGGCGGCCGAACATGCCGAGGGCTGGGGACGCGTGCTGGGCTGGCTACAGGCGTATTTGGGTGCGGGAAGCCGAGTGGCGGCTTAGCCGACTGGTGGCGGTGCAGACCCTTTTGATGTCAGCGTCAAAGAGGGACCTTGACTCGGCTCAAATCACATTCAACTCGCGGAACGCCCGCCCTTCGGCAACGCGTTCGTAGCCAAAGGGGGAGCAATCGATCGTGCGGTAGCCACCATGGACGATCAGCTCGGCCAGCGCCTTGCCCACGGCGGGCGCCTGCTGCAGGCCGTGGCCGGAAAAGCCGTTGGCGAAGAGGAAATTGCCGACTTCGGGATGCGGGCCGATCACCGCGTTCTGGTCGAGCGTGTTGTAGTCGTAATGACCGGCCCAGGCGCGCGTCGGCTTGATCGCCTCGAAGGCCGGGATGCGGGTCGCCAGCACCGGCCAGATCACCTCTTCGAACAGCGGCCAGTCGACGTCGAAATCGGCGGGATCGGCCGGGCCGTCGCCCTCCTCCGGCTCGGCGCCGCCGGTGAGATAGACCGAGCCTTCCGGCCTGACATAGATGCCGGACGGGTCGACCAGCAGCGGCATGTCGGCATATTTCTCGCGCGCCTCGAAGACGAAGACGTTGCGCTTGCGCGGCTCGACCGGCAGCGCCAGCCCGGCGAGTGCGGCGACCTTGCCCGCGTTCGGCCCTGCGGCATTGACAAGGATGCCGGCCTCGAGCCGTTCGCCATTGTCGAGGCTGACGCCGGTAACGCGGTCACCCTGCCGCTCGATGCCGGTGACCGAAGCATTGATGAAGTCGATCTTCTTCTCCCGCAACGCCTTGCGGAACAGCATCAGCATGGCATGCGCGTCGAACCAGCCCTCGCCGCTGCGGCCATAGGCGCCGGCGGTGATGCCCTCGGCCGACAGCCAAGGGAAACGGCGCACGAGTTGTTCGGCGTCCTCCAGCAAAATGTCGGCGCCTTCGGCAACCTGCGCCTCGTGGTTGGCCCTGAGGATCGGCAGCCCGGCCTCGCCGGCGAGAATGAGATAGCCGCCCTCGCGAAAACCGATGTCGGCGTCGGCGCCGAATTCTTCCTTCAGCCGGCGGAACAGTTTCAGCGTGAATTGCGACAGGCGGATATTTTCCGGAATGGAGAATTGCTGACGGATCGAGGCCATGGATAGCGTTGTCGCCGCGTGGGAAAATTGCGGGTCGCGCTCGACCAGCGCGATCCTGCCGGAAAAGCCCTCCTCGCGCAGATAATAGGCAATCGAGGAGCCGACGATGGCTCCGCCGATGAGGACGATGTCGTAGCGCACTTTTTTCTCCGATCCGCTGCCGGCGTCCTTACGCGACCGGCAAAACAATCTCGAAGCGCGTGCCGCGCTCGGAGTCAACCGGCCGGATCGTGCCATCATGCGCTTTCAGGAGGGCCAGCACGATGCCGAGCCCATGCGGTCCCCCCGGTAGAGCACCGCGCGATGCCGCCTGTTCCCTTGCCTCGACCCGCGGCAGGCGGCATAGATTTGGCATGACGACCGATCCCTACCGCCCGCGCCGCTCGGTGCTCTATGTCCCGGCCTCGAACGACAAGGCGCTGGCCAAGATGGCGCAGCTTGCCTGCGATACCGTCATCATCGACCTGGAGGATGCCGTCGCCCCGGCCGAGAAGGTCGCGGCGCGCGAAAAACTGGCCGGCATCTTCAGCAATCGTCCTGATACCAACCATAGTGGCCGGCGCTGCGAGATGGTGGTGCGCATCAATGCGCTCTCGAGCGAATGGGGCGGCGCCGACCTGCTGGCGGCGGCCAAGGCGGAGCCGGACGGCATCCTGCTGGCCAAGGTCGACACGCCCCGCGACGTGCTCGAGGCGGGTGACGTGCTCGACGACAATTCCGCCCCCGACAGCGTGAAACTATGGGCGATGATCGAGACGCCGAAGGCCGTGCTCAATGTCGGCGCCATCGCCGAACTTGGCCGCGATCCTGCCTCGCGGCTTGATTGTTTCGTTGCCGGAACGAATGACCTGACCAAGGACACCGGCATTATGGCGACGTCGGACCGGCGTTATCTCCTGCCGTGGCTGATGCAGATGGTGCTGGCGGCGCGTGCCGGCGATCTCGATATCGTCGACGGCGTCTTCAACGATTTTCGCGCGCTCGATGCTTTCAGCCGCGAATGCACGGAAGCGGCCGCCATGGGCTTCGACGGCAAGACGCTCATCCATCCCGCCCAGATCGAGGCGGCGAACCGTGCCTTTGCGCCATCGGCGGAGGCGGTGGCCAAGGCCCGCGCGGTGAAGGAGGCCTTTGCGCTTCCGGAAAATGCCGGCAAGAACGTGATTGCGCTGGAGGGAAGGATGGTCGAACGGCTGCACCTTGCGCAGGCCGAAAAACTGCTGGCGAAGGCGGCGGCCGTCGGCGCATGATGTGCCGTGTTGGATTGCCGATCGCGGGCGATGGACTGACGACAGGAATTGAATGATGAAACTCTACCGCTTTCTCACCGCTCCGGACGACGCCAGCTTCTGTCACAAGGTGACGGCGGCGCTGAACAAGGGCTGGCACCTGTTCGGCTCCCCCACCTACGCCTACGACAAGAAGACCAAGACCATGCGCTGCGGCCAGGCCGTGGTGAAGGATGTCGAGGGCCAGGAATACGGGCCGGACACCAAGCTCAGCGACTGGTAGCCCCTCGCATCCACAGCCACGCCGCCAGCCAGGCGATCGATGCCGCAAGCATCGCCAAGCCCAGGTCAAGAGCCAGCTCCGGAACGAACGCACGAAGCGCGATCGGCACCGCGCCAATGAGATAAAGAGCGAGAGGAATGCGCGGCACGCCTCTTGCAACGGCGAGAGAGATTACAAACGCGAGCGTTCCAACCAGAAAAAGAACCGAACTGGCGACCAGAGCCAGACCGAGCGGTCCGGCTCGCAGCTCGACGATGGTTGTGAGCGGAAGCTTCGAAAATACCAGATTGATCACTGCTTCCACGCCTACCAAACTTGCCAACGCAACGAAGTTGATGACAAACGCGATAGTGCCGAACAGCCCCGCGCGCCGGCCAAACGCAAGAAACAGGCCTACGACGAGGCCAAGTGCCAATATCTCGGCGACTGGTGCGAGAAGTTGCGTCAGATCGGTGGTCGCGATGAGCGAGCTGCGTTTAGCCGCGTTGACCAGAAGAATAAGCGCGCTTCCCATCCCGGCGACGGCGGCAAGCCGATAAAGCGTGAGGCTGGGCACAGTCGCGCTCGACCGAACAATCGCGAAATTCTCCTGCTGAAGTTCTTCGGCTGGACTCTGATGCGAAATGACCGATTGCGGGCGGGGTGGGGCTGTTCTGGCGAGCATGTTCGTCTCCTCAGCTGGGAGTTCGGGAGCCGCGAAGACCGTAGGCCTGTTCCGACCCCATCAGTAATCACTGCTTACATCCTCTGGCCGGAATTGTAAACGGCGATTACATAAATCGCGGAATCATGCTACAGAGGCGGGGAGCTGCTCCACGGAACGAAGGGAAAGAGATGGCAAAAGCCAAGGCGCCTCATCGCACTGGTTACCACCATGGCAATTTGCGGGAGGTCCTGATCGATGCCGCGGTTCAACTGGTCGAGGAAGGCGGCCCCGACAATGTGAGCGTGCGCGAAGCCGCAAAACGTGCCGGCGTTTCCCCTGGCGCGCCATTCCGTCACTTCAGCAATAAGACCGCGTTGATGACGGCTGTCGCGGAGCAGGCAATGAGCCGATTCCGCTCGGAGATCACGAATGCGGTCGAGAAGGTTGCGACGGACGATCCGATCGAACGCTTTGCCGCTGTTGGAATCGCCTATTTGCGCTGGGCAATTCGAAACCCCACCCACTTCCAGATCATCTCGACACGCAATCTTATTGATTGGGATGCTTCGGAGTCGCTGCGTCACGATAATGAAGCGGTGCGTTCGCTGATGGAAGCGTCAATGGCAGAAGCACAGCGGCGAAACATGCTCCGGTCGGACGACATGGCAGAGACCCAGATAGCCGCGAGGGCGCTCGTCTACGGGCTCGCACGCATGTACATTGATGGACATTTTGCGCAATGGGCAGTGGCAGGACATACCGGGGAGCAGACTGTGCAGAACGTATTAAAACATTTCGTCACACTCATTGTGAAATGACGGCCTGACGTAGAACCGGTCACTCGGCTGCCTCTTCGATCTTCTCCATATCGTCGTCCGAGAGGCCGAAATGGTGGCCGATCTCGTGGATCAGCACATGGGTGACGATGTCGCCCAAAGTCTCCTCGTTCTCGGCCCAGTAGTCGAGGATGGCGCGGCGATAGAGCGTGATGCGGTTTGGGCCTTCGCCGGTCTGCGGGTTCCAGCGCTCGGCGATGCCGCGTCCCTCGAACAGGCCGAGCAGGTCGAAGGGCGTTTCCAGCGACAGGTCGTCCATGATCTCGTCGGTCGGGAATTCGGCGATCTGGATGACGATCTCGCCGGTCAGCTTGCGAAAATCCTCGGGCAGATGGGCGTATGCCTCCAGCGCCAGGAACTCGATCTCGTCCATCGACGGCGAAAGCTGGTCGTGCCAAATGCGGGTCTTGTAGATGCGGGCCATGCTTTGTCCTTTGATCCCGGCATATAGGCTTTTGGGCCACAATCGGCAAATGACGCGGCGGCCAACCCCAGGATTGCTTACGGCACCGGGAGCCGTTTCGCATGACTTGAGGGGCGGTCGGCTGTCCGACCCATGTTGGCCCTCTTATCGGAGAGGAATAAATTCCCCCATGAGTCTGCTTGACTCTTCGGGTCGCCTCTGGAATCTATAAGAACATAACAGGAACAATTGTGAGTGGACACTGACCGTCATGGCGATGAGCGCCGTGGCGCGGGAGACTGTTTTTGCCCTGCGCCGCCAGATCGCGAAGATCGAGGGAACGCTGCCCGAGCGCCTGCAGGCGCCGGCCGGCGCGGTTTCCGACGCCGGCATGGCCGCCGCGGACCGCACCGTGGTCCGGCGCGGCATCGCCGTAGCCAGGCCGGATGCTTTCCTGCGCACCGGCATCGGCCGGCTCGATGCCGCCCTCGGTGGCGATTGGGGCGGCGATTTGGGCGGCGGCCTGCCGAAAGCGGCCTTGAGCGAAATCCATGGCGTCGAGACCCGCGATGCCGGAGCGGTCGCCGGCTTCGCCCTGTCGCTCGCCAGCCTGATCCTCAAGCCCAGCCTGATCCTCAAGCAAGGGCCGCGATTGCCGGTGCTGTGGATCGGCACCCAGGAGGTTTTTCGCGAGGCGGGCTTTCCCTATGCCCGGGGCCTTCACGCCGCCTTCGGCATCGAGCCGGAGCAATTGCTGTTTTCCGAGGCGCCAAGGCTCGCCGATGCGCTGTGGGTCGCCGAGGAGGCGGCCCGCATGACGGCGCTCGCCGCCGTCATCCTTGAAGTCCGCGGCAATCCGCAGCGGCTGGACCTGACCGCGACGCGCCGGCTGCACGCCCGCGCGCAGAGCGCCGGCCGGCCGGTCTTCCTGCTGCGGCAGGCGGCCGAACCCGAACCGACGGCGGCGCCCGTCCGCCTCATCGTCTCGCCGGCGCCGGCAGGGCCGCGCGACACGGTCGCCGGGCCGCTTGCCGGCTCGATCGGCCGCCCCGCCTTCACCATCAGCATCGGCAAGAGCCGCACGGCCCTGCCAGGACAATTCATATTGGAGTGGAACCCCGATGAACGCATATTCGATGAAAGACGGATTGGGGAAGAACGAGCAAAGAATCCTGTCCCTGTGGTTTCCCTATCTCGCGGCCGAACGGATCCTGCGGCAGCGCCTGGGGCGGTCCTGGCGTTCCCGGCCATCGGATCACCGGCCGCTGGTGATCAGCCATCGCGACAGCAACGCGCAGCGCATCTTAGCCCTCGACGAGCGGGCTGAGGCGCTGCATCTGAAGCCCGGCATGGGCATCGCCGATGCGCGCGCCATGCATCCGTCGATCGACATAATGGAGGCCGATGCCGAAGCCGACCGGCGCCTGCTCGAAGGCCTTGCGGACTGGTGCGACCGCTATACCCCGCTGGTGGCGCTCGACGGGACCGACGGCCTGTTCCTCGACGTCACCGGCTGCACCCATCTTTTCGGCGGCGAACGCGCCATGCTGGACGAGATCCTGTCGCGCTTCTTCCATCAGGGCTTCGACGTCCGTGCCGGCCTTGCCGCGACACCCGGCGCCGCCTGGGCGGCGGCGCGGTTCTGCGGCGACCGCATCGTTGCCGGCGGCGAGGAGGAAGCGCTCCTGGCGCCCTTGCCGCTGGCGGCGCTACGCATCGCGCCGGAAACCCGCGCCAGCCTGGAAAGTGTTGGCCTGCGCACGGCGGGCGCGGTGATGGCCGCGCCGCGCGCGCCGCTCGCCCGCCGCTTCGGTGCCTCCCTGCTCTTGCGCCTCGACCAGGCGCTCGGCCGTCTCGACGAGGCGGTGTCGCCGCGCCTGCCCGTCGCGCCGCTTTCGGTCGAACGCCATTTGGCCGAGCCCGTCACGCTGACAGAGGACATAGAACGGCTGGTGGGCATGCTGGCGACGACCCTGAAGATCGACCTCGAGCGGCGCGGCGAAGGCGCGAGAAGCCTGGCGCTGCTCTTGTTCCGCGTCGACGGCGCCGTCAGCCGCATCGCGCTCGGCACGTCGCGACCGATGCGCGAACCCCGGCTGATCCAGAAATTGTTCCATGAGCGGCTGGCCGCCCTCGAGCAGCATATCGATGCCGGCTATGGCTTCGACCTGGTGCGGCTTTCGGTGCTGGCGGCGGCGGCCTTCGACATGCCGCAGGCCGACCTGACAGGCAAAACGACCGACGACGGCGCCGATATCGCGCTGTTCGCCGACCGCATCCGCGCCCGGCTCGGCGAGGGCGCGGTTCTCAAGCCGGTCGTCGTGGAAAGCCATCTGCCCGAGCGTGCCGTCGCCACCATCCCCTTCACGGAAACCCCGCGCCGCATCACGCCGCCGAAGAAACCGGACAGGATGCAGGCGCCGATGACCATCTTCCCGCCGGAGCGGCCGATCCGGCTTTTCCGCTCGCCCGAGCCGATTGAGGTGCCGGCCACCGAAATGCCCGAGGGACCGCCGCTGAATTTCCGCTGGCGGCGTGCGCTCTACAGGGTCGCCCGCGCCGAAGGCCCTGAACGCATCGCGCCGGAATGGTGGCGTGAATTTTCGAGCGACGAAGCGGCGTCGACACGCGACTATTTCCGCATCGAGGATGCCGACGGCCGCCGCTACTGGCTCTACCGGCAAGGTCTCTATGGCGGCTCTGAAATCCCGCCGCGCTGGTTCCTGCACGGGGTCTTCGCATGAACGCGCTGACCGCCATTCCCTATGCGGAATTCGGCATCCAGTCGAATTTCTCGTTCCTGCGCGGCGCCTCCAAGCCGGAGGAGCTGGTGGTCGCGGCCAAGCTCATGGGGTTCTCCGCGATCGGGCTCGCCGACCGCAACACGGTGGCGGGCGTGGTGCGCGCCTGGCAGCAGGCCAAGGTCGAGACGCTTGCCTACCACCCCGGCAGCCGGCTGGTTTTTTGCGACGACACGCCTGATATTCTCGCCTATCCGCAGAACCGCAAGGGCTGGGGGCATCTGTGCCGCATGCTCACGCAAGCCAATCTGCGCGAGGAGAACGAAAAGGGCGCAACCCTTCTGCGGCGCGACGACCTTCTCGAATGGGGGGATCTGATGTCGCTGTCGGTCCTGCCCGACCTGGCGGCGGAGGCCGAGGGCACACTAGCCCTGCTTGGCGAGCTCAAGGACCGTTTCGGTAAAAACCTGCGGCTTGGCGTTTCGCCCGATTATGCGGGAAACGACCGCTTCAGGATCGAGCAGGCGGCGGCGATGGCGGAGCTGGCCGGCCTGCCCTTGATGGCGACCAACGACGTCCTCTACCACACGGCCGAGCGGCGCCCGCTGCAGGACGTGCTGACCGCGATTCGCCTCAACATTCCCGTTTCGGATGTCGGGCTGGAACTCACGGCGAATGCCGAGCGCCATCTGAAGCCGCCGCTGGAGATGGCGCGCCTGTTCCGCAGGCACCCGGAGGCACTGGCCGAAACGCTGCGCTTCGCGCAGGAGCTGACCTTCTCGCTCAGCGACCTTCAGTACAATTACCCCGACGAGCCGACGCAATCAGGGCTCGGCCCGCAGGCGGAGCTGGAAAGGTTGGCGCGGGAGGGGGCGGCCAGGCGCTATCCCTCGGGCGTGCCGCAATCGGTGACGAGGCGCATCGAGGAAGAGCTCGCCCTTATTGAGCGCCTGAACTATGCCCGTTATTTCCTGACCGTCCACGACATCGTCAAATTCGCCCGCAGCCAGGATATTCTCTGCCAGGGGCGCGGTTCGGCCGCCAATTCGGTCGTCTGCTTCTGCCTCGGCATCACCGAGGTCGGGCCGGAGCGAATCGACACGCTGTTCGAACGCTTCATTTCCGAGGAGAGGAACGAACCGCCCGACATCGACGTCGATTTCGAGCATGAGAAGCGCGAGACGGTCATCCAATATATCTACGAGAAATACAGTTCCAAGCGCACCGCGCTGGCCGCCGCCGTCATCAGCTATCGCGGCCGCTCGGCGCTGCGCGAAGTGTCGAAGGCGATGGGCCTGTCCGAGGATGTCAGGGCATCGCTCTCCGGCTCGATCTGGGGCTGGTCGACCTCGGAGCTCGGCGAGAAGGAAGCCCGGGCCGGCGGCCTCGATCGCGCCGACCCCATATCGCGGCACGTGATGGAGCGTGCCAACGAGATCATGGGCTTTCCCCGTCACCTCTCCCAGCATGTCGGCGGCTTCGTCATCACCAGGGACCGGCTCGACGAGATCGTGCCCATCGTCAAGACGGCGATGGAGGAACGCAAGATGGTCGAATGGGACAAGGACGATCTCGACGCGGTCAAGATCCTCAAGGTCGACGTGCTGGCGCTCGGCATGCTGACTTGTCTCAAACGCGCCTTCACTCTGCTGACGGACCATTATCCGCAGGCGCGAGACCCTTACGGGCAGCCCTATGTCCTTGCCACCCTGCCGGAAGAGGCGAAGCCGGTCTATAAGATGATCGGTCGCGCCGACACGATCGGCGTTTTCCAGATCGAATCGCGCGCGCAGATGTCGATGCTGCCGCGTCTCAAGCCAAAAGAATTCTATGACCTTGTCATCGAGGTGGCGATCGTGCGGCCCGGCCCGATCCAGGGCGACATGGTCCACCCCTATCTGCGCCGCCGGCAAGGCAAGGAGCAGCCCGAGTATCAGAAACCGGAGCTGGAGGCGATCCTCCACAAGACGCTGGGCGTTCCTCTGTTCCAGGAACAGGCGATGAACATCGCCATCGTGGCCGGTGGCTTCAAGCCTGGCGAGGCCGACGAGTTGCGCCGCGCCATGGCCACCTTCAAGCGCACCGGCACGATCGGCAATTACCGCCGGCGCATGATCGACGGCATGGTCGGCAAGGGCTACACCCGGGATTTCGCCGAACGCTGTTTCAAGCAGATCGAGGGTTTTGGCGAATACGGCTTTCCCGAAAGCCATGCCGCCTCCTTCGCGCTGCTGGTCTATGCCTCCTGCTGGTTCAAGACCTTCTATCCCGACGTGTTCTGCGCCGCGATCCTGAATTCACAGCCGATGGGATTTTACCAGCCGGCCCAGCTTGTTCGTGATGCGCGCGACCATGGCGTCGACATCCGCGAGGTCGACGTCAATTTCTCGGTCTGGGACTGCACGCTGGAACAGGCGGCTTTCGACCCGGCCCGCATCCTGCCGCGCCATGCCGAAATGCGCGGCGTCATCGCGACGCAGCACGCAGTGCGGCTCGGCTTCAGGCAGATCAAGGGATTTTCCAAGGAGCGCATGGACGCCTTCGTCGAGCGGCGCGGTTCAGGCTACGCATCCGTGCGGGATGTCTGGCTGCGCTCCGGCCTCGATGTCGCCGAGATCGAGAGACTGGCGCAGGCCGATGCCTTCCGCTCGCTCGGCCTCGACCGCCGCGCCGCGCTTTGGGCGGTGCGCGCCCTCGACGGCAAGAGTGCCGCCGAAAAGCTGCCGCTTTTCGACCAGCCGGCGCTGCGGCTACGCGAGCTGGAGCCGGAGACGAAGCTGCCGAAAATGCCGCTCGGCGAGCATGTCATCCACGATTACCGCTCGCTCGGCCTGTCCTTGAAGGCGCACCCGGTGGCCTTCCTGCGCGAACGGCTCGACCGGGCCGGCGTGACGCCCAATGCCAGGCTGTGCTCGGTGCGGGACGGACGGCGCGTCTCAGTCGCCGGGCTCGTTCTGGTGCGGCAGCGCCCCGGCAAGGGCAATGCGGTCTTCCTGACGCTGGAGGATGACGAAGCCGTCGCCAACGTCATTTTCTGGCAGCGGACCTTCGACCGCTTCCGGCCCATCGTCATGGGCGCGCGCTTCGTCAAGGTCACCGGCAAATTGCAGTCGGAATCGGATGTCGTCCACATCGTCGCCGAGAAGATCGAGGATTTGACGCCCTGGCTGACGGTGTTGCTGGAAGAGGCAGCGCCAGCCGTGCCGGCCGGGCAGGACATCGCAAGGCTGTCGGACAAGGCGGAAAAGGTCATGCCCAGGGGGCGCAATTTTCAGTAGGCACATTCCAGTGCCTTCATCATCCACGGGCGGAGCAAGGAGCGAAGCGACGCGGCGCGAGGATTCATGCCGCGACGTCTCCGCACCGCAGCGGTGCGAAACTTGACGCTGGCGGGCGAGCCCCCCTCTGGCCTGCCGGACCCGGCCCTTCGCTGTCGCTTCGGGCGCTCCTCGTTCGCAAAGCCAAGCAATTGGCTTTGCGTCCACTTCATGGACCACTCCTCGCCCCCACAAGGGGGAGATTGGCAGTTTCAACGCTCCGCCTGCAACAATGGAGATTGGCGAAGGCGGAGATGACATTCGATCTCCCCCCTTGAGGGGGAGATGCCCGGCAGGGCAGAGGGGGGCGCCGTAGAATGCCGACCTTGATAATTTTCACGTCGAGCCGGCCGGCCCGCCCAGCCGTGGCGGCAGCACGTCTTCCGCCGAGATGCTCCGTGCCTCCGAAGGCAGCATGATCGGGATGCCGTCGCGCACGGGATAGGCGAGCTTGGCGACCCGCGAGATCAGTTCGCCGCGCTCGGGATCCCAGGCCAGCGGCCCCTTGGTCAGCGGGCAAGCCAGCAGCTCCAGCATCCTGGGGTCGACATTCGCTCTCTTTCCGTCACGCCCATCCGCCGCCATCGTGTCCTCTCTCAACATCCTACTGCAGGCTCGAGCCAAAATCCTCGTTCTCGCGCGCCAGCGCCATTTCGGTGATGGCGATCAGCGTTTCGGCGCGGGTCTTGAGATCGGCCGCTTCGAGCAGCGCCTGCTTCTCGGCCGGTCCATAGGGCGCCATCATCGACAGCGCGTTGACCAGCATGGCGTTTTCGGCCCGGCTGACGCTTTCCCAGTCGGCCTCCAGGTCGTTGGCCTGAAGATAGGAGCGGAACGCCCGCAGCAGCGCCGGCCGGTCGACCTCGGCGGCCGCCTGGTCGTCGTCGAGATCGGCGAGAAAGGGGGCGATCTTGCCTTGGCGGAACGGCGTCTTGACCGTCAGCTCATGGGTGACACGGAACCGGCACACACCCTGCAGCGAAATCAGGTAGCGGCCGTCGCCGGTCTCGGAAAGCGCTATGATGCGGCCGGCGCAGCCGACATTGCAGAGTTCCGGCTCGCCATCGTCGCGCAAGGCGCCGTCGAGGCTGGGCTGGATGACGCCGATCAGCCGGGAGCCGGCGATCGCCTCGTCGACCATCTGCAGGTAGCGCGGCTCGAAGATGTTGAGCGGCATGCGGCCGCCCGGCAGCAGAAGCGCGCCCTCGAGCGGAAAGACCGGGATGGTCGACGGCAGATCCCTGGCGAGCCGGTAGTGAGCGTTTCCCGCTTGCACCTCGTTCCTCCGATCGCTTCGCCTGGGAAGCGCCTCCATGCCGCGATCCGCCTGTCGCTGCCCGGGGTTGTTGGCTTCCCGAGGGAAAGGCGGGCCGGATTCGTCCTATCTGGCGCGGCCGGCGCCGGGTGCAAGCCCCGCGCGACCATTCGGCCGCGCCGGCTCAGGAAAACAGCAGCGACGACAATTTGCGCCGCGCGGCAAGCGTCGCCTCGTCCGTCATGCCCCAGGCCTCGAAGAAGCGCAGCAATTGCGCCTTGGCGCCGTCCTCGTTCCAGCCGCGGTCAGCCTTGATGATGGCCAGGAGATTGTCGGCGGCCGCATCGCGCTCGCCCCTGGCGTTCTGGACCATGGCCAGATCGAAGCGGGCCTGATGGTCGCCGGGATTCTCAGCCAGCCGGCGCTCGAACTCCGCCGGGTTGCCGAGTTCGGACGCTTGCGCGGCCAAGGTCATCCTGGCGCGCAGCGCGGCCAGCGGCGGCGCATCGGCCTTGGCCTGCGGCGCCCGCGCCAGCATCGCCTCGGCGCCTTCGGTATCACCGGCCTCGAACAGCAATTCGCCTAGCCCCGCTATCGCCTCGATCGTCTCCGGCGCCTGCTCGAGCACGGCGTCATAGATGTCGGCCGCCGTCTGCACGTCGCCGGCAGCGCGCGCCTCGGCCGCCGCCGCCAGCGCCTCGGTCACATCAGCCGCACCATTGCCCTTGCCGCCGACCTTGTCGATGAACTGGGTGATCTGGCTCTCGGGGATGGCGCCCATGAAGCCATCGACCGGCTGGCCGTCCTTGAAGGCGATGACCGCGGGAATGGACTGGATGCCGAGCTGGCCGGCGATCGAGGGATGGTCGTCGATGTTCATCTTGACCAGCTTGACCTTGCCGCCGGCGGCGCGGACCGCCTTTTCCAGTTGCGGCGTCAGCTGCTTGCACGGCCCGCACCACGGCGCCCAGAAATCCACCAGCACCGGCTGGCGGCGCGATTCCTGGATGACATCGGCGGCAAAGGCCGCGGTGGTCGTATCCTTGATGACGTCGCCGGCGGGGGCGGCGCCGGCCGCAGGTTTCTGCGGTTCCGCGCCGCCGCCATACTGCACCGTCGTGGCATACTGGCCGCCGCTATTGCCAAAGGAGCCGCCAAACGGATTGTTGTCACTCATGTCGTCGCCCTTTCGGTGGCGCCAGCGGATCGGCGCACTGTCCTTGGTTGGAAACCGGTTTCGCCATCCATGTGGCGATCATGCCGAGACTTTCAAGATAGCAGCATCGTGCCCGGTTGCCTCGACGAATCTGACGAGGTCGCCCGATGCGATCGACGTCGTCGCCTCATTGGTCAGCGGATGCGCGTTGATCACCGCATGCCGCATCAGCGCCTCGTCGAGCACGACCTTGACCCTGTGCTGCGTGTCGTTGATCAGGCCAAACACCGTGACTGCGCCCGGCGTGACGCCCAGAAGCTCCATCAGCATCTCCGGCTTGCCGAAGGAAACGCGGCCGGCGGCGCCGATCACATGATGGATCTGCTTCAGGTCGACGACAGCGTCCTCGCCGACCGTGACCAGGAAGAAGGCGTCCTTCTTGTCCTTCAGGAACAGGTTCTTGGTGTGGCCGCCGGCGATTTCGCCGCGCAGCGCCTGCGAATCGGCGACCGTATAGAGCGGCGGATGGCGTTTCGTCGAAACGGCGATGCCGAGTTCGGCAAGAAAGGCAAAGAGCTCGGCTTCGGTCCTGGGCATGGGGTTCTCGTCTTCGGCTGGTTTCCAGCCATGCCGTTTACGGCCAATGACATGGTCGAGACAAGACCACCGCGCGACGCGGCGCCGAATCCTTCCGGCTGCCGCCGGCGGCCTTGCCGGCCTCGTCCGGCGCATTGAAAAAAGCCTGCGATTTCCCTGTTGCAATCGCCGCGCTCTTCAGCCATATAGGCCCGGCTTGCGGCCCAAAGCCGCGCGAGCGGGTGTAGCTCAGGGGTAGAGCACAACCTTGCCAAGGTTGGGGTCGAGCGTTCGAATCGCTTCACCCGCTCCAAGTTTCCCCCCAGGGGAATCAAGCAATTAAGAGAAAAGCGCCGCCTAGTGCGGCGCTTCTTTTTTGCCCGTAGGTCATAGATATCTCCCACGACTTGGCGAGCCAGAGCACGATCTTTGTCGGCTCGCCACAGCGCTGGTCTGTTAGCGAATCGACAAGCTGGCGAACGTCAACCGATCCATACCCGTAGTTACTTCGCTGCGGATCGATGCAATCCGCCTGACTCGGACTGTCGCACCATCTCCGCTACGCACGGGCCAGAGCGATCGCGATACCCTGTCCGACACCGATGCACATCGTGGCCAGGGCCAGTCGTGCTTTTCGGGACCGCAACTCAAGCGCGGCAGTGCCGGTGATGCGAATGCCCGACATCCCAAGCGGGTGCCCGAGCGCGATCGCTCCGCCGTTCGGGTTCACATGCTCCGCGTCCTCGGGGATACCGAGTTCGCGGAGCACGGCGATGCTTTGGGAGGCAAATGCTTCATTCAGCTCGATGATGTCGAAGTCCGAAGGCGCGAGGCCGAGGCGCGCGCCAAGCTTGCGTGTCGCCGGAGCCGGGCCGATCCCCATGATCCGTGGGGCAACCCCGGCCGTCGCGACGCCCGCAATCCGGGCGATCGGTGTGAGCCCGAATGCCTTCACGGAAGCTTCGGACGCGATGATCAGCGCTGCCGCTCCGTCGTTCACGCCAGAAGCGTTGCCCGCGGTGACGGTGCCGCCTTCCTTTTTGAACGGCGCTGGAAGCTTGGCGAGCGACTCGGTTGTCGTTCCGGCGCGTGGATGTTCGTCGCGATCGACCACGATCGCATCGCCTTTGCGCTGGGGTACGGTCACCGGAGTGATCTCCAGCGCCAGCCGGCCATTTTCCTGAGCGGCGGCGGTCCTGGCCTGGCTGCGTGCGGCGAAGCTATCCTGATCGGCGCGGCTGACCTTGAAGGCTTCCGCAATGTTTTCGCCCGTCTCCGGCATCGAATCGACGCCGTACTGCTTCTTCATCAATGGATTGACGAAGCGCCAACCGATCGTGGTGTCGTAAATCTCGGCGTTGCGCGAGAACGCCTCGCCCGCCTTCGGAAGCACGAACGGCGCGCGGCTCATGGATTCGACGCCACCGGCGATGATCAGGTCGGCTTCGCCGGCCTTGATGGCCCGTGCAGCGATGCCCACGGCGTCCATTCCAGAACCGCACAGGCGGTTGACCGTGCTGCCCGGGACTTCGATCGGCAGTCCCGCCAACAGCGATGACATGCGCGCGACATTGCGGTTGTCCTCGCCTGCCTGGTTGGCGCAGCCAAAGATGACCTCATCCACCGCGGACCAGTCCAGGCCTGGATTGCGTTGCTGCAGCGCTCGCAGCGGCACTGCGCCGAGATCGTCGGTCCGGACCGAGGACAGCGAACCGCCAAACCTGCCGATCGGGGTGCGGATGTAGTCGCAGATGAAGGCCTCGGTCATTCAGAGCTCCGGTGCAGTCAAGGATTTGATTTCGCCATCGACCTTAAGCTCTGCGCCGGTCAGCGCCTGCAATTCATCGAAGCTCATCGCAAACAGCTTCTCGCGCAGCACGAAACGACAATCGATGATGTCTATGACCGCAAGGCTCGTGTAGACCCTCGTCACGCAATGCACGCCGGTCAGGGGAAGGCTGCAGGCCTTCACCAGTTTCGGACGACCGTCCTTGGTGATGTGATCGGTGATGACGGCCACGCGTTTTGCTCCGTGCACCAGATCCATAGCACCACCGACCGCTGGTATGCCCTTGGGTCCTGTGCTCCAGTTCGCGAGGTCACCGGTCTCGGCCACCTCGTAGGCGCCGAGAATGGCAACGTCGAGGTGTTCGCCGCGCACCATCGCGAAGCTGTCGGCATGGTGGAAGAACGAAGCGCCCGGATTGAGCGTGACCGCCTTCTTCCCCGCATTGATCAGATCCCAGTCCTCGTCGCCTGCCGCCGGGGCTTCGCCAAAATTGAGGATGCCGTTTTCGGTGTGGAAGATCGCCCGGCGCCCAGGCGGCTGAAAGCTCGCCACCATCTCGGGAAAGCCTATGCCGAGGTTCACATAAGCGCCGTCCTCAATGTCCTGCGCGGCGCGCCATGCAATCTGCGCGTTGGTCAGCTTGACTGTCATGCGTATGCGACCCCTTGGCGGATAAGCGCCTCTTCCTGCATCGGGTTCGAGACCTCAATCACCTGGTCCACGAAGATCCCGGGCGTCACGACCAGCTCGGGATCAATCGCACCGGGCTGGACGATCCGGCGCGCCTGAACGACGGTCGTGCGTGCGGCCATCGCCATCAGCGGCGAGAAGTTGCGTGCCGCCTTCCTGTAGGTGAGGTTACCATGAGGGTCGGCAAGTTCCGCCTTGATGAGGGCCACATCCGCCTTCAGCCAACGTTCCTGCACGTAGTGGCGCCCGTCGAACTCGGCCACAGGCTTGCCGGCCGCGAGATCGGTCCCGTAGCTCGTCGGCGTGTAGAAAGCCGGAATACCCGCGCCACCGGCGCGGATTCGTTCGGCCAAGGTCCCCTGTGGAACCAGTTCGAGCGCGATTTTCCCGGCAAGGTACCGCTCGGTGAATGCCCGCGGATCGGACGAGCGCGGGAACGAGCAGATCATCTTGGCAACCATGCCATTGTCGATCATGGCGGCGATGCCGATGCGACCGTTCCCTGCATTGTTGTTGACGATCGTAAGGTTTTTCGGGGCGCCGGTAGCGCGAAAACGGTCAATCAGTGCGTGGATCAGCTCTATCGGAGCACCTGCGCCGCCGAAGCCGCCGATCATGACGGTCATGCCGTCTTCGACGATTGCCACTGCTTCCGCGAGGCTCGCGATTGTCTTGTCCACGTAACCAGCCTTTCCCGGCACCAAGATCGATTTCGCCGCCACACGTATCGGCAGATGAGATCTTTCGGCAAGCCGGCTTGTGCGATATCATTCGTTTGTTGACATATCGCACAAGGTGAATGGATGCCCATTTCCGAACGGGACACGATGGGTGGCTTGGCCAAGGGATTGTCTGTCATAGAGACGTTCACGGTGGAACGGCCACGGCAGTCGATCACGGACGTCGCGACTGCATCCGGTCTCGACAGGGCGACAGCCAGACGCTGTCTCCTTACGCTTTCCCATCTCGGCTACGCAGACTACGACGGAAAGTTCTTCACGCTCACGCCGCGCGTGTTGAGGCTCGGGACAGCCTGTCTGGCAACCATGCCGCTGCCGCATCTGGTGCAGCCTTTGCTGGATGGCCTTTCGGAGCGGCTCGGCGAAAGCTCGTCCGTCTCGATTCTGGACGGCACCGACGTCGTCTATGTCGCGCGCGCGGCGCAGCGAAAGGTGATGTCGATCGCGCTGATGCCCGGCTCGCGGCTTCCGGCATACTGCACTTCCATGGGGCGCGTGCTCCTGGCAGCCATGCCTCCGGAACGCGCTGCACATCTTCTATCTTCCCATGCCCTGCCGGCGCGGACTGCTCATACCTTGACCGACCCCGACACCATCCTTGCGGAGTTAGGGCGGGTGCGGACGCAAGGGTTCGCGTTGATCGATCAGGAGGTCGAGCTCGGATTGCGCTCGATCGCCGTGCCGTTGATGACCGTGCGCGGGACGGTGATCGCAGCCGTGAACGTCGGCGTTGCCGCGACACATGTGGGTGTCAGCAATCTCGTTGCGCTCTACCTGGAGCCGTTGCGTGCACTTCAAGCTGAGCTGCGGGCAGTGCTGCGTTAGGGCGCTGCCATGGAGGGAATTAGCGTCCAAGTCGCTCGAAGTAGGAGAGCATGTTCCACCCATGATCTTGTCGACGCCCGCTTCATCGTAGCCGCGGCGGGCGAGCTCATGGAAGATCGAGGTGGCGGATCACGCCGAACACATCCTCGTCCGGAACATCCGCGAGAAGGCGGTCTCCAGCGCCTGCAGCCTTGGGCGTGAGGCGATATTCGACCCGGGCAGCAAACCCTGAACGCAATGGGCGAGGCCTTCAACCCCGAGGATTTCCATCGAGTGGTTTTCGGAGGGTGGAGCCGGACATTCGCGGCCGTCGAGACGGAGATCGCGAAACTACATTCTCGGTTCAAAGCGCGACGTTTCTTCGCGCAAGTGACTGGCCTCTCACGCACCGCCCTGTCGCTGATCCGCTGCGGCATTTTTCGCGGCCATAGCCGATCCGTTGTAGGCCTGCATCTGCGCCAGCTTCGCCATGCGCCGGGCGGCCTCTGCGAGCGCCGCGCAATGCTGTTTGAAGTTTTGCTCTATGATCTGACCATAGGGTCCCGTAAGTCCCACCGCGTATATAACCTCACCGCTCGTCGGCCTTATCGGAAATGCGATCGAGCCCAGGCCCGGAACATGCTCGGCCAGGTCCATGGCGTAACCCTGCTCCCGAACCTCGGCCAATTCCCTGGTCAACTCCGCGATCTTCGTTTTCGTCCGATCGGTATAGCTGCGCAGCTCCGTCGCCAGGATCCTCTTCACGGTCTCCTGCGGATGAAACGCAAGGATCGCCTTGGCCGAAGCGGTCGCATTTACAGGCATGGCCATGCCCGGCATGACATAGGTCCGGACCGGAGTGTCGGGCGCGACGCAGGTGACCGAGCGCACTTCGGTACCGTCGAACTTCGACAGGAACGCCGACTGGCCGGTGCGGTCGGCCAAATCCTGAAGCGGTCGCTGCGCGAGCGTCGTCAGCCAGCCGCTATCCGGAGACATCTGTAGCAGCTGCAGCAGGCGATCGCCGAGACGGTATGTCCGATTGCGAACGCTCTCGGCGGTGATCATCCCGCTTTCGATCAAGGCATGCAGCAGCCTGTTGATCGTGGTTTTGGGCAATCCAAGCGTCGTTTCGAGTTCGATCGCCGTCAGGCCATGCTCGAACGGCGCGACCGTCTCCATGATCGAGATGTAGCGCTCGAGGGGGCTGTCCTTGGCGCTCGGCTTCTTCGACTTCGTATTCAAGGGCACCTACGCCGATCTGACAATTGCAACTGCAAGAAGGTTATCGTTCAAAACAGACATGAGGGGCAAGGTCAGTCCCTTGTTATTCCGCCGCGCCTTGAGCCCGGGGCTCCGTAGAATAGCCGAACGGCCGCACGCCCTCGATCGGTCGGGCTCCGTTAGTAACCCGAATCCGGAAATGTCCTCGCAAATTCCGAAATTCGGTATTATCCCCATTTTATGGTCCCCTCGATTGACTCGCAAGCCAAATCCTGATTATCGGACTAAATACCGATTTTCGGAGGAACTTGAAATGGCTGAACTCCCGCGTGTGACCTACTCGAACATCGGAGTGGATTTTTCCCCGGTTCACGCTCACCTCGACGCAATGATCCCGGATTTCGAGAAGAACACACTGGGTCGCGAGTGGTCGACGCCGTTTGCGACTGGCGCTCGGAAAGAGATCCTGAGCCCGATCGACAAGAAGATCTCTCTCGGCAAGTTCCCGGCTTCAACCCCGTCAGACGTCAAGTCGGCGATCCAGGCTGCCCGAGCCGGCGCGAAGGCCTGGAACCGTTCGACGCTGGACGATCGCCTTGCATTCGGCGCCCGCTGGCGAGAGGCGCTGGCGGAGCGGAAGTATGACCTTGGTTTGGCGGCGCTATACGAGATCGGAAAGTCCCGCCTCGAGGCAGTCGGCGAAGCCGAGGAATGCCTCGACATGGTCGAGTACTACGCATCGGAGATGAACGCGAACAACGGGTTCGTCCGGCCGATGAAGATGTTGGTCGAAAACGAGACCGCTACGAGCGTCATGAAGCCCTATGGCGTCTTCGCGGTCATCGCTCCTTTCAACTTTCCGCTCGCCTTGTCGATCGGCATGGTCTCGGGTGCGCTGTTGACAGGCAATGCGGTGGTCTACAAGCCGTCGCCGGGTTGCGCGCTGACCGGATTGCTGATTGCCGAAACGCTTCGCAAGGCGGGATTGCCCGAAGGTGTTTTCAACATCGTGCTTGGCGATGGAGAGGTGGGGCGCCTTCTTGCCACCGACAACGGCATCGACGGCGTTGCATTCACGGGCTCCCATAAGACCGGCATGAGCATCTTCCGTCATATGGCAACGCTGCCCCACATGAAGCCCGTCATCGCCGAAATGGGTGGCAAGAACCCTGCCTACGTGACCAGCAAGGCCGATCTCGACCGTGCGGCGCAGGGAGTGGCGCGCTCCGCTTTTGGCCTGCAAGGCCAGAAGTGCTCCGCATGCTCGGTCGTGTATGTCGACGAGAAGGTCAAGGCGGAATTCATCGAGAAGCTGGTAGCATTCGCCGCAAAGCTGGTGGTCGGAGATCCTCGCAAGGCCGAGACCTTTATGGGCCCTGTCTATGGCGACGCCACAGTCGCCCTTTTCCAGGCCGCACTGTCGGAAGTCGAGGGCAAAGGCAAGGTGCATTTTGGGGGCGCCGCCCTGGGCCAGGGCTTTGCGGACAACTACGTCCTGCCGACGGTCGTCGAACTTGATGGTCCGGGCCGGCTGACCCGCGACGAACTCTTCATGCCTTTCGTGGTCGTCCGCGGTTTCGACAGTCTCGATGCCGCGATCGAAGAGGGCAACGACATCGCCTACGGACTATCCGCCGGCATCTTTACCAACGACCAGGAAGAGTTGCGTCACTTCCTCGACACCGCCGAAGCAGGGGTTCTCTACGCCAACCGTGCGAGCGGCGCGACGACGGGTGCATGGCCAGGCGCGCAGCCATTCTGCGGCTGGAAGGGCACCGGGGTCAGCGGCAAGGGCGGTCTCGGCTCGTGGTTCCTGCCACAGTACCTGCGCGAGCAGAGCCACACGATCATGACCAGGTGATCGAAAGAGGTCGCGCTCTTCGCCGCGGCCATCCAAGGCTGTCTCCTTCATCGGTTTACAAGATTATGCGCCACTATCCAGATTCAATGTCGAAATCCCGCGAGATGTTCGAACGGGCCCGCAAGGTCATGCCGGGAGGGAACACCCGGACAACGGTCTTCATCGACCCGTTTCCGATCTATGCCCAGCGCGGCGAGGGCTGCCGCGTCTGGGACGTCGATGGAAACGTCTACTACGACTGCATCAACAATTTCACGGCCATGATCCATGGCTACGGCCATCCCGCCGTCACGGCGGCGGTGGTGGACCAGATGCCCCGGGGATCGGCTTTCGGAGCGCCCACCGAGAGCGAACTTGATCTTGCTGAACTGTTGGTGGAGCGCCTCCCGTCGGTCGAGCAGGTTCGCTTCGCCAACTCCGGCACGGAAGGCGTCATGATGGCGATCAAGGCGGCTCGGGCGTTCACTGAGCGGCCGAAGATCGTCAAGATCGAAGGTGCCTACCATGGCTCCTACGACTTCGCGGAAGTCAGCCTGGACAGCTCGCCCGCCAACTGGGGCGACATGCCTGCCTCGACGGCATACGCGAAAGGCACGCCGAAGGGAGTTCTCGACGACGTCATCGCGGTGCCGTTCAACGATACGGAGGCGCTGCGTGCCGTCTTCGACGCGCATGGAGACTCGATAGCGGGTGTTCTGATCGACCCGATGCCGAACCGCGCCGGACTTATTCCCGCGCGGAAGGATTATCTCGACGCGATGGTCGAGATCGCTCATGCCGCCGGCTCGCTGGTGATCTTCGACGAGGTGATCTCGCTCCGCCTTGGCTATTCGGGGGCGCAGGGCCTGTGGAGCATCACGCCCGATCTGACGGCTCTCGGCAAGATCATCGGCGGAGGGTTCCCGGTCGGCGCCGTCGGCGGCCGCGCCGACGTGATGGCGGTGTTCGATCCAACGCGAGGCAAGCCTGCATTGCCGCATGGCGGCACCTTCACCGCGAACCCGGTGACGATGCGAGCCGGTCTGGCGGCGATGCGCGCGTTGACCCCGGCCAGCTTCGCGCATCTGGACGCTATCGGCAGCCTGCTTCGCGACGGCATCACGGCCTCGCTTGCTCGCCACGGCCTCAACGGGCAGTGCGTCGGTCTCGGCTCGCTCTTCAAAGTCCATTTCACGGCGTTGCCGATCACGGACTATCGGTCGGTCTATCCGGGTGCGTCCGAACGCACGAAGCTCGACCTGTTCCACAAGGGTCTGCTCGACCGCGGCGTGCTTTCGGCGAGTTACGGACTCTTCGCGCTTTCCACCTCGATGACCGAGGAAGACGCACGCGAAATCCTTTCCGCAATCGACGGCGCCCTCGCAGCAATCGCGGCGAAGCAATGACGTAGCGCGTCCGGCGCCGGATCCATCCGGCACGGGACGACGCAGCAACAGATGGAAGTCACATGACAGCTTCTCCTCACGTCGTCGTCATCGGTGCAGGCACCCTCGGCATGTGCTCTGCGCACGCGCTCGCGGAACAGGGCGCTCGCGTCACCGTCATCGACGCACAATCCATTGCGTCAGGATCCAGCGGCCGCTCGGTCGGCGTCGTTGGCACACAGCTGACGGATTCGTTCGAGATCCAGCTGCGCATGCAATCCGTGCAGCGCATCCGTCGATGGCAGGAGCGCCTCGGTCTCGGCTTCAACCCTATCGGCTATCTGCGTCTGGCGCGCACCTCCGAGCAGATGGAACTGTTCGCCCGCTCGGTGGAGATCCAGCGCGATGCCGGCTTCAGGTCCAGGGTCTACCAGGCGAACGAGCTCCAGCAGCTCGTGCCGCACTTGAGTTCAGATGGGCTCGAAGGCGGCATCTTCGGGCCGGACGACGGCTTCCTCGATCCCCACGAAATGTGCACGTTGCTGGCGCAAGAGGTGAAGAAGCTCGGCTCCGAGGTTTTCCAGTTCCGCAAGCTGCTTGGTGTCGCGCGGACATCCGGTGGCTATCGGTTGGACACCAGCAAGGGTCCGATCGGCTGCGACTTCGTCGTGAACGCGGCAGGCGCCTGGGCGCCACGCGTTGCCGAGATGCTTGGACAGACGCTTCACATCCACCCCGAGCGCCACGAGGCGCTGACAATCCACCTGGACGCGCCGCTCCCCTACACAATGCCGATGGTCATGGATCTGGTGAACGGGCAGGGCACCGGACTCAACTTTCGGCACGAGAAAGCGAGCGAGCTCATCGCCGAGATACACAAGGTAAGTTCGCCCTCGCCCGAGGATCCGGACAATTACAACGAGCAGTGCGAGGAAGGGTCCAAGGTCATGCTGGCCGAGATGCTGATCGAGCGCGTGCCTGATCTGCCGGGCGCCCGGCTCGGCCGGGGCTGGGCAGGCCTCTACCCTGTCACCGCCGACCACCGTCCCCATGTCGGACCAGTCGATCAGTCCGAGCCCGGTCTGATCACCGCGGCCGGTGCGGGCGGCTACGGGATCCAGCTCGCGCCGGTGATAGGCCTGATCGTCGCGGACTGGGTGCTCAAGGGCTCTCCCGCATCGATCCCAGGCACCGAGAGTCTCGCTCCAACTCCGGAAAGAAACGTCCCCGCCGTACATACTGCGGCGGCTTGACCAGTAGGACACCGGCGTTAGCGCAAGGACAAAGAAGCCATGCCCGAGGCAGAAAACATCGTCCGCATCAAGAACATCAACGTGATCTATGGCGGCCATCACGCCGTGAAAAACGTCTCGCTCGACATTACGCGCGGCGAGGTCGTGGCGATCGTCGGACCCAGCGGCGCGGGGAAGAGCACGCTGCTGCGTGCGATCAACATGCTCGAACAGCCGTCATCCGGTACCCTCGAAGTGGGCGCCATCCGGTTTTCGGTCGACCGCAATCTGTCCGCCGGAGAGCTGTTGAGGCTCCGACGTTCCACCGGGATGGTTTTCCAGTCCTTCAACCTGTTTCCGCACATGACCGTGCAGCGCAACATTTCGCTGCCGCAGATGCGGGTTCTGGGGCGCACCAGGGAGCAGGCGGACGCGCGCACCGCCCAATTGCTCGAACGCGTACACCTTACGGACAAGGCGCACTCCTACCCGGCGCGCCTGTCGGGTGGCCAGCAGCAGCGTATCGCGATCGCACGCGCCCTGGCTCTTGACCCCAAGGTGATGCTCTTCGACGAACCCACGAGCGCCCTGGATCCCGAACTCGGGCTTGAGGTGTTGGCCGTGATGCGCGAGCTCGCCCAGGAAGGCATGACAATGATCATCGTCACGCACGAGATCGCCTTTGCCGCAGACGTCGCCGACCGCGTGATCGTCATGGCCAATGGAGAGATCATCGAGCAGGGTCCGCCTGATGCCGTGATCCGCAACCCGTCGTCGCCGCGCACGCGGCAGTTCTTCCGTGCCGTGGTCGATCGCAGATGATCGACCTGCTGGTTTCACTGCTCAGAGGCGTTCCGGCCACGCTGCTGGTGACCTTCGGCGCTTTCGCAGTCGGGGCCATCGCAGCCGTGCCGCTGGTGCTGATGCGACGTTCCCGGTGGCTCCTTCTAAGCATGCCGGCGCGCATATACATCGACGTTGTCCGGGGAATCCCGCCGATCGTCTGGCTGTTCATTATCTTCTTCGGATTGGGCAGCGGAGTGATCGTTCTCAGTTCCTATCAGGCTGCCATCCTGGGTATGGGGCTGGTATCAACGGCCTATCTCGCTGAAATCTACAGGGGTGGCTTCCTGGCCCTCTCGAAGGGCCAGCGGGAGGCGTCCACGGCGCTCGGTATGACGCGCCTGGATACGCTGCGCTACATCCTGGCGCCGCAGGTCCTGCGCGTCTCGGTTCCGCCCATGGCGACCTTTCTTGTCAGCCTGCTCAAAGACACGACCGTGGCCTCCACGATCGGTGTCCGCGACGTGATGATGTACGCATCGCAGCAGGCCCAAGGCGGAGGCGGCAGCTTCATGCCGTTCATTTTCGCTGCGCTTCTCTACATCGCGCTGTCGATACCCATTGTCGTGTTGGCACGCGCCGTGGACGAGCGGCTGCGCTCAAGAGGGCAAGCGAAATGAGCGAGATGCTGGCCAACTGGCTGGACTGGTCCCCCCAGCTTTTCCAAGGAGTTCTTGTCAGTCTCCAGTTGGCGGGCCTGGCGCTGCTGTTCGGATTGCCTATCGGTCTCGTTCTTGCGCTTGCCTCCTCCTCTGGAAACAGGCTCGTCCGCTATTTCGCGGTGGTACTGGTCGAGATCGGGCGCGGCGCGCCTGCACTCGTCGTCCTGCAGATGGTCTACTATGGATTGCCTGCTTCGGGGATGACCGTAAGTGCCTTCACCTCTGGCGTGATTGCGTTGGCGCTAACGACAGGCGCCTACACCAGCGAGATCCTTCGGGCCGGTCTGAACGCGGTTCCGCATTGTGAGATCGAGGCGGGCTTGGCGCTCGGCATGACCCGCCGGGACATCCTGCGCTTCGTGGTGGTCCCCCAGGGAATCCTGTTCGCAATACCCGCGCTGATGGGCTTTGCCATTCTCATCTTCCAGGCGACGGCCCTTACATACACGATCGCCATCCCCGAACTTCTGGCGCGCGCCTATCGCGTGGGTGCGGCCACCTACCTCTACCTCGATGTCCTGATCCTGGCGGGCCTGTTCTACCTCGCCATCACCGTCCCGTTCGGGTGGCTGGTCTCGTACACCGAACGTAGGCTGGGCAGCCATCTCGGCTGACCTGCAATCAAAAACCATCAATGTCAGAGGAGAGCAAAGTGAAAAATTGGAGTAAGATCATCTCGGCCGCAGCCATTGCCACGGCCTTGGGTGCCAGCGTCGCGTCCGCACAGGATTGCAAGCCGCAGCATGCTTTCGAAACCGTGTCGGCGGGCAAACTCACCGTCGCGCTCACCAACACCGCTCCGTATTCGCTCGAAAAAGACGGCGGCATCGCGGGTATCGACGGCGATCTCGTGAAGCGTTTTGCCAAGGAGAACTGCCTGGAGATCGCTTATGAGATATTCACATATCCAGGCGCGGTTTCCGCAGTTCAGTCGCGGCGCGCGGACATCGCGCTTGGCGGCTTCTATCGTACCGCCGCCCGCGCGAAGGTCGTCGCTCTGTCCACGCCGGTCTATCTCGACCAACTGTCCGTCACCTCGACCAACGGCATTGATACCGTCGACGGTCTGCTGGGCAAGAAGGTCGGCACCGTGGAAGGATATCTGTGGGTCCAGGACATGGAGAAGCTCTACGAAGGCTCCAAGACCTATCCGTCGTCGCTGAACCTCGCTCAGGACCTTCATGCCGGTCGTATTGAGGCGGCGCTCGACGGCTTCGGCTCCGCTGTCATTCAGAACGAAGGGCAGAACTACAAGGTGCATGTCCTGAAGCCGGATCCGCGCATCGATGCGACCATGAACCCGTCGCAGACCGCCTTCCTGCTGGACAAGAGCAATGAGGGCTTCGTTAAGGCGGTTGACGCTTCGCTCGATGTCTACCGGAAGAACGGGGCTATCGCCGAAGCGCTCAAGGCTTACGGGCTGGATCCGTCGGCCGCAGATGTCGGTGAAGCCCGCGTCATCGAGTAAGCCGCTGGTATGAAGGGCCGCCCTGCCTGCCCCGCTTCTAGGAAGAAAACCGGGTGCGGGGGGCGGCCTGTACGTTTGCCGCGCGGCTGCGATCCGCGAGCAGAATTCCGTAGTGCACCCCGAGTCTGAGACACGAAAAGGGTAACAGTCCTTCACTAAGGAGAGCTGATGAGGAAAGGAGACCCGTGGTGCAGTACAGCGCACCACAGATCCCTCCGGTCACATAAGGTTACAGCGAGGAACGGTACCGGTTCAGGCTCGTTAGCCCTGCATCCAATCCAATCATGGAGAAAAACGATGCAGGATATTTCCGGCAAGCGCGTCGCCATCCTTGCGACGAATGGTTTTGAACAGTCCGAGCTTGAGGTACCGCTGAACAAGCTGCGCCAGGCCGGCGCCGAGGTCGAAATCGTGTCGCTCGAAAGCGGCAAGATCAAGGGCTGGGACCACAAGGATTGGGGCCGCGAAGTTCCGGTCGACAAGACCTTGGACGAGGCCCGCGCCGATGCCTACGATGCGATCGTTCTGCCCGGCGGCGTCATCAATCCCGACCTCTTGCGGGTCGAGCGCAAGGCGCTGGATTTCATCAGTTCGTTCTGGTCGGCCAACAAGGTCGTCGGCGCGATCTGCCATGCGCCCTGGCTTCTGGTCGAGACCGGGATCATCAAAGCCCGCCGCGTCACATCCTACAAGTCGATCAAGACCGACGTGATCAATGCCGGCGGCCTGTGGCAAGACAGCGAGGTCGTCACCGACCAGGGGCTGGTCACCAGTCGCAATCCCGGCGATCTCGAGGCCTTCTGCGACAAGCTCACGGAGGAGATCAGGGAAGGGCGGCACGACAGGCGGGCCGCGGCTTAGCACCGAACCTTGTTCCCCAGCCGCGCCGCGAAGGATCTCGGCGTGGGTTGTTCAGGCGCTCTTCGCCCCCTCCGCCTTGCGCAGCGACGCCTGATGCACCAGCGACGTCCAGCTGTTGGTCGAAGCAAGGTGGCAGTAGAGCAGGCTGAGCGCGCCTGACTTTCTCAGGTCGAGGAAGGCCTCGTCGCTCAATCTGTTGAAGGCAGCCTCGTCTATCACCTGGAAATCGGTGAGGTTCAGCACCTCGCCTCCTTCCAGCGTCACCTTGCTCTGGCGCGGCGCGAACAGGGCATGCGCGTCGATCTTGTCGACCATCTCGCGGGTCGCCCTGAAGTCGATCTGGAACTGGTTGCAGAAGGCGAGCGCCTGCTTCGTCGCCTCGGTCGCCTCGTTGCCGCTGAAGAACGGCAGCACCTTGTCGTCGCGGAACGGCGCCAGCAGCTGGTCGATGACGCGCTCGCTCGCCCGGTCGACGCACAGCGTCAGCCGGCCGGGCTGCTTGGGATCGTCGGCGAGAATGAAGGGATAGCGGCGGACATAGGCGGGGATGTAGTGCGGCCCGGCCCAGTTGCCGTCGGCGTCGACGAACAGGTTCTCGTCCTGGCGCAGGCCGGTGATGATGACGGGCGCCTTGGCGGCGCCGATGAAAACGATTGGGTAGGAGCGCATCGCCGCCGGCATTTCCGAGGCCACCACAGGGATGGCATGCGCCGAGCGGGCGAAGGAGAAATCGCTGCGCGCCGTCAGGCCGAGCGAGCCGTGCCGCGCCGGATTGAGCGCCTCGGGCCTGGAATAGAACAGCGGCAAGGTCTCGCCCGCCGTTTCCGTCTTCGCACCGCTGTCAGCCATGTGTCCGTTTTCCTCCTCGCGCCGGCCAACCAGGCCGGCCCGTCCAGCATTGAATTCCCAAAGCGGGGTCTGTTCTTGTCGCGCCGGCCTTGCTTCGAAGCAATCCTGCGCAGGGACAAAGTACTACAGCGTCGCCGGCGCGCATAAAAGGACACGCGCTGCTGTATTTTGGCGTTTGCGCCCTAATCGCCTTGCGGGACGCCCGCAACCATGCCGGCCCTGGAGCGGTTCACCATTTCGCGGAAACGGCGAGCCGCGCTATCTCTTTGTTTTTGCGCAATTCCCCAGGGAAAGCGCTGCGCGCTTTCCCGGGAAGACCGTACACACTTTTCCTGGAATGGCTCTATGGACAGCTTGCCGCGAAGCGGCGACAGTGGCCTCGCATGGCAAAATCCGGGAGCCGTAGCGGTCTTGCGTCCGGAAATTGCGAGGATATGAGGAACCGGAGCGGGTCTGCCCTTGGCCGCCCGCTCAGCAAGCGCTTTGAGGCGGGGTGGCATGGCGTCGGCATCGGATTTCGAACAGGCGGTCGGACAGGCATTCACCGTCGAGGCCGGCGGCAGGCAGATCGCGCTCGAATTGAGCGCGGTCAACCGCATCGCCTCCAGCCCGCGCCCGGGCGGCGGTTTCTCGCTGCTGTTCAAGGGTCCGCGCGAAACCGCGCTGCCGCAGGCGACTTACCGCTTCGCCGGCAGTGGCGCGACCCACGATATCTTCATCGTGCCCGTGGCCGCCGACGCTACGGGGCGGCTGTATGAGGCGGTGTTCAATTAGAGTTTGGAAGCAGGCGTGAGCGCAGCAGCGGTGCGATTTGTGAGACGCTGGCGCGAAGGATCGATACCGAACAAGCACCGCCGAATTGTGCGACGACCGGAACAGGATTCTCGGCCCGGGAATGACGAAGCGGATGGCGTCCCCGTTCACCCACTGTCTGCGCCACCCCGCGGCGGCGCGCATGCCATGAGATCGTAGACACCCTTGTCCTCGACCGCTGCGAAGCCGAGCTCGAGATAGAGCCGCCTGGCCGGATTGTTCTTCTCGACATGGATCGAGGCCGATTTGCCCGATGACCATGCCTCGTCGATGAGGTCGCGCAGCAGTGCGGCGCCGTGGCCCTTGCGGCGATGGGCCGGCAGCAAGGCGATGTCGATGATGCGGTGCTGGCTCGGCCAGCGCTCGATGTAGAGGCGGCCTATGGGCTGTCCGGCCCGCTCCACCACCAGCCAGTCGGCCTCGGGATAATGCTTGCGGTAATGCGCGTGCTGCGCCTGGAACTGCATGTCGAGGAAGGCGGCCTTCTGCGCCTCGCTCCAGTCCGTCACGGCGAGCTCTTCCATGCGCGTCGAAGAGTAGAGCCGCGCCAGGAACGGCATGTCGGCCTCCGCGGCGGCGCGGAAAGCGAGGCCGGCCTGCCGCGACCGCGGCCAGGTCGGGAGCCGCTGCGCCTGTTTCGCTTCTGTCATGCTGCCTGACGTCACACCGGCGGCGTCAGGTCGCGCACCACGGCAATCTGCTTGAGGTTGCTGGTGGCCAGCGCCGTCCAGGTCCACTCCCATTCCGAACTGTCCATGGCCATCTGATTGATGGTCCACAGACCATTCGTGCCGTCGTTCTGGATCATCATCGAGAACAAGGCAAGACGGCCATCGGCATTGTAGTCGAGCGACAGGCGGGTGTTGGCGCCGGAGGCGTTGAAATCGCGCCATCCCGACCAGTTCTGGGTGGCGGCGTCGTATTGGGCGTTGAAGGAGTGAGCATGCTGCTGGTCGGAGGCGACCAGCATGATGTCGCCGTCGCCCTGGATGCCGGCGCAGAGCGTATATTTGGGAACCCTGCTGTAGCCGGGCGTCGCCCAGGCCGTCCAGGTGTCGGAGCCGGCCGGCAATTGCTTGGTGTGCAGGACCTGGCCCTGCTGCGTCATGGCAAACAGATTGGTGCCGCCCAGCGGACCGATGATAGGTGCCATTTCCGTGAAGGGGTAGCCGGCGTCGATCTGCACCCATGGCGTCCAGTCGGCGACCGTCAGCGCCTGGGCCTTGGCCTGCTGGCAGCGATAGAGATGGAGGGCGGAGTTGATGCCGAACAGCGCTATGCGGCCGTCTGCCTGGCGCAGCGCGGTGATCGCCACAAGCTGGCCGGTCAGCTGAATCCAGGCGCTCCACGGCTGGGCAGGCGGCCTGAGCTCGTCGACGGTGACGACGATCGGTGTCGTCGTGCCGGGCGGCGTGATGGTCTTCTGCACCTGCACGATCACATCCGGGTTCTGGTAGATCCACCAGACGCGGCCCAGATTGTCGGTGAGGAAGATCTCGATGCGGCCATCGGCATCGCGCGCCATGGAAAGCTTCTGGTAGCTGAAGGCGCCGGGCGGCGCGCCGATGCCGACCGGCGCGGTCCACTTGTCGATCGGGCCGATCTGGTTGGCGTCCTCGGTGATGAAGGACAGGCTGGTGGTGCCCGAAGGCTGCGCGACCACGGCGACGCGACCATCCTTGGTGAGACCCGCGGTCATGATCACCCAGGCGCCGGGCGCGATGACAGACCAGGCCGACGGCCATGGTCCGTTCGGCGATGTCTGTGCCTTCTGGATCAATTGTCCCTTGGCCGAATCGATGCCGACGACCATCAGCCGCGACAATTCGAAAAACGTCGCGCCGGCGGGCATGTGCTGGTAGGCCGGCGCAGTACCGGGTCGCCGCGAGCGAGCGCTCTCGCGGGCCTTGGAGGCGGTCCTTGGCACTGCTGCCGGCGTCTTGGCCGTGGGGGCCTTCGATTTTGGTTCTGCTGTCTTGGCCATGATATTGGTCCTGCCCTGTTGGCGGGGAATTTAGCCTCTCGGCGGGAAGACGCCTTGCAGCGCGATGCAGAAGTAGCAGGTGAGATAAGGCATCAAATTGTTGTGCGGCTGGTCACCGCCGGCGGGGGCGAGTGCCTGATCCGCAAGGCCTGTTAGCGCAGGTATTGGCGTGCCCGGAACATATGGAGTGCCGGCGGATGCACGCGCAAAGTAGTTGCCGACCGGGTTCGTTCTATTCGCAACCGCGCCTTGCGCGACAAGAGGGTGATTGTGGGCCGGCATCTCTGACTCTAGCAGTTGCACGGTCTCCGAGCCGCCAGTCTCGCCGAGATAGTGCAACGAAAGACCCGGGCCTTGGCCGGGATGCATCGGCGCTCCACCTTGTAAATCCGGCAAGGCAAAGTTGGACTGGCCGTTGCCGCCATAGGTGGTGCCGAGTAGCGAGAACAGCGCTGTGTTCTGAGACAGCGGCAGCAACTGCCCGTCACACCACGCCCAACCGTTGGGTGCGAAATTGAACGGAAAGATGCGGATTTCGGCGACGAAAGGATCGGCCATGACAGTCTCTCTTCAAGTTGGCGACGGAAATATGCCGAACAGCGAGATGATGAAATTGACGCAGAGATAAGGCTGGTAATTTGAGTGCGGCTGGGCCAGGCCGATGAGGCTAGTCGACGAAGCCCCCATCGCGACGGAAGGAGCGGCATTCGAATAGAGACTGATTGCCGAAGATTCCGCAGCTAGGTGACCGCCCGGATTAGGATCGTTGCCGAGCGTATTTGACGCGAGCATCGGATGCGAATGCGCGGGGATCTGCTGGATCGACAATGCTACCTCTTCGATGCCCCCGTTGCCGGCAAGAAAAAAACCGTTGCCTTGATTGAGCGGCAGGCGACCGCGTAGATCTGGCAGTGCAAAGGTCGATTGGCCGTCACCGCCATAGGTGGTGCCGATTAGCTGGAACAGAGTTTCGTTCTCGGAGATCGGCAGCAGCTGACCCTGGCAGAACATCCAGCCAGCCGGCTGGAAATTGCCGGCAAACATCCTGACTTCACCAACATAAGGTTGTGCCATGATTGCTTGTCCTCAGTTCTGCGACGGGAAAATGCCTTGCAGGGCGATACAGAAATTCAACGCAAGGTAGGGCTGCATGTTGGTATGCGCCTGGCTTCCGCCAATATTGCCTACGGTCCCCAGGCCCATTGCCGCGAGATTCGTCGGTGCAGCATAAGGGTTGGCGGGTGCTGCCTTGCCGAGGTACGAGCCAGACGGAATCGGCTGCGTGCCATCGACTGCAGAGCCGCTTGCGACATGTGTGTGCTCGGGTAGTTCCTGAATGCTCAATATATGGTTCTGTTCACCGCCTCGTTCGCCTAGAACGTGACCGGCTCCGACATGGATCGGAATACGTCCGCGATAATCAGGCAGCGCAAAATTTACTCTGCCGTCACCGCCAAACGTCGTTCCCAGCAGAGAGAAAAGTGCTTGGTTTTGGTTGATCGGCAGAAGCTGACCGCTGCATGACGCCCAGCCCTTCGGCGCGAAATCGAACGAGAACAGCCTGATTTCCGAAAGAAATGGTTCCGCCATGCTTCTTCCCGCTTGCCTGATTTTCAGAGAGTATCGCAACACGACGCGTCGTGCGGATATCCGGCAAAGCTGATTGCGCTGCACTTACCGCAGAATAATCACGCCTGGCCTTATCTTCATTGCGGTATCCTCGATGCACATCACGCCTTTGCCCGACGCTTACTTCAACAATACTTCACATTCGAAAAACATCAAGCAGAATACCGGCATGAGATAAAGTTTAGCGCTGCCACAATCCGTTACGGCGGCGTGTTGATCGGACCGATAATTAGGTTCACCGTCGGATCTGCATACATGAGACCGGTATTGTGACTCTGCAATTCGGCCGTTGCGTCGACACTACCCGGCGAGTTGTCCACCAACTGAGCTACTGAAGCAGTTCCGACGTTCACAAAGACAAGCTGAGCTCCATTTCCGTCGAACGTCGGATAGTCATAGGATCCTGTCGCAGGAACAGTATTGCCCCGGACGTCCGCGCGCACTCGAGCCGGGCTGCCCTGATCGTCCGCGCGGATGAAGATGGCTGCCAGGGGGAACGTCGAGGCTGGAGCATCAGTCTGCACGATGTTGTTCGTGACCGTCACATCGTTGAGCGACGTGAGGCCAAGCCCGGTGGTTGTGGCGCCTCGATAGTCCAGGGAAATACCTGCTGAACCACTGGTCTGGCCGACTTGGCGGATCGTGTTGTTGTTGACGAGCAGGGTCGAGTCGGTCTGGCCCTGGATAAGGACGCTGATGCCCGGGCCTTGCGTCGAACCAGACCCCGCGGAAGCGGCGTTGCCGATAGTGTTACCTTGGATCGTTCCGACAATCGAGCCGCCAGTCGATATCGCCGACGAGAACACATTGATCGCCTGAAGCTGGCTGCCGGTCATATTGTTGTTGAGTATCTTGAACGTCGCACTGGCGCTGCTGCCGACGGCAAACGAGGTCTGGATACCATTGTTGGCGAACGTATTTCCCGAAACGACGAAGCTCGAAATGCCAGAACTGTCGTTGGCGTTCACGTCCAGTGCCCGATAACCGGAGGTGGGGCTATCCCTATTGTTGGCGAAAGTCGACCCGCTGATGTTGACCGAACTGACCACGGCTGAGCCCGCCAGTTCGAATTCGAAGGAGTTCGCGGCGTTTGCGCCGGTGAGATTGCTGAATGTGCTTCCCGTCACCGTCAGCGAATTCAGCGTACCCGACGACTGATAGACGTAGACGTTGCTGTGGGCATTGCCGGTGACCACGCTGTTGGTGATGCTGTTGGTGCCGAAAATGCCTGCAAGATCGTCCGACGGACCCGGCGCGCCCACTTTCTCGCCCACCTGGATGCCTTCGTCGGTCGTGCTGTTGCCATTGTTGGTGACATTGGCCCGATTGAGCGCGAAGTTCGTGACATTGGTCAGATATAGCCCGTCGTCGCCGCTGTTTTGGACATTCATGTAGCCAAGGCTTACGTTGGCCGTCGATATCAACCTGATACCGGTTCCTGTCGAGCTCTGGATTGTTCCACCCGAGCCATTGTTCGCACCGCCGCCGTCGCCCGTCACCGTCAACCCGCCGCTGGCACCGGTGTTGTTGAGCACGATGCCGTTGGCGGCGCCGTTAGCCGAAATGCTCCGGAATGTGAGACCGCTCGCGCCGATCGTCGTGTTGGCGACGTTGAGCGCGGTGCCGGTACCGGATGTGATCGTGTTTGGATTGGCGCCGGTTGTCACTGTCACCGTGCCGCCGCCCGTGGCGCCGAAGCCGGTGCCGCTGGTGCTGGTGATCGCCAGTCCGCCATTGGTGAAGTTGATCGTCGCGCCGGTGTTGTCGGTCAGGTTGACGCCGGCCGCGCTGCCCGACGTGATCGACTTGGAGGCACCGGAGAAGGCGATGGTGCCGGCGGCGTTGTCGTCCAGCAGGATGCCTGTCTGACCCGCCACGTTATGCGAGATGTTGCCCGAAAGCGTGATAGCCTGCGCGCCCACGGCGCGATCCTGGATATCGATCCCCTCGCCCGAAGCGCTGGTGATGGTACCGGCATAGGTGAGACCCGCGGTGCCGCCGCTGTTGACGGTGCCGAGGCCATCGCCGATGCGGATTACCGCGCCGTTGACGCCCGCCACGGCGCCGCCGACCAGAGAGCCGCCGCCGAGGCTGACCGTGCCAGTGCCGGTGACCGTATTCATGACAACGGCGCTGGTGCCGCCGACGCCTTTTGTAGTCGTGGCGAAATTCAGGCCGGCGGCGGCTACGATGACGGTGTCGAGATTGACCGCTACACCGCTCGTCGTGGTGATGGAGTTCCCAGCGCCCGTCACCGTCACCGTGCCGCCGCCCGAGGCGCCGATGCCGATGCCGCTCGTGGTGGTGATCGCCAGGCCGCCATTGGTGAAGTTGATGGTCGCGCCGGCGTTGCTGGTCAGGAGCACGGCGGCGTTGGCGCCGGTCGAGAGCGTTTTCGACGCGCCGCCGAAATTGATCGTGCCGCCGGAGTTGCTGAGCGCGACGATGCCCAGTCCGCCATCGTTTCGGGTGATGGAGCTGGCGTTGTCGAAATTGACCGAGCCACCAGCCATGCCGCGAATGTTGGCGACGTTGCCGCCAGGGTTGGTGATGTCGACATTGTTGAGATTGATCGTGGCGCTCACGTCGTCGTTGGTAAACGTACCCTGATCGCCGTCGACGGCGAACGCATGGTTCGTCAGCGCGCCGGCAACCGTGTCGATAGCGACGTTGTTGAACGTATAAGTGCCGGTCGCGTTGTTCGCCACATCGCCAAGGATGGTGATGCCGGTCGTCCCGGTCAGGCTGGCATTGTTGACGGTGACGTTACCCGCCGCGCCGTCTACCACGATGCCGGTGCCGCTGGTGTCGTTGAGCCCATTCGCCAGGGCGGTGGTGAAGTTCACCGCGCCGCCGGTGGTGTCGGCGACGACGATTAGGCGCTGGCCGCCGGTACCTTGTGTGATCGTGCCGGCATAGGTAACGGTCGCGTTACCGCCATCGACGCTGAACGCGGTTCCGTTCGGGCTGGTGATCGAGGTGCCGACGCCGAAGCCGAACGTGCCGTCGGAATCGTTGAGGATGTCGACGCTGGCATTGCCGCCATTCAGTGTCGTCGTGCCGTTGAAATTGTAGATGCCGTCGGCATTGTCGAATTGCAGGCCGGTGCCGTTGGTTGCCGACAGCGTGCCCGTCTGGAAGGTGATCGTTCCCGCGGTGTGGCCGGCGATGGCGACCAGCGCGGCATTGCCGGCCTGGGTGATGTTGCCGCTATAGGTGATGTTCGCCGCGCTTGCGTCGACGTTGAAGGCCGTGCTGTTCGGGTTGGTGATCGAGGTGCCGGTGCCGAAGTTGAACGTGCCGCCCGAATTGTTGACGATATCGATGCCGGCGTCGCCGCCATTCAACGTCGTCGTGCCGTTGAAATTGTAGGTGCCGTCGGCATTGTCGAACTGCAGGCCGGTGCCGTTGGTTGCCGACAGCGTGCCCGAGAAGGTCAGCGTGCCCGTATGGCCTGCTGAAACCGACACCAGGGCGGCGTTGCCCGCCTGGGTGATGTTGCCGCCATAGGTGGTGCTTACGGTGCCGCCGCCGACGCTGAATGCCGTGCCACCGCCGCCGCTCAGCGTGCCGGTGCCGAGGCCGGCGGTGCCGGTGACATGGGTCAGGACGACACCGCCGCCGCCGGACGACGTCGAGTCGAGCGCGACGTCGAGGGCGGCATTGGTGAGATCGATCGCCTTGTAGCTGGTGGAATTCACCGTTTCGCTGCCGGCGGTGGCGATGATGTTGATCGTCCCGCCGGGGCCGGTAATGCCGGCGCCGGTGGTGGTGTCGATTGTCAGCCCGCCGTTGAAGCTGGTCGTGCCGCCGCCCTGGAACAGGCCGGCCCCGCTGGTCGTATCGATGTCGGCGAGCCCGCCGACGTTGAGCGTGCCGCTCTCCCAGCCGATGCCGCCGCCCGTCGAAGCCGTGTTGTTCACCGTCACCGTGTTGAAATTGAAGGTGCCGGTGGGATTGCTGGCGTTCGAACTGATGCCGGCACCCGTCGTGCCGGTGACGGTGGTCGCGCCCGTGACCGTGAACGTGCCGGCGACGCCGTCGAAGATGATGCCGCTGGCGCCGCCGCTGGCGTTGACGCTGTTTACGATCATGCTGACGGTCAGCGGATCGAGATTGAACGCCACGCCGTTGATGGTGTCGACGGTGCCGCCGCTGCTGTTCAGCGCAAAGGTTGTGGCCGGGGGGCCCTTGGTGTCGACGAGGACGCCAGTGCCGCCATCATTGAACGTGGTGAACGTGCCGAGATCGAGCGTGCCGCTGGTGCTGGTGAAGGCAAGGCCGTTGCCCTGGACGCGCGCGCCTGATGTGCCGACGTCGAGCGTGCCGGCGCTGACCGTGCCGCCGGCGCCAGTGGAGTCGAACGTGACATTGTCGAAGGCAATGCCGCCGCCGGTGCCGCCGAGCACCGTGTTGCCGGCGAAGGAGCGGGTGGCGATCGAATTGTCCGTCGCGCTGATGTTCTGGCCGGCGAAGGACGCGGCCAGCGCAGATCCCGTCGATCGCAGCGTATTGCCGTCGATCGAAAGCAGCAGCGTGTTGGCCGCCGCACCGGTCGTGGAGAAGTCGAGCGCCCTGCCGCCGGCTGATATGTCATTGTTGCGGAGGAAGAAACTCGACGCGGCCGACGCATCGACGGCAACACCGGCGCCGGTGCCGGTGTTGCGGATGATGAGATTCTCGATGCCGCCGGTGATCGGGCTGGTACCACTGGTCGCCAGGGTGATCACCGACCCGGCAGTGTTGCTCTGCAGGATCGGCCGCAGCGTGTCGATGCCGGCCGGTGCGGCGATGATCGGCGAATTCTGCACCGTGGTGAAGTGGAATGCCGCCGACGCGCCGCTGCTGGTGTCGACACCGAGCTGCGAGACATCGATGGCCGTATCGTTTTGCCCGAAGGCGAGCAACACCTGCCCGTCATCGAGCTGGAACGACGTGCCGCTCAGGTCGATCGTTTCCTGGCTACCGGTGCCGTTCTTGTCGATCAGCACGATGACATTGGCCGTGGACGCCTGGGCGTTGGCATAGGTGCCTGGATTGACGAAGCTGCCGTCGCCGCCGCCGGTGGCGTCGGTGGTGACGTAGTAGACCTTGTAAGCGGACAGATTCGACGTGTCGCCGGTGAAGGTGACGTCGTTGAAATTGTAGTCGCCATTGGTCGGCAGGGTGTCGATGGCATGGATGGCCTGGCCGCCGGTGGTCGCGATCGTCGATTCGGCCAGGCCAGCGCCGTCGCCGAACACCAGCCTGGCGTTGGTGGCGCTGGAGAACTGGACGCCATAGCCGACATTTTCGATTTTCGAGGTCTGGCCCGCCGGATTGTTGTTGGCAGTGTCGCCGAGCTGGATCGTGCCGGTGCCGGTCGTGCCGGCCATGTCGATGCCGATAATGCCGGCGAAGCTGCCGCCGTCGACGTCGAAATCGCCGGCCTTGATGTTGCTCGTGCCGAGCGCAGCGCCGTTGAGGTCGAAGCCGACCGCATTGGCTGCATTGAGCCCGATGTTCAGGCTGTCGAAGCCCAAGGTCGAGCCGAGCGTGCCGGATATGTCGACACCGCGCGAGGTGATGTTCTGCAGGTCGACCGCGCCGAGATCGATGGCGCCGCCGACTATATTGTTGAGCGAAACGCCGGTCGCCGCGCCATTGACCGAAACGGAATCGAAAATAACGCCGCCCGCGCCGACCGATGCGCCGTCGAGATCGAGCGCGGTTCCAGTCGTTGTCGTGATGGTGTTGCCGGTGCCGGAGATGCTGATCGTGCCGCCGGAGCCCGCGCCAAAACCCGCTCCTGCCGTCGTCGTTATGTCAAGGCCGCCATTGCCGAAGCCGATCGTGGCGTTCGGGTTGCCGATCAGGCTGACGCCGTCCGTCGCGCCCGAGCTGATCTGCTTGGTCGCGCCCGAGAAGGTCACGGTCGCCGCCGTGCCGTTGTCGATGCCGGCAACGACGATATTGCCGCCGGCGCCCGCAAGGCCATCGGTCAGGTTGCCCGACAGCGTCACAGAACCGCCGGTCAGTTCCTGGACCGAGACCGCCGCGCCGGTGCCGTTGCTGACGATGGCGCCCGCGTAGGATATGTTCGCGTTGCCGCCGCTCGCATTGGTGCCCGAGCCGACATTGAAGGCCGTGCCCAAACCGGTGTTGGTCAGCGTGCCGGTGCCGAAATTGAACGTGCCGCTGAGGTTCTGCAGGTCGATGCCGCTGCCGGAACCGAACGACGCGCTGGTCGAGGCGAAATCGATATTGCCGGCGATGCCGTCGAGGGCCACCGCCTGCGCGTTGGTGGCATTGACCGTACCCGTCAGGACATTGACCGTGCCGACGCCGCTGGCGCTGAACGCCGTCGCGCCGTTCGTGGAAATGTCCACATCCGTGAAGTTGATGGTGCCGGCGTTGTTGGTGAGCGAGACGCCGTTGCCGCCAACAGTCACCTTGTCGGTGAAATTGATCAGACCGCCGCCGTGATTGGCGATCGAGATGCCGCCGCCGGTCAGCGTGCCGGCCGGCCCGCTGTTGGGCAAGATGCCGCGCGTCACGGTGATGTTGCCGGCGCCGCCGTCGACGTCGAGCAGCGTGCCGGCGACGTTGACGTTGTTGTTGGTGATCGACAAATTGCTGTCGAGGCCGGCGACCTTGAACGCCGTCTGGCCGGCGCCGACATTGCCGACCGTGACGCCTTCGATGACGATGCCGCCGGCATTGTTGAAGCTGCCCGCGCTCTGGTCGATGGTGAAGACCGAGCCGCTGCCGCCGGTGAAGTCGAAGGCGGTGTTGCGCACTTGGTTGCTGCCGAGCAGATGCAGGGTATCGCTGCCCGTGCTCTTGACTACGCCCTCGTCGCCGGTGACGTCGCCGCCGGTGGCGCCGAGATTGCCCTGCACGTTCACCGGCTGGATGGTGCCGGTCGTGGTGATGGCGTTGCCGTTGCCGAAGCCGGTGATCGATTGGCCGGAATCGAGCGTGAACGGCGTGCCGCTGAGGTCGACCGTGCCGACGAAGGCGAAGGTCTGGGTGCCGGTCTTCAGATCGGCATCGGCAACCGAGATGGTATTGACTGACGTACTGAGCCCAAATGAGCCGGCGGCGATGACGCCGCCATTTTGCGACACCATGAACACCCCGCCGACGGCGCTGGCCAGATTCGCGCTGCCGGTGAAGAGCACGTCATCGAAATCATAATTGCCGAGCGCGGCGAGACCGACGGTGTTGACGGTGAAATTGCCCGCCGCCGCGGTGATCGTCGAATTGCGGCCGTTGGCGTCGGCGAATTCGCCGTCGCCGAAGGTGAAGCTGGCGTTGGCGCTGGTCGCCGCCGTCTGGCCGGACGACAGATCGACGCCGATGCCGGCGCCTGAGATCGACGATCCGGTCAGGAAGGTGATGGTGCGGTTGCCCGTGGTCGAGGTCAGGTCGATGCCGCGCGAGCTCGCGGCGTCGTTTCCGGTGATCGTCGTCAGCCCGAAATCGGCGGTCGTGGCCGAGCCGGAGAAGTCGATGGCGGTCTGGCTGGCGCCCGCGCCGAGGCCGCTGACGGTGGTCGTGCCGAAGCTGACGTCGTTGTTGGTGCCGGAGAAATCGATGCCGGTAGTGCTGGTCGCGCCCAGCGTCACATTGGTCGTGCCGAAGGTGGCGCTGCCGGCCGCATTCGAGATGGACAGCGCGGCGCCGGTCGTGCCGGTGATCGACAGCGTGCCGCTGACCTCGAATGTCGAGTCGGCGCCAAGGCTGGTGATCGACGCGCCGCCGCCGCCGGTCGCCGTGAGCGGACCCGTGAAGCGGATCGCGGTGTCGGTGGGAGCGGTTATCTCCCCGATATCGAAGAGGCCGCCGGTGCCGGTCGAAGTGATGGCGCCGCCGAATGTGATCAGGCCGCCGGTGGTGCCGTCGATCCTGACGGCTTTTGCCGCGCTACTCTGGCTAATCGTGCCGTCATAGGTGACGTCGGCCGACGAACTGCCGATAACGATCGCGCTGGCGCCGGTATTGGCGATGGAGCTGGCCGCCCCGAAGGTCAGGCTTCCGCTCGAGCCGTTGAGGATCACGATGCCGAGGCCGCTGCCGCCTGATATGTCGAGATCGGCGAAATTGGCGGTGCCGCCGAAATTATTGACCAGCAGCGCGATATTGCTGCCGCCGGCGATCGTCGTGGTGCCGGTGAAGTCGACCGTCGCGGATGTGTTGGCCAGCACGACGCCGGTCGGCACCGACCCCTGGATGGTCAGATCGTTGACAGTGATCGCGCCCGACGCGCTGCCGAGGTAAAGCCCGATGGTCCCGCCCACGATCGTCACGCCAGTGCTGGTGAGGCCGTTGATCGACGCCGTGCCGTCGATCGCCAGGAACGAGCTGTTGACGCTGAGGTTGGAGACGGTGTTGCCGCTGGCGAGGTCGATGGTGTTGCCGCCGCCGTTGTTCAGCGTCGCGCCACCGAAGCCGAACGGATCGGCCTGTGTCGCGCCGGTGACGACCGCCGTGCCGGTGACATTGGCCGGCGGGCCGCCCAGGCTGATGGTGGCGCCGTTGGCGAAGGAGACCAGCGACTGGCCGCTGGCCAGCGTGAAGCCGTTGGCATCGGTGTCGGTGGTCTGCACGGCCGCGGTCTTGACCAGCACGAAGGTCGTGTTGGCATTGGTGGTCAGATCGTCGGCCGCGGCGGCATCGATCAGGTTGGCGACGCTTGAGCCGTCGCCCGTTCCGGTGCTGCTCGAACCGACGAAGACGACGTTGGCTGCATCGAACAGCTGCGGTCCAACCAGATGCGTGCCGTTGAAGGCATAGGTGCCGCTGCCGGGCAGCAGGCCGCGCATGTCGAGCGAGGCGATGACGCCGGTGATCGATGCGCCGCCGGCCGCACCGAACGAGAACGCCGTGCTGGCGGTGGTTCCGGCCAGGCCGTTGGTGCCCATCTGGACGCCGGTGTCGACACCGGTGATGACGCCGCTGCCGATGGTCACCGAGCCGCCATTGGTGCCGGACAGGTCGACGCCGATCGAGGAGCCGCCGGAACTGCCGCTGATGTCGAGCGTGGCGGCGGTGAAGGTCGACGTGCTGCCCGAGAGGTCGAGCGCGGTGGAGCAATTGCACAGGCCGGTGATGTCGATGTCGTCGAAGCTGATGACGCCGTTGCTGCCGACGACGTCGATGCCGCTTCCGAGCGGCTGGTCGATGGTGACGGCGCCGCCGAACGAAACGGCGCCGGTGTTGTTTTCCAGCCAGACGCCCTCGCCGGGGCCGGTCATGCTCACCGGGCCACTGAAGGTGAGCGTGCCGGTGTTGTCGGTGGCGAGGATGCCCTCGCTGCCGATATGGGTCAGAATGACCGGCCCGCCGAAGGTGACCGCGCCGCCGGAATTCTGGACGTCGATGCCGATGCCGCCGGGGGCGGTGATGTCCGAAATATCGACGGCTCCGAACATGAAATCGGCGGTGCTGTCGAAGATCCCGAGGCCGCCGACGAAGGTGTTGCTGATCGTCGTTGCGCCGGAAACGGCGAAATTTCCCGATACGCCTGCCAACGTCGCGCCGAACAGGCCACCGTCCTGCGTCAGGCTGGCCAGCTTGACGTCGAGATTAGCGCCAAGCAAGGCGACGCCGGCCGCGCCATTGCCGGAGATCGTGCCGTCGGTGGTGCTGAACGTGCCGGTGGTGGAGAGGACGTTGACGCCGAAGCCGGAATTGTCGGAGGCGTTCAGCGTCTGGAATGCATATGTTCCGTCGCCGCCGACGAACAGGCCATTGCCGGCATTGTTCGACAGTGTCGTCGTGCCGGTGAAGGCATAACTGCCGTCGCCGTCGATATGCAGGCCCTCGCTGGCGTTGCTCGTCGAGGTCACATTGTTGGCCGCGACATTGCTGGCGCCTTCGAACAGCAGCCCGTCCAGGCCGGCGCCGCTGACATTCATGCCGCTTATCGTCACGCCGGTGACATTGTTGCCGTGGATGCCGTTGCCGCCGCCCGGATTGGCGTTCGAGACGTTGAAGTCGAGCAGCGCGCTGTTGTTGGCCAGCGTGACAGTGTCCGCGCCGGCCGAACTGGTGAGCGTCGCCGCGCCCGCGCCGTCCGAGATGGCGCTGGTGTGCGCGATGTTGTCGCCCGTTACGTTAACCGGGATGCCGCCGAGCGAGAATGTGCGGCCGTTGCCGAAGGAAGCCAGCGTCTGTCCGGCGCTCAGCGAGAACCCGTCGGTGTCGTCGATGGCGCCGCGGTTGACCAGCACGAAGATCGCGGTGCCGTCGATGTTGGCATCGGCGGTGGCAATCGAGGCAAGGTCGAGCAGCGAGGATCCGGTGCCCGAGCCGGTCGCCGCCGCGCCGACGAAGATGACATTCTGCTGGTCGAACAGTTGCGGGCCGCTGAAGGTGGTCGAACCGAAGGCGTAGTGGCCGAGCGTCTGGTTAAGGCCGCGCGCGTCGAGCGAGGCGGTGCTGCCGGCAATGGAACCGCCGCCGAAGGAGAATTCGGCATTGGCCGAGTTCAGCAGCGAGCCGGAAATGCCGAAGCGCACGCCGGTGTCGACGCCTGCTATCGCACCGCCATCGGTGATGACGATCGTTGCCCCGCCCGAGGTCGGCGAGGTGAGGTCGATGCCGATCGAGCCGGCCGCACCCGTGCCGGCGATGTTGAGCGACTGTGCGGTGAAGTTCGTATGGCTGCCGGAGAAGTCGAGGCCAGTGCCGACGCCGAGGCCCGAGATGACGATGTCGCCTGCCACCACCGCCGCGTTGACGCCGGTAAACGAGATGCCGTCGCCGGCGGGAGCGCTGATGTCGATATCGCCGAAGCGGATCGCCGCCGGTGAGTTGGAAATGGCGATCGCCGGTCCGGTGGTGTCCGAAATGGTCGTGGCGCCGATGACGGCGAAACTGCCCGCCACGTGATCGAGCACGACGCCCGACGGACCGCCGGTCTGGTCGATCGAATCCAGCACCACATGCGCCGTGATCGGATCGATGAAGACGCCGACGCCGCCATTGCCCGACACGGTGCCGCCGGTTGTGGCGAAGCTGCCTGATGTCGAGGTGCCCTGAACGGTTATGCCACGGTCGGCATTGTCCTTCGCGCTAAGCGTCGCGAATGTATAGGTGCCATGGCCGGTGGCATCCAGCCCGTCGTCGCCATTGCCCTGGAGCAGCGTCGTGCCGGCGAAATTGTAGGTGCCGTCGCCTTCGATGTGCAGGCCGTCGAGGCCGTTGCCGGTCGCGGTGAAATTGGAACCGGTGATGCCGGTCGAGGTGCCGGTGAAGGCGGCGCCATTGCCGCCGGCGCCTGTCACCGTGACATTGGTCAGCGTGGCGCCGGTGATGTTGTTGGCGAAGATGCCGTCAGCGCCGCCGGTGATGGTGATGCCGTTCAGCGTGTCGCCATTGCCGAGCGCGATCACGTTGCTAGCGACGTTGGTGCCCTGGATGGTGCCGTCGCTGCCGCCCAGATTGAAGGTGCCGGTGCCGCCGCCGAACAGCTTCGCGGTGACGCTTTGGCCGCCGCCGATGACGGTCTGGCCGTCTGCGAGCGTCGTGCCAGTGGTGGTGATGTTGCCGTTGCCGCCCAGCGCCACCACGAAACCGCTGGCGCCTGCCTTGGCCACAGCGTCGTCCAGCGTCGTCGGATCGGCCAGCGTGCCGGCGCCGGCCAGGCCGCCATCGGCGTAGTAGAACTTTCCGAAGGCGGCATTGGTGGCGGCGTTTATGGCGACGCGCGTCGTCGAGCCGCCGGGCAGTTCCTGGCTCTGGATCCTGACGCCGATGTCGCCGCGCACCCGCTCGTTGACGCGCTTGCGCAGGCCTTCGCTGATCGGATAGACCGGCTCCGGCCCGCTGTCCGCGCCGCCTTGGCCGGGATTGAACGGGATGCTCAGCCGCACGCTGCCGGCGAACTGGGTGTCGTCGCGATTGTCGTTGCGCACCTCGCCGGTGAAGGTCAGCGCCGTTCCGGTGCCGAAGACATCGCCGATCTCATATTCGATGCCGGCCTTGACCCCGGTTACGCCGCTGTCGTCGCCATGCGGATCCTCGAAGTGGTAACCGCCTATGTCGAGCCGCAGCGAATGCTTGTCGGGAAGGTTGAGCGGCACCCGCGCGCCGATCTCGCCCTCGATGCCCCAGGCCGCGTAGTCGCGATGGTCGAGCACCGAAATCTGCTCGATCAACTGGTTCGAGACCATCGACAGGGTCGAGGAGACCGAATGGTCCGTCGTGTCGCCCTTGATCGGCACGAAGACGTTCACATGCGCGTCGAAATGCGGGGTGATGGCCTCGGCGCCGAGCGTGGCTGACGTGAACTGGTTGGAGTTGTAGTTCTCGACGTTGAGATAGGCGTAGCCGCCGAGCATCAGGTCGGGATTGACGATGCGGCGAATGCCCAGGCCGACATCCTGGCCGAACGCGTCCTTGAAATCGTGCTTAGCCCTGACATCCAGGAACAGCACCGATTCGGCGGTCTGCTTGATCGGGATGAAGCCTTCGAGCGCGGCGTTGCCGCCATTGTTGTCGGCGCCAATGATGGCGCGTATCTGCGGCTGCCAGAGGGCGTCGTCGCCATAGGCGGCCACGCCTGACAACGCCAGCGCCAGCGTCGAAAGCGCCGTCGTCTTCCAGAGATGCCTTGCAAAACGCGAGCGACCATAGGCCACGCGCGCGCGGAAATCCTCCCCGCGCGCCGCCATCTCCCCAACCTGCCGAGACGTCTCGGTAGTTCCCATCCCTGGCCGCCCTTTGGGGACTGCTCGCCCCCGCACCAATTCTTGCGCGAATTCCATTGTATAGCGAGTCCCCAACGTCGTGACTGCTGTTGTTGCGCCGTAAAGTTCTCACTTGTGGCAATGCCGCAACAGTAATTTTGCCGGCTTTCCTCGCCTGTGCGCGGCTTCCGGAACAGTCAGGAGTATTGTATCAAGCCGCCGGTGGGAAAATACCTGCCGTTTCGAGAAAAATGCGGGGCGTGAAGAACATGGCAGCCATTTTAGCGCGTGCTAATCTGTTAAATGTGACGGCAGCACTGGGCGCCCTGGGGCTGATCGCATCGGTCGCCGGGCCGGCGCTTGCCGAGGACGCCAAGCCGGCGCAGCCCCCGGCCGCTCAATCCAAGCCGGCCGACGCCAATCCATGGGCGGTGAACTGTTCAAGCGGCGCGGCCAACAGCGAGCTTCAATGCCAGGTGTCGCAGAACCTGACCGAAGCCAAGACCGGACAGCGCGTGCTGACCGTGACCGTGCGCCGCGACAACGGCAACGGCTCCCTCGCCATGCTGCTCGCCCTGCCGCACGGGCTGTTCCTGCCCTCCGGCGCCAGCTACCAGATCGATCAAGGCCAGAAGACGACCATCGCCATCCAGACCAGCGACCAGAACGGCGCCTATGCCGCCACGCCGCTGCCGCCGGAACTGATCAAGGCGATGAAGTCGGGAACCAATCTCAACATCGGCATGGAATCGGTGACCCGCAAGCCGGTCACCATCCCGGTCTCGCTGGCCGGCTTCACCGCGGCAATCGCCAAGCTGGAATCGATCAAGTAGCGGGCTCGCCGCGCTCCCCCGCCGCCGTCGCCGGGCAATGCTCCAGGCCACGACAGGTTCCATCTTGTGGCGGAGACTACCGGCATCGTGCCGCTTGATTGTCCGCTTCCGCAATGCTCCGATGTCGCTTCAGCCATCCGGAGAGAACCATGACCGGCTTTGTCGACCGCCAGCGCGCGATGCAACTGATGCAACGCGCCGGCCTGCAGGCGCTGGTGCTCTCAGCGCCCGAGGCCTTCCACTATGCGACCGGCGTGTCGATCGGCCCGGCGGGGCTGTTCCGGCGTGCCGGCGCCGGCTTCGTTGTCATCCCGGCTGGGCAGGACCTGCCGATCGGCGTCGTCGTCGCGGATTTCAACGCGGCGCAGCTGCGGATCGCAGCGCCCGAAGCGGTGGTGCGTTCGCACCCGATCTGGATCGAATCCGCGCCGGTCGAGACGGAAACCCGCGGCCTTCTTCTGGCGGAGCGCATCGAGGCCGGCCTTGTCTCGCTTGCCCGCGCGCCGGATTTCGCGCGCCCCGCCACCTTCGATCTCGCCGGCTCGGTGCGCCAGTTGCAAGCTTTGCTTGCCGAATTCGGACTGGAGCGCGCAACGCTCGGCGTCGACCTCGACTTTGTTCCGGCCGCCGATTTCGCGGCCATGCAGGCGCTGCTGCCGCATTGCCGGATGGTCGACGGCTCGTCGGTCTTGGATCGGCTGCGGGCGATCAAGTCGCAACGCGAGATCGAGCTCCTGCAGCAAGGCATTATCCTGTCTGAAGCAGGGCTGGAGCGGCTGCAGGTGGATGCGATGGCCGGCATGCGCCAGGCCGATCTCGTCGCGCTCTACCGGCAAGGCGTGGCCGCGGCGGCGGCGGGCCTCTCCCATCCGGTCGCGACGGCGGAATATGTGACGCTCGGCGCCCGGGCCAAAGGTGCCGATGCCAAGGGGATGCCCGGCGATCCGCTGAAATGCGACATGGTCTGCACGGTCGGCGGGTATGCCTCCGACATGTCGCGCAACTTCACTTTCGGCCCCGCTTCCGCCGACCAGGTCGAACTGCACGCGATCGCCGAGCGCGCTTTCGAGGACGGGCTGGCGGCACTCGTGCCGGGAAATTCGCTCGGCCATGTGCACCGCGCCGCCACCGACAGCCTGGCGCGGCAAGGCCTGCGCTCCTACCGCCGTGGGCATTTCGGCCACGGTGTCGGGCAGTCTGTGTTCTCGGAGCAATGGCCGTTCATTGCGGCCGACAGCGATGTCCTGGTCGAAGCCGGCATGGTGCTGGCCTTCGAGATCCCGCTCTACATCGACGGCCTCGCCAGCTTCAACCTGGAGGACCAGTTCCTGATCACGCCGGATGGGCCAGCCGCGATGAACCAGCTGCCAAGGCGATTGGAGAGGATAGGATAGCGAGGGCGGGATCGTGACGGTGTCACTGTCAGCGCCCTACGGCGCCCCCCTCTGCCCTGCCGGGCATCTCCCCTTCAAGGGGGGAGATCGATTATCGCTCCCGCTTTCGCCAATTTTCAACGTTGCAAGAACAAGATGAGCCGGCGCCGAAACTTCCAATCTCCCCCCTTGAGGGGGAGATGTCCGGCAGGACAGAGGGGGGCGCCACAGAACTCGGCGATGGGTGCCCTGCCGCGAGCGATTAACCGCTCACCGGCGGCCGCCTGTCCCTCCACGGCATTTCCCGCTCGAGCTGCGCCGACGCGGCCAGCACCGCTGCCTCGTCGCCGTAGCGGCCGACAAGCTGCACCCCGATCGGTACGCCGTCTTTCGACCAGCCGAGCGGCAGCGAGATGGCCGGCTGGCCTGAGATGTTGAAGGGGAAGGCGAACGCCGCATCCGTCCATTTGGCGTTGTAGCGGTCGATGTCGGTCTCCGACATGTCGTAATAGCCGAACGGACGCGGCAGCTGCGTCAGCGTCGGGGTGACGAAGAGATCGTAGGGCGAAAGGTCGCCGACGATGTCGCGGCCGACCTGCCTGAGCTGCTCGACATCGGAGATGTGCCTGATGCCGCTGGTCGCACGGCCGCGTTCGATGACCGCCCAGGTCACCGGTTCGACATCATCAGGCGTCACCGGGCGGCCGATCACCGTTTCATGATAGCCGAAGGTCGCCGCCGTCTGCACGCAGGTCATGTTGGTATAGGTGGCCCACACGGCATTGGCATCGAGCGACATGTCGTGTTCCTCGACATCATGTCCCAGCCGCTCCAACGCCGCCACGGTGGCCAGCACCGCCGCCTTCACGTCCGCATCGATGGCCGTGCCGTTGGGCGGCATGACGGTGAAGCCGATGCGCAGTTTCTTCGGTGCCTGTGCCGACAGGCTGAGCCAGGAGGCGTCGGGGACCGGCGGCGTATAGGGGTCGCCCGGCAAGGCGCCGGCCACCGCGTCGAGATAGGCCGCGGTGTCGCGCACGCTGCGCGAGCAGCACAGGAAATAGGCGCCGCCATACCAATAGTCGCCGAACGGTGCCAGGCTGACGCGGCCGCGCGACGGCTTCAGCCCGACGATGCCGCAGCAGGAGGCCGGAATGCGGATCGAGCCGGCGCCGTCGCTGGCCTCGGCGATCGGCACCATGCGCGAAGCGACGGCCGCCGCCGCGCCGCCGCTCGAGCCACCTGGCGTGATGCCTTCCTTCCACGGGTTCTTCGTCGTGCCGTAGAGCTTCGGTTCCGTCGTGATCGACCAGCCGTTTTCGGGCGCGTTCGACTTGCCGACCAGCACCAGCCCGGCCGCCTTCATACGGCGCACGACTTCGGTGTCGAAATCGGCGACGACATCTTTCAGGTAGAGGCAAGAGTTGGTGTTCGGGGCGCCGGTCCAGGACGAGGCCAGTTCCTTGAGCAGGAACGGCACGCCGGCGAAAGGTGCTGATCTGTCGACCGTCTGCGCCTGGGCACGCGCCATGTCGTAGAGGCGATGGATGACCGCGTTCAGCGCCGGGTTGAGCTGCTCGACCAGCGTGATCGCCGCCTCGACCAGTTCCGCAGGTGAAACCTTGCCCCGATGCACCAAGTCAGCAAGGTCCAGAGCATCGGAGTTCGCATAGGTTTTCAGCAGGCTGTCGGTGACCATATCTCTCCTCCTAGTCTTTGCCTCGCGCCGCGCCCGAGCTATCGCTTCGGGCCGACGTTGGCGCCGCCCCTCATCCGCCTGCCGGCACCTTCTCCCCGTGAGTGACGGGAGAATCTTCTCGGGGGCGCTGCGTGAGGGGCGGCGCCGATCTGAAGCTGTTGCCCCCGGCAGCGCGCTCTCACGCCAGCTCGACGGTGCGCCCCAATTCGATGCTCTGTTCGGCGGCGAGCACGATGCGCAGGCTGTTGACGGCGGCGTCCATCTGCTCGGTCAAATCGAGATCCTCGCGGATGGCGCGCAGGAAGAAGGCCTGTTCGCGGTCGCAGAGTTCCTGGTGGCCGGGCTCGTCCTCCATGCTGACGATCTCGTCGGGCTTCGCAAAATTCTTGTCGGCGTCGACCGCGGCATAGTGGATCTTCAGCGCGTCGGTCTTGGTGTGGCGATCGATGTCGGCCGAGTTCGACACCTCCGCCGCTTCCGCTGCGATGCTCGCCTGCTGGCCGGCGACGATCGACACCGCGCCCTTCGGCCCCACCACGTCCTTCACGAAATAGGCCGTCTCGCTCATCATCGGGCCCCAGCCTGCCTCGTACCAGCCGACCGAACCGTCATCGAAGGTGACGTGGAGATGGCCGTAATTCTGCTTGTCGGCTTCCGCCCAGAGCTTCGCGCCGATGCCGTGCACGCGCACCGGCCTGGCGCCCGTGAGCTGGCACATGACGTCGACATAGTGCACGCCGCAATCAACGATCGGGATCAGCGAATCGATCAGGTTCTTGTGCCAGTGCCAGGCGCTGCCGCTGCTCTGCTGGTTGAGGTTGAGGCGCATCACCAGCGGCTTGCCCAGCGTCTTGCCGACCTCGATGAATTTTATCCAGGACGGGTGGACGCGCAGGATGTAGCCAAGCACCAGCTTGCGGTTCTTCGCCCGCGCTGCCGCGACGACCTTTTCGGCATCCTCGATGTTGGTGGCGAGCGGCTTTTCCATGAACACGTGGCAGTTGGCCGCTATCGCCTTCAGCGCGTATTCGGCATGGGTGTTGGGCCAGCTGTTGATCGACACGGCGTCCGGCCTGGTCACCGCGAGCGCCTGATCGAAATCCTCGTAAAGCGGATAGCCGGACAATTCGGCTGGAATCTTCTTGTTGCTCTTGATCGAGCGGCTCATGATGCCGACGATCTCGAAGCCGTCCGAGCGGTGATAGGCGCTGGCATGCGAGGCGCCCATATTGCCGAGACCCACAACCAGCACTTTTATTTTGTCGGCCAATTCAGCCTCCCAATTTTTGATAGGACCTGGCGAGCTGCTGCCGCGCCTGGGCATCCAGAACAATCACTTCAGGTTGGCGCCGCCCCTCATCCGCCTGCCCTTTCCTCTCCCCTGTCCGGAGGGAGAGGAAAGGAGCCAAGACAGGGCAATGAACGACCTCTTTTTGCAGCTCTTACTTCACCGCCGAATCGAACAGATGCGCCTTGATCTTCTCGACATCGAGCGCGGCAAAGCCCTCCGTCAGCTTGACGCTGTCGGCATCGGCCTTGACCTTGGCCTTGTCGAAGTCGTTGGCGGCCGGAATCAGCTCGTTGGTGCAGACATCCTCGGCCTTCACCGGATTGGTGATCTGGCCGATCTTGTGGATCTCGTCGAAGAAGCCTTGCCAGCTCGCCATGTCGTGCGAGCCCCAGCCGCCGCGCTTGTCCATGTCGCCGCGGAAGACGTTGATCTGCTGCAGGATCGAGGTGGTGCCGAGCTCGGGGCCGAGGTTCTTGGCCAATGTCGGGAACTGCTCGAACACCGCTTCGACCGCCGCGCGTGGGTTCTGGTAGCCGAACTCCAGCCCCATCGCCCAGCCGCGCAGATATTTTTCCAGGAACGCCTTCTTGTCGGGATCTTCGAGATCGGCGGCGCGCACGACGAAGGTGTTGGCCGGCAGCTTGGAATTCTTCACGCCGAGCCAGTATTCGAAGTCGAGGCCCTTGGCGATCCATTCGGCGCGCAGCCCCTCCCACGACAAGGCAGCGTCGCCCTGGCCGCCGGCGAGCGCGGTGCCCCAGGTCGGCCAGCCGGCCTCGACATACTTGACCTTCTTGATGTCGACGCCTTGCGCGGCAAGCAGCGGATCGGTGATCGACTGCCAGGCGGCGGAGCCGAGCAGGATGGTCTTGCCTTCGAGCTTCTTCAAGTCGTTCGTACCCTCGCCCTTGCGGAAGGCGATGGAGAACGTGTCGCGCGCGCCCATGTGGAACACCGACTTCAGCTTCATGCCGTTCTGGATGGCGAAGGAGAACACGCCGGGCGAGGGAAAGCCCATATCGGCCTGGCCGACATCGACGAACTTCACCGTCGCCGTGCCGTCCGACGGGCCTGGCTGCATGTCGGTGCTGAGCCCGTCGAAATAGCCTGCCTTCTTGGCTGCCCAATAAGGATAGTCGTCGAGCACTTCGAGCGTGCCGCGCGGCGAGATCCAGGTGAATTTTTCATAGGCCGCCGCCCTGGCCTTCAAGCCCGATGCACCGAGCGCGGTGGCGGTCACGACGCCGGCTGCCGTCACCTGCAGGAAGGTGCGGCGGCTGATGCCCGTTCTTGTCGCCGTCTGGAATGAGTTCTGGTCGGTCATGGCATTCCCCTTTTGTTGATTGACCTTCTTGTTGATCGATGGCCTTTCGCCCGCTCCGGGGCGTTCATGATCTCGTGCTCAAGCCTCCCAGCTCGCCCATTTCTTGCCGATCAGGAAGAACAGCACGTAGATCAGGATGCCGAGCGTCGACAGGATCAGCACCACGGCGAAGAATTGCGGCATCTGGATCATGGACGAATAGGTGGTGAGCCGGTTGCCGAGGCCGAAGCCGCCGCCGACCATCTCCGCGCCGACTGCGGTCAGCAGGCCGAAGATGGCGCCTATCATCAGCCCGACCAGGATCATCGGCAGCGCCATCGGCGCGCGGATCTTCCAGAATATCTGCAAGGTGCTGGCGCCGTAGGAGCGCGCCAGCGCGATCTTGGCGCTGTCGACGCGGCGAAAGCCGGTGGCGGCGTTGATCATCACCATCGGCCCGGCGGCCAGCGCCACCGCGATGATGCGCGGCGTGTAGCCGAAGCCGAAGCGCAGGATCAAGAGCGGCACCAGCGCCAGCATCGGCGTGGTGACGAGAAGCAGGATGTAGGGCGCGACGATCTTTTCGGCGAAGGGGAACTGGGTGATGACGGCGGCCAGCACCAGGCCGACGACGGCGCCGATGGCGAAGCCGGAAACCAGCTCGACCAGCGTGTAGCCGAGATGCGGCGCGATCAGCGGGAATTCGTCGAACAGCGCGTAGGCGATCGAGCTTGGCGGCGGCATGATATAGAGCGGTACATGGAACAGGCGCAGCGCCAGTTCGATGCCGCCGATGATGATCACGGCGACAGCGATGATCGCCGCCACCTCCTTGCCCGATTTGATGCCGGGGCCGCTGGCGAAGGCCGACAGGTTGGTCAGGCTGACGTCCTGCCCATCGCCGGACTTGGCACCCGATTTCGATTTCGAGAATTCCGGGATGGCGTCGCTCACGGCCTGATCCTCACGATCTCGGCGCTGGCGCGTTCCTGCTCCGGCGCCTTCGGCCTGACGCGCTCGCCGACGATGTCCATCTTGATCCGGTTGGTGAGGTCGAAAACCTCTTTCGTCGCCATGATCTCCAGCGAGCGCGGCCGCGCGAACGGCACGCGGTATTCCCTGGCGACGCGGCCGGGGCGCGCGCTCAGCACCACCACGCGGTCGGAGAGGAAGATTGCTTCCTCAATGCTGTGGGTGATGAAGACGATGGTGGTCTTGGTGTCGAGCCAGATCTCCTCGACGAGACGGTTCATCTCCTCGCGGGTAAAACTGTCGAGCGCGCCGAACGGCTCGTCCATCAAAAGCACGGAGGGTTTTGGCGCCAGCGCCCGTACGATCGCGGCGCGCTGCTGCATGCCGCCCGAAAGCTCGCGCGGGAACTTGCCGCCGAAACCGTCGAGCCCGACGCGGTGGAGCAGATGCGCGATCCATGCGCGGTCTGGTTTCTCGCCCTTGATCTCGAAGGGAAAGCGGATGTTGGCATCGAGATTGCGCCAAGGCAGCAGGTTCGCTTCCTGGAACACGATGCCGATGTCGGGATGCGGCCCGGTGATCTTGACGCCGTCGAGCCGGATCTCGCCGCCGGTCAGGCTGTGCAAGCCCGACATCGACCACAAAAGCGTGGTCTTGCCGCAGCCGGACGGGCCGACGATCGAAACGATTTCATTGGCGTGGACGTCGAGGCTGCAGCGGTCCAGCGCCAGGAGGTCGCCGGATGCGGTGTGATAGATCTTGGTCGCTGCCTGCACACCAAGCTTCGGCGCTGTTGTTTCGCCCGCGTTCATCCGCCCCTCGGAGAGTGCGTCCAATCGACTGCCAAAGTCAGTGTGTAACTATCCTACTTTGGTGTCAAGCGAAGAGCGCGATCGTTCCGTCGTTGAGAGCCGCCTATTCCTCTATATACCTGCTTTCGCTGTCTTTTCTTTATCTTGAAATGCGTGTTGCTTTCCTACATACTCGGGAAAAGTGGCACAACAAGGCGGCGTTGCAGATGGGCAAAGCCGGGTGACATGCCGCAACGGCACGCAGCAGTTGCAGCGGGGCCGTGCACATGGAACGACAGCGTGCAAGCATGGTAAGAGGTCGACAAGGGACCAGGGAAGGCCACTTCATGACCGAAGCTGACAGCCGGGAAAACCTGATGACGGATGGCGAGGGGGACGGGGGTGAGCCTGTGCGGCGCATTCCCGACATCATCTCGCTGGTCAAGGATACCTATGCCGAGCTGCGTCCGGCCGAGCGCCGCGTCGCCGATGTCGTGCTCGACGACGTCAAATACGCGGTCGATGCCTCCAACGCCGCCCTTGCCCAGCGTGCCGGCGTCAGCGAACCGACGGTGACCCGCTTCTGCCGCGCCATCGGCTGCGAGGGCGTGCGTGATTTCAAGCTGAAGCTGGCGCAGAGCCTCGTCGTCGGCGCGCTCTATCTGGACACTTCGCCAGCCAGGGAGAACGACACCGGCATGCCGTTCTGGAACGCGGTGTTCGGCGAAGCGCGGCGGGCGCTGCAGGAGGCCGAGCGGCAGCTCGATCCGGTCCAGCTGCAGAAGGCCGCCGAGCTGATCGCCAAGGCGCGCCAGGTTACGGTGTTCGGACTGGGCGGCAGTTCCTCGGCGCTGGCGCAGGAAACGCAGTACCGGCTGTTTCGCTACGGCATATCGATCAGCGCGCAATGCGACCCTTATCTCATGCGCATGACCGCCTCGACCTTGAAGCCCGGCGACCTGGTGATCGCCATTTCGGCGACGGGGCGCACGCGCGAGGTGATCGAGGCGGTCGAACTCGCCAAGCACTACCGCGCCAATGCCATCTGCGTGACGGCGCCCGACACCGAGCTCGCGCGCGTCGGCGACGTCAGGCTGACCGTAGCGGTGCCGGAATATCCCGATACGCTGAAGCCGACGGCATCGCGCTTCGCCTTTTTGGCCATGATCGACCTCATGGCGGTGGCTGCCGCCTACAAGCTTGACGGCTCGGCCCGCGAGACGGTCCGCCGCATCAAATACAATGCCCAGATCCACCGCACCGGCAAGGAGATGGAGCCGCTCGGGGATTAGGAGGCTTTTCCCTTCTCCCCCTGTGGGAGAAGGTGGATCGGCGCGCAGCGCCGTGACGGTTGAGGGGTGGGTGACGGAGTGACGTCCGTGCCGAGCTGGAGCACCCCTCATCCGACCTCGCGCCGCGAGGCCACCTTCTTCCCACAAGGGGAGAAGGGAACACCGGACAGCGCCAACGCGAAAAAGAGGGAAACAAATGCTCGAAATAGCACCATCGCAACAGGCAGCCGCATGGCTCGGCGCTTTCGACAAGGCGCTCGAAGCCGGTGACATAGCGGCCGCGGCCAACCTGTTCGTCGACGATTGCTACTGGCGTGACCTCCTGACCTTCACCTGGAACGTCACCACGATGGAAGGGCGCGAGGCGATCGCCGACATGCTGAAGGCGACGCTGGCAGCGACGCGGCCGGCAAGATGGCAGCTCACCGGCGAAGCCACCTCGGACGAGGGGATAATCGAGGCCTGGTTCACCTTCGAGACCGCCGTGGCCTCGGGCCAGGGCATCATGCGCCTGCGCGACGGCCGCTGCCGGACATTGTTCACGGCAATGACCGACCTGAAAGGATTCGAGGAGCGCAAGGGCGCGACGCGGCCGCTGGGCGTGCGCCACAAGGCCGACCCGGAGCGCGAGACCTGGTCGGAGGCGCGGGCGCGCGAGACCCGCGAGCTTGGCGCTTCGGAGCAGCCCTATTGCCTGGTCATCGGCGGCGGCCAGGGCGGCATCATGCTGGGCGCGCGGCTCAGGCAGCTCGGCGTGCCCTCGATCGTCATCGAGAAGAATGCCCGGCCGGGCGATTCCTGGCGCAAGCGCTACCGCACCCTCGTGCTGCACGATCCGGTCTGGTACGACCATCTGCCTTACATTCCGTTTCCCGACAATTGGCCGGTCTTCACGCCCAAGGACAAGATGGGCGACTGGCTGGAAATGTACACGCGCGTCATGGAGCTCAACTATTGGGTCGCCACCAGATGCGTCAGCGCCAGCTATGACGAGGCCGAGAAGGTCTGGACCGTGGTCGTGGACCGCGTCGGCCAGCACATCACGCTGAAGCCCAAGCACATCGTCTTCGCCACCGGCGCCTACGGTCCGGCGCGGCCGATCGACCTGCCGGGCGCCGGTGACTTTAAGGGCGAGCTGCTGCATTCCAGCCAGTATTCCAGCGGCGAGAAGTTCCGCGGCAAAAAGACCGCGGTCATCGGCGCGGCGAGCTCCGGGCACGATGTCTGCGTCGATCTCTGGGAAAGCGGCGCCGAGGTCACCATGATCCAGCGTTCGCCGACGACCGTGGTCAAATCGGACACGCTGATGGAAGTCGGTTTCGAGATCTTTTCGGAGAACGCGCTGGCGCGCGGCATCACCACCGAAAAGGCCGACATGATCGTCGCCTCGACGCCCTTCGCGCTGGTGCCCAAGGGCCAGCGGGCGCTCTATGACGTTATCCGCACGCGCGACGCGGCTTTTTACGAACGCCTCGCCGCCGCCGGCTTCGCCCTCGACTTCGGTGACGACGAGACCGGCCTGCTGATGAAGGCCTACCGCACCGGCTCCGGCTACTACATCGATGTCGGCGCTTCGGACCTGATCATCGACGGCAAGATCGGCATCCGCAGCGGCGTGGCGATCAAGTCGCTGACGGCGAAAGGCATTCTCTTCGAGGACGGCAGCGAGCTTGAAGCCGACGCCATCATCGCCTGCACCGGCTATCAGTCGATGAATGAAACCGTGGCGCAAATCGTCTCGCGCGAGGTCGCCGACAGGGTCGGCCCGTGCTGGGGTCTCGGTTCCGGCGTCAAGGGCGATCCCGGGCCATGGCAGGGCGAATTGCGCAACATGTGGAAACCGACGGCGCAGGAAGGGCTGTGGTTCCACGGCGGCAATCTGGCGCTCTCGCGCTTCTATTCGAAATATGTGGCGCTGCAGATCAAGGCGCGGATGGAGGGGATTGATACGCCGGTTTACGGGGCGGTCAGCAACGCGCGACGGTGAAGCGGAAGCGTTGCTTCGAGGGAAGGTCGACCCCACTCCGTCGAGCTTCGCTCGACACCTCTCCCCCGATCGACGGGGGAGAGGAAGGGCGCGAGCTTATGCCGGGAGGCTCCCTTCCTCTCCCTCCGGAGGGGGGAGAGGTGGCGCTGCGGAGCAGCGACGGAGTGGGGGAAGCCATTCGCCAAACGCGCCGCCGCGGCAAGACAGGCGGCGCAGTGCTACCGAGATCAATCAATCATGCCGGTGCCCAAAATGCCTGGCCGCGACCTCGACATGCGTATGCCCCACATGCGCCTCGAAACGCTCGGTATCGCCGGCATCGTTCATCGTCTCGTTCGGCCACCAGGCGCCGCCGATGGCGATGCCTTCGCAGACCAGCCGCTGGTCGGCGACCAGCGAGGCGCCGACCGCGTCGACAAAGGTGAAGCGGCCGGAGTGCTGCCGCAGCAGCGCGACGTCGCCGGCGGTTCCGACCTTGAGCGTGCCCAGATCAGGCCGCGCGATCGCCTGCGCCGCCGCTTGGGTGGCGGCGCGCAACACCTCGACCAGCGGCATGCCGAGCGCCAGCAGCTTCGACATGCACACCAGTATGTCGAAGGCCGGACCGTCGACGCAGTAGAGATGCACGTCGCTCGAGATGACGTCGGGCGCCAGCCCTTCGGCCAGCATGGCGCGAGCGACCTCGAAGTCGAACGAGCCCATGCCGTGGCCGAGATCGAAGATGACGCCGCGCTCGCGCGCCAGCCGCATGTCGGGCCGCACGGCGCCGGAGGCGAAGACCGGCGCGTTGGGAAACGGCCGGAAGCAATGGGTGAGAATATCGCCCCTGCGCAGGCGCGGCAGCACTTCCGAGCGCCCGGGCGGCGGCTCGTCTATGTGCGCCATCAGCGGCAGACCGGATTTGTCGGCCGCCTCCAGCGCCAGATCGACCGGCGCGATGCCGCTGGTGCCGCCGGCATGCTTGCCGGAGCGGACCTTGACGCCGACGACGACGTCCGCGTGCTCGCGCACCGCCGCCACCACTTCGCGCGGTTCGCAGAGCCTGAGATCGCTGCACTCGCCGACCGAGACGGTCTGCGAGAAGCCGAAAATGCCGGCGAAGGAGATGTTGACATAGGCCAGGATGCGCACCTTCGAGCGCTCCATGACATGACGGCGAAAGCCGAGGAAATTGCCGGCGCCGGCACTGCCGGCATCAATGAAGGTGGTGGTGCCGCTCTTAGCCGCCAGCCGGTCGGCATCGACGCCGAGCGAGGTGCCGCCCCAATAGACGTGGCTGTGCAGGTCGACGAGGCCGGGCGCCACGATGCAGCCCTTGGCATCGATGACGCTGGCCGCGCGGTCGGCGGGAATGTCGGCGTCGATGGCGGCGACGCGGCCATTGGCGATGGCAAGATCGCGCGGCGCGTCGAGCCCGGCCGCCGGATCGATCAGCCGCCCGCCCTTGAACAGAAGATCAAATTGCATCGGGCGCGCCTCCGCTTCGTCCCATCCTCGCCGACGGCCGTCAGAGCGGCCGGTAAGCGACGGCTTCCATTTCGATCTTGATGTCGATCATCAGCCGCGATTCGACCGTGGTGCGGGCCGGCGGGTTCTTCGGGAAATGCCTGGCATAGACGGCGTTGAAGGCGCCGAAGTCGCGCGCGTCCTCAAGCCAGACGGTGGTCTTGACCACATCGTCCATGGTGCAGCCGGCCAGCGCCAGCGCCGCCTTGACGTTGGAAAGCACCTGCTCGGTCTGTTCCGATATGCCGCCCCTGACCACGATGCCGTCGCCGCCGACCGGCACCTGGCCAGAGATATAGACGAAGTCGCCGGCCCGCACTGCGGGTGACAGCGGGACATGCGACGTTCCAAAACATTGCTTGGGCAAGAGCGGACCTCCTCTGATGCTATGACGGGACACGATGGGAGCGCCCGCTTCGGCCGAGATTTACCCCGATCGAGGCGATCCCGATAGAGGTCTTGTTGGAAAGCAACATTCCTGGAAATCCATGTTGCTTTATTACAGAAGCGCTTGCATCGTGCGCGCTCGCCGGCCGGGCCTGAAACGGACGGGCGCATTTCCAGAGCGGAGAACCGAGAATGACCTTCGACAAGAACCCGTTTCCATCAGGGGATGCCGACCGCCACGCCCTCTGGGAGATGCTGGTGCGGCGCGACATCGATGCCTTCATCGGTCAGGACTGGTCCATGGTCGAGGACGATTTTGTCGCCGAAAGCTTCTTCGGCATGCACGCGCATTTTCTTGCCAACGCCGACGCCTGGCGGCTGCAGTTCCCGCGGCTGGAGATCTATCGCGACGAGTGGCTGCGCCAGGCCAAGGAAACGGCGGCGACCAAATTCGCCGAGCCGCTGCGCGAGGCGCTGTTCCGCGTCACCAACCTGCGCGACATCGATGTCGACGGCGACCGCGCCGTGCTGCACAAGAAATTCGACGGCACCGTCGCCAAGGCGGATGGCGGCGTCGATCGGCTGAAATGGCAGACGCTGTATTTCTGCAGGAAGGTCGGCGGCAGCTGGAAGATCGCGGGCTTCGTCGGCTACATGCCCTATCCGCTGGGAGGCTGATAGCGCCTGTTGTCGAGGGCGGTCGGTTTTTGCAACCGATCCGACGATCAGTAGAGCGTCACGAAGGCCGGGAACAGCAGCCCGCTCTCCCGGAGATATTCGATCAGCTCGATGGCCGGGAAAATGGCCAGGAAATAGAGCCCGTCATAGAAGGTGCGCTTCAGCGCGCGCGTCGAGAATTGCAACTCGTCATTGTCGCGGTAGAGCAGCGGGTTCGGCCAGAAGCGCGGCGTGGCCTTGGTGTAGGCGAGATAGGCCGGGCCGAATTTGCCCAGGAGGTATTCGGCTTCCTTGCGCGCCGTGACGCGGAAGATGAGGAAGCTGGCAGCGCCCAGCGCCACGGCCGCCAGAACCGAGCCGTAGAGCAGTCCGATACCGACAGCGCCCACCGTCGAGAAGAAATAGAGCGGGTTCTGACTTATCGAGAACGGTCCGATCGAGACCAGTTCCTCGTTTTTCTTGCCGCCGACATAGAGGATGCTCCAGAGCCGGCCGGCGACGCAGGCGAGCACCAGACAGAAGCCGAGGAATTCGAGCGTCTCGTGGCCTTGCGAGCCCTCGTTGAGCCCAGGCTTGGTGAGGAACAGAAGCAGGACCGCGAGCACCGCCGCCACTCGCACGAAAATCAGCCGTTTGCGCTGGACGAAGGCCTCTGAGACCGGCTTGAGGGAAGCGTAGGTCATTCGTGTTTTCCTGGGGCGCTGGCGAGGCCCGCGTGCACTCGGGCACGCCATTGATGGCGGATACAAGGCAATCGCTTTCTATCAAAGCAGCGCACGACGTTCGTAAAGCCTTTTTGCGCCAACCAGGTCCAACCTTACGAATTTGTATGCCGGCGGACAGGCTGGAGTGAAGTCGCTTCCATATCATTGCGATGCCGGTCCGCCATGGGCCGACATCAACTATGGCCGCCGGACCACCGGCATCGGACAGGGACTGGTTTGATGAGAAGATTTGCACTTGCCATTGCGGTGGGCAGCCTCGCTGTCTCGGCTTCGATCTCGCCCGTTTTCGCCGCCACCGCACCTTGCGAGGACACACTGAAGGCTCTTCGCGCGGCGGAGGCTACGGTTAAGCTCGGCGCCTCCGACAAGGCGAAGGTCTCGGAACTGGAGAGCCAGGGCATCGAACGCTGCAATGCCGACGATGATAAGCGCGCCGACGACTTCTTCGCCCAGGCCATGAAGGTCATAGGCAAGTAAGTCCGCGAATCACAAACCGCAGGACATCCGCCATGCTCACTTCCAACGCGCAAAAGCCCGCCGGATCGACCCACACAGGGTCCCGGACGTCACCGCCGATTTCTGGCTGATCAAGCTGATGGCGGTGACCATGGGCGAGACGGCGGCTGACTATCTCGCCGTCAACCTTGGCCTTGGGCTGACCGCCACGTCGTTGATCATGACCGGCGTCCTAGTCGTTGCCCTTGCCCTCCAGTTCGCCCAGAAACGCTACGTGCCCTGGGCTTACTGGCTGGCGGTGGTGCTGATCAGCGTCGTCGGCACGCTGATATCAGACAATCTGGTCGACAATTTCGGCGTGCGTCTCGAAACGACCACGATCGCCTTCACCGTCATGCTCGCCGCCACATTCGCTGTTTGGTATGCAAGCGAGCGGACGCTGTCGATCCACACCATCTTCACCACCCGGCGCGAGATCTTCTACTGGCTGGCGATCCTGTTCACCTTCTCGCTCGGCACCGCCGCCGGCGATCTCGTCGCCGAGAGCTTCGACATGGGCTACCTGACGACCGGCCTGCTGTTCGGCGGCGTAATCGCGGTCATCGCCGGTGCCTATTACCTGCTTCATCTGGACGGCATTCTCGCCTTCTGGCTCGCCTATATCCTGACGCGGCCACTTGGCGCCTCCTTCGGCGATCTGCTGTCGCAGCCAGTCGAATATGGCGGCCTCGGTTTCGGCACCACCTTCACCAGCCTGATCTTCCTCGGCTGCATCATTGCCCTGGTTCTCTACATGACGCTGAAGAAGACCGCAGACGATGCCGACGAGATCTTGCTGGAATCGGACTGACGCCGGACAAGCGCAGCCGAGCTTACCGGCCACGTGCCATCCTAGGAACGGACCCACGCCGGTGCTAGCCTGTTCCCAACATCGGCAATCAACCGGAACAGCGATGCGACTTCTTCTTGTCGAGGATGACCACAGGACGGCTGACTACATCGTCAGGGGCCTGACCGAGGCCGGCCATGTCTGCGACCTATTGCGCAACGGGCACGACGCGCTCTTCGCCGCGACCAGCGGCGGCTATGACGTGATCGTGGCCGACCGGATGATCCCAGGCCTCGACGGCCTGTCGATGGTTAAGGCGGTCCGTGCGGCGGGCGTGCGCACGCCGGCGATCTTTCTCACGTCCGTCGGCGGCATCGACGACCGTGTCGAGGGCCTCGAGGCTGGCGGCGACGACTATCTGGTCAAGCCTTTCGCCTTTTCCGAATTGCTTGCCCGCATCAATGCGCTCGGCCGCAGGCCGGCCGCACTGGAGCAGAAGACCGTTCTGCGGGTAGCCGACCTCGAAATGGACCTGATCATGCGCCGCGTTGCCAGGCAGGGCCAGCCGATCGACCTGCAACCGCGTGAGTTCAGCCTGTTGGAAGTGCTGATGCGCGGCGAGGGCCGGGTGATCACCCGCACCATGCTCCTGGAGCGCGTCTGGGATTTCCATTTCGATCCCAGGACCAGCGTCGTCGAGACCCATATCAGCCGCTTGCGGGCCAAGATCGACAGGCCTTTCGAAACCCAGCTCATCCATACGGTCCGCAATACCGGCTACAGCCTGCACGCACCGCTTTCACCATGACCGCGACATGGTCCCGGCTGCCGCGCAGCACGCCGTTCCGGCTCGCCTTGACGTTCGCCTTCCTGTTCATGCTGGCTTTCGTGCTGTCCGGCGCCATCGTCTACCGGATGATGAGCGCCGATCTTGCGGGACGGCTCGACGAAACCATCAGGGAAACCTACTCGGTCGTCGCCGCAACGTATACCGAGAGCGACCTCGAGGACCTGATCGCCACGGTCGAGAGTCATTCGCAGCTCAGCTCCAAGAAGGAACAGCTCTTTTCGCTGACCGACGCGGCCGGCAACCGTCTGGCCGGCAACTTCACCGCGGCTGGAGTTCCCGACGGGTTCTCGATGCTCGACGCAAAAATGCCCGGTGTGCCGGCCGGTGCCCAATACCGTGCCTATTCCGGCTCGATTGGCGGCAACAATCTGACGATCGCCTTCAGCCTGTCCGAGACGGAGGAACTGGAAACTATCATACTGATGAGCTTCGGCTGGGCGACGCTGATCATCGCCGGGCTGGCGGTGGCCGGCGGCGCCTTGCTCGCCTCGCGCGTTCAGCGCCGGCTCGACGGCATTGCCGCCACTATGGTGGATGTCTCGCATGGCCGGCTGGATACCCGCATTCCACTGACCGGCAATGGCGACGACATCGACGTCGTGTCCAATCAGGTCAATGCGGCTCTTGATCGTCTGTCGGCGCTGGTCGAAGGCATGAAGCAGGTCAGCGCCGACATTGCGCACGATCTGAAGACGCCGCTCAATCGGCTGCAGATGATTCTGGAGGGCGCGGCCGACAAGGCGGCGCAGGATCAGGATGTCTCCGGCGACCTGGCCGACGCGCGCGCGGAGGGTCACCAGATCAACGAGACCTTTGACGCGCTGCTTAGAATTGCACAGATCGAGGCTGGCGCGCGCAAGGCGCGCTTTACCGATGTCGATCTCGGCGAGATTCTGCAAACCATCGCCGAGATCTACACCGAGGTGGCAGAGGACGACTGCAAGTCGCTGTCGTCGCAGCGGCTGGACGGGACGACGGACCGGATCCATGGCGATCGCGAGCTGCTGATGCAGATGTTCGCCAACCTGGTCGAGAATGCGCTGCGCCATTGCCCGCCCGGCACCGCGATCAAATTGTCGGCCGAACGCCGGGACGAGCATATCCTGGCCAGAGTCGCCGACAACGGTCCTGGCATCCCGGCGTACGAGCGTGAAAAAGTGTTCCAGCGGCTCTACCGGCTGGACCACAGCCGCTCGACGCCAGGCAGCGGCCTCGGCCTCAGCCTCGTTAGGGCCATCGCCGACCTGCACGGCGCATCGATCACGCTTGAGGACTGCCGGCCGGGTCTCGCCGTGATGGTGAGTTTCCCGCTGGCGTCGGGTTAGCCGGCGATAGACCTGGATCCTCTGTCCGTCATCCCGGTCTTACGGATCCGTAAGGCGCCGGCCAGCTGCCCGACAACTCGCCTCGCTAGGATCGACCGATCTTCTCTCGATCCGGGGGAAGCGGGGCGGCAACTGTAATCGTTCCGACCCCTCGATGCCGAACCACTTCGGCACCACAACAAGCGTTAGGAGAAAAGACCATGAGGAAATTCGTCATCGCCGCCGCGACAGTGCTGGCGGCCGCATCCTCGACGGCAGCCCTTGCAAGGACGGTTACCAGCACCATCGTCAATGTCGATGCAAAGGGCGACGCCATCACGCTGGCCGACGGCAAGACGCTGAACCTGCCGGAGGGCATAGAGGTCGAGACGCTGAAGCCCGGCAAGAAGGTGATCGTCACCTATTCGACGAAATCCGGCAAATCGCTGGTCTCGAACATCCAGCCTGCCAAGTAAAGGCGGCACGACCGGGCCGCCTGCGGCCCGGTTTTTCACCGGTGATCACCGATCGATCCGCGTCGACAGGATGATCGACGACGATGTCCGTTCGACGCCTTCGAGGGCGCCGATCTGGTCGAGCAGCGTGTCCAGGTCCTTGATCGACGGCGCGTCGGCGATGACGATCATGTCGAAATTGCCGCTCACCGAATGCAGCGTCCTGACCGGCGCCAGGGCGCGCAGGCTGCGCACCACCTTGTCGGCGAGCTTGGGCGTTACGGTGAGCAGCACATGCGCCCGCACCAGTCCCTGTTCATAATCGGGCGCAAGCTTGACGCCGTAGCCGGCTATGATGCCGCGCTGCTCCAGCCGTTCGATGCGGCTCTGCACCGTGGTGCGCGACACGCCGAGCCGGCGCGCCAGCGCGGCGGTCGAGGCGCGGGCGTTCTCGCGCAGCAGGGCAAGCAGGGCCTGGTCGGCATCACTCAGCATTTCAACGAACCTGGTCGGCATATTGATAGAAACTGTGCTTCATTTCGCATAATTCCACGCTTCCTTTCGTCCGGCAAGCCGCGATTGTAGCGGGACAAATCAACTGTCGGGCGAGGGAACCGGGTCATGAAGAAAATTGTTGTCGTCGGCGCCGGCAAGATCGGCTCGACCATTGCCGAGATGCTGTTTTCAACCAGGGACTATCATGTCACCCTCGTCGACCGCTCGGCCGCGCAGCTTGCCGCGGCTGAATTGCCTGACGGAGTAGAGACGCTCGAACTCGACATCGCGGCCGCGGGCACGCTGGAAGCTGCGCTCGCCGGAAAATTCGCGGTGCTCAGCGCCGCTCCCTTCCATCTGACCACGCGCATCGCCGAAGCTGCCGCAAGCGCCGACGTGCATTATCTCGATCTCACCGAGGACGTCGTCTCGACCCGGCGCGTGAAGGAACTGGCGCGTTCGGCCAACAGCGCCTTCATCCCGCAATGCGGGCTGGCGCCGGGCTTCATCTCGATCGTCGCCAACGATCTCGCCAGCCGTTTCGACACGCTGGAAAGCGTGCGCATGCGGGTCGGCGCGCTGCCGCAATATCCCTCGAACGCGCTGAACTACAATCTGACCTGGAGCACCGACGGCGTCATCAACGAATATTGCGAGCCCTGCGAGGCGATCGTCGAGGGCGAGCTGGTCGAGGTGCCGCCGCTGGAGGAGCGCGAGGAATTCTCGCTCGACGGGGTAACCTACGAGGCCTTCAACACCTCGGGCGGGCTCGGCACTTTGGCCGAGACGCTGAAGGGCAAGGTGCGCACGCTCAACTATCGCACCATCCGCTATCCCGGCCACGCCGCCATCATGAAGGCGCTGCTCAACGATCTCGGCCTGCGTCACCGCCGCGAGGTGTTGAAGGACATTTTCGAAAGCGCGCTGCCAGCGACGCTGCAGGACGTGGTCATCGTCTTCGTCACCGTCTCGGGGCGCAAGAACGGCCGCCTGCTGCAGGAGACCTACGCCAACAAGATCTATTCGAAGCGGGTCGGCCAGACGGTGCGCAGCGCCATCCAGATCACCACGGCATCCGGAATCTGCGCCGTGCTCGACATGCTGGCCGACGGTACCTTGCCGGCGACCGGCTTCGTCAAGCAGGAGGACATCGCGCTCGACGCCTTCCTCGCCAACCGCTTCGGCCGGGCCTACGCCCAGCACGAGATGGTCAGCCGGCTGGCGAGCTGAGGCCCAGCGGACGATCAAGGTCATCGGGACAACGGCCAGCTCCGTCTGGCCTATGGCCGCGCGAGGCTTTTGCCCGCAAAGTGGTTGCCAACACCCCTTTGCGAGGATGCCATGCGAAAGCTGATCTCCACCGGTTCGCCCTTCGAGAAGACCGCCGGCTATTCGCGCGCCGTGGTGCAGGGCGACTGGTGTTTCGTGTCCGGCACGACCGGCTATGACTATGCCTCGATGACGATGCCGGAAACAGTCGAGGCCCAGACGCGCAACTGCCTGGCAACCATCGCCAAAGCCTTGCGGGACGGCGGCTTCGATATGGAGGATGTGGTGCGCGCGCATTACTACATAACCGACCAGGCCTTCGTCGACGTGGTGTTCCCCATTCTCGGCGAGGCGTTCGGCGAGATCAGGCCGGCGGCGACGATGATCGTGTGCCAGCTCAACAGACCGGAGATGAAGATCGAAATCGAGGTGACGGCGCTTCGGCGCACAGACTGAGGAGGGCCAATGCCATGAAGGTGCGGCGCATCGTAGCCAATATCGAAACAAAGGACGCGGCATCGGCGAGGCGCTTCTACCATGACGTGCTCGGCCTCGATGTGCTCATGGATCAAGGCTGGATCGTCACCTACGGGTCCGAGGAAAGGATGCAGGTGCAGGTCAGCTTCATGGCGCAAGGCGGGTCGGGCACGCCGGTGCCGGACCTGTCGATCGAGGTCGACGATGTTGATGCCGCACTCGACGCCATGAAGGCAGCCGGCTTCGCCATCGAATACGGGCCGGCCGACGAGCCCTGGGGCGTGCGGCGCTTCTATGTGCGCGATCCTTTCGACCGGCTGGTCAACATTCTCTCGCATCGATGAAACATCTGCAAAGCGCCGAGGCGACTGCAGACCTGGAAATGTCGGCGGGAGCGCCCCCCTCTGGCCTGCCGGCCATCTCCCCCTCAAAGGGGGAGATTACGCACTTAGCCGCCTTCGGCAATTGTTCCTCCTTGCGTCGCAACCGCTTGGCGGTTAGCAAGGCCGCGGTCGCACAGCGCCGCGCGCCTCATTGGCGCGCGAAGGATGCTGTGCAAATCGAAACGCATTCTTTCTGGGACGGCTCTCCATGGCTTCGAAACATCTCTTCCTGCTTCCCGGCGACGGCATCGGCCCCGAGGCCATGGCCGAGGTCAAGAAGCTGATAGCGGCCATGAACGAGAAGCTCGGCAGCGGCTTCGCCACCGACGAGGGGCTGGTCGGCGGCTGCGCCTACGATGCACATGGTGCCGCGATTTCCGATGCCGACATGGAAAAGGCTGTTGCCGCCGACGCCGTGCTGTTCGGGGCCGTCGGCGGTCCGAAATGGGATGCCGTGCCTTACGAGGTTCGCCCCGAGGCCGGCCTGCTGCGCCTGCGCAAGGACATGGAGCTGTTTGCCAATCTCAGGCCCGCGATCTGCTATCCGGCGCTGGCGGCGTCCTCCTCGCTGAAGCAAGAGGTGGTCGAAGGCCTCGACATATTGATCGTGCGCGAACTGACCGGCGGCGTCTATTTCGGCGAGCCCAAGCAGATCATCGATCTCGGCAACGGCCAGAAGCGCGGCATCGACACCCAGGTCTACGACACATTCGAGATCGAGCGCATTTCGGGCGTCGCCTTCGAATTGGCGCGCACGCGCAAGAACCATGTCACCTCGATGGAAAAGCGCAACGTCATGAAGTCCGGCGTGTTGTGGAACGAGGTCGTCACCCAGACCCACAAGGCCCGATATTCCGACGTCAAGCTCGACCACATGCTGGCCGATGCCGGCGGCATGCAACTGGTGCGCTGGCCCAAGCAGTTCGACGTCATCGTCACCGATAACCTGTTCGGCGACATGCTGTCCGATATCGCCGCCATGCTGACCGGCTCGATCGGCATGCTGCCTTCCGCCTCGCTCGGCGCGCCTGATGCCAAGACCAAGAAGCGCAAGGCGCTTTACGAGCCGGTGCACGGTTCGGCGCCCGATATCGCCGGCAAGGGCATCGCCAACCCGATCGCCATGATCGCTTCCTTCGCCATGTGCCTGCGCTATTCCTTCGCCATGGTCGATGAAGCCGACAAGCTCGAAGCGGCAATCGCCGCCGTGCTCGACGACGGGCTGCGCACCAAGGACATCCTCTCCGCCGGCATGACCGAGGTCGGCACCGTCGAGATGAGCGACGCGATCATCGCCAAGTTCCTGGGCTGAGCCCATGATGATCGCCGTCCGCTGGGCGACGACCGGCGACGCGACGGCGCTCGCCACGATGCTGTGCGAAATGGCGGTGTACTACCGGCAGCCGCCGCTCGACCACGAGCGCGCCTTGTCGGCGGCACGCAAATGGCTGGATGAGGAAAGCCCGGCCTATCCGCATTTCGCGCTGGCCTTCATCGGGGCCGAGATCAGCGGCCTGGCGTCGGTAGCGATCGCGCATCCCGGCATCGACCTCGAGCGGCTATTGTTCCTCAAGGATCTGTTCGTGCGCGACAAGGCTCGCAACGCTGGGGTCGGCCGGGCGCTGGTCGGCTTTCTCGCCGACCATTGCCGGCGCCACGGCATCGGCCGCATCGACCTGACCACCGAGGACTGGAACGAAGGCGCGCTGCGCTTCTACGACCGGCTTGGCGCCGAACGCCACGGCCAGAAGATCTTTCTCAGGCTTTCGGGCGAGGCGCTGGGGGCGGTCAGACCCTGACGCCCGCCGGCACCGGTCCCCAAGGATTTTCGCCCAGCTGAGGCGGCATAAGCCCGAAGACTAGCACGGCGATGCCGCCAATGAGCGGGACGAAGCAAAGCAGGGCAAACCAGCCGCTCAGGCCGGCGTCATGCGCACGCCGTACGAGGAGCGCAATGCAAGGCAGGATCAATCCCGAAAAGAAAACCAGTAGGGGTATGAACCCTATGAACCCCATCGGCGTCCTGTCCGCGTTGGTTTCGAAGCCGTTGATCGCCAGTTCAACAAGTATCCCGAAGCCGAAAAGCGCGAGCACCCCGAGGGTGTAGAATAGCCAGAAGGCCCAGAATTCCTTGCGGCGGGAGCGTCCGGTGAAATTACCATAATCCGCGATCACCGCGCGCCAGAAATAAGCCCACAGCCCTGTGGAGTAGGCGGGACGGCTTCGGGCAGAACGGCTGGTCTGCCGTGGCTGACTGGTGGTTGACGACGATGCGGCCGAGGCCGTGGCGACAATGTTGTGCGCCGTGCCGTCGCCCGGCTGGAACTCGACAAGGGTACCCTTGCCGAGGGGCAGTTCCAGGCTGAAATCGATACGGGAAAAGATGTAGCGTTTGCCGTCGGTTCCGTTGATGTAACCGTAGTCCTGGCCTTCGTCATAGTGGAACACCGTCCCGCGCATGCTCTGCCCCATTTCACATTGCGTCGCGAGACGCTACTTAAAGTTGCACGTAATTGCAATACGCACGCAGGGCTACGTTCTGGCGCCCGCCGGCACCGGTCCCCACTGGTTCTCCCGGGCCTGGGTCGGGATGAGCGCGAAGACCAGGATGATCAGGCTGCCGATGGTGGGGATCAGGATCACCAGGAAAAGCCAGCCGGTCAGGCCGATATCGTGCAGACGACGCACGGTCATGCCGAGGCCAGGCAGAAAGGTCGCAAGTAGGAAAAGGCCGAACAGGCCAATCGTCACCGCCGGCATTTCAGCGTCGTCGAGATTGCCCATCGCGGCATCGGCGAAAATGCCGATGCCGGTCACTGCCAGCAGCGCGACGAACCAGAACAGGCAATAGGCCCAGTATTCCTTGCGGCGGGCGCGGCCGGTGAAGTTGAAATAATTCTCGGTGATGCCGCGCCAGAAATAACCCCACAGGCCGGGCTCGGCCGGCCCGGTGCTGGCGGCGCGGCCAAAATGCCGCGGCTGTGCGATTTGAGCAGCGGAAGAGACGGACGCACCGGTTCGCGCATGGGCGCCGGCGGCCACGCCGGTTGGAGGCGCGGATTGGGCGCCGGCCGGGAAGATGTCGCGCGCCTGGCCGCCGCCGGGCTGGAATTCAACGGCCGTGCCTCGGGCAATTGCGATTTCGCGGCGCAGATCCTCACGCGCGAAAGTATAGCGCTCACCATCCGCCCCGGTGATGAAGCCGAAGCCCTGGGTCTCGTCATAGTGAAGAACTTCGCCGCGCATGCCCCGATCCCCCGAACGCCCGACCAGACTGTTCAAAGTTCCGGCGGATCGCAAGGGGCAGCATGAAAATGCGACGGCTGGCGCGGCAGCCATCGTGACGGCATGGCCGGGAGACCTCAGCTCGGCCGCTTCTTCGCCTTCTTGGGTTTCGGCGGTCCGGCGTTGTCGAATTTCGGCTTGCCCGGCTTTTTCGCCCAGGGCTTCGCGTCAGATGCGGCGGGGCGCTGGTCGCCAGCCGGCGCGCGCTTCTCGAATTTGCGCTTCGGCGCGTTCGGGTCGAACGGCGCCTTGCCGCGATGCGGTTTCTTGTCCGGACCTGGCGGCTGGTAGCCGGCGCGCGACAGGTCCGGCATGCCGTCCAGCCGTTTCACCACGATGTTACCCTGCAATTTGCGGTCGGGACCAACGGCGGCGAGGAAACGGTCGGCCCAGTCGGCGGCGATCTGCACGAAGGTCTCTTCCGGCTGCATCTTGATGGCGCCGATCTCGCGCTTGGTGATGCTGCCGGTGCGGCACAGCATCGGAATCAGCCAGCGTGGCTCGGCATTCTGCCGGCGCCCGACCGACAGCGAAAACCAGACGCTGGCGCCGAAATCGTCGCGGCGGCTGGGCGCCTCGTCGCGGCGCGCGAAGTTTTCGCCCGCCGGTCTTTCACGCGACGGCGTGAACGGCGCGACGTCCATCAGATCCTCTGGCGCCGAGCGGCTCGAGCGGCACAGCCGCACGAAGGCGGCCGTCACCTGCTCGGCGCCGTGCTTGGCGAGAAGCGCGTCGATGAAGCCGCGTTCGTCGTCCTTCACCGGTTCATCGAAGGTGGGATCGGCAAGGATGCGCTCGTCATCGCGGCGGATCACGTCGTCGGCGGATGGCGGACTTGCCCATGTCGCGGTCAGCTTTGCGCTCGCCAGCAGGCGTTCGGTTCGCCTGCGGGCGCTGTTGGGCACGATCAGCGCGCTGACGCCCTTGCGACCCGCGCGTCCGGTGCGGCCGCTTCGGTGCAGCAGCGTTTCCGGGTTGGTCGGCAGGTCGGCATGGATGACCAGCTCCAGATTGGGCAGGTCGATGCCGCGCGCCGCGACGTCGGTGGCGATGCAGACCTTGGCGCGGCCATCGCGCATCGCCTGCAGCGCGTGGCTGCGTTCGTTCTGGCTGAGCTCGCCCGAGAGCGCGACGACTGAAAAATTGCGGTTGTTGAAGCGTGCGGTGAGATGGTTGACGGCGGCACGGGTGTTGCAGAACACCAGCGCGTTTTTCGCCTCGTAGAAACGCAGCACATTGATGATGGCGTTCTCGCGATCGGCCTGGGCGACGCTGAGCGCCCGGTATTCGATGTCGAGATGCTGCTTCTCCTCGCCGGCGGCCGAGATGCGCACGGCGTCACGTTGATAGCCCTGGGCGAGGGTTGCGATGGAGCGCGGCACGGTGGCCGAAAACATCAGCGTGCGGCGCTCGGCGGGGGCGGCGTCGAGGATGAATTCCAGGTCCTCGCGAAAACCGAGATCGAGCATCTCGTCGGCTTCGTCCAGCACCACCGCCTTCAGCGCCGACATGTCGAGCGAGTTCCGCGTGATGTGGTCGCGCAGCCGACCGGGGGTGCCGACGACGATATGGGCGCCGCGCTCCAGCGCGCGCCGTTCGGTGCGCATGTCCATGCCGCCGACGCAGGAGGCGACCGTGGCGCCGGTCAGCTCGTAGAGCCATTCCAGTTCGCGCGTCACCTGCAGCGCCAGCTCGCGCGTCGGCGCCACCGCCAGCGCCAGCGGGGCCGCGGCATGGGCAAAGCGGTCGGCGCCGCCGAGGAGCGTCGGCGCCATGGCAAGGCCGAAGGCCACCGTCTTGCCGGAGCCGGTCTGCGCCGACACCAGCGCGTCGGCCTGGCCAAGTTCCAGGACCGCCTTCTGCACCGGCGTCAGTTCGGCATAGCCGCGTTTTTCCAGCGCCTTTGCCAGCGCAGGAACAAGTGCTTCGAAGTTGGACATCTCACTCTTTCGGAATTCAGGGCTTGCGCTCATCATGGAGCACATACAGGGCTGGCGCAGCGCCAGCCAGACGATCTCGCCCGTTCGTACTTGCTGGCGCCGCTCTTGTACAGGGCAGGCGGCACCGCCTTCCCTTCTCCCGCAAGGAGGGAAGGAAGAAACACCACTGATTGACTCCTGCCGCAAACCGCGTAAAAGCCCGCTTCGAACGGGATCGTTTTTCGATGCGCGGCCTTTTGATGGCTCTTCTTGCATTCGATGCCCCCAGCCGCAATGAGCATCATTGCGCCGGGCGTTTCGGCGCGTCCCCCCGTTCCAGCAAAGTAACGGCCAAAACCACCACCAAAACGGTGTGATTCCCTTGGCCTGACCACCCTCTCCCGGGTTCGGCCCGGGGGACGGAACCCGCACCTGGCCGGCGGGTTTTCTCCAACAACCAAGCGGAGAGGGATAGGAGATCTTTATGAGTTTCAAGGTTGCGGTAGTTGGCGCCACGGGCAATGTGGGCCGCGAAATGCTCAACATACTGGAAGAGCGCGGTTTTCCGGTCAGCGAAGTGGTGGCGCTTGCCTCGCGCCGCAGCCAGGGCACGGAAGTGTCGTTCGGCGACCGCACGCTGAAGGTCCGCGCACTCGACGCCTACGACTTTTCCGACACCGACATCTGCATCATGTCGGCCGGCGGCAATGTCTCGAAGGAATGGTCACCCAAGATCGGCAAGCAGGGCTGCGTCGTCATCGACAATTCCTCGGCCTTCCGCTACGACGCCGACGTGCCGCTGATCGTCCCGGAAGTGAACCCGGATGCGATCTCGCTGTTCACCCGCAAGAACATCATCGCCAACCCGAACTGCTCGACGGCGCAGCTCGTCGTGGCGCTGAAGCCGCTGCATGACGCGGCCACCATCAAGCGCATCGTCGTGGCCACCTACCAGTCGGTGTCGGGCGCCGGCAAGGAAGGCATGGACGAGCTGTTCACGCAGACCCGCGCCGTGTTCGTCGCCGACCAGGTCGACGTCAAGAAGTTCACCAAGCGCATCGCCTTCAACGTGATCCCCCATATCGACGTTTTCCTCGATGACGGCTTCACCAAGGAAGAGTGGAAGATGGTCGCCGAGACCAAGAAGATGCTCGATCCCAAGATCAAGCTGACGGCGACCTGCGTGCGCGTGCCGGTGTTCATCGGCCATTCGGAAGCGGTCAACATCGAGTTCGAGAACCCGATCACCGCCGACGAGGCGCGCGACATCCTGCGCGAGGCGCCGGGCTGCCAGGTCTTGGACAAGCGCGAGGACGGCGGCTACATCACGCCGCTGGAATCGGCCGGCGAGGACGCCACCTTCATCTCGCGCATCCGCGAGGATTCGACCATCGACAACGGCCTGTCGATGTGGATCGTTTCCGACAATCTGCGCAAGGGCGCCGCCCTCAACGCAGTGCAGATCGCCGAACTGCTGGTCGAGCGCGGCCTGATCCAGCCGAAGAAGAAGGCAGCCTGACGGCTGTTTGGCTTTCGCTCGCGGGCCGCACCGCCGCTGCCGCGGCTGGCCCTCCGCGAGGGCGCCGGACGACCGGCGGCCCGCAGTCGCGGGCTCGGCCTTCGGCCGTTAGCTCACCTTCCCCCCGTCCTTATATGGGGAGAAGGTGCCGGCAGGCGGATGAGGGGGGCGCCGGCCTATGTCCGATTTTCCGCCGCCAGTTCCCGCAGCAACCTCATCGCTTCCTCGGCCCGGTCGACCGGCACGAACAGATGGTCATGATAGAAGGCGGAGACGGGATTGACGCCCATGCCGGCGGCGGCGAGGCGTGCGGTGATGGCGGCGAGGAAGCCGACGGCTTCCAGCGACGAATGGATGTTCAGCGTTATCATGCGGCAGCGGAAAACGGCTTCCAGCCCGGCTGCCTGCGCCTCGTCTTCGAGCAGGATCAATGTCGTGCCTTCGCGTTCGCGAAACAGCATGACCGCTTCGAGTCCTTCCGGAACCGATACACCCGCCGGTAGCGTGGCGAAGACATGGATGCCGGCAATCAATTGCGGCGTCATCGACGCCAGCAATGTCTTCAGATCTGTCTCTCCGGCCATATTGCCTGCTCTTGGTCTGAGGGGCCACGCCCGCCGGCTCTTCATATACGCGACCGAAGCGCGCCGATAGCCACGCCGGCGCGCTGCACGGACAACCCGGCGAGAGAACTGCGCTGCGGCGTGAGAACATCAACGATTTCAAATGCTTGCCGGAGATCGGCATGGCCTTGGCAGGCGCGGCGAAGCACCGGCCTTCAATGTCTAGGGATCAAATCGGCCGCCTGGGAGTTAGGAACATGGCGGCGAGGACGGCGATCCCCGTGAGAGAGGAACGACAATGAAGAAAATCATGACCATTCTGGTGCTGACGGCAGCGCTTGGCGCCTGTTCGCAGACGGAAAAAGGCGCGGCCGTCGGCGGCCTGGGCGGAGCAGCGGTCGGCGCGGCGGTGGCGGGCGATCCCGTCCAGGGCGCCGTGGTCGGCGGCGCGGTCGGTGCCGTAGCCGGCGCGCTGATCGGGCGGGCCAGCGAACCGGGCCGCTGCCGTTATCGCGACAGCCGCGGCCATGTCTATGTCGATCGTTGCCCGAGCGGCTATTGAGCGGCAGCATCCGCACAATGAATTCGAAATAGAAAACGGCGGGCTAAGGGCCCGCCGTTTCGAAAAAGACGATCGGTGATCGATTACTCGGCCGTGGCGGGCTCCGCCTCGGCCGGCGCGGCCGCAGCCGCCGCGACGGCGGCAGCGGCGTCGTCCTGCGCCTTCTTCAGAAGCGCGGCGCGCTCCTGTGCCTTCTTGCCGGGCTCGGCCTTTTTCGGATTGGAACGGGCGTCGCGCTTGGCGAGGCCGGCCTCATCGAGGAAGCGCAGCACGCGGTCGGTCGGCTGGGCGCCGTGCGACAGCCAGTGCTTGACGCGCTCGGCGTCAACCTTGACGCGCTCGCCGTCCTTCGGCAGCAGCGGGTTCCACGAGCCGAGCGACTCGATGAAACGGCCGTCGCGCGGCGAGCGCGCGTCGGCGACGACGACGTGGTAGTAGGGACGCTTCTTCGAGCCCGCGCGGGCCAATCTGATCTTCAGTGCCATTTCTTATCTCCTAAAAGCTCTGATTTCGTTGGTAGGGTTGCGGCTAAATCTTTGTCTTCAGCCGGTTTTCGTCACGCCGTTGGCAGCGGCGATCTGTTCGTGGTGGCGGATCACTTCGCGGACGACGAAATTGAGGAATTTCTCCGCGAAATCCGGGTCGAGATGCGCATCGTCCGCGAGCTGGCGAAGACGGGCGATCTGCTGCTGCTCGCGCGCCGGGTCAGCCGGCGGCAAGCCATGCTCGGCCTTGAGCAGGCCGACCGCCTTGGTGCAGCGGAAGCGCTCGGCCAGCATGTGGATGAGGGCGGCATCGATGTTGTCGATCGAAGCACGGTAGCCGGCCAGGATGGTGCGGGCGTCCGCCATGTCCTTTTCCTCGTTCATCGCGTCCTCACTTCTTCTTGCCGAGGCCAGGCAGGCCACCGCCGCCGAGACCGGGAAGCCCGGGAAGCTTCATGCCGCCGGGCAAGCCGGGCAGGCCACCGCCGCCGGGAAGGCCGCTGGGCAGGCCCTTCATGCCGGCGGCCTGCGCCTGCTTCTGCAAGGCTTCGAGCTGCTTGGGATCCATCTTGGAGAGGTCAGGCATGCCGCCCATGCCACCGGGCATCATGCCGCCGAGACCCATCTTGGAGGCGAGCCCGCCCATCATGCCGCGCATCAGGCCGCCGCCTTTGCCCTTGCCGCCCATCGCCTTCATCATGTCGGCCATGCCGCGATGCATCTTCAAGAGCTTGTTGATCTCGGCCGCGTCGGTGCCGGAGCCGGCGGCGATGCGCTTCTTGCGCGAGTGCTTGAGAATGTCGGGGTTGGCGCGCTCGGCCTTGGTCATCGAGGAGATGATGGCGAGCTGGCGGCCGAACATCTTGTCGTCGAGACCGGCGGCGGCCATCTGGTCCTTCATCTTGCCCATGCCGGGCATCATGCCCATGATGCCGCCCATGCCGCCCATTTTCGACATCTGCTGAAGCTGCTGGGCGAGGTCGTTCAGGTCGAACTTGCCCGACTGCATCTTTTTGGCCATCGCCGCCGCCTGCTCGGCGTCGATGTTCTCGGCGGCTTTTTCGACAAGCGAAACGATGTCGCCCATGCCGAGAATGCGGTCGGCGATACGCTTGGGGTGAAATTCCTCCAGCCCGTCCATCTTCTCGCCGGTGCCGATCAGCTTGATCGGCTTGCCGGTGACGGCGCGCATCGAGAGCGCGGCGCCGCCACGGCCGTCGCCGTCCATGCGGGTCAGCACCAGCCCGGTGATGCCGACGCGCTCGTCGAAGCTCTTGGCAAGGTTGACGGCGTCCTGGCCGGTCAAGGAGTCGGCGACCAGCAGGATCTCGTGCGGGCCCGACACCTTCTTGATGTCGGCCATCTCGACCATCAGCGGCTCGTCGATATGGGTGCGGCCGGCAGTGTCGAGGATGACCACGTCGTGACCGCCGAGCCTGGCCGCCTGCACGGCGCGCTTGGCGATATCGACCGGGTTCTGGCCGACGACGACAGGCAGCGTCGCCACCTTGACCTGCTCGCCGAGCTGGCGCAACTGCTCCTGCGCGGCGGGGCGCCGCGTGTCGAGCGAGGCCATCAGGACCTTCTTGTTCTGACGCTCGGTGAGCCGCTTGGCGATCTTGGCCGAGGTCGTCGTCTTGCCGGAACCCTGCAGGCCGACCATCATGACGACGACGGGCGCCGGTGCGTTGAGGTCGACGGCGACGCCTTCGGCGCCGAGCATGTCGACCAGCTCGTCATGCACGATCTTGACGACCATCTGGCCGGGCTTGATCGACTTCAGCACCGCCGCGCCGACCGCCTTCTCGCGCACCTTGTCGGTGAAGGAGCGCACCACTTCCAGCGCCACGTCGGCCTCGAGCAGCGCACGGCGCACCTCGCGGAGCGCCGCCGAGACATCCGCCTCCGACAGCGCGCCGCGGCCTGTCAGGCCGTTCAGGATGGAGCCAAGGCGCTCCTGAAGTGATTCAAACATTCTGTTTCCTTTTCCCTGGCAACCGGATGGTGCCCGAGAGGTAATGCGTTCGCGCCAAGTGTCCAAGTCTCGTGGCAAGCAAAAGCCAAAACCAAAAAGCACCCGGGGGCGCACAGCGCTGCCGGGTGTTGGCCTCCAGGATCTGTTTACAGCACTTGGCCTCAAAGAGGCTTCGGCGTCCTGGTCGGCTTGCTCGGAGGGATACTCGTCGCGGAATTCGGGGCTGTAGACAGGAAAACGGCCGCGGAGTCAAGACAAGGACCGTTCCGCCGGTCTCCCCGCGCAGCAATCAGGTCGCCTTCGTTCCGTCTGCAGGTTCGGCCGAGGCGCTCAGCGGCGAGCGCGGATGCAAAAGCAGCAGGGCCGTCAGCAGGCTGCAGGCGATGCCGATCATGGCGATGAGGACCGCGTCCGACGTCGCCCAGCCCGGCCCTTCGAGTGGTCTGGCGGTAAACAAGGCGAAGGAATTGTAGCTCTCCTGATGCGAGATCAGCAGGAAGCCGGTCAGATTGTTGCCGAGATGGGCGCCGAGGGCCGCGCCGAGATTGCCGGTGGCATAGACGACAAGCGTCAGAAGCAGTGCAAAAGCGGCGATCGAGACCAGCACGCAGGCATTGATGGCGGCCGAGGCGCTCGCGCTCCAGTGCAGCGAGGTGAACAGCAGGCCCGGCAGCAGTGCCCAGACGAACGGGCTCCTGAACCGGTAGGCAAGACCGCGCAGCAGGTAGCCTCGGAACAGCACCTCTTCCGATGATGTCTGCAGAAAAGTGAGCGCGAGGATCGGGATCAGGAACAGCAGCCAGGACGACAGGGCGATGGAGCCGCGCGCGATCTCGGGCTGCATCAGGTAGAGCAGGACCTCGGACACGAGCGAAGTGACCAACACCGCGACCAGTCCCTTGACGAAACCCGAGCGCGAAATGCGACGGCTGTTGCCGAGGAGCGCCGACAGCTTCTCGCCATGCACCCAGCGCATGGCGATCCACAAGCCGATCCAGATGCCGGCGAAAGACGCGAGCGCGGTGAGAATGCCGATTGGCGACGCAAGGAAACCCTGCATGCCGCCGGCGGGCGCAGCCGCGCCTTGCGCTGTCCGCCAGGCGAAAAAGGCATAGGTGCCGCCCAGCAGCACGACCCCCGTCGACGCGGCCCAGAACAGGACGACGATCCCGGTCCCGAGAAGCAGGCGCGGCAGGGTCGTCTTTTCGTTGGCTGTGTTTCGATAGTGCTCGAAGGCGGCAGGGTCCGATATCACGCTCTCTCGCAAGCTGGTGCTTCGCGTCGCATGATCTATGGGATCGGGCGGTTCTGCGCAATCATTCCTGTTCGATACGCCCCGCCAGCCTCCGGCGCATTCGCGCCGCCCTCGCCTGCCTGCCGGCAGGCGAGGGCATGCTCCGATGATTAACCCCGTGTCCTATCCGCCTCAACGCACCACATACACGATGCGCCGCGTCTGCGGGTCGATCAGCGCCGGCTGGCCGTTCACATAGACGTAGCGGTAATCGTAATCGGGGATCTCGCGCAGTTCGACACTCTCGGGCAAAACGGCCCCGGTGACCACCTCGCCCTCAAGATAGACAGGGTCGACGCGATGCGTGTCGACATAGGTCCTGACTTCGGCGGGAGGCTGCGGGATGGCGTCCTCGACCGGCTCGCCGGCGATGATCGAGCCGGTGTAATCGGTGGAATAGCCCTCGGGCGGCGACACGACGGCGACGCTGGAGCCGAGCGGACGTCGCGTCAACACGACCCGGTTGCCGCCGAAATCAGCCGTCACATAGTCCGAATAAACCCAGCCCTGGCCACCGGCTTCGGCGATGGTGCACCATTTGCTGTTTTCGATGCAGCCATTGAGCGTCGCCGACTGGCCGGCGGCGAGCACGCCGATGACAGGATATTGCGGGCCCGGGCCAGCGCGGACGTTGAGATCGGTGATCGCGGAGACGGGGGTGTCGGCCATGGCGGCGCCCGAGAAGAGCGCGAGCATTCCGGCGACCGCGGGAAACAATACGGATTTCATGGTTTCTCTCCGTTTCATGGTCCCTCGGCAGCGAAAACGGGAGAGCGGCGCATGCGTTCCAGCTAAAATGTTGAAGCCAACTCACGATTTGTTCCCGTTTCTTGCGGCAGGCCGGTCAGAAGGTCGTGAACGAAGGCCAGTTTGCGCGCCGCGACATCCGAGATGACGAAAGGGTAGAGGTCGGGCAGACCCATGCAGCGATTGATGGAATTGGAGGCTTCCGACAGCACCAGCCAGCGCGACAGGATCTTCTCGAACGGTTCGGGAGGAGGCGTCGGTTCGGACGGCGCCGCCTGCAATACGCCCCCGGTGTCGCCCTGCGGCAATTCGTTGGCTTCCACCGTCTCCAGACGGCCGAGCGGGAAGTTCAGCGCATGGACCATTTCCAGCGTGTCGGTGATGTGCAAATGGTGGGCCCAGCTTTCGGCCCAATCCTCCCAGGGATGGGAGGTGGCATAGGGCGAGATGTGGCGTTGCTGCCAGTCGGGTGGGGCACCATTGGCATAGTGGTTCTTCAATGCCTGCTCGTAGCCGGTGCGCTCGTCGCCGAACAGCGCGCGGAAGGCGTCAAGCCTTTGCGGATCGTCGCGGATCAGCCGGTCCCAGTAGTAGTGGCCGAGTTCGTGGCGGAAATGGCCGAGCAAGGTGCGATAATTCTCGCCCATTTCAACGCGCCGCCTTTCGCGCTCGGCGGAGTCGGCTTCGGCGACGTTGAGGGTGATCAGGCCATTGTCGTGGCCGGTCAGGATGCGCTCGCCGCCCGGGCCGCCGCCGATCGGATCGGCAAGGAAGTCGAAGGCAAGGCCGGCCTCGTCGGCGGGGTTCCGCTTGGGCGTCACCGGCAGTCCGAAAGCCAGCAGCGAATAGACCGCGCGCTTCTTCGCCGCCTCGACGCGTATCCAGCGGCGGCGGTTGCCGTCGACGGAGAGGTCCGGGATCAGCTGGTTGAGCGCGCAGGCGCGGCAGAAGGGCTGTCCCGGCTCGGCCATCCAGTTGCAGGCGCATTCGTCGGCGTTGGCGCATGGGGAGCCGCCGTCGGCACCGGACAGGGCAAAGCAGGCGCGCTGCGGATCATAGAGCACGGCACTGGAGCAGTTCAGGCACCGGGCGTTCTCGAAATAGAGACGATGGCCGCAATGAGGACAGTCGAAGAGTTTCATCTCGGTCTCGGACCAGGGAACAGGGGAAGGCGCGTCGTGCAAAACGCCGGCCGACAGACGTCGTTCCCGACTGTGACGTCATTGAGCAACATGGCGCAAGGATCGTCAGGCCATGGGTGGTTCTTGCCACAATATTTGCTTGATCGTAGGCAAATTCCCTTCCATTGGCCAGCTTGCGCGCGCGACAGTGACAAGTGCGCGTTTCACTGGCAAATTCCGGCCGGGACGTGATTCAGGCAACCAGGAGAGAACAACATGGCATTTCTTGCCAAAGGTAAGATGTTTGCAGCGGCCACTGTGGTGGCGATGCTTGCGCTGGCGACGGGCGCACAGGCGGCGGCCAGCTGTGGCAAGACCGGAGCCGGCTTCGATGCCTGGAAGCAGGACTTCGCAGCGGAGGCCAGGGCCGAGGGCGTGGGTTCGAGAGGACTGGCCGCCCTGGCCGGCGCGACCTACGCGACCAGGACCATTTCCGCGGACCGCGCCATCCACAAGGCTTTCAGCGGCTCGGTGGAAGCCTTCATGAAGCGCCGCGGCGGGGCGGCGATCATTTCCAGGGGCCGGGCGCTGAAGAAATCGAATGCGGCGCTGTTCGACAAGATCGAACGGACCTACGGCGTCTCGCCGGGCGTGCTGCTTGCCATCTGGGGCATGGAGACGGGCTTCGGCGCCTCCATGGGCAACCAGAACACGGTGTCCGCCATTTTGACGCTTGCCTATGACTGCCGCCGTCCGGATTACTTTCAGCCGCATGCCATTGCGGCGCTGAAGCTGGTCGATCGCGGAACGTTGACCGCCTCGTCGGTCGGGGCCATGCATGGCGAGATCGGCCACACGCAGTTCCTGCCCGGAAATGTCCTGAAATATGGGGTGGGCAGCGGAAACCTGCGCGACAAGAGCACCGCGCTGGCATCCACGGCCAACTTCCTCAAGGCGCACGGTTGGCAGGCCGGCGCGAGTGCTCAGTCGAATATGGGTGCAATTGCCGGCTGGAACTCGGCGAGTGTCTATCAACAGGCCATCGCCCGTATCGCCACGGCGATCGATGGCGAGTGATCGTTAGGGCAGTTCACCGTTTCACGGAAACGGCGAACCGCTCATGTCTTTGTTTTTGCGCAATTCCCAAGGGAAAGCGCTGCGCGCTTTTCTCGGGAAAACCGTACACACTTTCCTGGAATTGCTTTTCAGCAGAAAGCCCGGCCGCGTTGCCGGGTTTCGTGTTCGCTGACCGGTAGAGCGGTCAGTCCCGGCGGTTGCGCGCCGCCAAGGTCCGCAGCCTCAGCGCATTGAGGCGGATGAAGCCGGCGGCGTCCTTCTGGTCGTAGGCGCCGCGGTCGTCCTCGAAGGTCACCAGCGCGTCGGAATAGAGCGTCTTCTTCGACTTGCGGCCGGTAACGATGACATTGCCCTTGTAGAGCTTCAGACGCACCGTACCTTCGACATCCTCCTGGCTCTTGTCGATCATCGTCTGCAGCATCAGCCGCTCGGGCGCGAACCAGAAGCCGTTGTAGATGAGTTCGGCGTAGCGCGGCATGAACTCGTCCTTGAGGTGGGCAGCTCCCCTGTCGAGCGTGATCGATTCGATGGCTCGGTGGGCAGCGATAAGGATGGTGCCGCCGGGGGTCTCGTAGACGCCGCGCGACTTCATGCCGACGAAGCGGTTCTCGACGAGGTCGAGCCGGCCGATGCCGTTGTCGCGGCCGAGATCGTTGAGGGCGGCGAGCATGGTTGCCGGCGACAGCTTCTTGCCGTCGAGCGCGACCGGATCGCCCTTCAGGAACTCGATCTCGATCTCGGTGACCTTGTCCGGCGCGTCCATGGGCGAGACGGTGCGCTGATGGACGAATTCCGGCGGCTCGCTCCACGGGTCCTCAAGCACCTTGCCCTCGGAAGAGGAATGCAGGAGATTGGCGTCGACCGAGAACGGCGCGTCACCCTTCTTGTCCTTCGGCACCGGAATCTGGTGCTGCTCGGCGAAGTTGATGAGGTCGGTGCGCGACTTGAACGACCAGTCGCGCCAGGGCGCGATGACCTTGATATCGGGATTGAGCGCATAGGCCGAAAGCTCGAAGCGCACCTGGTCATTGCCCTTGCCGGTGGCGCCGTGGGCGATCGCGTCGGCGCCGGTCTCCTTTGCGATCTCGACGAGGTGTTTCGAGATCAGCGGCCGGGCGATCGAGGTGCCGAGCAGATAGGTCCCTTCGTAGACGGCGTTGGCGCGGAACATCGGGAAGACGAAGTCGGCAACGAATTCCTCGCGCACGTCGACGATGCGGATGTCCTTGATGCCCATCATCTCGGCCTTGCGGCGCGCCGGCTCCAATTCGCCGCCCTGGCCGAGGTCGGCGGTGAAGGTGACGACCTCGGCGCCGAGCTCGGTCTGCAGCCATTTCAGGATGATTGATGTGTCGAGGCCGCCGGAATAGGCGAGCACGACCTTCTTGACGTCTTTTGTTTTCGACATTTGCTGTTTCCGCGACAAGAGTTCTCGGCCGGCGAGGTATCACGCCGTTTCCGGTCACCGCAAGGGATGAACGGGGCAAGGCGCGGAGAAACAGGCATACGGGACAGCTGGATCATCCTTTCCGTCGCACAGCCGCTGGCAACGGCAGGCCCCGTTCATTATAGCTGCGTATCGAAAGTCAACGGGCCTACCATGTCCTTCATTCCCGACACCGCAACGCTGATCCAGTTCGCCATCGCCACGGTCATCCTGGCGATCACGCCGGGGCCGGACATGACGCTGTTCGTCTCGCGCACGCTGAGCCAGGGCCGCGCCGCAGGCTTCGCCTCGATGGCGGGGGCGCTGTGCGGCACGCTGATCCACACCACGCTGGTGGTGGTCGGCGTCTCGGCGCTGATCGTCGCCTCGCCGATGGCCTTCTTCGTGCTGAAGATCTTCGGCGCCGGCTATCTCGTCTTCCTGGCCTGGCAGGCGATCACCAAGGGTTCGGCCTTCTCGCCGGAGAAGAAGACGGGCCCGCAAATCTCGCTGTTCCGGAGCTGGATGGTGGGGCTGGGCGTCAACCTGCTCAACCCGAAGATCATCCTGTTCTTCATGACCTTCCTGCCGCAATTCGTCTCCGCGCATGATCCGCACGCGCCGGGAAAGCTGTTCTTCCTCGGCGCCATGTTCGTGGTGCTCTCGACCCCGGTGACGACCCCGATGGTGCTGGCGGCGGAGAAATTCTCGGCGGCGATGAAGGCCAGCCCGCGCGTGACGCGGGTGGTCGACTATCTCTTCGCCGGCGTGTTTTCCGCGTTCGCGCTCAAAATCCTGACTGCCCAGGCGAAGTAGGATTTTGCTGTTCGCTGCTGATCTCTTCCGAACCGGAGGTCAGCAAAGCTCCCTGCTTACGCGGGCGCTCGGTTCGAGGTCAGGGTTCGGCTTTCCACCAGCTTCCGGCCCAGCGCCCGGCGCTGAGCCAATAGAAAATGCCCCCGACCATGCCGCCGCCGATGACGGCGGCCATGGCGCGCGGCTCGGTGATGGCGAATGGCGTATCGCCCATCTGGTCGGCGAAGCCGAGGAAGACGGCGGCGACGATCGCACCGGCCAGCGCATAGAACAGCCAATCGCGCCGGCCGAGGATCTCGGCGATCAGAATCGCGAGGGCCGCCGGCATGAAGGCGAAATAGGCGGCAAACAGCGCGACGAAGGGGATCGAGAAATAGAGCGAGGCGGTCGCCGCCGGCTCCGCATGCGCCGGCGTGTAGCCGAGCGAGGCCAGGAACAGGACATTAAGGAACGCGCTCGCCGCCAGCGCGGCGACGGCATAGCCGAACAGGATGACGGCAAGGCGCACGATATAGGCGACGAGGCGGGTCATTGCGGATCCCGGCGCATGGGATGGCCGGACTTGCGCCCGGCCAGAAACCAGTAGACCGAACCGGCGGCAATGCCGGCGGTGGCCAGGAAGCCGAGAAAGCCCGGGTTGAAAACAAACCCTCCGGCCGAGCCCGGGACAAGAACCCCGAATGCGATGGACGTGATCGCGCCCGTGGCCGCGAAGTAGAACCACCCCCGAAGCGACAAGCGTTCGGCCATGAAGATCGCGGGGCCGACGATCAACAACGCGCAGACCGCCACTGTCACTACCGCGAGCGGGAAGGAAACCAGCCAGTCGAACGCGAAAACGATGGACCAGTTGCCATATTCGAGCCCTTCCAGAAGAGCGATCAGCAGCACAGGCACCAGGATCGAGGTCAGCACGGCGGCGATATAGCCGACTGCTATGATGACGAAGCGCTTGAGCCCGGCGACGAGACGCCTCACGCCTCGCCGTGCCCCGCGATCATCATGGCTTCCAGCGCCAGCCGGTCGACTTTGCGCATGCGTTCCGATTCCGATTTGAGCTGGCCGCAGGCGGCGAGGATGTCGCGGCCGCGCGGCGTGCGGATCGGCGAGGCATAGCCGGCATTGTTTATGTAGTCGGCGAATTTCTCGATCGTCTCCCAGTCCGAGCACTGGTAGTTGGTGCCGGGCCAGGGGTTGAACGGGATCAGGTTGATCTTGGCCGGAATGCCCCTGAGCAGCTTGACCAGCGCCTTGGCATCGTCGAGGGAATCGTTGACGTCCTTCAGCATCACATATTCGAAGGTGATGCGCCTGGCGTTCGACAGGCCGGGATAGGCGCGGCAGGCGGCGATCAGCTCCTTGAGCGGATATTTCTTGTTGATCGGCACCAGAAGGTCGCGCAGATCGTCATTGGTGGCGTGCAGCGAGATGGCGAGCATGACCCCGATCTCCTCGCCGGTGCGGAAAATCTCCGGCACCACGCCGGAGGTCGACAGGGTAATGCGGCGCTTGGAGAGCGAAAGACCGTCGCCGTCGGAAGCGATCAGCAGCGCTTTCTTGACCGCCTCGAAATTGTAGAGCGGCTCGCCCATACCCATCATGACGATGTTGGACACTTTGCGGCCCTCGGCCGGCACGATGGCGCCGTCGGGCGTGTCGCGGTCGGGGAAATCGCCGAGCCGGTCGCGCGCGGTGAGCAACTGGGCGAGGATTTCCTCGGCAGTCAGGTTGCGCACCAGCTTCTGCGTGCCGGTGTGGCAGAAGGAGCAGGTCAGCGTGCAGCCGACCTGCGAGGAGATGCAGAGCGTGCCGCGGCCTTCCTCGGGGATGTAGACAGTCTCGATCTCGACCGGGCGGCCGGCGCCGCGCGGCGGGAAGCGGAACAGCCATTTGCGCGTGCCGTCGGCGGAGACCTGCTCCTCGACGATCTCGGGCCGCGCCACGGTGAAATGCTTGTCGAGTTCGGCGCGAAGATCCTTGGAAATGTTGAACATGCCGGCGAAATCGGAGACGCCGCGCACATACATCCAGTGCCAGAGTTGCTGTGCACGCATTTTTGCCTGGCGCTCCGGCACGATGCCGGACGCGACGAGCGCCTCGCCCAGTTCGGCGCGCGTCAGGCCGATCAGCGACGGCTTTTCCGGCTGTATCGCGCGGGCGCGCAACGCGTCGCGGGCGCCTTCGGCGGTGAGGTCGAATGAAAGGGTCATGGTTGCACTGATATAAGCGGTTTGCTGCCGATTTCATCCATCGGCCGGATATGAAGCGCGGCCCATAGCACAGCTTGGCGGCGGAGTCATGCGATGGCGAGGCGATCCGTGTGCCGACCGATTGACAGATGCGCCGGCCGGTCAGACCTGCGGTCCGTGCTTTTCGCCCGAAAACGGATCACTTGATCGTGTTGAAGTAACGGTTCTCACCGCGCGTTCGAACCCTGAATGGGCAACCATGCCCCGACAAATGGGAGTATGCACGATGAACTCTATCAAGCTCGCCGTCATTGCCGGCTTCGTCGGCCTTTCCGCCTCGCAGGCATTTGCCGAAGACGCGATGGGCACAATGACCATGATGAAGGCAGGGCAAGTCACGGCAATCATGTCGGACGGGCATATGGGCACCATGACGCCGGACGCGAAAATGAGTGCCGAGATGATGAAGATGGCAAAGCCGATCAAGCACTGCATGATGATGATGACCGACGCCAAGGGCAAAGCCTTCATGATCGACACGTCGACCAAGAAGGCTCAGGCGGAATGCGAAAAAATGGCCATGTGAGGCCTGCCGTCGATCGATATTCCCGCCGGCTCGAAGGTCGGCGGAAGCCCATCCGAGCCTTGTTCCCGCAGACCACTCAGCACACGCAGGTCGAGATATCCACCTGTCGGTGTTGAGGGTGTCTCATGATCAATGCGGAAACGACGATCATTGCGCCGAACCGGCATAACTCATGGTTCCTTGTTCATGGTGCCAAACCGCAGCCATGGACTTTTGCTCCACGTCCGTCTTCCATTTCACGTCTGATGCGAACGCTTGATCGAGGCCATGCCTGTGTTAGGGCTGGGGCTCCGTCGAGAGGACAGACATGGCCGGTACAGTGCGAAAATACCCCTTGCTGCGGCGTTCGCGCGCGATGTGGGGCTCTCGCCGGGTGTGGCAGCCGCGGCTGGTGTTCTGGGCCGGCGCGATCTGCATCGGCGTGATCAGCGTGCTGTTCGCGGTGCTCGCCGACAAGGCGCAGGTGCTGTTCCATGCCATGACCGGCGATGACGGCGGCTGGCGCTTCTACCTATCTTTGGCGATCACGCCGCTCGGCTTCGTGCTGTGTGCCTGGCTGGCGCAAGCCTTCTTCCCGGGCTCGCAAGGCAGCGGCATTCCGCAGGCGATCGCGGCGCGGCATCTGCGCGACGACGACGACCGTGGCCACATCCTGTCGCTGAAGCTGGTGGCGGGCAAGATCGCGCTCACCCTGGTCGGCCTGTTCTGCGGCGCTTCGATCGGCCGCGAGGGACCGACCGTGCAGGTCGGCGCGTCGTTGATGCTGCAGGCGGCACGCTGGGGCGGCATGGCGCAGGCGCGCGGCCTGATCCTGGCCGGCTCGGCCGCCGGCATCGCGGCTGCCTTCAACACGCCGCTCGCCGGCATCGTCTTCGCCATCGAGGAAATGGGCCGCACCTACGAAGCGCGGACCAACGGACTGGTGCTGACGGCGGTGATCCTGGCCGGCATCGCCTCGCTCGGCCTGCTTGGCAACTACACCTATTTCGGCGTCTCGAAGGAGACAATCTCGTTTGCCGCCGAGTGGCCGCTTGTCATTGCCTGCGGCGTTATCGGCGGCGGCTTCGGCGCGCTGTTCTCGCTCCTGGCGCTGAAGGCGACGCGCCGGATCCGGCGCTGGAACACGGGGCAGCCCTTGCGGCGCGTCCTGCTGGTCGCCGCCATCTGCGGGCTCGGCGTCGCGGCGATCGGCATCGCCTCGGGCGGCTTGACCTTCGGCACCGGCTACGCGCAGGCGCGGGGCGCCGTTGAAGGGACGCCGCTGCCCTGGTTCTTCTTCGCGGAGAAGTTCCTTGCCGGGCTGCTGTCGATGGTCTCGGGCATTCCGGGCGGCATCTTTGCGCCTTCGCTTTCGGTCGGCGCCGGCATCGGCAGCTCGCTCGGCCTCGTCTTCGGCGCCAGCACGGGTGCGGCCGCGTTGCTCGGCATGGCCGGTTATTTCGCCGGCGTCGTGCAGGCGCCGATGACGGCCTTCGTCATCATCCTGGAGATGACCGGCAATCACGACAATGTCATCGCGCTGATGCTGGCCTCGATGCTGGGCTACGGCACGGCGCGCATGATCTCGCGCGAGCCGCTCTATCACGCGCTGTCGCGCGTCTTCATCGCGGAAGCCATCCGCAGGCGCAGGGCGGCGGAGGCGGCGCCGGAATCAGGCCCGGCGTGAAGAACAAAGGCCGGACTCAAGGGGGCCGGCCTCTCTGTTCAAAGCGAAATTTCGATTATTTGCAGTTGGCGATCGACGACAGCGCCGCCGAGATGCCTTTCAGCGAGAAGACGTAGGAGGTGGTGTTGCCGCGGCCGGACTTGGCCTGCACCTTCATGTCGGTGCCGGATTTCATGGCGGCGATCAGCACCGGCTCCTCGGCGGCGTTCTCGACCCAGGCCGACTTGCCGCGCGTGAACATCGAAAACGTCTTCTTGTCGATGGTGACGGTGGCCTTGGAGTTTTCCTGGAAGGTGTAGCCGGCGATGAATTGCGGCTCGTAGGACACCTGCTGGCCGGGCCGCTGGCTGACGAAGAAGAACATGTCGCCATGGTCGAGCGTCGGCGGCTGCTTGTCGGTCGGCACGGTGAGGACATAGCAGACCTTGCCGCCCGATGCCTGGTAGCTGTAGGTGCCCCAGGCATTGTGCTGGCCGATCTTGGTCGCCTGCTGCGCCATCGCCGGCGCTGCGAAGGCCACCAGGACCAGGCTCGAAACTGTAGCAATCAATCCGCGCATCGTTTTTCCCGTATTCCAAATGGTGCGGAGGCGGGCCGCGTGGCGTCCTGCCGTCGCTTCATTTTGATTTAATCTGGGTTACCAAACGGTGAATTACCTCTGAGAAAAGGACGCTCACCCCAGGAAACCGCCGCCGTCTTCGCGCCGCCGCCTTTCAAGCGGCTGGCGCGATGTCCCTTCGGCGACTTGGAGGGCATGAAAGCGGCAAGAGTTTGACTTTTCCACAAGCCCTCTGAACGCTGGTGTCCAGCGCGCGCGAAGGCCGGTTCCAGGGCTCAGCCCTTGTCCGATATGGCGTCCTTGGCGGCCTGCCGGTGCGCCGGCGTGATATGGGCGCTGACGGCGGTGATTGCGGCGGTGAGCACGGCGATATCGTCGGTGAAGCCGAGGCCGAGGACGAAATCGGGGACCATATCCACCGGCAGGACGAAATAGCCGAGTGCCGCCACCAGGATGCCTTTTGCGCGCAGCGGCGTGTTCTTGTCCATGGCGCAGTAATAGGCCGCGACGACATCTTCCATGAACGGGATCTGCCGCGCGGCCTTCTTGGCCGTGCGCCAGAATTTCTCGCGCACCTCGCTCTCACCGCCCAGCCTGTCGCCAAAGCCGAAGAAATCAAAACCGGATTTTTGCGCCATCAATTTCTCCTTGCGGGCTCATGCGCTTGCCTGCGCATGGCCGCGGGGCAAAATGTGGTGAAACCCGACGCTTGCTGCAAGAGCTTGGGAGATCGCTGGCCTGAAAATCGGGATCAGTCTTTACCGTGCTGTCCTGCGGATCAGGTGATGCCGGCCTAGCGGACACTCCGCTGGCAGTCGTCCTCCCTTGGAGTTCGGCGGCAAACGCCCCTCCCGTCGTCATTCTAGGGCGAAGCAAGGAGCGAAGCGACGCGGCGCAGACCCTAGAATCCATGCCGCGACTCAAGAGCGACGCAGCGGTGCTGAATTCTGCTCGACTGCACCCCTTGGTCAACGTCGCGGCATGGATCCTCGGGTCTGCGCGTCCGCTTCGCTCCCGCTCCGCCCGTGGATGACGAAGCCGGGGTTGCCGCACCTATGGATTACCCTAACCAACAAAGCGGTTCATTTTCTTCGCCAACTCGATGTCAAGCGCCGTGACTCCGCCGGCATCGTGCGTGTTCAGCGTCACGTCGACGGTTTTGTAGACATTCGACCAGTCGGGATGATGGTCCATCTTCTCGGCCGCAAGCGCGACGCGGGTCATGAAGGCGAAGGCTTCGGAGAAATTCCTGAAGGTGAACGTCCGTTTGATGGAAGCGCCATCGGCAGCCAGCGCCCAGCCTTCGAGGTCTGTCAGCGCCGCGACGATGGCTTCCTTGCCAAGTTTCTCTCTCGTCATGTCCGGTTCCTGTGCTATTTCGAAGATGACTTTCACCATAGCGCCGGATCGATGAGCACGAAGCCCATAAAATCCATTCTGTTCGTCTGCCTGGGCAACATCTGCCGCTCGCCGCTGGCGGAAGGCGTGCTTCGTTCCGTGCTGACGGAACGTGGACTGGGCCGGGACATAGTGCTCGATTCGGCCGCAACCAGCGACTGGGAGGTGGGCTCCGCCCCCGATTGGCGTTCGATCGCCATCGCGTCGCGCCACGGCATCGACATATCGGAACTGCGGGCACGCAAGATCACGCCCGAGGATTTCTCGCGTTTCGACCTGATCTTCGGCATGGACAGGTCGAACGTCGCCGACCTGAAGACGCTGGCGCCTGCCGCCGTGCGCGACCGGATCCACCTGTTCCTGGAATTTGCGCAGGGAGAGGCGCGCGACGTGCCGGATCCCTATCACCATGGCGAGGAAGCCTTCGCCGAGGTCTACCGCATGATCCGCGAAGCGTCGGAGGCGCTGGCGACGCGGCTTGCCGCGCGCGTATCTGCGCCCAACAGCGGCCAGGCTTCCTCGACGATGTAGGGGCCGCCGCCGACCGAATCGCGCGACGACATCAAGACGAACCGGCTGATGCGGAACGGCAAGGTCGAAAAATTGCCGCGCGCCGAAAGATATTGGGCGACGTCCAGCGGGCTCGAATTGCGCAGGCGCGCCAGTGTGACATGCGGCATGAACTTGCGCGGATCGGCCGGAATGCCGAGCCGCTGGCAGATGCGCTCGATTTCAGCCTGAAGCGCCGAGAGATCCGGCGAGGCAGAGACCCCGGCCCATACGGCATGCGGTTTCTTCTGGCCGAAAGCGCCGACGCCCGACAGCGTCAGCGGGAAGGAGGGGCGGTGGACGCGGTCGAGCGCGTTGGCGATCTCGTCGGCGACATGGCCTTCGACATCGCCGATGAAGCGCAGCGTCAGATGATAGTTCTCGACGTCGATCCAGCGGGCCCCGGGCAGGCCGCCCCTGAGCAGGGATAGCGAAAGGGCGGCGTCACGCGGAATTTCGAGGGCGGTGAAAAGACGCGGCATGAAGAGCCTCCCTTCCTCGAATCGAACTATGCCCCTAGCGAATCATCGATAATCAAGCGGGGCAAGAGGTTTGTTGGTCACAGGTCTCGTCAAAAAAGGGCCTATCCCGTCTCACGATCCTCCCGGCGCCGCCGCGATGGCCTTCTCGACCGCAGGCAGGATGCGCTCGACCATCTGGGCGACCCCCTTGGCGTTCGGATGCAAGCCATCCTCAAGCTGCAGGGCGGACCGGCCGGCTACGCCGTCGAGAAAGAACGGGTACAAGGTAACGCCGTATTTTGCGGCCAGTTCCGGAAAGATGGCGTCGAAGGCGTTCTGATAATCGGCGCCGAGATTGGGCGCTGCGCGCATGCCGGCCAGCAGAACGGCGATCTTGCGCTGTTTCAGCTTGGCCAGCATCGTATCCAGGTTCTTGCGGGTGATGTCGGGGGAAACGCCGCGCAGCATGTCGTTGGCGCCGAGTTCGAGGATGACAAGCTGTGTGCCGTCCGGCACCGACCAGTCGAGCCGCGCCAGCCCGCCGCTGGAGGTGTCGCCGGAAACGCCGGCATTGGCGACGGTCACATCCCTGCCCCTGGCGCGCAGCGCCGCCTGCAGCCTGTCGGTAAAACCTTCGTCGGGTCCGAGGCCGAAGCCGGCCATCAGGCTGTCGCCGAAACCGACGATCTTGAAAGGCTCGGCGCGTGCCGACGAAATGGCGCCGCAAATGGCGAGGAAAACGATCAGGCCTGCGGCAATTCTGCGTTGGAAAGACATGCGGCAGGTCCCATATGACAGAGAATTCTTCCGGCGACGGCCCGGCAGGCGAAGCCCTCATCTCCATATAGGACGCTTTCATTTTGACAGAAGCCGTCATCGAGCTGAAAGACGTATCGCTGACATTGGGCGAAGGCGCCTCGTCCGTCCATGTGCTGAAGGGCGTCAGCCTCGATGTGGCGCGCGGCGAGGCGACCGGCATCGTCGGGCCGTCGGGGTCGGGCAAGTCGACGCTGCTCATGGTTCTCGCCGGTCTGGAAAGGGTCGATTCGGGCACGGTACGAATCGCCGGCGAGCTGCTCAACGGCAAGAGCGAGGATCAGATCGCATCGTTTCGGGGGCGAAACATCGGCATCGTGTTCCAGTCCTTCCATCTCATCCCCAATATGACGGCGCTCGAAAATGTCGCCGTGCCGCTGGAGCTGGCCGGCCATGCCGATCCGTTCTCGGTGGCGGAACGCGAGCTGGCGGCCGTCGGTCTGAGTGACCGCGTCACGCACTATCCTGGGGAACTTTCGGGCGGCGAGCAGCAGCGCGTGGCGATCGCCCGGGCGCTGGCGCCGTCGCCGCGCATCCTCATCGCCGACGAGCCGACCGGCAATCTCGACCAGGCGACCGGCAGGCAGGTCGTCGATCTCCTGTTCGCCAAGGCGGCCGAACGCGGCATGACGCTGGTGCTGGTCACGCATGACCAGGCGCTCGCGGCGCGCTGTTCGCGCCAGGTCTCTATGCGCTCCGGCAGGATCGAGGCACCGGCGCCGACCAAGGCCATCGCCTGATGTCACCGGCGCGGACGTTAAAACTCGCCGTCCGCTTCTCCTTGCGCGAGATGCGCGGCGGCCTGTCCGGTTTTCTGATCTTTCTTGCCTGCATCGCGCTCGGCGTCGCAGCGATCGGCGGCGTTAATTCCGTGGCCCGCTCGATCAGTGGCGGCGTCGCCAACCAGGGCCAGACGCTGCTTGGCGGCGATCTGCGCTTCCAGCTTAACCAGCGCGACGCAAGCGAAGCCGAACGCGGCTTCCTCGATGGGCTGGGCACGGTGTCGAGAACCGCCAGCATGCGTTCGATGGCGCGGCTTGCCGACGGCTCCGATCAGGCGCTGGTCGAGGCCAAGGCCGTCGACGAGGCCTATCCGCTTTACGGTGCGCTGGAAACCGAGCCGGCGCTGACGAAGCAGGAACTGTTTGGCGAACAGTTCGGTGTTTTCGGCGCGGCCGCGCCCGACCTGCTGTTCGAGCGGCTGCATGTGAAGCTCGGCGATCGGCTGAAGCTCGGAACCGCCACCTTCGAACTGCGCGCCAGGCTGGTCACCGAGCCCGATGCCGTGTCCGAAGGTTTCGGTTTCGCGCCGCGCCTGATGATCTCGACCGAGGGCCTGGTCGCGACAGGGCTGGTTCAGCCGGGCAGCCTCGTCGAGAATTCCTACAAGATCCGGCTGGCCGCCGACGCCGACGAGGCGCGGCTCAAGGCCATCCAGGACAAGACTGCCAAGGAGTTCCCGGAGTCCGGCTGGTCGATCCGCACGCGCAGCAATGCGGCCCCGGCGCTCTCTTCCAACATCGAACGCTTTTCGCAATTCCTGACCCTGGTCGGGCTGACGGCGCTGGTGGTAGGCGGCGTCGGCGTCGCCAACGCGGTGCGCGCCTATCTCGACGGCAAGCGCGGCGTCATCGCCACCTTCAAGAGCCTGGGCGCATCGGGCGGCTTCGTCTTTGCCGTTTACCTCGTGCAGATCCTGATGATCGCGGCCCTCGGCATCGCCGCAGGTCTGGTGCTCGGCGCACTGATGCCCTTTGCCGCGAGCGCCGCGCTTCAGTCGGTCGTTCCGGTGCCGGCGCAAGGCGGCTTTTATCCCGGCGCTCTCGGCATGGCAGCGCTGTTCGGGCTGCTGGTGACGCTGGCCTTCGCGCTGCTGCCACTCGGTCGCGCCCGCGATGTGCCGGCGACCGCGCTGTTCCGCGAGATGGGACTGGAGGGCCGCGGTTTTCCACGCCCTGTCTATGTCGTTTCGGCGCTCGGCATCGCAGTGCTTCTTGCAGCGCTCGCCATCCTGTTTTCGGGCGACCAGCGCATCGCTTCGATTTTCGTCGGAGCCACCATCTTCGCCTTTCTGGTGCTGCGTCTGGTCGGCGCGCTGGTGCAATGGGCGGCAAGGAAGAGTCCGCGCGTGCGCTTCGTGGCGCTCAGGCTCGCCGTCGGCAACATCCATCGGCCGGGCGCGCTGACGCCGTCGGTGGTGCTGTCGCTGGGGCTTGGGCTGACGCTGCTGGTGACGCTGGCGCTGATCGACGGCAATCTGCGGCGGCAGATCTCCGGCAGCCTGCCGGAGCGGGCGCCGAACTTCTTCTTCGTCGATATCCAGAGCAGCGATGTCGACGGCTTCTCCAGTCTGATCAGCAAGGAGGCCCCGCAGGGGACGCTTGCCAAGGTGCCAATGCTGCGCGGCCGGGTGATGGCGCTGAACGGCGTTGCCGTCGACAAGGTCAAGGTACCGGCGGAGGGCGCTTGGGTGCTGCGCGGCGATCGCGGCCTGACCTATGAGGCCAAGCAGCCGGACAACGCGACGCTGACCGAGGGCAGCTGGTGGCCGGCCGATTATACCGGCGAGCCGCTCGTCTCGTTTTCCGACAAGGAAGGCAAGGAAATCGGGCTGAAGCTCGGCGATACCGTCACCGTCAACGTGCTCGGCCGCAATGTCACGGCCAGGATCGCCAATTTCCGCCAGGTCGAATGGGAGACGATGGGCATCAACTTCGTCATGGTGTTCTCGCCCAACACATTTGCCGGCGCGCCACATGGCTGGGTGGCGACGCTGACCGAAAAGAGCGCCACCGCGGCTGATGACGCCCGCATCCTCAATGCCGTCACCCGCGCCTTCCCGGCAGTCACTACGGTCCGCGTCAAGGACGCGCTCGACATCGTCAACCGTCTGGTCGGACAGCTCGGCGCGGCGATCAGGGCGGCGGCCGGCGTGGCACTGATCGCGTCGGTGCTTGTGCTGGCCGGCGCGCTCGCCGCCGGCAACCGGGCGCGCATCCATGACGCGGTGGTGCTGAAGACGCTCGGTGCGACGCGGCTGACGCTGATATCGGCCTTCTCGCTCGAATACATGCTGATCGGCCTCGCCACGGCGGTCTTCGCGCTCGCCGCCGGCAGTGCCGCCGCATGGTTCGTCGTCGCCCGCATCATGACATTGCCATCGCATTTCATGCCGGAAGTGGCGGTGGCGACCATTCTCTTTGCGCTGGTCATCACCGTCGGCATCGGTCTCGCCGGCACCTGGCGGGTGCTCGGCCACAAGGCAGCGCCCGTGCTGCGAAACCTCTGAGTCCGCATCGGTTCCACCCCGCCGACGGCCGGCATTTGGTTAAATCGACGTAATGTTTCGCGGCCAAAGGGCTGGAAAACCGCGCCATGCGTGCCTCACGAAGCATTACACCCGGTTACGGTCTTGTTCTTGACGCGAATAACCATCATATTTCGCCGCAGGCATGCTGGAGTCCCGCCAGCGGCGCCTGGGTCCGGGTGGACCCGACACCGGACGGGGCAGAAGCAATAGAGGACCACAATGGCTGAACCCATTCGCAACTATCAGACGCGCGCCGTGCCCGGCGCCGCCGTCGACATCGATCAGGGCCTGCGCGCCTATATGATCAAGGTCTACAATTTGATGGGGCTTGGTCTCCTCATCACTGGTCTTGCCGCCGTCGGCACGATCATGCTGGCCACAACCACCGATCCGGCCTCGGCTGTCGCGACGCTGCCGAGCGGTGAGATGCTGACCTCGTTCGGCTACGCGATCTTCGGCTCGCCGCTGCGCTGGCTGGTGATGCTGGCCCCGCTGGCCGCCGTTCTGTTCCTGTCGTTCCGCGTCCAGTCGATGAGCGTGTCGGCGGCGCAGACGACGTTCTGGGTCTATGCGGGCCTGGTCGGCCTGTCGCTGTCGTCGATCTTCCTGGTCTACACCACCGCCAGCATCTCGCAGACCTTCTTCGCCACCGCCGCGGCCTTCGGCGCGCTGTCGCTGTTCGGTTACACGACCAAGCGCGACCTGACGGCGATGGGCTCGTTCCTGATCATGGGCGTGTTCGGCATCATCATCGCGATGGTGATCAACATCTTCCTGCAGTCGTCGGCGCTATCCTTCGCCGTCTCGGCGATCGGCGTGCTGGTCTTCGCCGGCCTCACCGCCTACGACACGCAGAAGATCAAGGAGATGTATTTCGAGGGCGACGCCTCCGACGTCGCTGGCCGCAAGGCCATCATGGGCGCGCTGACGCTCTATCTCGACTTCATCAACCTGTTCATGTTCCTGCTCCAGTTCATGGGCGACCGCCGCTGAGGGCTGGTCCGCGTCATGGTCTGACTGGACCATCGGGTTTGGAAGGGGCGGCCCAACGGCCGCCCTTTTCTTTTGCGCCGACCTTTGCTGTTATTGCAGGCAGACAAGAGGCCTGCATAAAGAATGAGCACTATCGTTATACGGGCCGCGCGCGCGGCCGACCTCGACGCCATTACGCAAATCTATGCCGACGCTGTGACCCGCGGCACGGCGAGCTACGAGCTGGAGCCGCCAGGCCGCGCCGAAATGGGCATGCGATTCGACACGCTCCAGGCCGGCGGCTTCCCTTACCTTGTGGCGGAAAAGGATGGCGCCGTGCTCGGCTATGCCTATGCCGGTCCCTTCCGGCCGCGCCCGGCCTATCGCTTTGTCGTCGAGGACTCCGTCTATGTCGCGCCTGATGCCAAGGGCCAGGGTGTCGGCCTCAAACTGATGCAAAGCCTGATCGCGGCCGCCGAGGCTGCGGGCTTTCGCCAGATCGTCGCGGTGATCGGCGATGGCCATCCCGACAGCGCTTCCGTCAAGCTGCACGAAAAGCTCGGCTTTCGTCATTCCGGCCGCCTCGAAGGCTCCGGCTACAAGCACGGACGCTGGCTGGACACGGTGTTCATGCAACTGGCGCTGAACGGCGGTGCATCCGCCCCGCCAGATCCGGAATCATTGCCGGAACGGAAATTCCACCAAGAAAAATAAGGGCTTAGATGAGCGCCAAGACTGAGGTCAACCGAGCAATTGCGCCGCGGTTCAGGCCTCGACCAGCTTCAGCTTGCTGTCGAAGACGCCGAGCACACGGCCAAGCTCCTGCCCGCGCTTGAGGATACGGCCGCCCGCGGCGATGACGGCGAAGGCGCCTTGTTTGCGTGCCAGTTTCGGGTCCTTGACGATCTGGAACAGCGGCACCTCGCTGGCCCGGCGGAACACTGAAAACACGGCCCTGTCGGTGAGATGATCGATAGCGTAGTCGCGCCATTCATTGGCGGCAACCATGCGCCCGTAGAGTTTCAGGATCTGGTCCAGTTCGCGCCGCTCGAAGCGCACCGGCTGGTCGAGGCGCGCACGGCGTGCCTCGTGGAGCGGGATCAGTATCGCGGATGCGTCGCCATCCTCCGTCCCGCCGCCGTGATCGGTCATGCCTCGATCCTTCAAAAATGAATCTTTGCCAACCAAAGTTGGCGCTTTCGCCATCGAATTGCAAGTGCCGGCGAAGCGGTGCGGACCCGCGCCATTTCCGTCGCGTCCAGTCACGTTTGCAAACGACATGTTGGAATTGGTGATGCTCCGCCACATTCTCGCCATTTTTTATCCGCGCTCATGCCCCAATGTCCGACGAATTTACCGGCGTTGCCTGAGACGGTTCGGTCCGGCACCGGCTCGTAAACCCCAAGCCCCCCGCCCACGGGTCTGCGTCGGATCGAACCAACCTCGGTTTTTCCTCGGAAAGACCGGGTGCGACGATCCCAAAACCTAAATGACCGACGTCAGAAGCAAGCTGACGTCGGTTTTTTCATGCCTGGATCGCCGCTAATGCGGATTTCCCGCCGTATGGACGGTTTTCAGCCCGATCCTGTGCGACCGGCAGGATCGATGGGCGCCGAAATCTTGGCATGCCGTCCGCGCTTGCCAACGCCATCACCACTTAATAAGGTGTTAAGTGAAACGGGAGCGGCAATGCCACGCATATCGGACTCCACGGCGAAAGAGGTGAATGGTACGGTCGCGGCCACCCCTGAGGCCGGCGGCGTCGGTCCCCGCATCAAGGCGCTGCGCATGGCAAGGCGCGTCTCGCTGCGCCGGTTGGCCGACATGACCGGCACGACGGCGAGCTTCATCAGCCAGCTCGAGCGCAATCTGTGCGGCGCCAACACAGGCACGCTGCTCAGGATCGCCGCCGCTCTCGATCTCGGCATCAACGACCTGTTCGAGGGCAGCAGCCGTCCGTTGCACAAGGTGCTGAGGCGCGAGGAACGGCCTGTCGTTCCCGTCGGCGTGCGAGGCCGCAAGATGCTTTTGTCGCGGCGGCCGATCCATCAGTTCGAGGTTTATGCGGGGCATTTCGAGGTCGGCGGCTCGACCGGCGACGACGCCTATGTGCATGGCGGCGAGCATGAGATGTTCATGGTGCTCAAGGGAACCGTCGAACTGACGCTTGCCGACGAGCGCCATCTGATGCGCGAAGGCGACAGCGTCGAATACGCGACCTCGGTGCCGCACCGCACGGTCAATGTCGGCGACACACCGGCGGAGGTGCTCTGGATCATCGCGCCGCCGACCGCCGGCGCGCTGGAACTCGATCAGTACAGGACCGGAAACCGCTCGCATCCGGGTGAATGAGAACAAATGCGAGCTCTGGAATGGGAGAGTTGAACATGAGAGTGAAATTTGCACATGCGGCGTGCCTGGGCGTGCTTCTGGCGGCGACGGCCGCGCTCGCGCAATCGAAGCCGGTTGCCGGAGAGGTGGCCGAAGGCTCGCTGAAGGGCAAGACCCTGACTTTCGTGTCCTATGGCGGCATCTACCAGGACGGCCAGGCGGCAGCGCTCAAGGAGTTCGTGGACAAGTCGGGCGTCAAGCTGCTCAATGACGGCCCGACCGAGATCGCCAAGCTGCAGGCGCAGGTCGAGTCCGGCAATGTGACATGGGACGTTGTCGATACCGACGATCTGCCGCCTTATGTCTATTGCGGCAAACTGTTCCAGAAGCTGGACTTCACCAAACTCGACGTCTCGAAAATTCCCGAGGGCCAGGTCGGCGAGTGCTCGGTGCCGGCGATGAACTACGGCGTCGTGCTGATGTACAACACCGAAAAGTACAAGGACAATCCGCCCAAGAGCTGGGCCGACTTCTTCGACACGCAGAAATTCCCCGGCGTGCGCGGAATCGACGGCTCCGGCAGCCCGACCGGTGGCTTGCTGGAACAGGCGTTCAAGGTTGCCGGCGGGGACCCCAAGGCGATGACGGTGGCCGATATCGACAAGGCCATCGATGTGGTTCGCAAGCTCGGCCCCGATACCATCTTCTGGAAGACGGGTGCAGAATCGCAGCAACTCGCCGAATCCGGCGAGGCCGACATGCTGATGATGTGGACAGGCCGCGCCATGACCGCGGTCAAGAACGGCGCCAAATACGCACCGGCCTGGCAGGACTGGCTGGTGGTGATGGATCAGATGACGATCCCCGTCGGCGCCAAGGACACGGAGGCATCCTACGCGCTGCTCAACGCCTATCTTGGCAAGCACGCGCAGGAGGTGTTGACGGAGCAAACGTCTTACACGCCGATCAACAGTGAAGCGCAGCCCAAGGTCGACGCTTCCGTCTCCGCTTTCCTGACCAACACGCCCGAACGCCAGAAGCAGGGCTACAAGCAGAACTTCAAGTTCTGGGTCCCGAACTTCGCGGTGGCGCAGGAGAAGTGGTCCGCGCTGATGTCCGGCAACTGACCGGCTGAGGGAGACCAAAAGCCGTGAGCGCGTCCCAGCCAACCATTCCGGCCGCCGAAAGGCGCCGGGCATGGCGGCCGTTCGCGCTCGCGCTGCCGGCGCTGGTCCTGCTCTTCGCGGTGATTGGCTATCCGCTGCTCACCATCGTCGTGCGCAGCCTGTCGGAGCCGCAGTGGGGCCTACAGAACTATATCTGGTTCTTCGGCGCGCCCATCAACCTAGCCGTGCTCCGGCGGACCTTCCTCATTTCAGCATGGGTCACGCTGGTCTGCGTGGTTTGCGCCTATCCCTATGCCTATCTGATGACCGCGGTCCGACCACGCGTGCGCTTGGTGCTGCTGCTATGTGTGTTGATCCCGTTTTGGGTGAGCGGCGTGGTACGCACTTTGTCCTGGGTGATACTGCTGCAGGATTCGGGGGTCATCAACTCGATCCTGCGGGCGCTCGGGTTCGGTGGCATCAGGCTGATCCGCACTCAGACGGGCGTGGTCATCGGCATGGCGCAGGTGCTTTTGCCTTTCATGATCCTGCCGCTCTATTCGGTCATGAAAGGCATCGATCTCAGGCTGATGCAAGCCGCGCGGAGCCTCGGGGCGAGACCCTCGCGCGCGTTCCTCACGGTGTATCTGCCGCTGTCGCTGCCTGGCGTCTATGCCGGTGCGATCATCGTCTTCATCCTGGCGCTCGGCTTCTACATCACGCCGGCCCTGCTCGGCGGACCGCGCTCGACGATGCTGTCGACGCTGGTGCAGACACAGGTGCTCAGTCTCCTGCAATGGGGCAGGGGCGGCGCCATGGGCGTGGTGCTGCTCGTCACGACCTTCGTGCTGCTGGCGCTTGCCGCGCCCGTGATGCGGTCCAGCCATCGGCAAGCGGGGCGGCCCTGATGGAGATGAAGCCGCTTACCCGCCTCATGCTGGGCCTTGTCTGCCTGCTGGTAGCCATATGGTTGGTGGCACCGACGCTCGTCGTGGTGCCGATGTCATTCAACGAGAACAAATCGCTGGCATTTCCACCCCAGGGCTTCTCCTGGCAATGGTACGAAAATTTTGTCACCAATCCGGATTGGTCGACCAGCTTCCTCAACTCACTGAGGGTCGCATCGATCGTTGCGGTTCTGGCAACGGTGCTCGGCACCCTTGCCGCCTTCGGCCTCGACCGCATGCAGGCGCGGCCGGCAAACCTCCTGCGCATGCTGATGCTGACGCCGATGGTGGTGCCGGGCGTGGTCCTGGCCATCGGCATCTACGCCGTCTATCTCGACACGCGGCTTGTCGGCACGCTGCTCGGCTTCGTGCTGGCGCACACCATCCTTGCGCTGCCTTTCGTGCTGATCGCCGTTTCGGCCAATCTCGAAGTGTTCGACAAGCGGCTGGAGACAGCCGCGGCGAGCCTGGGCGCAGGTTCGCTCACCACGTTCCGCACGGTGACGCTGCCGCTGATTGCCCCTGGGGTACTGTCCGGCCTGCTGTTCGCCTTCGCCACCTCCTTCGACGAGATCGTCGTGTCGCTGTTCATCACCAATCCCTATCTCAAGACGTTGCCGGTGCAGATCTTCGCTTCCATCACGCGCGACGCCGATCCGACGGTCGCGGCCGTCGGCACGATCCTCTTATGCGCAACGACACTGCTGATCGGCGGCGGCATGCTGCTTCTTGGCCGTGAGCGGAAGGGAGGCTTATGAATCGGAAAGCGGAAAATCGTGGTGCGGCGATCGACCTGGAGTCGGTAAGCAAGGCCTATGGTTCCTTCAAGGCGCTCGACGGCGTGTCGCTGCGAATCGAGCCGGGTGAATTCATGACGCTGCTCGGCCCGAGCGGCTCAGGCAAGACGACGACGCTGAACGTGATCGCCGGCTTTACCGACCTGACCAGCGGCAAGCTGCTGGTCGGGGAAAAGAGCGTGGTCGGCGTGCCGGCGCACAAGCGCAACATCGGCGTGGTCTTCCAGCACTATGCACTGTTCCCGCACATGACGGTCGGCCGCAATGTCGCCTATCCGCTGAAGCTGCGCGGCGTCACCGGGGCAGAACGCGAACGCCGCGTCCGCCACGCGCTCGACATGGTCAAGATGGCCGATTTCGGCCATCGCTTTCCAAGCGAGCTTTCGGGCGGCCAGCAGCAGCGCGTGGCGCTGGCCCGCGCCATCGTCTTCGATCCGCCGCTGCTGCTGATGGACGAGCCGCTCGGCGCGCTGGACAAGAAACTGCGCGAATGGCTGCAGCTCGAGATCAAGCGCATCCACCGCGAACTCGGCACCACCTTCGTCTATGTGACGCACGACCAGGAGGAGGCGTTGGTGCTCTCCGACCGCATCGCCGTGTTCAACCGCGGCGGCATCGAGCAGATCGGCACCGGCCGCGAACTCTACGACGAGCCGGCGACGCTTTTCGTCGGCAAGTTCATTGGCGATTCTACCGTGCTGCGCGGCCCCGCCGCCACTTCCGGCAACGAGACGGCGATCGAGATATCAGGCCAGAGAGTGGCGACCGCCAAGCGTCTCGCCAATGGCGGCAAGCCGGTGATGCTGCTGCGTCCCGAAAAGCTGGCGCTTGCGCGTCGCGGCGGCGGGGATGGCCGCAACCGGCTCGCCGGGCGTATCGGCGAAGCCATCTATCTCGGCTCCGGCTCCAAATACGAGGTGGAGCTCGCCGACGGCTCGAAAGCCATCGTGCGCTCGACGCTCGAGGCGGACACTTTTGCCATTGGAGACGAGGTCGACGTGCTCTTCGCCGGCGGCGACGTGAAGCTGCTCGCCGATGACGACAAGGCCGACCTGACCCTTACCTGAAACAGAGCGGCCTCGCCTTTCCATGGAAAACGACGAGGCCGCCTCCTCTCTTGGTTTTTAACGCAGTTCCGGACGGGAAACCGCTCCACACTTTTCCTGGAATCGCACGGAGAACGGATCACAAGATGCAAGCCCAGCGCAATGGCGACGTGTCGTTCTGGTATGCCGACATAGGTGGCCCGCCGGCCAGCCGCCCACCCTTGCCCGGCGACATCGAGGCCGATGTCTGCATCGTCGGCGCCGGCTATACCGGACTGTGGACGGCCTACTATCTGAAGAAGGCGGAGCCCGCGCTGCGCATCGCCATCGTCGAAAAGGAGTTCGCCGGCTTCGGCGCCTCGGGCCGCAATGGCGGATGGCTGTCCGGCGGCTTCAGCTGGTCGCGCGAGAAATATGCAAAAACCTCCTCGCGCGGGGCGGTGATCGACATGCAGCGCGCCATGTCCGGCACGGTCGACGAGGTGATCGCGATTGCCGCTGCCGAAGGGATCGACGCCGATATCCGCCGCGTCGACAACATCACCGTCGCCACAAACGCCGCGCAGCTTGAGCGCGCCAAAGCCGAGTACGAAGAGGCCCGGCACTGGGAAATGCCGCCGGAGCGGTTGGCCTTCCTCGGTGCGCAGGAAGCGCGCGAGCGCATCGCCATCGACAATGTACTGGGCGCCTTCGTCGTGCGCGACGTCGCGCGCGTGCAGCCGGCCAAGCTGGTGCAGGGTCTGGCGGCGGCGGTCGTTCGGCTCGGTGTTCCGATCTACGAGCAGACGCAGGTGCTGGCGCTCGAGAAGGGCAAGGTCACCACCGACCGCGGCGTCGTGCGCGCCGAAAAGATCGTGCGCGCCACCGAGGGCTTCACCGCCGGCATTGCCGGCTACGAGCGTCTCTGGCTGCCGCTGAACAGCGCCATCGTGGTGACCGAGAAGCTGCCGCAGAAGCTCTGGGACGAAATCGGCTGGAGCGGCTACGAGGTGCTGGGCGATGCCGCGCATACCTACTGCTATGCGCAGCGCACGCGGGAAGGCCGGATCGCCATGGGCGGCCGGGGCGTGCCCTACCGCTTCGGATCGCGCACCGACACGCGCGGCAAGACACAACAGGCGACCATCGACCAGCTGCACGAGATCCTGACCAGGCTGCTGCCGCAGACCAAAGGCGTGCGGCTCGACCATGCCTGGTGCGGCACGCTCGGCGTGCCGCGCGACTGGTGCACGACGTGCGGCTTCGATCGCGAAAGCGGCATCGGCTGGGCCGGCGGCTATGTCGGGCTCGGCGTTTCCAGTTCGAACCTGTCCGGCCGCACCTTGCGCGACCTGGTGCTCGGACACGACACGGAGCTGACCCGGTTGCCTTGGGTCAACCGCACGGTGAAGAAATGGGAGCCGGAGCCGCTGCGCTGGCTCGGCGTCCACGCCATGTACCAGCTCTACCGCATCGCCGACCGGCGGGAGGCAAATGGCCTGGGGCGGACGTCGCGCCTCGCCGCTTTCGCTGATCGTCTGACCGGCCATTGAGGCAGGTCACTCAAACGCGATTCCGTTTGGTCGACAGGCATGAATGGAGACCGACAGCGCGTCGCATCATTTCCGTTTTCGGCGGCGCGCTTCAGAGCCTTCGATCGAACGGCGCATCGGAACCGGGGCGGTGAATGAAGGCGGCGCCCAGGATGGGCCCTGGCAGGCCGTCCTTGCCGACGGACTGCAAAAGCACGGCGCAGCCGCCCTTCTTGGAAATCTCACTCATCGGCAATTCGTAGCGCTGCGCCTTGCCGTGCCAGATGCCCGCTGTCTGGATGCCGGTCACCGCGTTCCAATAGGTCATCTTGCGGCCCGTGTTCTCGCCCTGGCCGATCGTGACCGTCTGCGGCGGCTCGAAATAGACGATGACGACATGGGCATCGCTGGGACCGGTCCCGCCATCGCCGGTATCGATCATGACGCGGTCGCTGGTCCGGCTGACCTTGATGGCGACCCGCATGTCTTCGCCGATCCTTGCCATGCGGGCGAGTTGGCCATCGACCTCGCCGCGATTGGCGCCGTTGACATGGACCCGGCCGTTGATGACCGCCTGCGGCGTATAGACTGAGCGGTTGCCGAAGGCCCGCATATACTCATATTGCCGCTCGGTGTTTTCCTTGCTGCTCAGCGTGTCCCGCCAGCCGAGATAATCCCAGTAGCCGACGTGATAGGAGAGCGCGACAAGATCCTGCCTGGCGGCAAGTTCGGAGAAGAAGGCGTCGGCAGGCGGGCAGGAACTGCAGCCTTGGCTGGTGAACAGCTCGACCACGCCCACGGGCCTGTCGCCCTGGGGCTTGTCGGCCGGGAGCCCGCCGGACTCGCCGGCGTGCCCGGCACCGGCAAACGCCGAGAAGGCCAGCGCGAACGCTGCCAGCCACAATGATCTACGCGAGGCCATGACCATTCCAATTCCCGCCGGTGATGCCGGCTTTGTTTTGATTGGCTGAAATATGTGGCAGAACCGGAAGTCAACGGGAAGTCACGTTGCGGTGAAATTTTGCCATTGCAAGCCTGGGTAGGGCGGCAATAGGAGAAGCCCACTGCATTTCAACCGGCGGTTCGATTCGGGGGCGGGATCATCATCATGTGGCAAAGTTTCCTGGCTCCAGTCGATCTCTATTGCGAGCGAACCGGTCCTGAACTTTGGGCCGAGCCGGTGAATGCTTTGACCAACCTGGCTTTCATTGCCGCGGGACTATGGGGCGTCCGCGAAGTGCGGCGATGCAGGACCGGCATTTTCGCCGAGGTCCTGGCCTGGTGGGTGGTGGCGATCGGCGTCGGCTCGACGATCTTTCACATCTTCGCCACCAAGGGAACGGTCTGGGCCGACGTGGTGCCGATCGCCGGCTTCACGCTGGCCTACACGCTGTTCAACCTGCGCCGCTTCCTGCGCCTGGAATGGGGCAAGGCGATCGCGATCTTCGTCGTTTTCTATGCCGTTGTCGGAGCGATAACTCTGGCCGTGCCGGATTGGCTGCGCCAGGCGTCGAACGGCACCACAGGCTACCTGCCGCCGTTCCTGGCGCTCGCCTTCTTCGGTGTCTGGGTGACGGCCAGCGGCAATCGCGCCGGCTGGTATAATCTGGCCGGATCGGCGATCTTCGTGCTGTCGGTCATCTGCCGCATGATCGATCCGCTGGTCTGCACCAGCTTCCCGCTCGGCACGCACTTCCTCTGGCACCTGCTCAACGGGCTGATGCTGGCTGTGCTGCTGGCCGCCGCGGCGCGCTACGGCGCGCCACAGCGAGGCAGTAGTAGGCAGTAGGTCCTATTTCCTACTGCCTAAGCCCTACTCCCTTGCCGCTACGCGGCAAGATCGCGCAACACGTACTGCAAAATGCCGCCGTTCTTGAAGTAGTCGAGTTCGTCAAGCGTATCGATGCGGCAAATGATCGGCACCTTCTTCACCGTGCCGTCGCCATAGGTGATCCTGGCTTCCATCTTCTGGCGCGGCTTGAGGGCGTCCAGGCCGTCGATCTCGACCAACTCATCCCCTTTCAGGTTGAGCGAAGCCCATGAGGTGCCTTCCTCGAAGACGAAGGGGATGACGCCCATGCCGACCAGATTGGAGCGGTGGATGCGCTCGAAGGACTGGGCGATGACCGCGCGGACACCAAGGAGATTCGTTCCCTTGGCCGCCCAGTCGCGCGACGAGCCGTTGCCGTATTCGACGCCGGCGAAGATGACCAGCGGCACGCCTTCCTTCTTGTATTGCATCGCCGCGTCGTAGATCGATTCCTCTTCCTTCGACGGGTAATGGATGGTGTAGCCGCCTTCCCTGCCATTCTCGCCCAGCATGTGGTTGCGGATGCGGATGTTGGCGAAGGTGCCGCGCATCATCACCTCATGGTTGCCGCGGCGCGTGCCGTACTGGTTGAAGTCGGCAACGCCGACGCCATGCTCGGTGAGGTATTTGCCGGCCGGCGAGGCGGCCTTGATCGAGCCCGCTGGCGAAATGTGGTCGGTGGTGATCTTGTCGCCGAACAAGCCCAGCACGCGGGCGCCCTTGATGTCGCCGATCTTGCCGAAGCCCGTGGTCATGCCGGCGAAATAGGGCGGGTTCTGCACATAGGTGGAATTGTCGTCCCAGGCATAGGTCTGGCCTTCCGGCGCCTTGACGTTCTGCCAGTTCTCATCGCCCTTGAAGACGTCGGCATATTTGCGGGCGAACAGCTCGCGCGTCACGTTCTTCTCGATGAATTCCTGGATTTCCGCCGAGCTCGGCCAGATATCCTTGAGGTAGACCGGCTTGCCGTTCCTGTCCTCGCCGAGCGGCTCGGTGGTCAGGTCCTTCGTCACCGTGCCGGCCAGCGCGTGCGCCACGACCAGCGGCGGCGAGGCGAGATAGTTGGCCTGCACGTCGGGCGAGACACGGCCCTCGAAGTTGCGGTTGCCGGAAAGCACCGCGGCGGCAATCAGACCCTTATCGTTGATGGTCTTGGAGATCGGCGCCGGCAGCGGGCCGGAATTGCCGATGCAGGTGGTGCAGCCGAAGCCGACCAGGTTGAAGCCGATCTGGTCGAGCTCCTTCTGCAGGCCGGATTTCTCGAGGTATTCGGCGACCACCTGGCTGCCTGGCGCCAGCGAGGTCTTCACCCAGGGCTTCTGCTTGAGGCCGAGGCGATTGGCGTTGCGGGCGAGCAGGCCGGCGCCGATCAGCACGCTCGGGTTCGAGGTGTTGGTGCAGGAGGTGATGGCGGCGATGACGACGTCGCCATGGCCGAGATCATGGCCGGTGCCTTCGACGGCGTAGCGCTTCGAGATTTCAGCCGCCTTCTTGTATTCGGTGTCCATAGCCTTGACGAAGCCGGCCGGGATGCCTTCCAGCGCGACGCGGCCCTCTGGGCGCTTCGGGCCGGCCATCGACGGCACGACGTCGCCGAGATCGAGCTCCAGCAAGTCGGTGAAGACCGGGTCGGCGGAGCCTGCGTCACGCCACATGCCTTGCGCCTTGGAGTAGGCTTCGACCAGCGCGATGCGGCTTTCCTCGCGGCCCGACATTGTGAGGTAGCGGATGGTCTCGCTATCGACCGGGAAGAAGCCGCAGGTGGCGCCATATTCAGGCGCCATATTGCCTATGGTGGCGCGGTCGGCCAGCGTCATATTGGAGAGACCGGGGCCGAAGAATTCGACGAACTTGCCGACGACGCCCTTCTTGCGCAGCATCTGGGTGACGGTGAGCACGAGGTCGGTGGCGGTGACGCCCTCCTTCAGCTTGCCGGTGAGACGGAAGCCGATGACCTCGGGCAAAAGCATGGAGACGGGCTGGCCGAGCATGGCCGCCTCGGCTTCGATGCCGCCGACGCCCCAGCCGAGCACGCCGAGGCCGTTGATCATTGTGGTGTGCGAATCGGTACCGACGCAGGTGTCGGGATAAGCGGTCGTTTCGCCGTCCTCGGTGTTGGTCCACACCACCTGGCCGAGATATTCGAGGTTGACCTGATGGCAGATGCCGGTACCGGGTGGCACGACGCGGAAATTGCGGAACGCCTGCTGGCCCCATTTCAGGAACTTGTAGCGTTCCTCGTTGCGCTCATATTCGAGCTCGACATTGCGCGCGAAGGCCATCGGCGAGCCGAACTCGTCGACAATGACGGAATGGTCGATGACGAGGTCGACCGGCACCAGCGGGTTGATCTTTTGCGGGTCGCCGCCGAGCGAGGCCATGGCGTCGCGCATCGCCGCCAGGTCGACCACCGCCGGAACGCCGGTGAAATCCTGCATCAGGACACGGGCAGGGCGATAGGCAATCTCGACGCCGGCCGTCCCCTTGTCGGTCAGCCAGCCGGCGACGGCCTTGATCGAGTCCTTGGTGACGGAGCGGCCGTCCTCGTTGCGCAGAAGGTTCTCCAGCAGAACCTTCATCGAATAAGGCAATTGGGCGATGCCGATGAGGCCGTTCTTCTCGGCCTCGACGAGGTCGAAATAGGTATATTCGGCGTCGCCCGCTTTCAGCGTGCGGCGGCAATTGAAACTGTCGAGGGATTTTGACACGTGCGATCCGTCCTTGTCTGTTCAGCCTGAAAGGGAACGGACGCCGATGGCATGCAATCACGCGCAAAGGTGCGGGTACGGCCATTTCCGCTGTCCGCTCCCAAGCAACCCGAGCCGTTCAAGGCGGCGCGTGCGCTGGTTCGGCGCTAGTTCTGTTCCCGCGCCGACCGCTGGCACGGATGCACCGCATATAGAGAATTTTCTGGAATAGTTCTAGACAGTTAAAAAGCAAATTTGTGCGATGCGGCAGGGGCCGAGGCGGATTGTTTCAGGGCGGGCGAGGGATGCGGCTTATCGCCGAAAATCTGGGCGGCGAACGCGGCGGCGAGACGGTGTTTTCGGGCATTGGCTTTGACCTCGATCAAGGCCAGGCGCTTGTCGTCACCGGGCCGAACGGATCAGGCAAATCGACCTTGCTCAGGATCGTCGCCGGACTGCTGCCGAAGGCTGAAGGCAATTTGCTGATCGAGGGCGGCGGCGATGAATTTCCGTCGATCGCTTCGGCCTGCCACTATCTCGGCCATCAGAACGCAATGAAAACGGCGCTCAGCGTGACGGAAAACCTGCGCTTCTGGCGCGACTTCAACGGCGGTGGATCCTTCGGCGTCGAGGAGGCGCTGGAGACGGTCGGACTGGGCGGCATCGGCCATCTGCCGTTCGGCTATCTCTCGACCGGGCAAAGACGACGCGCGGCGATCGCGAAACTGCTGGTCAGCCACCGACCGATCTGGCTGCTCGACGAGCCGACGGCGGGTCTGGACAAGGATTCGGAGGCGCGATTCGCGGGATTGATGAGGGGGCATTGTTCCGAGGGCGGGATGATCGTCGCGGCAACGCATCTGCCGCTCGGGATCGAGGGGGCGCAGACGTTGAGGATGGGGCAGGCCTTTTGATGACGGCACTCTACGGCGCCCCCCTCTGTCCTGCCGGACATCTCCCCCTCGAGGGGGGAGATCGGCTGCCAGCTTGGCTTTCGCCAATTACAACGGTTGAAAGATTGGCGCGCCACCGAAGCTGCCAATCTCCCCCCTCGAGGGGGAGATGTCCGGCAGGACAGAGGGGGGCGCTCAAGCGCGAGTATCTCATATCATGCTAGCCCTCCTCCTCCGCGATATCCGCCTTTCGATTCGGGCCGGCGGCGGGGCGCTGACGGGCGTGATCTTCTTCCTCGCCGTGATCGCCACCATTCCCTTCGGCGTCGGGCCGGACCTGAGACTGCTAGCCCGCATCGGCCCGGCGATCCTGTGGATCGGAGCACTGCTCTCTTGCTTGCTCGGCCTCGACCGGTTGTTCCAGGCCGACCGCGAGGACGGCTCGCTCGATCTCCTGGTGCTTGGCAACGACCGCCACATGCTGGCGCTGACGGTGCTCACCAAATGCCTGGCGCATTGGGCGGGCAGCGTGCTGCCGCTGGTGGTCGCCGCGCCGCTGCTCGGCCTGTTCATGAACATGGAGCCGATCGCCATCGGCGCCACGGCGCTTACGCTGCTGGTCGGCACGCCGGCGATCACCTTCATCGGCGCCGTCGGCGCGGCGGTGGCGGTGGCGCTGCCGCGCGGCGGGCTCCTGATTTCGGTGCTGGTGCTGCCGCTGACCATCCCGGTGCTGATCTTCGGGGTTTCGGCGAGTTACGGCGCGACGGCCAATCCCGATCCGTTCCTGCAACCTTTCCTCATTCTTGCCGCGCTGACGTTGTTTCTTGCCGTGCTCGGACCGCTGGCGGCGGCGCTGGCGCTGCGCCATGGCACGGATTGAGCCGGCCACGACCGGCAAGGGCTGCGGCGCGGCGGCCAATTGCGCGGTCACCGGCGTGGGGCTAAGGGAAGGCATGATCGAGCGCGGCGGAAGGATCGAATTGGCGGGCGGCATGCCGACGAGGCAGCCGGCATGAGCCCGCATGCGCTCTACGTCACCGCCGCCTATGCCGTCACGGCGATTGCGCTGGCCGGGCTGATCGGCTGGATCCTGCTCGATCAGCGGGCCCGCAAGCGCGAACTGGCCGAACTCGAGGCGGCGGGCGTGCGCCGACGCTCCGACAAGGGCGGGGAGCGCGCGTCATGAGCACGGATATGCCAACGCCGGCGCCGCCCCGGCGCCGCCTGTTCGTGCTGTTGCCGCTGCTGGTCTTCCTCGGGCTGGCGGGGCTGTTCCTGGCGCAACTCCTGTCGGGGCGCGACACTTCGGAGGTGCCGTCGGCGCTGATCGGCCTGCCGGCGCCGCCGACCAACCTGCCCCCGCTGGACGGCACGAACCTGCCGGGACTCGATTCGAAATCGTTTGCCGGCAAGGTGACGCTGGTCAACGTCTTCGCCTCATGGTGCGCGCCTTGCCGCGAAGAGCACCCGGTGCTTTTGGGGCTGGCGCAGGACAGGCGCTTCACCATGGCGGCGCTGAACTACAAGGACCGGCCGGAAAACGCCCGCCGGTTCCTCGGCGATCTCGGCAATCCGTTCCAGGCGATCGGCGTCGACGAGGCCGGCCGCACGGCGATCGACTGGGGCGTCTATGGCGTGCCGGAAACCTTCGTCATCGGCAAGGACGGCAAAATAGCCTACAAGCATGTCGGCCCGCTGACGGCCGAGACGGCTCAGACGCTGCTGTTGCCGCAGATCGAGAAGGCGCTGGCCGCGCCGAACTGAGGCGACTGGCCGGCCTACTTGCCTGCCTTGGCCCGCTCGATCGCGTCGACGATCATCTTCTTGGCGTATTTGGAATCGTGCCAGCCCTCGATCTTGACCCATTTGCCGGGTTCGAGATCCTTGTAGTGCTCGAAGAAGTGCTGCACCTGATCGCGGGTGATCTCGGGCAACTGCGTGTATTCGGTGACGTTCTCGTAACGCAGCGTCAGCTTCGGCGACGGCACGGCGATGACCTTCTCGTCTTGGCCGGCATTGTCTTCCATGATCAGCACGCCGATCGGCCGCACATTGATGACGCAGCCGGGCACCAGCGCGCGCGTGTTGCAGACCAGCACGTCGATCGGATCGCCGTCGCCAGACAGCGTGTGCGGAACGAAGCCGTAATTGCCAGGATAGCGCATCGAGGTGTGCAGGAAACGGTCGACGAACAGCGTGCCGGCCTCCTTGTCCATCTCGTATTTGATCGGCTCGCCGCCGATCGGCACCTCGATGATGACGTTAACGTCCTCGGGCGGATTCTTTCCGGTGGCGATGGCTTCAATACGCATGACTTATCCCTCTCTCGATTGGCAGACCGATAGCGGGCGGCGCAAAATGGTGCAATGCGGCGAATGGTGCTCAAGAACGCCCAGCAAGACGCAATGGCATTCAATGCGTTCAATCATTAGCAGAAGATGTTTCAGTGTCGTGATTGCGTAGGTTGCGCTTCGCGCCGCTTACGCGATCGTTCCTCGCCGGTCATTCCCAGACGAAAGCAACCTTCTTCAGCGCCTTCTGCTCGAATATCTCGACGCCTTCGGCGATATCGCGGCCGCCGGCGCCGGAATAGAATGCGAGCGCGTTCTGATTGTCTTCCAGCGCCCACACCACCGTGCCCTTCAATCCGTGGTCGGCAAGCCGCGCCCGTGCCGCCTTGAAAAGCCGGCTGCCGAGCCCGATGCCCTGATATTCCGGCCGAAGGTACAATTCATAGATCTCGCCCTGCTGCTTGAGTTCGCGGGCCCGGTTCTTGCCGATCGTGGCGTAGCCGGCAACCGTGCCGCCAATCTCGATCACCAGGACGATGGCGGCGCGGCGGATGGCATTGGCCCACCAGTCGGCGCCGCGACGGTTGATCATCGATGTCAGGGTGCGGTGCGGGATGATGCCGCTATAGGCGCCGCGCCAAGCCTGCAAATGCACGTCGGCGATCGCCGCGGCGTCGCGCGATTCGGCTTTGCGGATATCGATGCTCAGCGTATTCATGATTTGTTAACCATAAACCCGCATCGCTCGAATGCAAGAGTCCGGGCAGTCCGGAGGACGCTTTCTCACAGGCCGTCATCGCCTGCGCAATGCGCGTTCGAGGCTGTCGGTGGAGCTCAAATCTCGACCAGATGATCGTCGAGCTCGTTGGTGTCGCCCGACGTGACCGGGAAGTGCTCGGCGAGCACCGCTCCAACCGATCGGATCGCCTTGACGAAGCCGTCGGCAAGCCGGTCGTCGCCGGCATGTGCGGTAAGCTCGCGCACCACATCGTCCCAGACATGCTGGCCGACCTTGGCGTCGATGCCTGAATCGGCGACCACCTCGGCGTAGCGCTCGGTGACCGAGACGAAGACCAGCACGCCGGTGCGCGCGGTCGTGCGGTGGACGTTGCGGGCCAGGAACTGCTTCAGTGCGTTGTCATGCGCGGTCTGATAGCGCAGCCGTCTCGGCACCATATGGATGCGCAGCCCCGGAAAGGCCCATAACAGCAAAAGAAAGCAGGCCAGCGCCAGAAGCTGGGCAATGACGAAGTGCGGCAGACGGATGGTGAGCCACCAGGCCTCGAGCCCATAGGCGACGGCGAGGCTGACCAGCAGCGTGGCGAGAGCCGCCACGAAGGCAGCCGGAAAGAAGTAGTTGCCGCTGGCATGCGCCACCACGCAGTAGATTTCGCCGTCGGTCCTTGATTCGGCGGCGCGGATCGCCCCGGCGATGCGTTCATGGTCCTGCGGACTGATCGGTCGTATCGCCATGATCCCTCTCACCAGCTTCCCGAAGAGCCGCCGCCGCCGGAAGAGCCCCCACCGCCGGAGAAACCACCGCCGCTACCGCCCGAGGACCAGCCGCCGCCGCCCGACCAGCCGCCGCCACCTGACGACCAGCCGCCACTTGACGATCGCCGGCTCGGCTCGAACGTCATGCCGAGCCAGCGGTAACGGCCGGGACCGATCTTCTGGCCGAAGATCGGCGGCAACACCGAGGCCGCTATGCTGCCGAAGAAGATGAGCGCCCAGATGCCGATGAAGATGGCGAAGAACAAATCGTCGGAATTGAACGGCGCCTGCTGGTTGCGCTTGCCGCGTGCTTCCAGCTCCTCGGGATTGCCGTTGAGCACCATGATCATGTCGTCGACGGCCTTGGTGATGCCGCCGGAGAAATCGCCGGCACGGAAGGCCGGCACCATGTCGTTTTCGATGATCAGCTTGGTGTGCAGGTCGGTCAGCGTGCCTTCCAGCCCGTAGCCGACCTCGATGCGCATCTTGCGGTCGTTCGGCGCGACCAGAAGCAGCACGCCGTTGTTCTCCTTCGCCTGGCCGAGTTTCCAGAACCGGTACAGCCGGTTGGCATAGGGCTCGATCTCCTCGCCGCCGAGACTGGGGATGGTGGCGACGACGATTTGATCGGAGCCTTTCGTCTCGAAATCGGCAAGCTTCTGCGTCAGTGCCGCCCTGGTCGCCGCATCGATGATGCCTGCATTGTCGACGACACGGCCGGTCAGCGCCGGGAGCTCGGCGGCGAGGGCCGCAAATGGCAGCACAAGAACGAGGAGCAGGACAGCGACGCGATACATGGCGCGTCGTCCCTCATTGGCGAGCAGGATCACCACGTCGGAATCCGGCAATCATCCGCCCTGTTTCGTGCCGAAATCGACCTTCGGCGTCTGCAATTTGTCCTCCTCGACCGTGAAATTGGCGAAGGGCTCGTTGCCGCGGAACCAGAACGTCGCCCACAGCACCGAGGGGAAGGTCCGCAGCGTCAGATTGTAGTCCCTGACCGCCTGGATGTAGTCACGCCGCGCCACCGCGATGCGGTTCTCGGTGCCTTCGAGCTGCGCCTGCAGCGCCAGGAAGTTCTGGTTGGCCTTCAGGTCCGGGTATGCCTCCGACACAGCAAGCAGCCGCGACAGCGCGCTGGTCAGCCCTGCCTGGGCGTCCTGAAACCTCTTGAGGGCTTCGGGATCCTTCAACGTTTCTGGCGTTACCGTGACCTGCGTCGCCTTGGCGCGCGCCTCGACCACCGCGTCAAGCGTGTCCTTTTCGTGCGAGGCGTAGCCCTTGACCGTCTCGACCAGGTTGGGGATGAGGTCGGCGCGGCGTTGATACTGGTTCAGCACCTCGCTCCACGCCGCCTTGGCGTTCTCCTCCGCCGTCGGGATGGTGTTGTAGCCGCAGCCGGCAAGCAGCGGCAGCATGACGGCCATCACCAGCAAGGCGGGCAGCGTGCGGAATGTCGGGAAAGCAAGGCGCTGGGCAAACATGATCGGTCCCCTCGGTAGAAGTTGCATGCGAAGCATTACCACAATCGGCGCACAAGAAAACGACCTCGGCGCAGACGGTTGCCGATGGCATTACGGTCGGTCGCAAGGCGCTGTAATTGACGGGGCGAACGCGGTAAGCTCGCCACGAAAACAGGACAGCATCATGGCGCAGCGCCAGGACAGCGACACCGAATCGCGCCGTATCCTCGAGCGCGTCGCGCGCGAAACCGATCCGGCCGCCACTTCGCTCGCGGCGCGGACCGCGAAGGCCGTGCGCGACCACGTCGCGGCGGCCGATGCCGACCGCGCCGATCCGATCGAAGTCTGGGGCACGCGCATTGGCCGGATAATTGGGCTGCTGCTGGCGCTGGGCCTGATGGTCTGGCTCGTGCTCTTCCTCACCCGGGGCAGTTAGGATTCCAATGAGCACCGAGCAAGCCGACGCGCCGCGCGCGGTCATCGTCATTTCCAGCCATGTCGCACGCGGCTCGGTCGGCAATCGCGCCGCCGTCTTTGCGCTGGAATCGCTGGGTTTCCCGGTATGGGCGGTGCCGACAATCCTCCTGCCGTGGCATCCCGGCCATGGGCGCGCGACCCGCATCGTGCCGCCGCTCGATCAGTTCAAGGCATTGATGGCCGATCTGGAGCGCGCGCCGTGGCTGGGCGAGGTCGGGGCGGTGCTGTCGGGCTATCTCGGCGAGGCCGGCCAGGCCGAAGCCGTCGCCTCGCTGGTCGCCGCGGTCAAGGCGAGGACGCCCGACGCCGTCTATATCTGCGATCCGGTAATGGGCGATTCGGGCGGGCTCTATGTGCCGGAGCCGACGGCGATCGCCATGCGCGACCGGCTGATGCCGATCGCCGACATTGCTACCCCTAACCGCTATGAGCTGGAATGGATGGCCGGCGTGCCGTTGCCCGACCTGAAGTCGGTGATGGCCGCGGCGCTCCATGCGGGGCCTTCAACCATGCTGGTCACCTCGGCGCCGTCGATGATTTCAGGCGGCACCGGGAATCTTCTGCTCGACGGCAGCCAGGCGCTGCTCGCCGAGCACCGCGTCATCGACAAGCCGCCGAACGGTTTGGGCGACCTGACAGCGGCGGTCTACCTGGCGCGCATCCTCTCCGGCCAGCCGGCGATCAAGGCGCTGCAATCGACGACGGCGGCGGTCTACGAGATCCTGGCGCGCACGGCCAAACGCGGCGGCGACGAATTGCAGCTCGAAACCGATGCGCAGAGCCTGTCGCACCCGATGGCGATGGTGCAGCTTCGCCGTCTCACGCATCCGGGGCGGGACCGCCGCGCGTGACATCGGCCGAAGTCGTTGTTGCCGGCGTCGACGGCTGCAAGGCCGGCTGGATCGTCGTTCGACGTGCACCCGGCTCATTGCCCTCCGTCGAAATTTTCGCCAGCTTCGCCATGCTGCTCGCTGCGGTTCCCGACGACGCGATCGTCGCCGTCGACATGCCGATCGGCCTGCCTGAATTTTCGAGCAAGGGCGGGCGCGGACCGGAGGCGCAGGTCAGGTCGCTGCTCGGGCCACGCCAATCCAGCGTCTTCTCGATCCCCTCTCGTGCGGCACTCTACGCCGATACCGCCGAGTTCACTTCGATCGAAGCCTGGTACGCCGCGCATCGCCGGGCGAGCGACGTGGCCAGGACCACATCCGATCCGCCGCGCGGCGTTTCGATCCAGGCATTCGGCATCTTTGGCAAAATACGCGAGATCGATACGTTGCTGATCTCGCGGCCCGAACTGCGTGGCCGCGTCTTCGAATCGCATCCGGAAGTGGCTTTCTGTCGGCTCAACGGCGGGCAGGCCATGCTGATGCCGAAGAAGGTCAAGGGCAGCATCAATCCGGCCGGCATGGCGGAACGCAAGGCGCTGCTTAGCCGGCACGGCTATGCCATAGACTTCCTCGATCAGGCGCCGCCGCGCGGTGCGGCCGCCGACGATTTCCTCGATGCGGCGGCGATGATGCTGATCGCCGGCCGCATCGCCGCCTGCACGGCACGGCCGTTTCCCGACCCGCCACTTACCGACGGCTTTGGCATACCGGTCGCCATCTGGGCGTGACAACATTGCCCAGCTTTGCGCCTGACGCAGGGCATTTCTCACCAACCCCACAATTCTGCATTGCTCGCGACGGGCTTTTACCGCTAGAGCGTTTTCTCGACCGCAACGAGCTGCCGCCTCCAACCCGGAAAGCCGCCCATGCCTCACCTTCCCGACCACCTTCTTGCCGGCTACCGCAATTTCATGAACGGTCGCTATCTCACCGAGAGCGGCCGCTATCGCGAGCTCGCCCGGGAGGGGCAAGCGCCGGAAACCATGATCGTCGCGTGCTGCGATTCCCGCTCGGCTCCCGAGGCGATCTTCGACGCAGGGCCCGGCGAACTCTTCGTGCTGCGCAATGTCGGCAATCTGGTGCCGCCTTACGAGCCGGACGGCGAGTTCCACTCGACCTCGGCCGCGCTCGAATTCGCGGTGCAGAGCCTCAAGGTCAAGAACATCGTTGTCATGGGCCATGGCCGCTGCGGCGGTATCCGTGCCGCGCTCGACGCCAATTCCGCGCCACTGTCGCCGGGCGATTTCATCGGCAAATGGATGAGCCTGATCGCGCCGGCCGCCGAGACCGTGTCGGCCAGCACCTTCATGACTGCGACGGAGCGCCAGACGGCGCTGGAGCGCATCTCGATCCGCTATTCCCTCGCCAATCTCAGGACCTTTCCCTGCGTCTCGATCCTTGAGGGCAAGGGGCGGCTGTCGCTGCACGGTGCCTGGTTCGACATTTCGACCGGCGAGCTCTGGGTGATGAACAAGGAAACCGGCGATTTCGAGCGCCCGGTGCTGGAGTGACCGAAACGGCACGCCAGGCAATGAACATCCGGCCGGTCATGTTCACCGCCGCCGCACTGCTGATGGCGATCATGGCCGCCCGCGCCGATGACGGCGCCATCATCAGCCGGTGGTATTCGGCCCTGCTGGTCGCCGACCGCACCGAACTTTCCGACCTGCTCGCCGACAATGTGCGCATCGAACTCGACGACCTCGGCATCGTGCAGGGAAAGCAGGAGTTCATCGCCTCGCTCGACGAATGGAAAGGTGCGGTTGCTGGTGCCGCGATCCGACACCGGATCGAGAAGAACGAAGGCGGCGTCACCACGGTGATCGCCTGCTACGACTTCCCCGACAACGACATGCTGATGCATGAGACCTTCGCCATAGCGGGCGACCGCATCACGGCCAGCACGCAGAAAGCGCTTGCGGAAAGCTGCGAAGCCTACTGACCGGCAGCGCTGTTGCGCGCGCCGGACGAGCGCCCTACATCGGTGATTTCAGCCCCTCCCGACCTGCCAGCCCGAAAGACAATCCATGCCCGCCACGAAAGCCGTCGACCTCGCCGCCCATCCGCTGACCACGTGGCAAGGGCCACTCGGCCTGCCCGATTTCGCCCGATTTGGCGACGATGAATTCGCACCCGTCTTCGACGCGGCGCTGAAGGCGCATGAGGCCGAGATCGAGGCCATCGCCGCGAACGAGGATACGCCGACCATCGAGAACACGCTTCAAGCCCTGGAGCTCGCCGGCGAAGCGCTCGACCATGTCTCGTCGATCTTCTGGTGTCGTGCCGGGGCCCACACCAACGAGGACATCCAGGCGCTGGAGCGCGACATCTCGCCAAGGATGTCGAGGCATTTCTCGGCGATCTCGATGAATGAAAGGCTCTTTGCCCGCATCGACGACCTTTACCGGCGCCGCGAGACGCTCAAGCTCGATGCCGAGACGCTGCGGGTGCTGGAAAAGACCTGGAAGGCTTTTGTCCGCTCGGGCGCGAAACTCGACGCCGAGGGCAAGAAGCGGCTGGCAGGGATCAATGAGGAGCTGTCGTCGCTCGGCACCGGCTTCGGCCAGAACGTGCTTGCCGACGAGCGCGACTGGGCGCTGTTCCTGGACGAGGCCGACTTGGCCGGACTGCCGGATTTCGTGAAGAGCTCGATGGCCGAAGCCGCCGAGATGCGCGGCCAGAAAGGCCGCTACGCCGTCACCTTGTCGCGCTCGATCTACGAGCCGTTCTCGACCTTCTCGGAGCGCCGCGACTTGCGAGAGATCGCCTTCCGCGCCTTCACCATGCGCGGCCAGAATGGCGGCGCGACCGACAACACGGCCGTGGTGCGCGACATGCTGAAGCTGCGCGCCGAGAAGGCGAAGCTGCTCGGCTACGGCTCCTTCGCGGCGCTGAAGCTCGATGACACCATGGCCAAGACGCCCAAGGCGGTGCACGACCTGCTCGATCCCGTCTGGGAAAAGGCGCTGGAAAAGGCCGCCGCCGACCAGAAGGAGTTGGAACGGCTGGCGGCGGAAGCCGGCAGCAACGAAAAATTCGCAGCCTGGGACTGGCGGTTCTACCAGGAGAAGCTGCGCGCCGAGAAATTCGCCTTCGACGAGGCGGAATTGAAGCCCTATCTCCAGCTCGACCGGATCATCGATGCCTGTTTCGACGTCGCGACAAGACTGTTCGGCATCACCTTCGAAGAGAAGAAAGGCATTGCCGCCTGGCATCCGGACGCGCGTGTGTTCGTGGTGAAGAATGCCGATGGCAGCGAGCGCGGCCTTTTCCTGGCCGATTATTTCGCCCGGCCGTCGAAACGCTCCGGGGCCTGGATGAGCGCGCTGAAGTCAGGCTATCGCCTGGGTCGCGGTGCAAGGCCGATCATCTACAACATCATGAATTTCGCCAAGCCGCCCGTGGGTGAGCCGGCGCTGCTGTCGGTGGACGAGGCGAAGACCTTGTTCCATGAATTCGGCCATGCCCTGCACGGCATGCTGACCGACGTCACCTGGCCTTCGGTGTCGGGCACTTCCGTCAGCCGCGATTTCGTCGAACTGCCCTCGCAGCTCTACGAACACTGGCTGACCGTGCCGGCGGTGCTGGAAAAGCACGCTTTGCATGTCAAGACCGGCAAGCCGATGCCGAAGGCTCTGCTCGAGAAGATGCTGGCGGCACGCACTTTCGGGGCTGGCTTTGCTACGGTGGAATTCACCGCCTCGGCGCTGATCGACATGGCCTTCCATGCAAGGCCCGACGCGCCTGAGGAGCCACTTCGTTTCGAGGCCGAAACGCTCGAAAAACTCGACATGCCCGACACCATCGCCATGCGCCACCGCACGCCGCATTTCGGCCATGTCTTTGCCGGCGAGGGCTATTCGGCCGGCTACTATTCCTACATGTGGTCGGAAGTACTCGACGCCGACGCCTTCGCCGCTTTCGAGGAGACGGGCGACCCCTTCAATCCCGCGCTGGCCGAGCGGCTGAGAAAGAACATCTATGCCGCCGGCGGCTCGAAGGATCCGGAAGAACTCTACACCGCGTTTCGCGGCAAGATGCCGTCGCCGGAAGCCATGATGGTGAAGCGGGGGCTGGTGTAGGGCGAGCCTTCCCTTCTCCCCTTGTTGTGGGAGAAGGTGGATCGGCGCGCAGCGCCGAGACGGTTGAGGGGTGTTCCAGCGGAGTGAGGCGTGGGTGTTCCCTGGAACGCCCCTCATCCGTCGCCTTCGGCGACACCTTCTCCCACAAGGGAAGAAGGGGGAGCCTTGTCCTTCCACGGATCCGCCACCCTTGGCCAGATCGCCCGCTTCAGTTTCCTATAATCCGTCACCGCCGGATTGCTGGGGTACGCGCTCGGCGCCGAGAGATAGATGATCTCGGCGGCGATCGGTTCGAAGCCGGCGTAGAAATGGTTGGTCGATTTGATCAGCAGCATGTCCTTGGCCAGCGGATCGACGCCGATGTTGGAAAAAATGTCCGGCTCGAAGGTCTGCGTGCGGTTGGTGTTGAGGATGATGTCGACCTCGGTGCCCTCGATGCGGATCAACGCGGCGGGCCCGAGCGTCACCCGGCTCGGCCCGAAGCTCTGCCAACCTTCGGCGAGAACTTTCAGCACTGTGACGCGGGCGTCGATCGGCTCGCCGGCCTGAGGACCGGCCTTGCCGCCGAAACGCAGGTCGATGACGGCGCCCTCGCCCGCGGCCCGGCAGAAGGTCACGGCGACCGGATCCCAGATCGTCGCCACGCCGACATTGTCGATGCCGCGGGCCAAAAGCTCCCGCAGCACGATGGTGCCGTCACCCGGCACGCCGCCGCCCGGATTATCCCAGATATCGGCGATGACCACCGGCCTGCCGCGCTTTTCGGCGCATACGGCCTGCGCCCGCTCTATGCCGTCCTTGGCGCTCAGCATCGTCATCGCCGTCTTTTCGCGCATCGCGTAGAGCTCGCGGCCCAGCGTTTCGGCCAGCGCGTCGCCCTTGGCCTTGTCATTGTCGGTGACGACGAGGATGCGCGTGCCCATTTCGGGCACATCCGCCGCCATGAAGCCATGGATGACCGAGACCGACAGCACGCCGTCCCTGCCGTGCAGCGCCTTGATGCGGTCGACGAAGGAGCGCATCGGTTCGCGGCTGGTCGGCAGCACCTGGATCATGCGGCAGTCGAAGGTCGAGATGACGGGCTTGATCTCCCCGCGCGCCGCGGCGAGGCCAAGCTCGATGACATGTTCGCCGCGTTCGTAGAAATCGGTGTGCGGGAATTCTAGGAAATAAGCCATGACGTCGCACGCTGCCACGCGCTTCGGCGTCAGGTGGCTGTGCGGGTCGAACTCGCAGGCGATCACCACGCCAGGCCCGACGATCTCGCGCACCCGTTCGAGCAGGTCGCCCTCGCAGTCGTCATAGCCCTGCGCCACCATGGCGCCATGCAGGCCGAGAATGACGGCCTCGACCGGCAGCGCTGCTCGGAGCTGGCCCAGAATCTCGTCGCGCAGCGCCTCGTAGGTCTGCCGCTGCACCAGCCCGCCGGGCTCGGCCCAGGTGGCGGTGCCCTCGATGACGGTCAATCCCTCTGCGGCCGCGCGCCGGCGCAGCGCGACGATCGGCGAGGAGCACAGCGTCGGCGTCTCCGGATGCTTGCCCGGCCCGGCATAGAAGGCCATCTCGAACGATGCCCTGTCGGTCGGCACCGGCGAGAAGGTGTTGGTTTCCGTCGCCAGCGAGGCGGTGAAGATGCGCATGAAAGCTCCGTGGACAGGTTACTCTTCGCTCTCGCAATTCCGGACTGAAAAACCGCCATATACTTTCTCATGGAATTGCTATTTGACGGCTCCGAGCGCCAGCCCCCGCACGAGGTAGCGCTGCAGCCAGATGAACAGGATCGCCACCGGCAGCGTCGCCAGCAGCGTGGCGGCCATGACGTGGTGCCATTCGATGGTGTAGCGCCCGGCGACCAGCGAGAACACCTGGATCGGCAGCGTGTAGCTCTCCTGGCTGCGCAGCATGGTGAGCGCCACGACGAATTCGTTCCAGGCGTTGATGAAGGTGAAGATGGCGGTGACGGCAATGGCCGGCAGGCAGAGCGGCAGGAACACTTTGCGCAGCGTCAGCCAGCGGCCGGCGCCTTCCATCCAGGCCGCCTCCTCGAGATCGCGCGGGATGGTGTCGAAATAACTCTGCAGCATCCACACGGTGAAGGCGACGTTGAAGGCCATGTAGATGAAGCCGAGCGCGGTCGTCGATTCGACCAGCCCCCAGGCGGCCATCAACCGGAACAGGCCCAGCACCAGCACGATCGGCGAGATCATCTGCGAGATCAGCAGGAACTGGCGGAAGGCGCCATAGCCGGCAAAACGAAAGCGCGACATGGCATAGGCCGCCGGCACGGAGATCAGGATGGCGCCGACGGTGGCGATCACCGAGACATAGAGCGAATTGGCGAGCGCCCGGCCGAAGCCGGTCGCCACCCACATGTCGGCAAAATTCGACCAGCGGAATTCGCTCGGCCACCATGTCGGCGACAGCACCTCCTGCCGCGGCTTGACCGCGGTCAGGAACATCACCGCGAACGGAAAGATCGTCACCACGATCAAAGGCGCCAGCAGCAGCCAGGCAATGACGGTTCGTTTCAGCTTGTTCCTCATGCGCGCTGCTCCCGCATGGCGAGGCGCACATAGATCATGGTGAAGACCAGCAATATGGCGAACATCACCAGCGACACGGCGGAAGCCTCCCCCAGTTTGCCGATGCGGAAGGCGAGCTTGTAGAGGTGGGTGACCAGGATGTCGGTCGAATTGGCCGGCCCGCCCTGCGTCATTACCCAGATGATCGGGAAGGAATTGAAGACATAGATGGTGTTGAGCACGATGGCGATGTTGATGAACGGCTTCAGGAGCGGAAAGGTGATTTCGCGGAACTGCTGTGCCGGCGTCGCTCCTTCGAGCGCGGCGGCCTCGTAGAGATCGTCCGGAATCGAAGACAGGCCGCCGAGGAAGATCGTCGTGGTGAACGGCACCGTCACCAATATGCCGATCAGCACCTGCATCGGGAACGCCGTCTCGGCGCTGGCCAGCCATTGGACATTGTGATCGATCAGGCCGAGGCCGAGCAGCGCCGAATTCAGCATGCCGCTTTCGCCGCTCAGCGCCCAGCGCCAGACCACCGCCGTCATGGTCAGCGACACCGCCCAGGGCAGCATGATGATGACGCGGGCAAGGCCGCGGCCGTAAAAATCGGTGTTGAGGATGATCGCGACCGGGATCGACAGAAGCAGCGCGCCGCCAACCACCAGCACGGTCCATATCCCCGTGCGCCACAGTGCCGCGACGAAATCGGGATCGGTGGTGAGGGCGGCGAAATTGGCAAGGCCGCTGAATTCGCGCAGCTGGCCGAAGCGGTTGACGTCATGCGTGGCGATCTGGATCAGGTCCCAGACCGGCCAGAAGATCACGATCGCCGCCAGGAACAGGCTGGGCAAGGTCAGCAGATAGGGCAAGAAGCGATTTTGCATCGGCTGGTTTTGTACCGTGTTGCGGGTGGAGATTGGATTGCGCTGGCCTAACAGATTGACTTAATCCCGCCTCGTTCTTCTCAGGGGCACAGCTTCAGGACTCCTTGCAAGCGTCGCTGCGCGCCCTGCCTGCCCGTCCTCCGCAGCAGTTGCGGAAGGGGGCCCTTCCTCTCCCCCGTCGACCGGGGGAGAGGCGTCGAGCGAAGCTCGACGGAGTGGGGGTCGACTCTTGGGCGCAAGGCGAGGCGATGCTTGCGCTTCCTATGTCCGTCGCGGCTTTGCCAGGTGGTTCCCCCACTCCGTCTCGGCTTCGCCGAGCCACCTCTCCCCCCTCCGGAGGGAGAGGAAAGGAGCCTGGCTGGGGCGGCGCTGATATCGATGAACTATCTTTCTGCTCGAGTCTGCAAGATGTGGCGCGCCCCGCCTGAGTGGGGCGCGCCACGGGCGCAGGGAGATACGCCCTATTTCTTCAGCACGGCGTTGGCCTTCGCCGCCGCATCCTTCAAACCCGCCTCCGGGTCGCCGCCGAGGTATATCTTCTGGATCGCGTCCGACGTGATCTGGGCGATCTCTTCCCAGCCCGGGATGACCGGCGCGAAGCGGGCATCGGGCAGAAGCGCGGTGAAGGCGGCGAGGTCGGCATTGTTGACGTAGTAGTCCATCTTGGCCTCTTCCTTGTTCACCGGCAGGAAGCCCTCGCCTTGCGTGAACTTGGCGCGCTGTTCCGTGGTGAACAGGAAGTCGAGCAGTTTCCAGGCCTCGTCCTTGTTCTTGGAGTTCTTGAACATGATGATGGAATCGGTGACGCCATAGGTGCCGCGCGCGCCGGTCGGGCCGGCGGGTATAGCCGCCACGCCGTATTTCAGGCTCGGCGCCTCTTCCTTGATCTGGTTGGACAGGAAGGGTGCGGTGATCATCATGCCGACCTTGCCCTGCTTGAACAGGTTCTGAACGTCCTCACGGTTGTTGGAGGTGACGCCGGGCTCCGTCAGGCCTTCGTCGATCATCGACTTGTAGAGCTTGGCGGCTTCGAGCGCGCCAGGCGTGCTCAAGCCCGATGTGCCGTCCTTGTTGAGGATCTCGGTGCCGTATGACCACATCGCATAATAATAATAAACGTCGGTCTCGATCTCCTTGCCCTGCAGGCCGAAGCCGAATGTGCCGGACCCCAGCGCCTTGATCTTGCGGGCGTCCTCCTGCAGCTCGGTCCAGTTGGCCGGCGGCTTGGCGATGCCTGCCTTCTCGAACAGCTCCTTGTTGTAATACATGGCGCGCGCCGAAGCTGCGATCGGCAGGCCGTAGGTCTTGCCGTCCATGATCGAAGGCGACAGGAACGTGTCGATGAAACGGCCCTTGAAGTCTGGCGTGATGTAGCTGTCGAGCGGCTCGGCGACGTCCTGCTGCACGAAGTCGATCAGCCAGCGCGTGCCGATGATCGAGAGATCCGCATTGGTGCCGGCGGTGATGTCGGTGGTCAGCTTCTGCAAGAGCACATCCCACGGCACCACTTCGAACTTGACCGTGATGCCGGGGTTCTTTGCCTCGAACTCCTTCTTGACCTCCTCGAAGTAGGGGCCGGTCTTGGCGCTGTATTCAGCGACGGTGACGCGCACCTCGCCGGCTTGCGCCTGTGCCGCGAAGGCCAGCATGCTCATTCCGGCCATCAAGCCGACAGTCCATTTCGCAATGCTCATCCGATCTCTCCCATTTTGTTCAGCGCTTTTTGCGCTCCTCACGCCGATGTTGACGCAGGATTATGTGACTTTCCTACATTATCGAGGAATTGGCAGCACGCAAGCAGATTATCGTGTTGCTTAATTACATTCCATTCACTAGCCTGCCGGCATCTACCTAGAGCAGTTCCCCGTTTCACAGAAAACGGAGAACCACTCTAACTCTTTGTTTTGACGCAATTCCGGACGGAAAACCGTATACACTTTTCTGGAATTGCTCTAACTGCCGGAGGAGCAAGCGCCGTGGTTTCGAAAGCCGAATTCGAAGGCCGCACTGTCGTTGTCACGGGCGCCGGCGGTGGCCTCGGCTCGGCGATCGTCGCGTTGCTGGCCGGAAGAGGCGCGCGGGTGGTCGGTTGCGATCAATCGGAGGAGGCGTTGGCAAGCCCGCACCTCGCCTCGCGCCATGTCTTCAACCTTCTCGACCGGGTTTCGGTCGAGGCAGCCGTCGCGGCCGTGCTCGACAAGGACGGCGTGCCCGACATCCTGATCAACAATGCCGGCTGGACGCGCGCGGAGACGCTCGGCGCATTGACGACCGACAGGATAGGGCAGGAAATCGACCTCAACCTGACCGGCGTGATGACTTTTGCCGACCCGCTGGTCAAGGCGATGGCGGCGCGCGGTTCGGGCAGCGTCGTCTTCATTTCTTCCGTCAACGCCATCGCCCATTTCGGCAACCCCGCCTATGCCGCCGCCAAAGCCGGTATCAACGCCTATGCCAAGGCGATCGCCGTCGAGCTCGGCCGCAGCGGCGTTCGCGCCAATGTCGTCTGTCCGGGATCGATCCGTACCGCCGCCTGGGACCATCGCCTGGCCAAGAACCCCGACATTCTCGGCAAGCTCCAGCGGCTATATCCGCTCGGCCGCATCGTCAATGCCTCGGAGGTGGCGGAAGCCGTGGCGTTTCTTGCCTCCGACCGGGCGTCCGGCGTAACGGGCGTGGTGATGCCGGTGGATGCCGGCCTGACCGCCGGCTGCCTGCCGTTCATCGACGACATAGTGGGAGCGTGACCATGACCGACGTCCAGTTCCGCGACCTTTCGAAATCCTTCGGCCAGCACAGCATCCTCAAGAACATCGACCTCGACATCGAGAGCGGCGAATTCGTCGTGCTGGTCGGCCCGTCCGGCTGCGGCAAGTCGACCTTGCTGCGCATGCTGGCCGGACTGGAAACGATAAGCTCGGGCGATCTCGTCATTGGCGGCGTGCGCGCCAACGACCTGCCGCCACAGCAGCGCAACATCGCCATGGTCTTCCAGTCGTATGCGCTGTTTCCGCACCTCAAGGCCTCCGACAATATCGGCTTTGGGCCGAAAATCCGCGGCGAGAACCCCGCCGCGGTCGAGGACAAGGTCAAGAAGGCATCCAGCGTCCTCAATCTGTTCTCCTATCTCGACCGTTACCCCCGGCAATTGTCGGGCGGTCAGCGCCAGCGCGTCGCCATGGGCCGCGCCATCGTGCGCGAGCCCTCGGTCTTCCTGTTCGACGAACCGCTGTCCAACCTCGACGCGCAATTGCGGGTGCAGATGCGCACCGAGATCAAGGCGCTGCACCAGAGACTGAGATCGACGGTCGTCTATGTCACCCACGATCAGATCGAGGCCATGACCATGGCCGACCGCATCGTGGTGATGGATCGCGGCCGGATCCAGCAGGTCGGGCCGCCACTGGAGCTCTATGACCGGCCATCCAACAAGTTCGTTGCCGGCTTTCTCGGCTCGCCCTCGATGAGTTTCGTTTCCGGGTCCCTCAAGACGACGGCCACGAACAGCTGGTTCGAATCGACTGGCGGCGGAAGGCTTGCGCTTGCCGGCAAAGAAGTGCCGACAGGCAGCGCGGTGGAGGCCGGCATCCGGCCCGAACATTTTGTCATCGGCGAAGCTGCCGACGCGATGACCATCAAGGTGGACGTCGTCGAGCCGACGGGCTCCGAAACCCATGTCTACGGCGCCATTGGCAGCGATACGGTGCGCGTCGTCTTCCGCGACCGGATGCAGGTGAAGCCGGGCGACCGCCTGCCGGTCTCGGTCGAGCCGCGCAACGTCCATCTTTTCGACAAGGCGACGGGCCTGCCTCTATGAAAGCACAAGCGTGAAGACACCGGCATGAAGACACCGGCCGACATCATCACCCGGTTGCAGCTGATGTCGCAGGACGGCACCAAGTCGGATCGCCGGCTGGCGGGTCTGGTCCTGTCCGATCTCGATTTCGCCTCCAAGGCGGCGATCTCGGAGATCGCCGCGCGCGTCGGCGTCAGCGAGCCGACGGTGACCCGCTTCTGCCGCAATCTCGGCTGCGAAGGCCTGCGCGACTTCAAGTTCTACCTGGCGCAGGCGATCGCCATTGGCGGCCAGTATCTGTCGCCCGAGCCGCTGAGCCGCGACGCCCGCGAGCAGCGCATCGCATCGGCCATCACCGAGGCGGCGATATCGGCCATCCAGCGCGCCAGCGAAAACCTAGACATGACGACTCTGGTCGATGTCGCCGCGCGCATTGCCACGTCAGGCAACGTGCTGTGCGTCGGCTCCGGCGGCATTTCCTCGATGATGGCGATCGAAATGCAGAACCGGCTGTTCAGGCTGGGCCTGCCGGTGCTGGCGCAGATCGACGGGCAATTGCAGCGCATGTACGCCGCCGTGGCAACTCCCGACACCACGCTGGTCGCCTTCTCGGTTTCCGGCTATGCACGGTCGGTCATCGAGGCGGTGCAGGTCGCGCAGCAATATGGCGCCACAACGGTCGCCGTCACCGCGCCGGACTCGGCATTGGCCAGGGCCGCCGACACCGTCATCCATTTGCAGCCGCTCGAGGACGGCAACATCTACAAGCCGACATCGTCGCGCTATGCGCTGCTGGCGATCGTCGACATGATCGTCACGTCGGTGGCCGAGACGCGCGGCCCGAAGGTGCTGGAGAATTTGCGCCGCATCAAGCAGAGCGTGAACACGCTGAAGGTCGACGATCCGCGTTTGCCGCTGGGCGATTGAACTTCAGGCCGAAGCACTGAGCGCCTCGATGCGCTGCATCAGCACCTGGGGTTCACCCGTCACGCGCAGCGTCTTGAGCCGTGCCGTGCCGCCGGCGACAACCGAAACGGCTGAGGCCGGCACTCCAAGCGTCTTGGCGGCCAGCTTCTCCAGCGCTTGATTGGCGGCGCCGTTTTCGGGCACGGCGCGGACCCGTGCCTTCAAATGGCTTCGCCCATCAGCCGATGTCTCGATGCCTTCGAACCTGTCCATGGAAGACTTCGGTGTCAGCCGGACGAACAATTCGATGCCGTTCTCGCGGATGCGGAACGGGGCACTCATGCGAGCATCGGGTTCACAGCACCAGCGGTGCCACGGTGGTGAGCAGGAACTGCCTGAGGAAGAACAGGATCAGCAGCAGGATGATCGGCGAGATGTCGATACCGCCAAGGTCCGGCATGAAACGTCGGATCGGCCTGAGCGCCGGTTCGGTCAGCCGGTAGAGCATATTGCCGATGCTGCCGACAAACTGGTTGCGCGAGTTGACGACGTTGAAGGCATAGAGCCAGGAAAAGATCGCCGAGATGATGATGACCCACCAATAGAGGTCGAGCGCCATGACGATTGTTTGAATGAGGGCGAGCATGCCGGTCTCCAATTGTTGCCGACATGTAGCCATTGCGCGCGAAACCGGCAAGGGCAGGCTTCGGCCGCCAGGATTTCGGCAAAACGTCGCCTTGACAGAAAACTGCCGTGCCCGATAAATGCGCCATCCGCTGGACGGGGCTGTAGCTCAGCTGGGAGAGCGCGTCGTTCGCAATGACGAGGTCAGGGGTTCGATCCCCCTCAGCTCCACCAGCGGATCATATACCTATAAATCTGTTAATAAATCAACACCTTAGGAGGAAATTGCCAAGAGGCGTTTCCCCACGCGGGTTCCCCACGTTCGCCGGTTAAGCCCGTGGCTTCCACGACGTTGCCGACAATCGTTGCCCAGACCAGTCCCTGAAGGTCTCCCATTGGCCGCGCCTTAGGGTGGCCCTGACGAACAGGCTATAGCGGGTCAGTTCCAGTTCGAGGCGCTTCGTCTTTATGTGCATTACTCTTCCTTGGCCCTGTGTCCTGTGAGACGGGGGACCGAGCGCCGTCACAGGAAGCAGCCCCGGTCCCCAAGGCGGATCAAGGTGATCAATTCCCCTCCGCCTCGCCACGTCGATAGTGTGATTTCCGGCTAAGCGTCAATGGGGGATTGCAGAAATAAATCAATGCGTTAGTGCAACTATCCCACCAGCGGGATCGTCCCTGCGGTGGCATGAAGGTCAGTCAATGGTCGCGTCTCAAGAAGCACTGCCCGATCACGATTAAACGCAACCTCGATAACGTGCCCTACCGTTTGATAGGCGCTGACTTTGTAAACGGCCAGGACGCCACCCGCCTCGCTCATGGCCCTGCACTCTGCTGGTGATGGGCACTGGATGCGTAAGTCATCGAGCGTCCTACACCCAAAGATATAGCTCGCAGGAACGTAGTTGCCTATATCTATGACCTTGTCGGTGTTAATCTTGGCATCCGGTGAATACGTCTGCGGATACAGGTTTGGGTTCTCCATCATCTCTCTATGTAGAACCGCTCTGTAGACGTGGATTAGACCACCCATCCACGGGCCGATGCCGTCTTTGTCTTCGATGCGATACAGGAGAACCTGAGGTTCATCCTCGTCTTTGATGATCTGAGGTGGGCCATCATAGTAACCCAATGGTTGCTTGCTCCATTTTGTCACGAAAGGCCCGCCCCCGACACACCTCTTGGGGCGATGCATTGGGGGCGGGGAAGGTCGTCAGTGGTCTAACCTCTGTAGGCCGAGCCGTCCTTTCGAGCGGCTGCTATGGCTCGGGCATGTCCATGGAAGACGTGCCACTCACCCTTGGCGGCAGCCCTGCGCAGCGCCGGGTAGTCAGCCTCGTCGACATGCTCAAGGTACGTCTCCAGCGTCAGCCCATGCTGCCGCAAAACGTTGCGGTCGAGGTGCTGGCTGAATGCAGTCTCAACCACAGCCGCTTCAACCGGCTCGATGCCGTAGGCCTCGCCGGTAAGGATTTCTCCAGTCTTGACATAGGCGTCCACGATGAATTGCTGCTGGGCCTCGCTATGGGTGTCCCTGAAGCGATCAAGGCTCTGGTCGGCCATGCGCACAAACTCGGCATGTTGCTTCTCCTCCTTCTGCTCGGCTGTCAGTTCGTCCTCCTCGGTCTCGGTCTTCTCGTCTTCCCCGGTGGGCAATGGAGCGGCATCAGCCGCCCCATCACTCTCGGCCCCCGGGGTTACCTGAAAGACTTCGGCGCGGCGTAGCCACGGGCAGCGAGCCCGTCGACCACGGCCATGTTGAACTCGGCTTGCGTGATCTGCCCGACCTCGGCCATGTCCTTGGCTTGCTGGTAGGAGACCTCGATACCGCCGAGAACCCTGACCGTGGTCTTCTCGACCTCTGCCATCGGCGGGATCACCCCGGCGCTCTGCGATGTGATCACGCGATTGGTGTTGATGCCCATGCGCTCGGCCTGAAGTTGGGCATTGTTCCTGACAGAAAGCTCAACAGCACGGTCAATCTCTTCCTGCTGGGCGCGCTCTTTCGCCTCGGCTGCAAGTGCGTCTTGCTTGGCCCTGTCAGCTTCGGCCTGTGCAGCCTGGGCCCGCATCATGGCCTGCCCAAGAGCGGTCTGGTCGATCTGGTACTTGTTCGGGTTGTCGTCGTACTGGGTCATTTCGTTCGTTCCTTCAAAGTGAATGTGTTGCTTCCCCGTAGTTTGGGTACGGGGAAAGGGTTGCTGTGTCGTGGTGGTGGTGAAGTGCGGCGGCTGGTTCGGCCCTGAGTCGCGCGGCCTTGCGCCTGTCAAAGGTGTGACCCAGTCTTGGAACGGCTTGGCCTGCGGGAGACGAGACCGCATGATCAGCTTGTAGAGGCCGCTCTCGGAAACAAGCCGCGTCTTAGGGGCTCCATGCTGAGGTGATTGAAACACCTCTGAAGAGGCGAGGACGAATGGCTGTTTGAAGCCAAACAGTTGTGTCTCCAGTTCTGAACTTGAGACATCGCCCCGAGCAAGAACCCGCTTCTCGTCGCTGCCCTGAGAGCGCATAGGAGACACTCTCCCGCTCAATGCGGTAGATGATCATCACCGGCGAGGTGTCAACCCGTAGGTCATCGGCTGCGGGCCTTCAGGACGCGCGCTAAGGTCGGCTGGAGTGGATGGACGGGACAGACCGTGGCTGCCTCCGGCGACCCCTTCCTGTGGCGCTGGGGGCATGGGCCGCGTCGTCACCTCAACAACCCTCCGCGCGACTGCCACGGCCTCTAGATGGGGGTAACCATAGACCTCCCAACACCGCTCGGCAGCCGCATGGAAACTCTGGGTCCACGTGATCCCAACACTGACTAGCCGCTTGTCGAGTTCTGACACCCGCTCCCAGTCGTCAGCCTCGATCCACTCCACCAAGGCAAGGGCGGCCTCCCGCGTGGGATAGGTTGCGACCCAGTCCCGCCGCTTGATCCAATCCGGGGTCACGCCCGGTCCCCCTTCGAGGTCATCCGCCCCATGCGGTAGAGGTATGCAATCGGTGACCCTTCGGGGTCTCGCTCGTCGTCGACCATGGACGGGTCGAGGGTGCCCATAGCGACCAGCCGGTCAAGCGTTGTGTGGTACTGCTTTACTTGCTCGGGGCTCATCGCCCGCCATTCCTCCTTCTTCATCTGGATCACGACACCCTCGGCAGTCCTGCGACTCCGGTCTCGTCTCGCCTTCGCATCCTTCAGTGATTTCGTTCGGCGCATCTTGGCGCGGTGTGGAAGGGCCTCGTCGGGGATAACCCGCTGGCCCGGTATGTGGTCGAGCGTCAGCCGTTCCCGGCCTCCTCGCTCGGCCCTGTCGTCGTGGTCCAGCTTGTGCCGCTTGCTTCGCCTGTCCGCGTCTTGGCGAACCTTGGCCGCAGCAATCTTCCCCTCAACCATCTGGCCCCAATCGTCAGGGGTGTAGCCCTCGCTCTCGGTCGAGGTCATGACCAGATGCACGACCTGTGTGGGCGAGAGGCAACGGGCATCGGCCACGGTGTCGAGGATTGCCCATAGTGACGGGAGGCAGGTCTGGTCGCCCGCTGCATTCCTTGGCCCCTGCCACGGGTCAACCGGGCTGGCCTTCTGGTACAATGGTGTCCCGTTCGGGTGCTGGTCGAGGTATTCCGCCATGAACGCCGTGACGGCCTCATGGGTGACGTATCGGTCTATGTGGTCGTTCGGGTCCCATCTGGGTGACCTTAGCGTGACCAGCGCTTTCTCATCTGGGCTCATCGTCTCCTTCGTGTTGATGTGGAACGAGCGGCCCGATGCCGGAGCGCCCGTCTGCCTCCCTAAATTAGGGAGCCTAGTGGTTAGGGAGGTGGGGCCTTAGAAGTCCTCGTTCCCGACCTCAACGGCCCGTCTCTGGTCCTCGCTAAGGTGGTCCCTCAGGAACCCATAGACCTCGGGCAGCTTCCGGCCGAAGTACTTGGCCAGCGCCATCGCGGCGATCTCTGGGTTGTGGGCCAGCCGCGTCGAGAACTTCTTGGCCATTCCGTCAGCATATCTCTCGGCTACTTCGTCCATCCATTTGTCCCGTTCGTCATCGTGATTGTTCCGGTCTTGCTCGATCCCGTTGGCCGCTAGGCGAGCCCTGAACCATGACTGGAAGTCGCCCGCACGTTCCCCTAAGGTCCGCTTAGCGCGCCGCATGATCGTCACCTGAGCTTCCGAGATGCCCGACGCCCTGGCTATCTTCGCGATGCTATGCCGGTCGATCCCCACAAGCCGCCATGCGAAGTTCTGCCGGTCTTCGTTGTCCATGGGCAGCTTGGCCTTGGAATTGGCCTCTCCAGCCACCAAGACGGCCTCCTCAGGCGTCCCTTCGAAGTACCTAACCGGCACCGCCTGCAACCACCCTGCGGCCCCATAGGCCTCAACCCGGTGGTGTCCGTCGATCAGGATTGTCCTGCTCCCGATCACCATGACGGTTACCGGGTCAAGAGCTCCAACCGCCTTGATCCGTTTGACCAGCTCCGAAACATGCCGCTCTTCAATGCCGCCCCTCGGTTGGAACAACTGAGGCAACGTCTCGATGTCCTCAAGGTGCAACTCCGGTGGACCCGTGACTGGCCCCGTGAACCCTTGCATCAATTCCTGGAGTGCGTCTCCCGCGCTCATTTCACTTCCTTCATATCGTCGTTTTGCTTTCCTTCTCGATTTAGTGGTGTTGTCCACCTCGAAACACTCAGGCGGTCGTCCACCCCCAAAGGCATCGATAAGCAGGCATACGCCTAAACAATTCCTCGACCCGCACCTCACCGAGAACGACCACCCCGGCGACACCTTCAAGCGCCCCCCGGAAGGAGCAACGAGGGTGCCTGTCGGGTCATCAACAGGGTGATCGATCTAGGAGAAGAGCGTCGCGTAGGTGCTAGTGGGTGGGGTATCACCTTCGTAGTCAAGCCGCGTCTATCAGGCGCTGCACCTGAGAAGCTGAGAACGGCAGCCCCTTAGCGGTCAAGTGTCCCAACTCAGCAAGCCCTGCCGCGATCTCACGCAAGCTCCGCGCCTTGCCAGTCTTCGGGCTCTTGCGGGCCAAACGCTTCGCTTCCCGAATCACCTCGGGGCTGGACACTCGATAACCGTGGTTTCCCTCCACACGCCTTCCGGCAGCCTTGGAAGCCCGATCACGGGCACCCCGGAGCTTCGCCACAAGCTGCGCCTTTTCAAACTCAGCGACGGCCCCGAGTATCTGCCGCACCATGGCAGCGGTCGGTGTGTCGTCTGTGAAGCTGTCGGGCGCATCAACCGGGATCAACTCGTAGCCGAGACCCTGTAAGAGCTTGTGGCCCGCTATCTGCACCGCAAGGTCACGTGCGAACCGGCTGGCGTTCTCGATCAGGATGACCCGCGCGCCATTGCCTGCCATGTACTCCAGAAGCTCTTGAAAGCCGGGCCGCGTGTCGATTGGGTCGGCCCCGCTCACTGCCGCATCGTGGAACTCCCGCACCACCGCGATACCGTGACGCTTGGCGTACTCCTCGACGGCCTGCCGTTGCCTTGGGGCGCTGTCACCGTCGACATTGGTCCGTGATGAGGTCCGAAGGTAAGCAACTGCCGTGATCATTCTCTGAGGTCCTATCCCGTGATCTGCAAGGCGTTGAGCCTTATTCATGTACCTTGTACTTGAGAATTAGGTACAGCGTCAAGCCCTTCATAGTCCTAGTGGCGTCCCTATTGACCCCCCCCCTCACACCGCATGCCACCCGTCCAGCCGGACAGGCCGTCCCGTGCCGGAACGTTTGAAAAGTCAAAATCTGAAAGTCATTCTGGAAAAAAGCAAAAGGTCGGCCCACACGCCGGGAAAGACCCCCCACCGGGGGTAAGCCTCGCGCGGCCTATTAATAAATGGTCCCGGACGATTTTTTCCCAAATATACCGAGGGTACGGTCAGTTTCGCGACAGCAGAACAACATCGTTCGCAAGCACCTCGGCTTGGGGGAGCCATTTGCTCGCGTGTTCCCTGAAAGCCTCTGAACTGGGCCGCTGCTGGCCCAGGTCGATGTAGAACCCGGCTTGCTTCAGTCGGTCGAGGTCTCCAGCGTGGGCTGCCTTGTGGAAGTCAAATACACCCGTGAGGGAAAGAACACGCCACACCCTCTGAAGGTCATCGTCGGTTGGTTCATTGGCAGGGTCTAGCCACTGCTCGAATGTGGTGATCTGCTTGATGACCTTCAGGCCGGTAACCATCTGCCTGACAAGGAGTGACAGAGCGGCCTGTTGTTGCTTCTTCGGGTGGTTCCGTACTTTGCGACTCAGGTCCTCCTGGGGCTTGTCAGCCACCAACAGGACGAACTTGCCCGCCTCCTCAATTGACAGGATGGCCAGAGAAAGGGCGGTCTCATATCGACCGTTGTCAAAGAGGAGCCTTGCATCCTGAGCGAGACTTAACGCCTTATTCGCCACGGCAGCGGGATCAGACATCGTTCTCTCCTCTGCCCTAAGCGGGCGCTGCTGTCAGATTTGTTGGGGGCAACACCACGCTCTCGACAACAGCCCGCCTCTGCGCCCCGCTCGGTCCCGCCTGATTGTACGTCGAGAAGGTGAAGCCCTTGGCGCGCTTCTCGGCATGACCAACGACAACCGCGACGGTCGCCTCGGGTTGCCCCGCCCGTTCCGCCTCAGCGACAAACCAGCGCCTTGTCGAATGGAAGTTGACCAAGCTCCTCCGTTTGCCGTCCCTCTTGTCATCAACGCCGCGTGCCTTGCGGTAGCGGTTGAAGCGCTTCCCGAAGGTGTCGGCTGGTCGGTTCACGCCGTCAAACTCATCGAACAGGAGCGCGGTTGGCTTCTTGTTCTTCATCCGCTCGGCAACGTTGGCTTTCAGGTCAGGATGAACGGGCACCATGCGGACCCCCGCATTGGTCTTGCTCGCCGCGACATCAAAGACCTGTCCCATGCCGTCCGGTCCCTCAACGATGTCGACCACCCGAAGGGAAACGATCTCATCCTCGCGCATCCCCGACAGCAATCCGAAGGTCACCACCTCGCGCGTCAACTCATCGAACTTCGTCGTGGCCGTGGTGGTGCCATACAGGAGCGCCTTGACCTCCTCGGTAGTGAACGGTCGTTCCTTGACTTCCTTTGTTCCCTTTCTGCCCCGCTGGGGTTCAAGCTGGTCGTACCATGGGGACACGTCGAAATGCACATGCCCGCGCCGCTTCAAGTAGTCCCAATACTGCTTGACCGCCGTCAGGTGCTTCTTGCCGGTTAGGGGGTCCCTCGGCGCTATCTTCTCCTGCACGTATCGCCCCGCGTTCAGTCGGTCGATGTCGGGCATTCCAAGCTCCTCGCTCTTGGCCCATGCGGCAAACTGCCTGATCAGTCCGCGCTTCTCGCCAGCCGTCTTCTCATCCAGCTTTGCCTCGGTCAGGAATTGCTCAAGGAAGTGGTCAACCGGGTGTTGCCCTGACAGCCCCCGCTCGAAGGCCTTGGCCGCTTGGGTGGTCGACTGCCTGGCCCGCAGCCGCTCGGCTTCGTCCTGGGCAAGACCAACGATGAAGTCCCGATCATGCTCTCCGGGGTTAGAAATCGCCCCCCGCCACAGCGCGCCGCGCAGCTCTGCAACCTCTTCCGCAGCCGCCTTCACAACGCCGCGCCGGATGTCCTTGAACAGTGCGAGAAATTCTCGCTCGGTCTGGTCCCGGCGCTCCATCGCAGTCCGAAGGTCGCCCGTCTGGAGGTTTGTCCGTCGCCGCTTCTGACCATCAAAGGCGTGGCGAACGTCGGCTGGAATGCCTATGTCCATCCACCAGACACGGCGCTTCAATTCGAGGTGCCGCATTGAGCGGCTACGTTGTTTCGGCATCATTCTACCCCAAGTTTTCCCTACGCTTTTTCCCCACGTTTAGAGGGTCAATAGCACCACAATCCTTGGGTTTCAAGGGCTAGAAGGGGAGTTGCCGTCGCTCCCCCTCAGCTCCACCAGCGGGATAGTCGTTTTCCGCCGTCGCTGCGTTGCAACAGCCGAACCCACGTCGGTGGCTACGGTGCGAAATGTCACGACACTGGCGCCCTTTTCCGTCCATCATGAAGGATTGCGAGAGCCTTCCGGGGCAAACGCCTGTCAATTGGACTTATGGCGGTGATCGCTATGGAATCGCGCTATTTTTTTTGGAATCCACCCCATTAGAGTGACATTACCAAATCAGTTTTTTCTGTGTGTTGTAGCAAGGCGTTTCGGTGGGGGCGGCTGACGGCGCTATACGGATTTGGAAGTCGATATGAAGAACCCGCCCGCGGAAGCAAAACGTGTCAATTCGCGAGTATCTCGCTGCAAATCTCAGACGGCTCTGTAAGGAGCATGCCTCGGTAAGCGCGGTATGCCGGGAACTGGGCATCAATCGCACGCAGTTCGAACGCTACCTTCAGGGACAGACTGTTCCGAACAAAGCGACAGCCAAGCTGATCTGCGACTATTTCCGCATCGACGAAGCCGAATTGTACCGGGAACCGGGCGCGCCGAAGCCTGCGGTTCGCGGCCTGCCACCGATTTCCGAAAGCCTGTTCAACCAAATGATCCGGCCGCCCGCCCCGTCGATCGCGGGCGGCACCTACTTCACCTATTTTTCGATCCCGGCCCGCCCCGACCTGTTGATGCGGTCGGTGACCTTCGTGCGGCGCGACGCGGAGCTGGTGACGTTCCGAAGGGTTACCGGATGGTCGGAGCGCCGGGGAACGACATGGGCGCGGGCGCGCGGCAATCATTACGGCGTGGCGATCTCGCGCCTGAACTGGATCTACTTCAGCGGCGTCAATCGCCGCCAGACCGGTGAACCATCGCTGATCTCGGTGCAGTGGGCTCCCATCTCGGAACCGGTACTGATTGGCAAGGCCATGCTTCTAACGGAAGCCGGGCCGGCCTTCGTGTCGGTCATCATGCGGCAGGACGTATCCATCGGCCCGCGGCAGGCGATCCGCATGGCGCACGTCGTCAAGCTCGACGACCCGAGCCTCGACCACCTCGTGGTCAGCCTCGCTCGGGACGGGCTGGACTGATCGCGTCAGAATCTTCCCTTTTTACGCTAAATAAGAATAACTCTATCCGGAAATAGCGTATGCCGGCAGTCATCTACTCCGTATGTGAGTAAAATCGATTTTTTGTACTTTACGGCTAAGAAAGATAATTTAGATTAATGCAGTTTTACTACCATTTTAACAAACCATTAACTCTTTCGATCTTACCTTCCGCCCGTGGATCCCGTTTTTGGGGATCTTTTCAACAGATCCCATTTGGGGGTCAGGAAGGGATGAAAATGGCGAAGAAAGTGAACACTGCTCCGAAGCTGACGATTGCCGCAGGCACCCAGACCGTCTTCTTTTCGCAGGGCATGCACTACAACAAGCGCTGAGCTGCCCGAGGCGCCGGCGACGGTTGTTCGTCGGCGCCTCGCCTTCGCAATAACATTTCTGCATTCGGCTTTCGGCATCATGAAAATGCGCTCCGCAAAAACGCTTGTCTTCTACCCCGGCGCCAACAAGGTCACGGCGTGCAATTTCCTGACCAGAAGCGTCTTCGAATGCAGTTCCGAGGTGATCGGTCTTCTCGCATCCTGGGACAAATGGGCATCCGCCGCGGAGATCGCGCGGGACCACGGATGGTCGCGATCAGAGCTGGATGCCGTCATCCCCCAATTGCTCGATTTTTCCGCACTGGTGACCGCCGGGTCGCAACTGGCCGAACAGGAGAGCCAATTCTCGGGACAATGGAACTGGGGCATTCCGACCGCGCTGATGCATTTCTGCGTCCAGGACAGCGAGTTCATGACCATCGAACAGGCGGAGGCACGGCAGATCGAACGCGCCGGTCACACCGTGCAGCCCGACCTCGTGCTCAGGAATTCCGCGGCGGCCATCCGGCTGCCGGACGCGCTGGACGACAATGAACTCATTGCCCTGATGGCGCAGCGTCGCACGAACCGAACGGCGGCGGCGCCCACCATCACCGCGAAACAGCTTTCCGACTGTCTGTTCGCGGGCATGGGCATCACCGGCGAGACCAGCAACTGCGTTGGCGTCCTGCCGCTGGGCATGACCCCTTCCGGCGGCGCGAGAAACCCCTACGAAGCCTATGTGGTCGCGCCGGCGGTGGAAGGGCTGGAGCGCGGCGTCTATCACTACTCGGCTGTCGGACACGATCTTGAAAGGATTTCGGCGAACCACCTGCCGAAAGTCTCCGAGCTGGTCGGCGGACAGGAATGGGCCGACCCCATGCCCTGCCTGGTCCTGCTCTGCGCAAGGCTCGACCGCACCATGTGGAAGTATGAGGACGCCAACGCCTATCGTGTCGTGCTGATCGAAGCTGGCCATATCGGCCAGAATATGATGCTTGCAGCGACCAGGCACGGCCTGTCGGCCTGCCCGACCGCGGCGCTCAGCCACTCGGCGATCAAGCGCCTGCTCGGCCTCGGCCGGCTCACCGACGCGCCCATACGCCTTGACACTGTCTATCCCGGAAACCGATCCGCGCCCGGCAGCGGGGTCGATCAATTAGCCGATTGATTATGTTCAGAGTGCCCGGTGAGGGGGGCCCCTGAATTCCACCACATCACAGGAGCAGCAAGTGGCCAACCAATCCCTACGCCAGTCCGAGATCGACAGTCTCCAATATATCGCGTCGATGGCCAATGAGCTGGTGCAGATGGCCGAAGCAAGCCGTTTCCCCATGATGTCCTATCTGCTGGGCATGGCTTATGCCGAGGCTTTCGACGTCCTTCGCGGCGCCCGGCCGGCGAGGCATCCGCAGCTCAGCGGCAATTCGATGCACCCCAGGACGCAGGCGAAAGACAATCGCGTCCAGCCGAGGAGAGCATAGCCAGATCCGGCCATCATCTCGGTGCGCAATGGCGTGCCCCGGGACGTGCGCGGCAAGGCCTGCTGCCGTCCTTGAGGAAGGCCGCCGTCGGCTTGACCGCATCGAGATGGCCTATTGGTTTGGTTGGAACACGCGGGCGCAGAGGCAACATCATCCAAGGCCGGCCGGCCGATGTCGCCGCGATCGCTGCAATGATCGCCCGCAGCCCGCCGAACCGGCCTTTATGCACGACGACCTGAGGGGAACCCACAAATGAACATGATCGCAGCCATCAAAAGCGCCGATGCCGGTGAAAGTGTCTTCAGCCGCCTCCATGCCCTGATCGCCAGCCGGCCGGCATCGCCGGATGCGGCGCGCCTTCAAGCGCGCCAACTGGTTTCCACGGCGATAGCCGACACCTGGCACGCCGACAGTCCCTGGGGCGCGGTGGATGCCTTCCATGCCCATTTCGACTTCATGATGCAGACCATCGAGATCAACGGCGCCGGCGATCCGAACCTCAGGATCCTGCGCATGAGATGCCGCTTCTACCTCGAGCAGGTCGAGGCCCTGTGTCTGTCGATGAGCTATCGGTAGGCCGACCGTTCGACCTTGCTTTGATCCGTGGACGTCGTTTCTCCCGAACCGGGTTCAGTCTTGGGCGGCATGCGTCAATTCCGAAGGCTGAATACGAATGGCGCCGTGCGGCTGACGCGCGAACCCAGCTCCGGCGGCGGCGGCGGCACGGTGGCGCCCTGCAGCACGGCGAGCGCGGCGCGGTCGAGGTCGGGATCGCCCGAGGAGCGGACGACGCGCGCCGACGTCACCCGGCCTGAGGCGTCCACCGTGAAGGTGACGTTCGCATTGCCTTGCGAGCGTCGCGATTTCGCGGCGCTCGGATAGCGCGTATGCCGCTTGACCCATGACAGCAGCCGCGATTCCCACTTGGCCGGGCTGACGCCGGACGCCCCGGACGCCGATTTCGGCGCCGCTGTCCTGGGGGTGGGCTTTGCTTCCGCGCTCGCGGCGGTTATCGTCTTCGGCGGCGCCTTATCCTTTTTCGGCTTGGGCTTCTCGACCGGCTTTTTCACCTTGGCCTGGACGGGTTTCTTTTCCCTGGGCGTCTCGACCGGCTTCGGCTGCGGCAGCGGCACGACGACGTCAGGCGCGACCGTCTCGACCATGTCAGGGACGATCTCTTCAAGCGGGGGTTGGTCGGCCGGCTCAGCCCGCGTCGTTTCAGTCGGTTCGGTCGTGTCAGGCGGCGTTGCATCCGGCTCGGCAACGGGCTCCGCTTGCTCGGCCATTTTCTCGGGCTCGGCTTCGGCGGCCTTTTCGGTGTCCTCGACCGGCTCGGCCTGGTCGGGCACAGCGGCGTCCAACATCGCGGCTTGTTCGGGCACGGCCGGCGTCGCGACCATCGGCGCCATCTCGATGGCCAGCGCCGGCGGCGGCCCGCCATCCGCCGGGTCGACCGGAGTGAAGCTCTGTACCGCATAGGCGACCGCAACATGCGCCCCAAGCACCAGCGCGGCCGCAACCGCCCACAGGCCGAGGTCGCGCCAGCCGAGGCGCGACAGCTCCACCGTGGGCGAGGCGGCCGCTTGCCCGGTCATGGACCAGCGGCTCCGCCTGGATCCGCTGCGGGAGCACCGCCGGCGGGCGCAGCCTCCAGGCCGACCAGGGCGATCTTCAGGTAGCCGGCGCCGCGCAGCAGGTTCATCGCCTCCATAAGGTCGCCATAGGCAACCGCCTTGTCGGCGCGAAGGAAGATGCGCGCCTGCTTGTCGCCTTTGGTCCTGCCGTCAAGCGTGGCGGCGAAAACCTGGCGCGGCACGGTGTCGTTGCCGATCGCTAGCGAGAGGTCATCCTTCAACGTCAGGAACAGCGGCGTCTCCGGCCGCGGCGCCGGCGTCGCGGTCGAGCCCGGCAGGTCGACATTGACATCCACCGTCGCCAAGGGCGCTGCGACCATGAAGATGATCAGCAGCACCAGGATGACGTCGATGAAGGGCGTGACATTGATCTCGTGGCTTTCCTCGAGATCGTCGTCCATGGTCTGACGGATGCGGCTGCCCATGGTCTTGCCCCGCTACTGCGCCGCCAGCGCCGTTGCCGGCGCCACCGTGCGGAAATCGAGGTCGCGGCTGACCAGCCGCTCGACGCCAGCCGAGGCGTCGGCGAGGATCTGCCGGTAGCCGGCTATCGAGCGCGCAAAGACGTTGTAGATGACGACGGCCGGTATCGCGGCGACGAGCCCCATTGCGGTGGCGAGAAGGGCTTCGGCAATGCCCGGCGCCACCACCGCCAGATTGGTGGTCTGCGCCTGCGAAATGCCGATGAAGGCGTTCATGATGCCCCATACCGTGCCGAACAGACCGACGAAAGGCGCGGTCGAGCCGATCGTCGCCAGCAGGCCGGTGCCGCGCGACATGCGTCGCGCCGCCGCCGCCTCGATGCGTGTCAGGCGCGAGGCGACCCGTTCCTTCAGCCCGTCGCCGCCGGCATGGTCGAGCGCGCCGGCCGAAAGTGCCGCTTCTTCCTCCGCCGCCCGCACCAGCAGGGCGCCGGTGCCGCCGTTGCGGTCGAGCGCGCGGCTCGCCTGCTTCAGCGTCGCGGCATTGCCGATGGCCCGCGCGGCGCGACGAGCGCCAAGCTTGCCGGCAAGCACTTCCAGCGACTTGGCCAGCCATATCGTCCAGGTGACGAGCGAGGCGAAGGCCAGCCCGATCATCACCGCCTTGACGATGATGTCGGCAGCCATGAACATGCCCCATGGCGACAAATCGTGCGGCAAGCTCAGCGCCGGCGAGGGCTCGGCCGCGGTACCGGCCCCGGCTTGCGGCTGTGCAGGCGCTAGGGCTCCCACGGGAGCGGCGGGCGCGGCCGGCGATGGTGCTGGCGCCGTAATGGTGGCGGGCGTGCCGCTTGCCGGCTGCTCCTGCGCCGGCGCGCTGGCGGCCGCCAGCATGGCGGATGCAAACAGCGCTGCGACAAAACCGGTTCTCGACATCGTCTTCTTCCTCGTTCTCACAGCCGCCAGTCTTCCCCGCCGTGGCGCTGAAGCGTCACTGGACGTAGCCGACGGGCTGGCCTGTGACGGGGTGCGCGAACACGCCCATCTCCACTCCGAAAATGCCCTTGAGCACATCGCCTTGCATGATTTCGCCGGGCGTGCCGCGCGTCAGCAGCCTGCCGTCCTTCAGGGCAATCAGCTCGTCGCAATAGCGCGCCGCCATGTTGGGATCGTGCAGCACCACGACGACGCAAAGATCGCGCTTGCGGCTGAGATCCCTGACCAACCCCAGCACCTCGACCTGATGGGAGATGTCGAGTGCCGAGATAGGCTCATCGAGCAGCATGACGCCGGCATTCTGCGCCACCAGCATGGCGAGCCAGGCGCGCTGGCGCTCGCCGCCCGACAGCTCGTCGACCAGCCGGTCGGCAAAGCCGGCCATGTCGGTCAGGGCCAGCGCTTCCTCGACATGCCGTCTGTCGTCCTGGCCGAAGCGGCCGAGCGCGCCATGCCACGGATAACGTCCGAGCGCCGCCAGCTCGCGCACGGTCAAGCTGGTCGCCGCCGGCGTCGTCTGCGGCAGATAGGCAAGCGCCCGCGCCAGTTCGCGCGCACCCCACTGGGCCAAAGGCCGCCTGGCGAAGGTGATGGCGCCAGAGCTTGCCGGCTGCTGGCGCGCCAAAAGCTTGACCAGCGTCGACTTGCCGGACCCGTTGTGGCCGATCAGCCCGTAGACGCGCGCGCACTGCAATTCGAGCGAAACCGGACCGAGCAGCGTCCGCTCGCCCACGGCAAAGCGCACCGCGTCGATGTGGAAAGCAGTCTGGGTGTCAGTTCCGGTCAAGGTCCGTCTCCAGTACGGCTGCGGGCATGTCATCAATCCGGTTTTCGGCAACCGTGCCCGGTTGACTATGAAACATGACTTTACTAGTCAACAATGAAGTTGGGTTTTTGCATCAACAAACATCGTGACGCCTGATGCCGCTTCGAATTTCAGGCAAGGAAGCGTTTCCGTGAAGCGATGAACCGCTCTAAGGTCTTCGCTGAAACAGGAAACCGCGCATGATCAAGGCGACACCCTTCGACTTTCCCTATGACGGCAGGCTGGTGGCCGAGAACACCGCGCTGGTCGTGATCGACCTGCAGCAGGATTTCCTGTCGACGACGGGTTACTTCGCCAGGAAGGGATATGATCCCTCGCCGTTGAGAGCGATCCTGCCCGCGGTGAGCCGGCTGATCGCCGCTGCCCGCGAGGCGGGCGTCAGCATCGTCCATACAAGGCAGGGCTACCGGGCCGACATGGCCGACATGACGCCTTACGAGAAATGGCGCCGCAGGCGGGCCGGCCTCGACGGCACCGAGATCCTGCTTCGTTCGGGTCCGGGTTTTCAGATCGCTCCGGAGATCGACGTCGCGCCGCAGGACATCATCGTCGACAAGACCTGCAACGGCGCCTTCACCTATACGGATTTCGAGCTCGTGCTGCGCGCGCGAGGCATCACGCATCTTCTGTTTTGCGGATGCACGACGGATGTCTGCGTGCACACGACGCTGCGCGAAGCCTGCGATCGCAACTTCCAGTGCTTGACGATCTCCGACGCCTGCGCCAGCGGCGACAGACGGGCGCATGAGGCGGCCCTTCACATGGTGACGGTCGAAGACGGCGTCTTCGGCGTGCTGGCGGATTCTGGTGCAGTCATTGAAGGCCTGTCACGGCTGGGTAACAAGGCGCGTTAAAGGATTAGGTACCGCAGAGCAGCCTCGCACGTTATAGACACGCCAGGGATAGCACCCTCCGGCAGGCCAGAGCGGTTGGAAAGGAAATTTCTCCGCAGTTCAGCCCGTTGCCCGTGTTTCCAGTCCCGTGCGCTGCGCGAAAGCCCCATGCTGGAACTCGCCGCTTTCACGCCGCGCCAGCGAATTGCGCAGCAGCGCGATCGTCTCGCGGCCGACTGTCGCGATCTCGCGCGGCGTGTCGACACCGACGATCATGAATTCATCGATGCCGAGAGCCGCGTAAGCAAGCAGCGACAGGGCGGCCTGGGCCGGCGGGCCTGAGACATCGACCGCCTTGTGCCCTGCCGAGGAAACTCCCCGGTGGATGCGGACCGGAAGGGCGAAGCGCAGTCTGGCGGCCCGGCCATGTTCGGCGGCGGCGCTGCGCACACGCTCCATCAACTGCCTGACATCGTCGATCGAACCGGGCGCCAGTTCGAAGACGTCGGCATGCCGGCCGGCCACTTTCAGTGCCGTGCCGGACTGCCCGCCCATGCGGATGACGAGGTCGGCACCATGAGGCCCCTTGCGCGGAACATAGCCGCCCTTGATGCTGTAGAACGCGCCTTCATGGTCGAAAGGCTGCTCGTTCGACCATAGCCGCTTCAACAGAACCAGATATTCGTCGATGCGCTGCCAGAGGACACCGTGTCCGACCGGACGCGCTTCGGCATCGTCGTCGTTTAACGGCTCGCTGATCATCCTGAGCGCGAGGCGGCCGCCGCTGCGGGCGTCGATCGAGGCAAGCTGCCGCGCCGCCACGGTCGGTTCGACCACGCCGGCCCAATGGGTGAGGACCACTTCCAGCGACGAGCTGCGGTCCAGCACCTGGGCGGCAAGATCCATATTGGTCAGCAGGCCGGCCGGATCGTCGACGATGATGTTGCGGAAACCGCCATCCTCGATCAGCGCCAGCCTGGTCGCCGTCTCGGCAAAGTCGTAGAAAAAGGAAACTGCGCTATCGGCAGGATAGGTCTTGCCGGGCACATGCGTGAATTCGATCGGCATTGCCATCTCCTCCATCTCTGGAATCACGGATGCGGTCAAATACGAATCAATGGCGCACGCGAAGGCGCACCGCGATCCGGTTCATTCAACTCCGATTGCCTGAAGGCGGTGGGTCGTCAGCCTGGCCGGACCACGGCTCAGGGAATGAGGCCCAGAACAACAGCCCCGGTGAACACGAACGCAAGGGCAAAGACGACATAGGCGAAAGCACCGGCATAGGCCGGGCGGAAGCTCTGGGCATTGGCCAGCCTCTGGCCGCTGCTGCGGGTCTCGGTGTTCTGCATATAGGACATGTCGACCTCCGTCTCGCCGGTTAATCTATAAAAGTTGTAGACTTTGTCGATTGCTATTTTTCGGCCATGCGCAGAATTTTTTTCTAACAGCGCCGTGAGAACTGGCGCTGAGTTGCTGCAGAGCGGCATCGACGTGATCGACGGACATGGCAGCATCGGTTTCACTTCCGGCGCTCGACGGCACTTCACTTGCCGATCCATTCGTGCATTGGCCGCCCCGCGCGGGCAGGATAGCATCGCGGCAGAGCGACAATGCGAGATCGTCCAAAGGACATTTGGGAGGAGCAAGGAAATGGGAGCAAGACTGGCCGGCAAGGTCGCCATCGTTTCGGGCGGCGCGACGGGAATGGGCGGGGCGGCCTCGGAACTGTTCGCGGCGGAAGGCGCAAAGGTGGCGATCATCGACCGCAATGGCGAAGCGGCGGCAGCCACCGCCGCGGCGATCCGGGCGCGCGGCCAAATCGCGGAGCATTTTGTCGCCGACGTTTCCGACGAGGCGCAGGTCGAGGCGGCCGTGAAGGGCGCGGCCGAGAAGTTCGGCGCGGTTACCGTCCTGTTCAATCATGCCGGCACCATCGTGATAAAGCCGTTCCTGGAGACCAGCGTGCAGGAATGGGACTGGCTGCATGCCGTCAACGTGCGCTCGATGTTCCTGATGACCCGCGCCGTGCTGCCCGGCATGATCGCGGCCGGCGGCGGCTCGATCGTCTGCACCTCGTCGATCTCGGCGGTGGCGGCGACGCCGAACGAAGTGCTCTATGACACCACCAAGGGCGCCTGTCACATGTTCGCGCGCGCCATCGCCGTGGAATTCCGCGACCGCAACATCCGCTGCAACGCCGTCTGCCCCGGCTTCATCCGCACACCGCATGGGCTGCGCGAGGTCGCCGATCTGGGCAAGCTCGGCGTCGATGTCTCCGACGCGGCGCTGGCTGCGCAGCAAGGGCGGATCGGCGAACCGGAAGAGGTGGCAAAGGCGGCGCTGTACCTCGCCAGCGACGAATCGAGCTTCGTCAACGGGGCCCATCTGTTCGTGGATAACGGCTTCACGGCGATGTGAGACGTCCCAAGGACAGCTTGGCGCCCTTCCTCTACCCCCTCCGGGGGGAGAGGAAAAGACACCGAGCCCTACTCGTCTATCGTTCTTCCCGGCGAAACGGTTTCAGCAGCGCCGACGGCGCCACCGCATTGCGCGACATCACCGCCATGGCGACGATGGTGAAGATGAAGGGCAGCATCAGGAACGCCTCGTAGGGGATATGCCCGAGGCCGCTCGCCTGCATGCGCAACTGCAAGGCATCGACAAAGGCGAACAGCAATGCGGCCCCCGCCGAGCGCCACGGGTCCCAGCGGCCGAACACGACCAGGGCGATCGCCACCCAGCCGCGCCCGGAGACGACGCCGAAGGTGAAGGCGTTGAACTGCGCCATCGACAGGAAGGCGCCGGCCAGCCCCATCAGCGCCCCGCCGAGAATGACCGCCTGGAAGCGGGTGACAATGACGCTGACGCCGGCGGAGTCGGCGGCGCGCGGGTTTTCGCCGACCATGCGCACCGACAGCCCCCATGGCGTGCGGTAGAGCACGAAGGCGGCGATAGGGATGGCCAGGATCGCCGTGTAGACCAGCGCGAACTGGTTGAACACCGCCGGCCCAAGCACGGGAATCTCGGAGAGGACCGGGATCGGCAGCGTCTGAAAACCCTTGATGCTCGGCGGCACCGATTGCTGGCCGAAGATCAGCCGGTAGAGGAAATAGGCCAGACCCGACGCAAGCAGCGTCACGCCGATGCCGCAGACATGCTGGCTTAAGCCCAGCGCCACCGTGAACAGCGCATGCAGCGCCCCCATCAGCATGCCGGTCAGCACCGCCGCCAGGACGCCCAGCCACAGGTTGCCGCTGAGGCTGGCGGCGGTGAAGCCGGCCATTGCCGACAACAGCATGATGCCTTCGATGCCGAGATTGAGCACGCCGGCGCGCTCGGAGAACATTTCGCCAAGCGTGGCGAAAGCCAAGGGCGTGGCGATGCGGATGATGGCGGCCAAGAAGCCGACCTGGAAGATCTGTTCGAACACCGCGCTCATTGGGCGGCTCCGACGCGGCGGATGCGATAGGCGGTGAACAGCAGCGCCACCAGCATGGCAAGCAGTGCCGTGCCCTGGATGACATCGCTGAGGAAGGCCGGCACGCCGGTCGCGCGCGACATCGCCTCGGCGCCGGTCATCACGGCAGCCAGGAAGATTGCCGCCGGCACCACGCCGAGCGGGTTGAGCCGCGCCAGCATTGCAACGACGATGCCGGAATAACCGTAGCCCGGCGAGATGTCGCTCATCACCTGAAAATGCACGCCGCCAACCTCGCCGACGCCGGCGAGCCCGGCTAGCGCACCGGACAGCAACGCCGTCGAGAGCAGCACCCGCTGGACATTGATGCCGCCATATCTGGCCGCTTCCGGATTTTCGCCGGTGACCCGGATCCGGAAGCCGAGCGTGGTGCGCACGATCAGGAACCAGATCAGCGGTGCCGCGATAAGCGCCACGATGACGCCGAGATGCAGCCGCGTGCCCTCGATCAGCACCGGAAAATTGGCCGAATCCTCAATCGGAGGCGAGATCGGATAGCCACTGAAACTATCCTTCCATGGCCCTTCGATCAGCGCCATCAGCGCGTAATAGATGACCGAATTGAGCAGCAGCGAACTGACGACGTCGTCGACCTTGAATTTCACCCGCAGCGTTGCCGGCACGAGCGCGACGGCTGCACCGGCCGCGGCGCCTGCCACTGCCATCAAAAGCATGGCGAGCGGTCCCGGCATCGGGATCGCGCCGACGAAGCAGCTCGCCACCGCGCCGGCAAGCAGTTGCCCTTCGGCGCCGATGTTCCAGAATTTGGCGCGGAAGGCGACAGCCACCGCCAGCCCGGTGAAGATCATGGGCGCGGCGCGCACCAGCGTTTCGGTGATCGCATAGCTGTCGCCGAGCGACGCCGTGAACATAACGCCGTAGGATTCGAGCACGCCGGCGCCGGCCAGCGCGATCAGGCCGCTGCACAGCACCAGCGCGGCACCGATCGCCAGCAACGGCAGAGCCAGGTTGAACCAGGCGGGCGTCGAGCTGCGGACTTCGAGGCGAAACATCAGCTATGGCCCTCCGCTCCGGTCATCAGCAGCCCCAGCCGTGCGATCGTCGCATCGGCGCTGGGAAGCGTGCCGGCGATGCGGCCCTCATACATCACCGCGATGCGGTCGCAGAGCACGAGCAACTCTTCCAGATCCTCGCCGATGACGATGATGCCGCAGCCCTTGGCGCGCATGTCGAGGAATTTTTCATGGATGAAGCGCGCGGCTCCGATGTCGAGGCCGCGCGTCGGCTGCGAAACGACAAGCACCTTCGGATCGAAGGCGAGCTCGCGCGCCAAAAGCGCCTTCTGCAGATTGCCGCCGGACAGGGCGCCGGCGCGCGTCATCGGCCCGGGGCATCTGATATCATAGGCCTTGATCTGCGCCTCGGCGAAGGCGCGGATCGCATCCGGCTTGAGCAGGCCCTTGCTGCTGAAAGCGGCGGTGCCAATGCGCGGCAGCACCATGGAATCGGCGAGCGGCAAGTTGGTGACCAGTCCCGTCGTCATGCGATCTTCCGGGATGCGGCCAAGGCCCAGCGCCTGCACCTCGCGCGGCGAGAAGCGAGACACTTTCTGCCCCGCAATCGTCATCAGACCGGCATCCGGGGCTCGCACACCCGAGATCACCTCCGCCAGTGCCCGCTGGCCATTGCCGGAGACACCGGCAATGCCGAGGATCTCGCCGGCGCGCACGGAAAGCGACACATCGCGCAGCGCCGTGCCCGAATGGCTCGAGGTGGAAATGCCGTCGAGAGTGAGCACCGCTGCCCCCGGTGTCGACGGCCCCTTGGCCGGCGGCACGATCTCGTGGCCGCACATCAGTCGCGCCATTTCCGCCGACGTGGTGTTGGCCGGATCGTCGACGCGGCCGGCGACGCGGCCATGCCGCAGCACCGTGCAGCGATGGGTGAGCGCGCGCACCTCGTTGAGCTTGTGCGAGATGAAGATGATGCCCAGACCCTGCGCCGCCATCGACCGCAAGGCCGAAAACAGACCGTCGACTTCGCTCGGCGCCAGCACCGCGGTCGGCTCGTCGAGAATCAGCAGTTTTGCGCCGCGAAACAGCGCCTTGACGATCTCGAGACGTTGCTGCTCTCCGACAGACAGCGCCGAGACCGGCAGGCTGGGATCGAGTGTCAGCCCGTGCTGGCGGCTGATTTCGGCCAACCGCGCCAGTCCGCCGGACCGGTCGATCCGCCCGGACTTGCCTGGTATGCCGATAAGCAGGTTTTCCAGCACCGTAAGCCGTGGCGCCAGGTGAAAATGCTGGTGCACCATGCCGATGCCCGCGGCCAGTGCATCGGCCGAACTGGTGATCCGCACCTTCCGGCCCTGGATGAGGATCTCGCCGGCGTCGGGCGCATAGGCGCCGAACAGCACGTTCATCAGCGTCGTCTTGCCGGCACCGTTCTCGCCCAGCAAGCCGAGGATCTCGCCGGGCGCCACGCTGAGGTCGACGGCTTCGTTCGCCTTGACGGCGCCGAAACTCTTGGTGATGCCGTGCATTTCGATGAGCGGGGCGGGCAAGGGCGCTCCTGCGGAGATGGCTCTACTTCACCCTCCCCCTTGTGGGGAGGGTCGGTTTGCGATCGCAGCGAAGCGAAGATCGTAAGACGGGGGGTGCGGCGCCGAAGACCCCACCCCGCTCCGCTTCGCGGATCGACCCTCCCCACTAGGGGGAGGGTAAGGAACTCAATCCGAAACCGGTGTGTTCTCGTCCACGTCGACGCGGAAATTGCCTTCAAGGATTTCGGCCTTCTTCTTCTCGACCATGTCCTTGACCTCGGCCGGCAGCGTCTTGTCAAACTTATGGTAGGGCGCCAGGTGAGAACCGCCCTTGGCCATGCGCGAGAAATCGCCATAGTCCTGCGCCGTGAAGACGCCGGCCTTGACCAGTTTTATGGCTTGTTCGACGGTGGGATACATATCCCAGACCGGGCCGGTAATGACGGTGTCGGGGCCAAGGCTCGACTGGTCGGACATATTGGAGATGGCGTAGATCTTTTTCTCCACCGCCGCTTCGATGACACCGAAGCGCTCGGCATAGATGACGTCGACGCCGGCGTCGATCTGAGCCACGGCCGCCTCCTTGGCCTTGGGAGGATCAAAGAAGGAACCGATGAAGGCGACCTTCTTCTTGATGTTCGGATTGACCTCCTTGGCGCCGGCGAAGAAGGCGTTGACCAGCCGGTTCACTTCCGGAATGCCCATCGCCGCGACGGCGCCGACCGTGCCCGACTTCGACATCTTGCCGGCGATCATGCCGGAGAGATAGGCGGGCTCGTGGATCCAATTGTCGAAGACGCCGAAATTGGGCTCCGCCGGCCCGGCGCCGGAGCCGAACAGAAAAGCAGTCTTCGGGAACTGCTTGGCGGTACGGCGCGATTCACGCTCGGCGGCGAAGGCATCGCCCAGCACCAGTTCATAGCCGCCCTGTGCATATTCGCGCATGACGCGGCTGAAGTCGGCGGTCTGCACCTTCTCCGACCATTTATACTCGATGCCGAGTTCCTTCTCGGCCTTCTGCAAAGCGACATGGATCTGATTGTCCCACGGCTCCTCGATGGGCGTGGCGAAGATCGCCGCTACTTTCAGCTTCTTGTCCTTGGCGAAGGCGGCGCCCGGCAGCATCGCCGCGGCCAGGCCAAGCGCGCCCAGCTCAAGCACGTCGCGCCGCGAAAGGCCTTCGCGCGTTGAATGAGATTTGTTCTTCCGGTTTTCCATTGCAGTCCCCTCTGTTCGACAGCCGTGTCGAGCCGGCCGTTCTAAAAATCAGACGAGGAACTATGGAACGGGTCCGGACTTTTGTCCACATGGTCAAATTTGGCAGATCGATCATATCCACTCTCCTGGACTAGCCGGGAGAGCGGTTGTTCAGACCCGTTCGAGCGCGATAGCGATGCCTTGGCCGACGCCGATGCACATGGTCGCCAGCGCATAGCGGCCGCCGCGTTCGCGCAGCTCCAGCGCCGCCGTGCCGGAGATGCGCGCGCCCGACATGCCCAAGGGGTGGCCGAGCGCTATGGCGCCGCCATTCGGGTTGACGTGCGGCGCATCCACCGCGATGCCGAGCTGGCGCAGCACTGCGATGCCTTGCGAGGCGAAGGCTTCGTTGAGCTCGATGACATCGAACTGTTTTGGCGTCAGGCCAAGCCGCGCGCACAGTTTTTGCGTCGCCGGCGCCGGGCCGATGCCCATGATGCGCGGCGCGACGCCGACGGCGGCCCCGCCGAGGATGCGGGCGATCGGCGTCAGGCCGTATTTCCTGGCCGCCGCTTCCGAAGCGACGATCAGCGCCGCCGCCCCGTCATTGACGCCCGAGGCATTGCCGGCGGTCACCGTGCCGCCTTGCCGGAACGGCGTCGGCAGCTTGGCCAAGGCCTCTATCGTGGTGCCAGCGCGGGGGTGCTCGTCCTTCGAGACGACAACCGGATCGCTCTTGCGCTGCGGAATGGTCACCGCGGTTATTTCCTTGGCCAGCCGGCCATTGGACTGCGCGGCGACGGCCTTGTCCTGGCTGCGCACCGCGAAAGCGTCCTGGTCCGCGCGGGAAACCGAAAAATCCTCGGCGATATTTTCGCCCGTCTCCGGCATGGAATCGACGCCATACTGACTCTTCATCAGCGGGTTGACGAAGCGCCAGCCGATCGTGGTGTCGTAGATCTCGGCATTGCGTGAAAACGCCGTCTCGGCCTTGGGCATGACGAAGGGCGCCCGGCTCATCGATTCGACGCCGCCCGCGATCATCAGCTCGGCCTCGCCGGCCTTGATTGCACGGGCGGCGATGGTCAGCGCATCCATGCCCGAGCCGCACAGGCGGTTGACGGTCGAGCCGGGGATTTCCTTCGGCAGGCCGGCCAGCAGCAGCGCCATGCGCGCCACGTTGCGGTTGTCCTCGCCGGCCTGGTTGGCGCAGCCGTAGACAACGTCGTCGACCGCCTGCCAGTCGACGCCGGCATTGCGCTCGATCAGTGCCTTCAGCGGAATGGCGCCGAGGTCGTCGGCGCGTACCGAGGACAGCGAGCCGCCAAAGCGGCCGATCGGCGTGCGGATATAGTCGCAGATATAGGCTTCGGCCATGTCAGTCAGCTCTCCCGTTTCCCTCATGCGCCGCCTTGGTGCGACGCGTGCAGGTCGCGCAATGTCGTAGCTCGGTTCGCTTGGCGCCGGCATTTCGTCAAGCGCCTGCGCGAACTTAACCACCCAGCCACAGCTCTCCTGCCCCTGCTGGCGAATCACGCTTGGATGCAGCGCCACGATCAGCGGGTTGGCCGCGAGCTCAATGCTTCATCCGATCCCTCATCGCATACCACAGCATTCCCAGCACATAGAGCGGCCCGCGCAGCGCCGTGCCTCCGGGGAAGGGCATCGGGGTCAGCGTCGAGAACAGGTCCAGCCGCGAGGCGTCGCCGGTGATGGCTTCGGCGAGCAGCTTGCCCGACAGCGTCGACAGGATGACGCCCTTGCCGGAATAGCCGTGCGCGTAATAGACCTCGCCATAGTGCCCGACATGCGGCAGTCGCGACGTCGTCACCGACACCAGCCCACCCCAGGCATGGTCGATCCGGCAGCCCTTGAGCTGCGGGAAGGTGCCTTCCATGTGCGGCCGCACGAAACCGGCAATATCGGCCGGCGGCGACGGCGTGTAGCGCTCGCCGCCGCCGAACAGCAGGCGACCGTCGGCCGACATGCGGTAATAGTTGACGACGAAGCGCGTGTCGGACACCGCGACATTGGCAGGAATGACGTTGCGGGAGCCCTCCAGCGGCTCGGTGGCGACGATGTAGTTGCCGACCGGCATGATGCGGCTGTTGACGCGCGGCTCCAGCCCATTGAGCAGCGCGTCGCCAGCCAGCACGACATGCTTTGCGCGCACCGATCCTTTTGACGTCGAGACCCGGATCGAAGGCTCGCGCTCAAGCCGCACGGCCACCGAATTCTCGTGGATGACGACGCCGGCCGCGCTTGCAGCGCGGGCAAGCCCGAGCGTGTAATTCAAGGGATGCATGTGGCCGCCGAGCGGCTCGTACATCGCGCCGTGATAGGGCGTGTCGACCTTGGCCCGGGCCTGCGCCGCCGACAGGATCTCGACGTCGCGGAATTTCATCACGCTCTCTAGGCATTTCGCCTCTTCCTCCAAATCCCTGAGATCGGAGCCGTTGACCGCGCCGACCAGATGGCCGGTCAGCCTGAGATCACAGTCGATCGTATGGCGCTCGATAATGTCGAGCACCAGGCTGCGCGCCTCGAAGGCGAGATCGAACAGCGCCTTTGCCCGTTCAGGCCCATAAAGCTTGACCAGGCCCTTGGCGCCCTTGCGCAGGCCGGGGATCATTTGGCCGCCATTGCGGCCCGAAGCGCCCCAGCCAATCTTGCCGCCTTCCAGCAGCACCACCTTCAAGCCGCGTTCGGCGGCGTGAAGAGCGGCCGACAGACCGGTGCAGCCGCCGCCGACGACCACCAGGTCGGCCTCGACATCGCCGATAAGTGCCGGATGGTCCGGCGCCGGATTGGCGGTGGCGACATAGTAGGACTTGCCGATGTCGAGACCGGAATTGAAACCCGTTGAAGATGCCATGATCACACCTTCAAGAGCAGGTGGTCGCGTTCCCAGCTCGTCACCACGCTCTGGAACAGGTCGAGCTCGACGCTTTTCACGCGCAGATAGGTCTGGAAGAAGTCCTCGCCGAGCAGTTTGCGCACCGGTTCACAGGCCTCGAAACGATCCAGCGCCTCCTCCATCGTTTTCGGCAGCGTGCTCTTGATCTTGTAGGCATTTCCGGATGCTTCCGCCGAGCGCGCCAGCTTCTGTTCGACGCCCAGATAGCCGGCCAGAAGCGAGCCGGCGATCGCCAGATACGGATTGCAATCGGCACCCGGCAGCCGGTTCTCCACCCGCCGCGCGGCGCGCCCGCCGGCCGGCACGCGCAGGCCGCAGGAACGGTTGTCATGCGACCATTCGATGTTGGCCGGCGCGCTGTGGTTTGGTCTAACGCGTCGGAACGAATTCACGTTGGGCGCGAACAGCGGCATGATTTCGGGAATGTATTTTTGCAGGCCGCCGATGAAATAACCGAACATCGCGGTATCGGCATCATCGCTGCCGGCAAACAACGTGTTGCCGGCCTCGTCGATGACTGACATGTGCAGATGCATCGAGCTGCCGGCCTGTGCGGCGATCGGCTTGGCCATGAAGGTCGCATACATGCCGTCTTGCTGGGCGGCTTGGCGCGTCAGCCGTTTGAACAGCAGCACCTTGTCGGCCAGCGGCAGCGCGTCGCCATGCAGGAAGTTGATCTCCAACTGCCCCGGTCCCGATTCATGAATCAGCGTATCGAGCGGCAGTCCGGCCGCCTCCGCATAGTCATAGACGCGCCGGACCACCGGTTCATATTCCTCGAGCGCCGCCATGTCATAGGGATGCTGCACGGCCTCGGCGCGGCCATTGCCGCCGGTCGGCGCGGTCAGCGGCTTGTCGGGATCGGGATTGGGCGCGGTCAGGTAGAATTCGAGCTCCGGCGCCACTACCGCCCGCCAGCCGCGCTGCCGGTAGAGATCGAGCACGGCGCGCAGAACATGGCGCGGCGAGGCCATCCATGGCCGGCCGTCCATGTGGAAGGCGTCGGCGAAGACGTAGGCCTTGCCAGCGCCGGCGCCCGGCGCCAGGCAAAGCGTCGAGACATCGGGCACCATGCGCATGTCGGGGTCCGAATACGCAAAACCCTCGTCGATGGAACCGGAATAGCGCCCGTCTATGCTGACCAGGAAGGCGCTGCTCGGCAGATAAAGCGCGCGGTCTTCCAGCGCCGCGAGGAATTTTGCCGTCGGCAGCGCCTTGCCGCGCAGCACGCCGTTCATGTCGGGCACCAGGCATTCGACCTCGTTGATGCCGTGCTGCGCCAACCATGCCTTGGGATCGCTGAAGGGCGCGGTATTCGTGTTCTTCTCAAGCATTTCGTTCAAGTCCGTATCAGAGAGAGTATGGCTTGCGCGGCCACGTTCTGGGTGTCAGCGCCATCTGGCTGCATTTCCCTTGAGGCGGGCGCGCATGGCGTCGTCGGCCAGCAGGCCGGGAATGGCTCTCTCCAATCCTCCTTCGGTCCAGCCGTCCCGGCCAATATGATCGCCGGTGCCGGTCTCTTCGGCGCGAGGTGCATTGTCGTGGCCGTCCCGGCAATAGGGCATGATCAGCGACGCCACACAGAAGCGCAGCGCCTCGCAAAAGCCGGTGTTGCCGCCGTGGTGGATGGACAAATCCAACTTCGCCACCGCCGAGGACTGCGGAAACCAGGCGCCGAGATAGACATTGTCGGGCACCGCTCGGTAAGCGTCGCGCAGGCCGCCGACATTGACGATGAAGCGCGCCGGCAGCTTGTCGGCAAAGACGCCGGAAAGGCCGGCATGGAAGATGAAGGCGGGGCCCCGCACGGCCCGCGCGATACCGACGCAATTCAGCGCCGCGCCGAAGCCTGCTTCGGGGAACAGCGCGATGGTCGGGCTGGCTTTACGCGTCAATTATTTCCTCTTCATTCCGGCCGGCTGATCATGCCGAACGGCGCGGGAGCGCCGCGGCCGGCCGCTTGCGGTCGCAGTTTGCGAGAGCCGCAGATGGACGCGAAGCAGATCGGCAGTAACCTAATACTGCCGGCTTTCGAGCTGGTCGAGTGCTTTCAGACGTTCGCGCAGCGATTGCCGCAGCCGAAAGACATTGGCGGCCACCGGTATAGATGCCGACAGCCGCCGCAGCTTAAGGTGATCGGACAACGCATCGGCCACGAAGCGATTGGCCGCAAACACGTGTGAGGCCGGCTGCCCCGTTGTCGCTGGCGATGCTACGGCGTCGGTTGCATGGCAGCGGCCGTCTCGTCGATCTTGCCGGCAAGGACGCCTTGGGCCCAAGCGGTGACCTCGGCGTCGACGGGCTTGTTGGCCATATCGGTCAACGCCGCGTCGAGTGCGGCCGGGTCGGTGCCGACCGCCGCCGCGTCGACCACTTCCTGCTGGGCGTCGATCTGGTCCTGCAGAGCCGATATCTGTCCAGGCAGGGCCGCCTGCTCCTCGGGGGTCATGGCGGCGATCTGGTCCGGCGTCAGCGACGTCAGCGCGTCCAGCTGTGAATTCAGGACGTCCAGCTGGGTTTGTGCGACCTTGGCTTTTGCCGACTGCGTCACGAAAGCCTGAAGCGCAGCGAATTTCCTGCTCTTGGAATTCATATAGGCGTTGACGTTGCGCTGCAGCGAGTTCAACCGGCCGAGCTTGGCGTGGAGGTTCTTTTCCTTGGGCAGGGACGAAACCTTTGTCTTCGTATCGACCGTGGTCGTTGCGTCCCTTGTCGCCTTGGCTACCTGCCCGCGGGCCGACGAGGACTTACCGTGCGCAGCGCCGCTGTTGCCGTGGGCGCCACCATTGCCATTGCCATTGCCGCCGCTGTGACCACCACCATTGCTATGCCCGTTGCCGCCGGCTCCGGCCAGTGCCGGAGACGCCAGAAGCGCCAGCGCGGCTAGCGCCGCCAACACAGTTTTCCGGTTTGTCATGTTAGTCTCCTGGGGAAACGCCGCCCTGCGCCCGCTGCTATCGTAAGTTCGTATGAGAAGCCGCTAATTATGCGCAGTAAACTTTAGACAAAGACTGTCTCAATAAGAGAGCTGGGCAACCTGTCGGCACAGTAACTGGTTGACATTCAAAGGAAATCTATGTCTTTGAACGGCTGCGGTACTGAAGTCCCATGCCGGTCGGACCATGGTCCGAACTGCCGGTCAGAGTTGATTTCGGCGCTGCCGGCCGGCGACGCGGCTCTGGCCCAGAACGCGCAGGCGACGGCGCTTTTCACCAATCGGCCGAAGGCCCAGACGGCTGATTCAGCCGATGCTTTCGCCACCGTCGATCACCAACGCCTGGCCGGTCATGAAGGATGACCGATCGGACACGAGGAAGAGGATCGCCTCGGCGATCTCCTCGGCGCTGGCCCAGCGGCCCATCGGGATCTTGGTGCGGACATAGGCTTCGATTGCCTCGCGTCCGCCCATCTGGGCGATGAACGGTCCATTGAACGGCGTGTCGACCCAGCCGGGGCAGAGCGCGTTGACGCGCACATTGTGGCGGGCATAGTCGAGCGACATCTGCCTGGTCATCGCCACCACGGCATGTTTCGAGGTCGCATAGGCGATCATCTCGCGGTCGTAGAACACGCCCGAATTGGAGGCCGTGTTCAGGATGACGCCGCCGCCCTGTGCGACCATCGATGGCATGACGATCCTTGCCGCCAGGAACTGCGCCCGCACATTGACCCGCCAGGAAGCGTCCATGCCGCCGGTCTCGACCTCGGTCAGCGTGCCGCCGACCTGGATGCCGGCGTGATTGTGCAGGATGTCGATGCGCCCATGCCGGTCGAGCGTACCGGCAAGGAGCTGCTCGACCGCATTGTCGTCCGAGACGTCGGTGGCGACCGCCTCCGCCCGGCCGCCCGCGGCGCGTATATCTGAAGCCGTCGCCTCGCCGCTGGTCCGATCCCTGTCCGCGATGACGACTACCGCGCCTTCCCTGGCCATGATCATGGCGCCGGCGCGCCCGATGCCGGAACCGGCGCCTGTCACCACGGCGATGCGGTCTTCGAGGATCATGATGCGACCTTTAGTTTGACGGCTTGCGCTGGCGCAGCTGCCATTGGGCAAGCACCACGAGCAGGACGGACGCGACGAGCACGATCGTCGCGATGGCATTGATCTCCGGCGTCACCCCGCGCCGGATCGATGCGAAGACATAGATCGGCAGCGTCGTCTGCGCGCCGGCGACGAAGAAGGCGACGATGAAATCGTCGAAGGAGAAGGTGAAGGCGAGCAGGAAGCCGGCGACCACCGCCGGCAAGATCTGCGGCAGGACGATGGAACGGAACGTCGTCAGCGGCGTGGCGTAGAGATCGCTGGATGCCTCGACCAAGTTGCGATCAAGGCTGCCCAGCCGCGTGCCGACGATCATCGTCACCAGCGCCATCGAAAACAGGCCGTGCGCGGCGATGATCGAACCATAGCCGAGCGACAGGCGCGGCGGCTGATCGTCCGGCCAGATCGAGGCGAGGAACGGATTGACGACGGCGAACAGCTGGACGAGTGCGACCAGTGTCGAAATGCCGATGACGACGCCGGGAACGACGATTGCGGCTCCAAGCAAGGCGTCGAAGACGGCGCGGGTCCGCACCCCGACGCGTGCCAGGCCGAGCGCGGCCGCGGTGCCGAACACCGCCGCCAGCAAGGCGCTGGTGGTGGCGATGAACAGGCTGTTCTTCAGCGCCTCGACCAGGAATGGGTTCGCCAGCGCCTTGCCGTACCATTGCACCGAAAAACCGGTGAACTCGCTGGCATGATGGCCGGCGTTGAAGGAGAACAGCACGACCAGTGCGATCGGCAGATAGAGGAAGGCGAAGACGGCAATGACGAAGGCGCGCATCAGATCAGATCCACCCGGCGGGCGCCCGAGACGCGGGTCGAGATGCGGTTGGCGGCAATCAGCACCACGACCGAGACCAGCACCAGCGTGATCGCGATGGCCGATCCGAACGGCCAGTTGCGCGACTGCAGGAACAGGTCGACCAGCGCATTGCCGATGAAGAACACCTTGCCCCCGCCAAGCAGCGTCGGAATCAGGTACTCGCCAAGCAGCAGGATCATCACCAGCGAGAAGCCGGTCATCACGCCGGGCAGGGACAGTTTCAGGGTCACGCCCAGAAAAGTGGAGAGCGGCGTCGCGCCGAGATCGGCGGAGGCCTCCAGCAGGCGACGGTCGAGCCGCTCGAGGCTGACATAGATCGGCAGGATCATCAGCGGCAGATAGCCGTAGACGATGCCGAGCAGGACGGCGCCCGGCGTGTTGATGAGCCTGACATCCTCGATGCCGACAAAGGCGAGCAGCGCCGGGATGCCGCGTCCGCCCAAAATGTACATCCAGGCATAGGTACGCATCAAAAGGCTGGTCCAGAACGGTATCACGACCAGCGCGAGCAGGATCAACCGCCAGCGCTGCGGCGCCCGCAGGGCGAGGTAATAGGCGACGGGATAGGCGACGAGCAGACAGGCGAGCGCGCCCACCGGAGCCAGCACCATCGTGTTCCAGAACGCGGTCGCCCGCGCCGGAAGATTGGCATATTGCGCCAGCGTGAAGGCCGCCTGATAGCCGCCCTCCGGCGCCCGCTCGCCGACGCTGAAGACGGCGATGGCCATGAACGGCAGCACCAGGAACACGACGAGCCAGGCGGCCGCCGGCCCGAGCAGCATGGCCGTCAGCAGATTTTTGCGAATGCCGCGCATCGAAGGATTGCCCCGGTGCCGGCGGGTCTGGGCCCGCCGGTCAAGTTGTCTCGAATGGGATTTGTTGCCCGCCTAGCTCAAGCCGACTTGAAGCGCGCCATCAGCTCGGCGCGGCCCGGATCGGTCAGCGTTGCAGCAGCGCCGAATTCCAGCGGCGTCAACAGATCGGCCGCCGGATAGAGGATCGGATTGTCCAGCACCTCCTTCGGCAGCAGCTTGTTGACGCGGGCGTCGGTGGAAGGCGCGCCGTTGGCGAGGTGCTCCTTGACCGCGACCTGCGGGTTCATCAGATAGTTGAGCAGGGCGTAGCCGGCCGGCTTGTTCGGCGCGTCCTTCGGGATGGCGTAGAAGTCGGTCCAGATCTCGCCGCCTTCCTTGCCCAGCACATAGGCGATCTCCGGAATGTCGCGATGAAGCTGCGCACCGTCATTGGTCCAGCACATCGTCATCCAGGCATCGCCCGCGCGCATGCCCGGCTGGTAGTCGGAAGACACCGCGAACAGATGCGGCTTGACCTTGAGCAGCAATTCCTCGGCCTTGGCGAGTTCGTCCTGCTTCAGCGAGTTGAAGGAGTAGCCGTAATATTTCAGCGCATTGCCGATGGTGGTCAGCTGATAGTCGTGCACCATAGTGCGGCCGTCGCCCTCGGTCATGGCGGTGTCCCAGAATTCCTTCCAGCTCGTCATCGGCTTGGTCAGCTTCTTGGTGTTGACGGCAAATCCTGTCGTGCCCCAATTCTTCGGCACGGCGTAGATCGTGCCGTCGATCGTGCCTTCCGAGGTGAAGCGCGGGTCTTCCTGCGTGCCGTCGAAATTCGGCAGCTTGGCCATGTCCAACGGCTCGATGATGCCGAGCTTCTTGTAGGTCGAGATGGTGTAATTGGTCGGCACGAACAGGCTCCAGCCCGACGCCCCGGCCTGCAATTTGGCCAGCATCTCCTCATTCGAGCCGAACACGTTGACCTCGACGGCCACGCCTGTGTCCTTCTTGAAATTCTCGAAGGTCTGCGGGTCGTGATAGTTGGGCCAGGTGGCAATCGACATGCGGTCGCCGAGGTTCTCGGCGGCAAAGGCCGGCGTCGGCATGATGCCGATCTCGCGCGCCATCACCGCCGTCGCGATGCCGAGGCCGGTGAGGCCAAGGAAGTCGCGGCGGCCGATCGAGCCGCGCTTGAGGCGCATCAGCTGGTCGACGAAATTCTCGGGGCTTATCGGCAGTCCGTCACGATATGATTTCGACATGTTTTTCTACCCTCTGGTTGGTCCCGTTGTTCTTTGGATCCGCGAACGCCAACGGCGTTCCGGCGGCAAAGCCGATGGCGACGGGTTCACCCGGCTTGAAGAGATTGCCCTGGCCGATCATGTGGTCGGCCTTGGCCAGCAGCGTTCCGATGCCCTGGACCTCGACTGCGTATTCCGCCGTGGAGCCCAGAAAGATCCGGTTGCGGACGATGCCCTTGAGCGGGCCGCTAGTCGGGCCACCGAGACTGAGCGATTCAGGACGCAGGCTGACCGAAACGGTTTCGCCCTGCCGCAAATCCACCCGCTTGCGCGCCGCGATGACGGTGCCATCGGCCAGCTTCACATCCACCAGATCGCCCGAATGCCCTGCGACGGCGCCGCTCAAGAGATTGGTCTTGCCGACGAAATCGGCGACGAACAGGTCGGCCGGTTCGTCATAAATCTCGCTCGGCTGCCCAAGCTGAACGATGCGGCCGCCATTCATGACGCAGACGAAATCGCTCATCGACAGCGCTTCCTCCTGGTCGTGGGTGACCAGCACGAAGGTGATGCCGATCTCGCGTTGCAGGTTCTGCAATTCGATCTGCATGTCGGTGCGCAGCTTCTTGTCGAGCGCCGCCAGCGGCTCGTCGAGCAGCAGCACCGCCGGTTTGTTGACCAGCGCGCGGGCGAGAGCGACACGCTGCTGCTGGCCGCCGGACAGTTCGTGGACCTTGCGGCCGCCATAACCGGCGAGCCGCACCATTTCCAGCGCTTTGCCTGCCCGCAGGCCGATCTCGCGCGACGACAGCCGCGGTCGTGCCTGGCGCAACCCGTAGGCGACATTGTCGTTCACGTCCAAATGCGGGAACAGTGCATATTGCTGGAACACCATGTTGACAGGCCGCCTGTAGGGCGGCGTGTCGGCCATGTCCTGGCCGCGGATGAGCACCTTGCCCTCGCTCGGCTGTTCGAAGCCGCCGATCATGCGCAGGCAGGTCGTCTTGCCGCAGCCGGATGGTCCGAGCAGGGCGACGAAGGCGGAGGGCGGCACGGCCAGATCGATGCCGCTGACCGCGGTCACCGCGCCATAGCGCTTGGTGACGCCGCGAAACTCGATGTCGGGCACTGCGGTCAAGGCTGCGGGCTCCAGCGACAGGACGATGCGATTTCGGGACGCTACCAGAGCCAATGGCAGCTAGTATATACCTCGCAGGTGGTATATCTGACCTATTTTCTTGTTTAAGGGGGTATTGGATGTCCCGCAGCGACGACTACAGCCAGCTCGCCGCGCTGGTCGCGGCGACGCGGGAGACGAGCGGCGACGTCTTCGGCAGGGCGATGGTCGCTTGGCTGCGGCAGCACGTCGACTTCGATCATTGCGTGATCTTCGGCTACCGCGGCGCTGCCCGTCCGCCGCTGCTGTTCGAGACCTTCTCGTCGGCCGAGAGCCATGTCTTCGTCGCGCTCTATCAGGAAGGCCCATACCTGCTCGACCCGTTCCATCACGCGGCGGTCGAACGCAAGGAAGGGTTCTGGCGCATGCGCGAGCTGGCGCCCGACCGCTTCTACGCCAGCGAATATTTTCGCTCCTACTACAGCCAGACCAGGCTGGCCGAGGAGGTCGGCTTCTTCGTTCCGCTGCCGGGCAAGGATGCGCTGGTGCTGTCGCTGATGCGGTTGCGCGCTTCAGGTCCGTTCGGGACCGCCGACGCCAGACTGCTGCGCGACATGGCGCCGGCGGTGGTCGCCTTCGCCCGATTGCGCTGGCCCGCCCTTCCCGCCGACGAGCCGGCCGAGGCCGGGCAAGACGATGCATTGGCGGCGGTCAACGAGTTCGATCGCGCCCATATCTGGAAGAGTCTGTCCCTGACGCCGCGCGAAAAGCATGTCGTCGACCTGGTGCTGCAAGGGCATTCCACAGAATCGATCGCCCGGGCCATGCGCATCGTGCCGGGGACGGTGAAGGTCCATCGCCGCAACATCTATCGCAAGCTCAAGATCAAGTCGCAGGCCGGCCTTTTTGCCCGCTTTGTCGAAATCATCGACGCGCGGATAAGATAGTCCGACCCACTTCGACCACCTTTCGATCAGGGTCTTGCACCAGCTTCCCAGGAGCCGGTCTCGGCCATCCGTTTCAGCAGCCGCACCGGCTTGAAAACATCCTTGCCCGTCCGCTGATGCCAATATTCGAGCCGCTGGACGATCCCGGTCGCGCCTTCGAGGCCGGCCCAGAACATCGGCCCGCCCTTGCCGATGGGAAAGCCATAGCCGTTGACCCAGATGACATCGATGTCGGAGGCGCGGGCGGCTATCCCTTCTTCGAGGATTTTCGCTCCTTCATTGATTAGTGGGTAGTGGGTGCGCTCGATGATTTCTTCCGCGCTGATTTCGCGCGGCGCGATGCCCTTCTCGGCTGCCTTACCGCGGATCAGCGCCTCGACCTGCGGGTCCCGGACCGGCATACGTGACCCGTTCTCGTAAAGATAGAACCCACGGCCGGTTTTCTGACCGAAACGCCCCTGTTCGCACAGCATGTCGGCGATCACGGCCGTCTGGCCTCGCGCCTTGCGGTTGCGCCAGCCAATGTCGAGGCCGGCGAGATCGCCCATCTGGAACGGCCCCATCGGCCAGCCGAAATCGGTGAAGGCCTTGTCGATCTGGCTGGGCGTCGCGCCTTCCAGCAGCAAGGCTTCCGATTCGGAGCCGCGCGCGGCCAGCATGCGGTTGCCGACGAAGCCGTGGCAGACGCCGACGACGACGGCCACCTTGCCGATCCGCCGCGCCAAGTCGACTACGGTTGCCAGCGCGTCGGGCGCGGTCTTGTCGGCGCGCACGATCTCCAACAGCTTCATGACGTTGGCCGGCGAGAAGAAGTGCAGGCCGAGCACGTCTTGCGGGCGCGAGATCGAGGCGGCGATTTCGTCGATGTCGAGATAGGAGGTGTTGGTGGCGAGTATCGCTCCCGGCTTGGCCATGGCATCGAGCTTGCCGAACACCTCTTTCTTGACCGCCATGTCCTCGAACACCGCCTCGATGATCAGGTCGCAATCGGCGAGGTCGGAATAGTCGGTGGAGCCCTTGAATTGAGCGAGGCGTTGGCGCTTGGCGTCTTCGGTCAAGGAGCCACGCGAGACCGAGACGGCATAGTTCTTGTCGATCATGCCGAGCCCGCGCTGCAAGGCTTCCTGGCTGGTCTCCAACAAGGTGACTGGAAAACCGCCATTGACGAAGGCCATGGCGATGCCGCCGCCCATCGTGCCGGCGCCGACGACGCCGACGCGGGCGATCCTGCGCCGGACAAGATCCTTGCCCGGGACCTTTGCCGCTTCACGCTCGGCGAAGAACAGATGCCGCTGCGCCCGCGACTGATCGCTGGCGACCAGCTTCATGAACAGCGCGCGTTCGGCAGCCAGAGCTTCCTCGAACGACATCGTGACGGTATTGCGCACCGCTTGCGCGCAAGCGATCGGCGCGTCGAGGCCGCGCGCTTTCCTGGCGAGATCCGCCGCCTCGGCATCGAAAGCGGCCAGCTCGGTTTTCTTGATCTCGTCATCGCGATCGCGCACCGGCGTGAACGGCCCGCCCTTGCGAGCGATCTCCCTGGCGAAGTTCACGGCATGCGTGATCACGTTACTCTCGAACACAGCATCGACCAGTCCGGCTTCATGCGCCTCATCAGCACCGACCAGCGCACCGGAAACGATCATCCTGAGCGCTTTGATCGCGCCGACGAGGCGCGGCAGCCGCACCGTGCCGCCGCCGCCCGGCAGCAGTCCAAGCTTCACCTCGGGCAGGCCGAGCCTGGCGTCGGCATCGGCAACGCGGAAGTGACAGCCGAGCGCCAGCTCCAGCCCGCCGCCCAGCGCGGTGCCGTGGATGGCGGCGACCGTAGGTTTGGCGATGGTTTCCAGCGTCCCAATGATGGCACGCAGCTCGGGCTGCTGCACGGGCTTGCCGAATTCGGTGATGTCGGCGCCGGCGACGAAGGTCCGGCCCGCGCATGCGACGACGATGGCTCCGACCGATGCGTCGTCACGCAAGGCAGCCAGCGCGTGCATCAGTGGTTCGCGGACATGAAAGCTCAGCGCGTTGACCGGCGGGTTGTCGATGGTGACGATGGCGACGTCGCTGTCCCTGGCGACGCTGACAAAATTGGACAAGTTGACCCTCCCGACACCGGCTGCGATCCGGAGGGTTTACTAGGCTGCGCCGCGAATGGGAACCGCGTGCCGCACTGGCACAGGACTTGTCAGGACAGGCTGTAAGACGGCACGCTGGCGAGTTGCGGTTGAAGAGAAGCGAATATCACCGCACCGCCTTCTCCCCGCCTGCCGCCGTGATGACGCCGACGATGATCAGCCCGGTCAAAAGCAGGCGCACGCCGGCGCTGAAGCCGAATGTGTTGAGCATGGTCAAAAGCAGCACCAGGAACAGTGCTGCGCCCCAGACGCCGGGGACATTGGCCTTGCCGCCGGCCACCGAGGTGCCGCCGATGACCACCACGGCGATCGAAGCCAGCAAATACTCGTTGCCGATATCGACATTGGCGCCGCGGAAATAACCGGCGAGCAGCGCGCCGTCGATGCCGCCGAGCGCGCCCGACAGCGTGTAGGTGAGGAAACGGACGCGGCCGACATTGACGCCGGCGAGCCAGGCGGCGCGGATGTTCTGGCCTATCGCCAGCACCGAGCGGCCATAGATCATGCGCTGCAAGGCGATGGCCGCACCGATGGTAAACAGCACGGTGAGAACCGCCAGCACCGGAATGCCGAGAACCTGCCGGTTGGCGAAATCGGCAAAGCCCGGCGGCGGCTTGATCTGCAATCCGCGCCCATAGCTGATGTCGACCGACTGGATGATGAAGCTCGCCGACAAAGTGGCGATGATCGGCGGTATTCGCAGCGCCCAGATCAGCAGATAGTTGACGGCACCGATCGCGGCACCACAGGCAAGCGCGGCCAGCAGCCCGACCACGATCATGGCATCGCTGCCGCCCATCACCTTCATGGCCACCGCGCTGGCGAGCCCGATATTGGCCGGCAGCGACAGGTCGACATTGCCCGGCCCAAGCGTGATGACGAACATCTGGCCGACGCCGACGATGACGGTGAACACGGCCAGCGACAGCGCGGCGGTGACCATGCCGCCGGCGCCATAGCCGCCGGTGAAAGCGATGGTCGCCAGCCACACCACAAGCGCGCCGACGAACGACCAGATCCAAGGCTTGGCGGTCAGCGACCTCAGCAATATCATCGCTCACCTCTCCTTGCGGCTGATCAGCACCCGCGCCGCCAGCACGATGATGAGGATGGCGCCGTTGGCCGCCACCTGCCAGTCGGGCGGGATGTGCATGAAGGTGAGCAGCGGCGATGCCGCCAGCGCCAGCGTCAGCGCGCCGATTACCGCGCCGATCGGCGACACGCGGCCGCCGACGAATTCGCCGCCGCCGAGGATGACGCCGGCGATCGAAAGCAGCGTGTAGCCATTGCCGATATTGGCATCGGCCGAAGTGGTGATGCCGATCAGCGCCATGCCGGACAGCACGCCGAACAGACCCGTCAGCGCGAACAACACGACCTTGGTCTTGAGCAGCGACCAGCCGGCACGTTTGAGCGCAGCCGGGTTGCCGCCGGAGCCGCGTAGGATGACGCCATAGGAGGTGCGCATCAGGCCGAAATGGACGATGAGGCCAATCAGCAGCGCGGCGATGATCGGGAAGGGCACAAAGGGCGGCTTGAACGCCATGATCGCCAGCAGCCAGTCCGGCGCCTTGCCGCCGGGCTTGGGCAGCACCAGGATGGCCAGCCCCTGCCAGACGAAACTCATGCCCAGCGTCACCACGATCGATGGCAAATTGCGCAGATGGATCAGCGCGCCGAGCAGCGCATAGATGCCGATCGATCCGAGCAGGACGAGAACCCCAATGAGCGGTGCGTCCTTCAACCAGGTCGCGGTGACGCAGCCGACGAAACCGACAAAGGTGCCGATCGACAGGTCGAGCTCGTTGCCCGATATGACGAACATCTGCGCGATCGTCGCCAGCGCGATCGGGATCGCCAGGTTGAGCATCAGGCCGAAGCCGAAATAGCTGATGGCGCGCGGATTGAGCCAGGCGATGGCGAGCAGCACCAGCACCAGCGACAGCGCCGGCAGCAGCCCACGCAGTAGGCGGGCGCGTGCCGCCCCGCTCCCAAAGGTCTTCGAACCGTGTTGAACAGAGACGGCCGTCATCTCAGGCCGCGTCGCCGAAGGAGGACTGGATGATCTTTTCTTCCGTCAGCTCGTCGCGCGTCAGATTGGCGACGATGCGGCCGTTCTTGAAGACATAGACATGGTCGCAATTGTCGAGTTCTTCCGTTTCCGTGGTGTACCAGAGGAAGGTGCGGCCCTTGCCGGCCTCCTCGCGCACGAGATCGTAAACCTCGAGCTTGGTGCCGATGTCGACGCCGCGCATCGGGTCGTCCATCAGCACGATCCCGGCGTCGGAGCCGAGAGCCCGGGCGAACAAAGCCTTCTGCTGGTTGCCGCCCGACAGCGAAAAGATGTTGTTGTTCATATCCGGCGTGCGGATGCCGATCTTCTTTTGCCAGAACCCGGCCAGTTCGGCCTCTCGCCGCGGCGAGATCAGCAGCCCGTTGCGCAGCCGAGCCAGCGAGCGGATGCCGATATTTTCAGCGATCGACCACTGCGGAAAGATGCCGTCCGCCTGGCGGTCGCCGGCCACAAGCGCCACCGGTGCGGTGACCTCGACGCCGGCCCTGGCGCGCGATGCCGCGGCGAAGATCGCCAGCAGCAGGTCGGTCTGGCCATGGCCGGCCAGGCCGGCAAGTCCGATGATCTCGCCGGCGCGGGCCACTAGCTCCTTGCCGTCCTGCTGCCGCGCCGGCCGGGCGCGCACGCGCAACGGGCCGGCCTCGGCTTTCCGGATTTCGGTGGCGGTCCTCCGATGTCCTTCGGCGCCGCCCATGGTGGCGACCAGCCTATCGCGGTCGAAAGCGTTCGCCGCGTCGGCGCCGACAACCTTGCCGTCGCGCATCACGACGATGCGATCGGCGTTCTGCAGCACTTCGCCCAGCACATGCGAGATGAGAATGCAGCTGCCGCCCGACGCGACGAAGCGGCGCACGAAGGCAAGCAGCTGACCCGCCGTGTGCGCGTCGAGCGAGGACGTCGGCTCGTCGAGGATAACCAGGTGCAGCGGCTCGCGGGTCAGCGTGAACGCGCGCGCCACCTCCACCATCTGTCGCCGTCCAATGGAAAGGTCACCGGCGATGTCGGCCGCCGAGATGCCATGGTCGGGAAAGATTTCGTCCAGCTTGGCCGTGATCAGCTCGGCCGCCTTGCGCCGCCAGCCGAAGCCGGTGAGCGAGGCGTGGTTGATGCGCGTGTTCTCGGCGACGCTGAGATTGGGGCACAGCGACAATTCCTGGAACACGCAGCGTATGCCGAGCTGCTGTGCCCGCGACACCGAGTAGTTCTCCTCGGCCTCACCATGCACGCCGATCGTTCCGCTGTCGGGTGTCAGCGTGCCCGCCACCATGTGCATGAGCGTCGATTTGCCGGCGCCGTTGTGGCCGACGAGGCCGACGCACTCGCCGGGCCCGACAATGAAGTCGACGCCGCCAAGCGCGCGAACGGCGCCGAAGTGTTTTTCGGCGCCGCTCAGTCTGATGATGTCCGCGTTCCCTTCAGGCATGCTCAACGATATCCGGTCGGCGATGTGCACGGCAACGCGTGTGCGACATTCACTTGATATTGGCTTTGATGGCCGCGATGGCATCTTCCTGTGTGTATTCGTGCGTGGCGACACCGCCCTCCTTGATCTTCGGCAGAGCGGCCTCGAAATCGTCCTGAGTGAAGGCGAGATACGGCACCAGCAGGTCGTGCGGAATGTCCTTGCGGCCATCGAGCACTTGCTGCGCCACCCAGAAGGCGAGCGTCGAGACACCGGGCGCGATCGAGGCCGACCAGGTCTGGTAGCCGTCCTTTTCCTTCTGTTCCTTCCACCATTTCAGCTCGTCCTGGCGGTTGCCCATGATGATGGTCGGGCGCGGCTTGCCGGCGGCGGCGAAGGCTTGCGCGGCGCCATAGCCGTCACCGCCCTGGTCGACGATGCCGACGATTTCGGGCAGCGAGGGCAGGATGGTCGCCACCGCCTTCTGCGCCGTCGTCTGGTCCCAGTCGCCGGTCACCGAGCCGACGATCTTGAACTCGGGATGGGCGGCCACGCCTTCGAGGATGCCGGCATGGATGGCGTCGTCGATCGAGGTGCCGGCGAGGCCACGGATCTCGAGCAGGTTGCCGCCCTTGGGCTGGAACTTGGCCATATGCTCGACTTCCTGCTTGCCCATGTCCTTATAGTCGACGACGACGCGGTAGGCGCAGGGTTCGGTGACGATGCCGTCGAAGGAAACGACCACGATGCCGGCGTCGCAGGCCTGCTTGATTGCACCGTTCAGCGCGTCGGGCGAGGCGGCGTTGATGACGATGGCGTCATAGCCCTGTAGAATCAGGTTTTGCACCTGGGCTGCCTGGGTCGGCACTTCCTTGTCGGCCGTCGTGAAGACATCGGCGGCCCCGACCACCTTGTCGGCCACCGCCTTCTTGGTGACGGCGTTGTAGCTGTCGAGCATCGCCTGCCGCCACGAATTGCCGGCGTAATTGTTGGAGAAAGCGATCTTCTTGCCGCTGGTGTCGGCAAACGCCGTACCGGCTGCGAGCACCGCTGCAAGGGTGCCCAGGACGAACAGTTTCTTCATGTCATACTCCTCCCGAGTTGCTGGTCTTGATGGCTGCTGGTGACTATCGCGCTTGCGTACCTGTTTTTTATCTATTGTCAGACAAAAGTGCAGAAGGCCGGCGAGCTGTCAACTGCAATCCATAAGATGCCGCTGATCACATTGCGGTGCGACGATTGAAAAGGCTTCGGTGGATGGGCTAGGCATGCGGGCAGGAGGCCGCAGACGCATGGCAGTGACGCCGATCGTTCCCCCGGGGGCTCCGGGAATTCCGGCGCGCTGGACGTCAAGCGCCAAAAGCGGCGTCGGCGCGGCGCTTTCGCCGTCGAGCCGCGTCTGGTTCACGGTCAGCCATGGCATCCTGAACGAGATCTACTATCCCGGTGTCGACAGTGCCTGCACCCGCGACCTCGGCCTGATTGTCACCGGCCCGAACGGATATTTCTCGGAAGAAAAACGTGATGCCGCGCATGGCATCGAACCGTTCGAAGAAGGCGTGCCAGCCTACAGGCTGGTCAACACCGCTGATGACGGCGCCTACCGGATCGAGAAGCGTATCCTGGCCGACCCTGCACGACCCACCTTGCTGCAGGAGATCACCTTCACGCCGCTCAAGGGCGCGCCGGGCGACTACCGCGTCCACGCCTTGCTGGCGCCGCATCTGGTCAATGCCGGCATGGGCAACACCGCCTGGGTCGGCGACCATGAGGGAGAGCCTGTGCTGTTCGCCTCGGGCTGCGGCACCTGCCTTGCGCTGGCCTCATCGCTGCCCTGGCGGAACGGCTCGGCCGGCTATGTCGGCGTCTCCGACGGCTGGCAGCAACTGCGCAACACCGGTCGGCTCGATCCAGCCTTTCAGCGAGCCGAGGACGGCAATGTCGCACTGACCGGCGAAATCGGGTTTTCCGCCAACGACGCCAAAGCCGTGCTGGCGCTGGGCTTCGGAGCGACGCCCAAAGAGGCTGCTCGAAATGCCTTCGCCAGCCTCAGGCAGGGTTTCGCGGCGGCGGCAATGTCCTACGCCGAACAATGGCGCGAATGGCAGGCGGGCCTGCTGCGACTGGATCGCCATGACGCGTCCGGAGTGAACAGCTACAGGATCTCCACCGCCGTCCTGGCGACGCACCGGTCATCCCTCATGCCAGGCGCGGCGGTCGCCAGCCTGTCCATCCCATGGGGCTTCGACAAGGGCGACGACGATCTCGGCGGCTACCATCTGGTCTGGCCGCGCGATCTGGTCGAGACGGCGGGCGGTTTTCTCGCCGCCGGCGATGCCGCTTCGGCCCTGCAAACCCTCGACTATCTCTGCTCCATCCAGCAGCCGGATGGCCACTGGCCGCAGAACGCCTGGCTCGATGGGACAGCTTATTGGCCGGGCATCCAGATGGACGAATGCGCCTTTCCGCTGCTGCTGGCGGATGCGCTGCGGCGCCAGGGCCATTTGCCGCGCGCCAGGCTTTTGGCCTTCCTGCCAATGATCGAGCGCGCCGCAGCCTATGTCGTGCGCAATGGACCCGTCACCGGCGAGGACCGTTGGGAGGAGGATTCCGGTTACAGCCCGTTCACGCTCGCCGTTGAGATCGCGGCGCTGCTTGCCGCCGCGGATATGCTGGAGGCCTGCGGCAAGCAGGACGCAGCAAGCTATCTGCGCGAGACCGCCGACGGCTGGAACGACCAGGTCGAGCGCTGGACCTATGTCACCGGCACGGCAAGCTGCGAGGCGACCGGCGTCGCGGGTTACTATGTCCGCATCGCACCGCCCGACAGCGCCGAGGCCGGTTCGCCGAAGGACGGCTATGTGCCGATCAAAAACCGCCCGCCTGGCGATGCCGACCGGCCGGCGCAGGAAATCGTCAGCCCGGACGCATTTGCCCTGGTGCGCTTTGGCCTCAGGGCAGCCGACGATCCGCGCATCGTCGACACGGTCAAGGTCATCGACGCGCAGCTGCGCCGGCAACTGCCGCAGGGGCCGCTCTGGTATCGCTACACCGGCGACGGCTATGGCGAGCACGAGGACGGCGCGCCATTCGACGGCACCGGCCAGGGCCGCCCCTGGCCGTTGCTCGCCGGCGAACGGGCCCATTACGAGCTGGCGGCCGGACGCAAGGACAAGGCGACCTCGCTGCTGGCGGCAATGGAGGGCTCGTCCGGACCGGGCGGCCTGTTGCCGGAGCAGATCTGGGACGGCGCCGACCTCCCCGAGCGCGAACTGCTGCATGGCAAGCCCTCGGGCAGCGCCATGCCGCTGGTCTGGGCGCATTCCGAACATATCAAGCTGCTGCGCTCGCTGCGCGACGGCGCGGTGTTCGACATGCCGCCGCAAGGCGTCGAACGCTATATCGACAATAGGACCGTCTCGCCGTTCCGGACATGGCGCTTCAACAACAAGATCCGTTCCATGCCGGCCGGCAAGACAATGCGCGTCGAGCTTTTGGCGAAGGCAACCGTTCATTGGAGCGTCGACAATTGGGCGACCGTGCATGACAGCGCGACCAGCGAGAATGCCTTCGGCGTCCATGTTGCTGATCTGCCGGTCGCCGGCCTGCCCGAGGGGAGCACGCTGATCTTCACTTTTTTCTGGCCCGGCAGCGGCGATTGGGAGAATGTCGACTTCTCCGTCATCATTGGTGAACAGGACAGACTGTAGATCCTTCCCGGCAGATCCTCTTCAAGACACAAGGATGAGACCATGCAGATCGGAATGATGGGACTGGGCCGAATGGGCGCCAACATGGTCCGGCGCCTGATGCGTGACGGCCACGAATGCGTCGTCTACGACATCAACCCGGCAAGCGTCGCGGCCCTGGTCGGCGACGGCGCCTCGGGGGCTGCATCGATGGCGGAATTCGTCGGCAAGCTCGCCAAGCCGCGCTGCGTGTGGCTGATGCTGCCTGCGGCCATCACCGGCAAGATCGTCGATCAGGTGGCGGCGCTGATGGAACCCGGCGACATCATCATCGACGGCGGCAATTCCTACTATCACGACGACGTCGACCGGGCCGCCAAGCTCGCCGCCAAGGGCCTCAACTATGTCGATGTCGGCACCAGCGGCGGCGTCTGGGGCCTGGATCGCGGCTACTGCCTGATGATCGGCGGGCCCGATGACGCGGTCCGGCATCTCGATTCGGTCTTCGCCACGCTGGCGCCCGGCGCGGATGCCGGTGCGCCCGCTCCTGACAAGACGGCCGGCACGGCGCCCTTCGGCTATCTGCATTGTGGCCCGAGCGGCGCCGGCCACTTCGTCAAGATGGTCCATAACGGCATCGAGTACGGCGTCATGGCCGCCTATGCCGAAGGCATGAATATTCTCAAGGCCGGCAATGCCGGCAAGGTCAAGCGCGAGGCCGATGCCGAGACCAGCCCGTTGCAGAACCCCGAATACTACCAGTTCGACATCGAACTTGCCGAAGTGGCCGAGGTCTGGCGGCATGGCAGCGTCATCGGCTCGTGGCTGCTTGATCTCACCGCCGGCGCGTTGAAGAGCGATCCCGGCCTGATCCAGTTTGGCGGCCGGGTATCCGATTCCGGCGAAGGCCGCTGGACCCTGAAAGCGGCCATCGACACCGGCGTGCCGGCGCCGGTGCTGTCCTCGGCCCTGTTCGACCGCTTCTCCTCGCAAGGCGAATCCGAATTCGCCGACAAGCTCTTGTCGGCCATGCGCTATGCATTCGGCGGCCATGTCGAAAAACCGAAGGCCGGCAAGTGACGGCGGCAGGGGAGACGCGCTCATGAGCCCGGAACGGTCCGATACGCTGGTGCTCTTCGGGGCTACCGGCGACCTCGCCCACAAGAAGATATTTCCTTCCCTCTATGCCATGGTCGCCAAGGGAACGCTTACCGAACCGGTGATCGGCGTCGCCTTCGACGCCTGGGATTTGAGGAAATTGCAGGACCGCGCGCGCGACGGCATCGTCAATACGCTCGGCAAGATCGACGAGAAGGTGTTCGCCAAGCTCGCTTCGCTGCTGCGCTATGTCAGCGGCGACTATCGCGACCCGGCCACGTTCGAGAAACTGAAGAGCGCGCTGGGCACCGCCCAGCGGCCGCTGCACTATATGGCGGTGCCGCCGACCATGTTCGAGACGGTGGTCCAAGGCCTGGAGCAATCGGGCACGGCGCGCGGCGCGCGGCTGATGGTGGAAAAGCCCTTCGGCCATGACCTGCAATCGGCGCGCTGGCTGAACCGGGTGCTGCATCTGGTGTTCGACGAACAGTCGATCTTCCGCATCGATCACTATCTCGGCAAGGAGGCGATCCAGAACCTGCTCTATTTCCGCTTCGCCAATTCCTTCCTGGAACCGATCTGGAACCGCAATTTCGTCGAGAGCGTGCAGATCACCATGGCCGAGGATTTCGGCATCGATGGGCGCGGCCGGTTCTATGACGAGGTCGGCTGCGTCAGGGACGTGATCGAGAACCATCTGCTCAACATCCTCCTGCTGCTGGCGATGGAACCGCCGGTCGGCCGTTCCGCCGACGACCTGATCGACGAGAAGGTGCAGGTGCTGCGCGCGATCCGCACCTTGACCAAGGACGATATCGTGCGTGGCCAATTCGACGGCTATCTCGCCGAGCCCGGCGTGGCGCCCAACTCGCCGGTCGAAACTTTCGCGGCGGTGCGCTTCTTCGTCGACACCTGGCGCTGGCGCGACGTGCCGTTCTTCATCCGCGCCGGCAAGAACATGCCGGTGCATGCCACGGAGGTGATCGTGCGGCTGAAGCGGCCGCCGCTCGATGTCTTCGACCCGATCAAGCCGAACGACGCCAATTATGTGCGCTTCCGCATCGACCCGCAGGTGGCGATCTCGATCGGCGCCCAGCGCAAGGCAGCGGGCGACGACATGGTCGGCGAACAGGTCGAACTGACGGCGCTCGACGACAGCAAGGGCGATATGCCGCCCTATGAACGGCTGATCGGCGATGCCATGAACGGCAATGGCCAGCTTTTTACCCGCCAGGACGCCAGCGAACTTGCCTGGCGCATCGTCGGGCCGGTCCTCGGCGACACCACGCCGCCGCATCTTTATGAACCGAAGACCTGGGGGCCGGCAGCCGCCATGAACGGCTTCGGGCCGCCGAACGGCTGGATCAATCCATCGAAATAGGCTGGGAGAGGGCAGCATGGCCAGGACGGCAAGGCCGAAAGCGGCGAGCGGCGATCCGATCGTGCTGTCGATCGACATAGGCGGCTCGCACGTCAAGATCCTCACCAGCTCAGGCGGTGCTGAGCGCCGCGCCGATTCCGGGCCGGACCTGAGGCCCCAGCAGATGATCGATGCGGTGAAGGCGCTGGCCGACGGACTGTCCTACGACGTCATCTCGATGGGCTATCCCGGCCCGGTGCATCACAACAGGCCCTTGTTCGATCCCGCCAATCTCGGCAAGGGCTGGGCCGGCTTCGACTTCGCCGCGCAGTTCGGCAAACCGGTCAAGGTGGTCAACGACGCGCTGATGCAGGCCATCGGCAGCTATGAAGGCGGTCGCATGCTGTTCCTGGGGTTGGGAACCGGCCTGGGTGCGGCGATGATCGTCGACAACGTCGCCCAACCGATGGAACTCGCCCATCTTCCCTATAAGAAGGGCAAGAGCTTCGAGGACTATGTCGGTGAGCGCGGCCTGATAAAACGCGGCAAGAAGAAATGGCGAAAATCCGTTTTCGACGTCGTCGACCGGCTGCGCGCCGCCATGCAGCCCGATTATGTCGTCATCGGCGGCGGCAATGTCGACAAGCTCGGCGATTTGCCCGCCGACAGCAGGCGCGGCGACAACACACGCGCCTTCGAAGGCGGATTTCGTCTGTGGCGAGACAAGGCCCTGATCGTCTGATAGTATTACAGTTCAGTATAGTTATTCAAAATAATGTGTGACGCGGGGCCAAGTCGTTGCATTGCGCAGATTTGCCGACTAGGAATTCCGGCGCACTACATCGCGACGAACCGCGAGGGACGTGCAAAGACGCCGCCGCACTTTAACTTTGCGCATCATCCCATCCGAAACTGTGCCGATTTCGGGCCCCATACGCCATAGACGGAGGAAAATAGATTGACCGACGACAGCAACGACGCTCGCAAGGATATCGACCTTCTCGAGCTGACCGCCCATATCGTGTCGGCTTACGTCGAGAAGAACCGCCTGCCCGCCTCCGGCCTGGCCGACCTCATCGCCAGCGTCAGCGCTTCGATCAGCGGGCTCGGCCAGCCGGCCGTACCCGTGGCGGCGCCGCTCGTGCCGGCGGTCAATCCCAAGAAGTCGGTGACGCCGGATTTCATCATCTGCCTGGAGGACGGCAAGAAGTTCAAATCGCTGAAGCGTCATCTGGGCGTGCATTTCGGCCTGACGCCGGACGCCTACCGAGCCAAATGGGGCTTGCCGTCGGACTATCCGATGGTCGCTCCCAATTACGCGGCCTCGCGTTCGGAACTGGCTAAGTCGATCGGTCTCGGCCGCAAGGCCGTCGCCCCGAAAGCGCCGGCCAGGGGCAGGAAAGCCAAGGTCTCGGCCTGAGCGCGCATTCCGGCGCTGAGCCAATGGTTTGATTGAGGCCTGCCGGCGGTTCCGTCTTGGCAGGCTGCCCGATGTTGCGCTCTTCCACGGCGAGCGCGCAATTGCAGGGGGGCTCGACGCCATCTCCGGCGAGCTGAGGGAATGATTTTCCACCCCGCCTGCAGGCAGGCAGGAAAGCTCAGTTCGCTGCCGGAACGGAACAGCTCAGATCGCCTTCCTTGCAGTTCAGGTAACCGTCGAAATCCTTGACCCGGGATTGCGTCAGGCCATCCATGCACATCGAGAGGAGCATGGGGACCACGCTGCCTCCGGCCGCTCCCGCGGTCTGAAAATTGCACTCAGCGTCGCGGAACTTGATCCAATCCTGCTGCGCTTGGACAAGAAGCTTCTTGGTATCCGCGTCGTCCTTCAGGCGGGTTTCGATCTGCTTGTAAAGTTCGTTGAGCTTCTTGTCGGATTTCCTGAACGAAGCATCGGCGCACTGGTTCATGGTGGCCTGATCCTTGGCGTCGGCACACTTGTCCTTGGCAAAAGCGAAAGCCGGCATGGCCAGAACCACGGCGGTGGTCAGAATTGCGGTTTTCATTGGTCTCGTCCTCTTTGCAGGTGAGCGGCATCGTCATTCCGTAACGGTTTCGGCGAAGCACCTGGCCAGCTTTTCCGGTGCTCCAAGCTTCTTCGCCCAGGATACCAGTCCAGGCTTTTCCGATGGATCGGCATAGCCGCCCCATACGTCACGAAACTGCTTCTTTCCGTCGACGGTCTGGAAGAACATCACGCCGTCATCGCTCACAGGCGTGGAGACATAAGCGGCGCTCCAGTTGCCGCTTTCCAAGATGGTGATGAACTTGGCGCGGGCGGGCTTGAACTTATTGTCCATCGCCGAAGCGACGAGCGGTGCATATTCCTGTTTGCGCGCCTTCGTCACTTCGACCTTGACGCCGTCGCAGGCATCGTTCGCGAAAGCAGATGTCGGTATCAATCCCGCCAGCCCGATCATGACGGTTTTGGCGTGCCGTCGAACCAAGTCGCCGAATTCAGACATGGGTGGTTTTCCTCTTCCTTTGCGGAGTGTGGCTGTCAGTCGGAATCGTCGTCATCGGACGAATTGTCATCGTCAGGCGCATCGACCTGGCAGCCGATGCCATTGCACCCCTGATAGTTGCCCTGCGTATCGAAGCTTGGATTGCCGGGCTGTGGCCCATGCATTCGACGACTTTGCGGCCGGCCGTCGCAATTCCTCAAGTCGAGGGGAGCGCTCCCAGCGGGAGCCGCCTTGGCGAATGTCCATTTCCCTCTCCATGCCTAGCGCCCATCCGCCCAAGCATGCCAACGATCCGCCGGCGCGGTTGATGTATCCATAGGTTGTAGCCGATGTCGCCGGCTAGCAAGGGAAAATTGCCAGATCTTGAGTTCTGTTTTGAGAATGCTTAATAATCCAGTAAGCGCCCTGCTTGATTTAGCAAGTACTTAAATATAATTGACAGAAAGGCTCCAGCAAAAAGATTGCTGGGTTACGCCTACGCTTTTCGACTATTCCAACATAAAATGGTCTATTATTCCAATTCACAAGGGACGACGATATATAAGGGTGAAGTTACGCTCGACATTATCGCCAGAGCCCCAATGTATTGGTAGGTTTCGGCCAGGCCAGTGGGCAGGCCAAAAGAATGCTGCTCACGGATCGGCTTTCAAGGTTATCGCGTGCACGATGGGGGAGACATGCGGTCTTCGAGACACCCGATAGGCTTTCCTGTCCCGCTGGGTCTTGGCGGGTGAGTTTCGTGTGCGTTCGATGGAACACGCCAGAAAATCCTTGATCCAGAACCTGTTTTTTGCGCGCGTCATACGTCGAACTGGGCTAAAGGGTTCCCCGGCCGGACCAGCGTCCATCGTGGAAGTGCCCCGCCGGCCTCCATCCTTCTAACGGGGCCTCGTTCCATGACCGCCGAACAGATATCACCGGACCAGCGCTATGCCGCGTTCCGCCATCGCTCCTTCCTGAGCTATTGGGCGGCGCGCTTCCTCACCACATTCGCCACCATGATCGTTTCCGTCGCGGTCGGCTGGCAGATGTACGACCTGACCCGTGACCCGCTCGATCTCGGTCTTGTCGGCATCGTCCAGTTCCTGCCTTCGCTACTCCTGGTGCTGGTCACCGGGGTCGTTGCCGACCGTTTCGGCCGCCGGCTGATCATGGCGCTGGCGGTGCTACTCGAGGCGATCTGCGCGCTCGCGCTGCTCATCCTGACCCTGCGCGGCATCAGTGGCCCGCTGCCAATCTTCATCGTGCTCGCCATGTTCGGCATCGCCCGCGCCTTCTTCGGACCGGCCTCGTCGTCGCTGTTCGCCAATCTGGTGCCGCCCCGGGATTTCGCCAACGCCATTGCCTGGAACTCGTCGGCCTGGCAGACGGCGACCATCGTCGGGCCGGTCGCCGGCGGCCTTCTCTACGGCGTATCGGCCGAGGTGGCCTATGGCACGGCCACGGCGCTGATGCTCGTCGCCGGGCTGCTGATCTTCACCATACCGAGGCCGGCACAGCGCAGCGAGACCGACAAGCCGACCATGCAGACCCTGTTCGCCGGCTTCGGTTACATCTGGGGCGAGAAGATCGTGCTTGGCGCCATCTCGCTCGATCTCTTCGCCGTGCTCCTGTCCGGCGCCTCGGCGCTGCTACCGATCTATGCCCGCGACATATTGCAACTCGGTCCCTGGGGACTTGGTTTGCTGCGCTCGGCGCCAGGGGTGGGTGCCATCTGTGTCGCCATCTGGCTCGCTGGTCATCCTATCCGAAACCACGCGGGCCTGATCATGCTCGGCTTCGTGGCCGCGTTCGGCGCCTTTACGGTGCTGTTCGGCCTGTCGACCTTCACCTGGCTGTCGATCCTGGCATTGGCCTTCCTCGGCGCCACCGACATGTTCAGCGTCTACATCAGGGAAACGTTGATCCAGCTCTGGACCCCCGATCATGTCCGCGGCCGCGTCAACGCCGTCAATCAGGTCTTCGTCGGCGCCTCCAACGAGCTCGGCGAATTCCGCGCCGGCACCATGGCGGCGCTGATCGGCACGGTGCCTGCCGTCGTCATCGGCGGCGTCGGCGCCATTGCCGTTGCCGGCCTGTGGGCCTATCTGTTCCCGGCGCTCCGAAGGGTGCGGCACCTCAGTGGACGAAACTGACGGGGATCGAATTCAGGTCCACCGGTATCGGCGGGCTGCGAATCTGTGCTAAGCCGCCGCCCGACCAATCAAAGGACGATAACTGTGAGCGAACCGACCGTGGCTGAGGCAACCGAGAGTATCTATGTGTCGCTGCGGGCCGATAATGCCGATCTCGACGCCCATATCGCGACGCTTAAGGCAGCGCTGGCACGAGAGGGGATGAAGCAGGCGGTGTTCGATCCCACCAAACTGGCGCAGAACAACCGCTCGGGCCGCAAATTGATGCAGGCTTATTTTCGTCAGCGCGGCGTGAGCGTGACGTTTTCGAACTAGCAGGTGTTAAACGACCCGCCATCAGGGGATGGTTGTGCCGCGACCGCGCCGTCGGCCGCCGAAAATCAGCATCAGGAACTCGTCCAGCCAGCGCTTGAGGTGCATGTCCCAGATCAGCCTGCCGCCGAGATGGTCGCGGCCGGGCTGGGCGCCCGGCAATTCGAAGCGGTGCGCGCCGCGCACCACCCAGCGCTGCATCATCAGCCTGGTCAATTCGCCGTGGAACTGGATGCCCCAGGCATTGTCGCGGTAGCGGAAAGCCTGGTTGGGATAGGTCTCGGCGGTCGCCAGCAAGGTCGCGTCGCTCGGCAGCGAAAAACCTTCGCGATGGAACTGATAGACCATTTCGGGCCAGTGCATCAGCTTTCTGCCGGCTTCGGTCGCCTTCAACGGATACCAGCCGATCTCGACCAGACCTTCGCCATGGCCCTCGACCTTGCCGCCGAGATGGTTGGCCAGCATCTGCGCACCAAGGCAGATACCCAGCAGCGGTCGGTTCTCACGCAGCGGAACCTCAAGCCAGTCGGTCTCGCGGCGGACGAACTCGTCCTCGTCATTGGCGCTCATCGGCCCGCCGAACACCACGGCCCCGGCATGGCCGTCGAGCGTCTCTGGCAAGGCATCGCCAAGCGGCGGGCGGCGGATGTCGAGATCGAAGCCCTCTTCGAGAAGCATGTGGCCGACGCGCCCGGGGCTCGAATTCTCCTGATGCAGCACGATCAGGATTCTCGGCTTCGAACGCGGCGGCATCGGCGGCATCGGCGGCATCGGCGGATGGATCCTATTCGTCGCTCGACGTTCCACGGGCCCCCGGCGCCGCGGCCGCCGCCTTGCGGCGCGCCTCGATGCGATCCTGGCGTTCGACGCCGATCAGCTCGGCAACGCGCCAGACCGTGTTGTCTTCCAACTCGTGCAGCTCGCCATCGGCATAGACGATCTCCCACATCAGGCCGATGAAAGCCTTGCGGCCTTCGGCATCGAGGTGGCGCTTCAGCACGCTGGTGAAGGCATAGAGGTCGATCGCCTCGTTGTCGGCGCGCTCGCCGGCGGCGGCCAGCGCGTCGAGCTCGTTGCCGCTGACCGAATAGGCCTGCGCCAGCACTGCCTTGAACCGTTCCCACTCGACGTCCTGGCGCACGCCGTCGGCGCTCATCACGTGGTAGAGCAGCGCCGAGGCTGCCACGCGCGGATCATCGGCGCTGGCGCGGGCGCCGGTGCCGGTCGGCAAATCCCTCAGAAACGACAAAACGCGTTCGAACATCGATCCATTCCCAAACGGCCGGGCCACCCAGCCAACTCAAAACAACCGGAACCGGCGCGGCGACTTTTCCGCCGCATCGTCCGGATCGACGCCGGGATCGTCCGGCAGGCGTGCCAGTTCCTGCGCCGGTTCGACGGCCTCGGCATCGGCGGGCACCGCGGCGAAAGCCTGCGCCGTCACCGGCCTGACGTGGTCCTGATCGTTCTCGGCCTGCTTGCCGGCCGTCTCGCCGCCCGGGCCAGCGTGATCGATCACCTCGACCGACTCTTCCTGCGCCGGCCTGCCCGGCGCCTCGATAGCCACCGCCGGGGCGTCCGGCGCATCGTCACGGCTGTCGATCAGCTGGCCGAGACGCTCCATCGGGGCGCGCCACTCGAAGGCGTCAAGCCGGCCGGTGACCGGCGATACCGGCGCCCAGCGCTCCGAGACGACGCCGTCGGCGACCCAGGCCGGGTCGCGCGGCGCCCGCACCGCCTTGGACAAGAGCTGTCGCACCTTGCCTTGGTCGCCCGTCTCGGCTTCTTCGATGTCGGCCAAAAGCAGATAGGCGCCCTCGCGGCGGTCCATCCGGATCGCCGCCTCGGCTTCGCGGCGGGCAGTCGCAAAATCCTGTGCATCGAGCGCGGCGCGCGCCACCGTCATCGAGGATTCGGCGTGGTTCTTCTTCATCTCCTGCAATTTCCTCGCCCGGTTGAGGCGATCGAGCACGGCGTCACCCGGCCTGGCATGGGTATAGAGCTCCGCTATCTCCGGATGCGGTTCGGCCCTCCAGGCTGTCTCGAGGATCTTCGAGCCCTTGCGCACGTCGTTCTGGCGAAACAGCAGCGTCGCAGCCGCGACCGCGGCCGGCGCGAACTCCGGCTGCAGCCGATTGGCCTCTATCGCCGCCGTGCGGGCGGCTGCGGGATCGCTGTCGGCGAGTGACTGCGCCTTGGCGGTCAACAGCACGGCGCGTCGGCGGTTGGCGGCGTCACGTTCGATCTGGCGGGTCGCCTTCTGCGCCTCGACCAGCTTCAGCGCGCCGTCCCAGTCGCCGCGCCCGGTCAGCTCTTCAAGCGTCGATTCGGCCGCCCAGGCCAGTTGCGGCGCCATGCCGGCGGCGCGCCCGGCATAGTGCCTGGCGGCATTGCGGTCCCCCAGGCGCTCGGCTTCGAGATAAAGCCCGCGCAGGCCGAGCAGCCGCATTTCGGGATCGTCGAGCATGCTCTCGAATTTCTGGCGCGCGCCTTCGTGGTCGCCTTCGAGCAGCGAAGCCTGGGCTTCGAGCAGATGGATCAATGGCTCCTGGTCGGAGCGGATCAGCTTGGCCGCTTCCTTGGTCTTCTTGCGGGCCAGCGCGCCGTCGCCGGCGCCGGCGGCGATCATGCCGGTCGACAGCGCCTGATAGCCGCGGTCGCGGCGCCGCACCCGGAAATAGCGCGAAATGGTGTAGGGGCTGTTCCAGACCGACTTGATCAGCCACCACAGGATCATCACCGCCGCGACGACAGCGACCACCGCCACCGCCGCCACCATCAGGCTGACCTGATACTGGTAGCCGTTGAAGGTGATGACCATGTCGCCCGGCCGGTCCGCCAGCCAGGCAAAGCCTAGGCCCAGCGCGAAGACGACGGCGAGGAAGAGCAGGATTCGGATCATCGCCAGTTCCTCACGCCTTCATCGCGCCTGATATCAGCGCATCGATCAGCGTCTCGACCTCGATGCGTGCCTTCAGCTTGCCGGCAAAATCGGCGCCGGCCGCCTTTGCAGGCGCGGGCAGCGTCTCATATTCTGTGAGCGCCTTGGCATAGTCGCCCTGATTGACCGCCACCTCCATGCGCGCAATGGTTTCCGGCGCGCCGGCGCCCTGGACAGCGCCGATCGGCCGGACCTTGACCAGCGATTCGGCGCTCGACAGAAGGTTCTGCAGCAGCCCGGCATTTTCGTCGACCGGCGTGGCCGCCGCGACCATGGCGTTGGCGGCGGCATCCATCTGCGATGCGATCTCGGTGCGGGTCTGGACGCCCTTTTGGGCGTAGGCGCGCAGAGCCGCAAGCTGCGGCGCGTCCGGCGCGATCGCGGCGAAGGTCTCGAGTTCGGCACCAAACGGCGCGCCACGGTCGAGCGCCGCCTTCAGTGCCGAAGCGGCGATGGCGAGCGCGACCTTCGGCTGTCCGGCCTGCGCCTCGACTTTCCCAGAAAGCTGCGACACCGACTGCTCCAGCGCGGTGAGCCGACTGTCCTGCTTCGCCGCCGCCTCGCCGGCCGATTTCACCAGCGCATCGAGGCCAGCCAGCCTTTCATTGAGCGGACCGAGATCGACTGGGGCCGAGTTGCCGGCCTTGCCGAGCGCCGTAACCGCCGTCTCGATCTGCCTGACCTTGTCGCCAAGCGCGGCCAGCCCGGCATTGTCGCCCGCTCCGCCTTGCTCGACCGCCGATTTGAGCGCTGCGACATCCGTCCTGACCTGATCCAACGCCGCGGACAACCCGTCGACCTTGGCCGACGCACCGCCGTCGCCGGCTTGCCTCAGATCCGCGATCTCGGCTCTGAGCGCGGCGATTTCGCCGTTGACGCCTTCGAGCGAGACGCTGGGAGCGGACCCCGGCGCGCCGAGCAGGCCGGCGAACTGCAATCCGCCGGCGCCGACCAGTGCGATGACACCGCCGATGATGCCGGCCGCGATGCCGTTGACCCGCTTCGGCGGTGGCGGTGCGGATGCGGTTTTCCCGTTCCCCGCCGAGGCGCCGGTTACTGGCCCGGCCGGTTCAGGTTCGGCGCGCTTCGCCGATGTGTCCTCGAAACTGTAGTCGAAGGCGCCGGCCTTGCCAGCGGCGTCGTCCCGGGAACCGGGGTAGGCTGCCGCCGGTTCGTCCGCCTTGGCGGCGCTTTCCGCGGATCGTTCCGATCGGGGCGCTGTCGCCTCGGCGTGCTCCCAGGGTTCTAGATCGGTCTGGTCGGCGTGCACAGGCTCTTCGGGCGCCTCCGGCCGCGAGGCGTTCGCGGCTTCCTCCGCCTTGGCCTCGTCGGTTTGCGCCCCGGCCCTGGCGGCATTCTCGTCGGCGATGCGGGAAACGGCGCCGGGCTCAAGTTCGATGGTCACCGGCTCGCGGCGGCTTTTCGAATGTCGCATCTTCGGCGTCTTGACCATGCTTGGGCTCCGCAAATTCGCTTGGGGATGGTTCAAAGAGGGTCTAGCACATCACCAAGCGGTGAAAAGGGGCGGTGTGATGACGCGGCTCAGGACCCGGGCCGCAAAAGCGAAAGCAGCGCACCCTCGTCGGGCCGCGCGGCTATGTGGATGCGGTCGCCAGCGACGTCGCCAAGGACGGCGGCGATGCGATGCGACAGGGCAAAAACCCGCGTCTTGTCAAAGGCTTCATGCAGCGCAGGCCGCCTGACCAAGGCCTGCAGCGCAGCAGCCGCCCTGGCGGAATAGAGCAGCACCGCATCCGCGGTTTGCCCCGACAGACGGGCAAGCACGGCCTCGTCCGAATAGGTCACGGCGAGCGTGTCGTATGTCTCGACGGGGCGGACCCCGACATCGGCAGCTTGCAGCCGCTGCTCGAATGCCGGGAAGCGCACGCGTCCGCAGAGATAGACAATGGTCTTGCCCTGGAATTCGCCGGCAAGACTGCCAGCAAGACCTTCGGCATTGCCGGGACCTTCGCTGACGGACAAAAATCCTGCTTCACGCGCGGCTTGCGCGGTCCTCTTGCCGACGGCATGGCAAGGCAAGTCCGAAAGCCGGGCGACGACCTCCTTAGGCGCAAAGCGCACGCCATTGGCGCTGGTCACCGCAACGGCCACGGCATTGCCGATGACGAGGTCCGTATCGATCGGCAAGGCCACCGTCTCGGTCAGCGGCAAAAGCAGCGGTAGAAACCCCATGTCCTTGAGCATTCGCGCGGTGCGGGAGGCGCCCGGTTGAGGCCGCGTCACCAGAACGCGCTGCACCGTCAGGCCCAGCCGTCGAAGAATGTCTCGCCGGCCCTGGCCCGCACCGTCCTTGCCGCCTCTTCACCGATGCGGGCGGCATCCAGCGCCAGGCCTTTCATCTCGACCATGTGCGACTGCGTGCCATCAGGCGAGATGATCAATCCCGCGAAAGAAAGGTCCGCGCCGTCTATCACGGCATGACCGGCAATCGGCGTGCGGCAGGAGCCGTCGAGGGCCGCCAGGAAAGCGCGCTCGCAAGCCAGCGCCTGTCCGGTCGGCAGGTCGTGGATGGCCGCCAGCATCTGTTCGACGTCGCCATCGCCTATGCGGGTTTCGATGCCGATCGCGCCTTGGCCCGGCGCCGGCGGAAAGATGTCGAGCGGGATCAGATCGGTGACCACGTGGCCGAGCCCGAGCCGCTTCAGCCCGGCATGGGCGAGGATGGTGCCGGCGGCAACGCCTTCATTGAGCTTGCGCAGCCGCGTCTGCACATTGCCACGAAACATCACCACGTCGAGATCCGGCCGCATGCGGCGGATCAGCGCCTGCCGCCTGAGCGACGACGAGCCGACTTTGGCGCCACGCGGCAGGTCTGCAATCGTCTTAGCCGCCTTGCCGACGAAAGCATCGCGCGCGTCCTCGCGCGGCAGGAAAGCAGACAGCTCCAGCCCATCGGGCAACTGCGTCGGCATGTCCTTCGAGGAATGCACGGCAATGTCGATCGCGCGGGCGAGCAGCGCCTCCTCGATCTCCTTGGTGAAGAGGCCCTTGCCGCCAGCTTCCGACAGCGGCCGGTCCTGGATGCGGTCGCCGGTGGTCGAGATGACGACGATTTCGAACGCTTCTTGCGGCAAACCATGCGCCGCCATAAGCCGCGCCTGGGTTTCCTGCGCCTGCGCCAGCGCCAGCGGGCTGCCGCGTGTTCCGATCTTCAAGATTGTTTGCATGGCGCGCGGTCCGTGATAACCCCCCGGCAAGCGAAGTCGCCTTTTCCGGGCGTCTCCTACCGGGGAATGCCCCGATACACAATCCTTGGGGACAGCGACCAATTGATCCGCGTTCTGGGCATTGAAACGAGTTGTGACGAGACCGCCGCCAGCGTCGTGGCGTTGGAGGGCGATGCCGCGCCCAAAATCCTGTCCAATATCGTGCTGTCGCAGATCGAGGAGCATGCCGCCTTCGGCGGGGTTGTGCCGGAGATCGCCGCGCGCGCCCATGTCGAGGCCCTGGACGGCATTGTCGAGGCAGCCCTTGCCGATTCGGGCGTGGCGCTGGCCGACATCGACGCCATCGCCGCGACCGCAGGTCCGGGCCTCGTCGGGGGCCTCATCGTCGGGCTGATGACGGCCAAGGCGATCGCGGCCGCAACCGGCAAGCCGCTGATCGCCGTCAACCATCTCGAAGGCCATGCCTTGACGGCGCGGCTGACCGATGGGCTCGACTTTCCCTATCTCCTGCTGCTGGTCTCCGGCGGCCACACACAGATCCTGGCCGTGCGCGGTGTCGGCGACTACCAACGCTGGGCGACGACCATCGACGACGCGCTCGGCGAAGCATTCGACAAGACGGCCAAGATGCTTGGCCTACCCTATCCCGGCGGTCCCAATGTCGAGAAGGCGGCGGCATCGGGCGATGCGGGTCGTTTTGCCTTCCCGCGTCCGATGAAGGGATCGGCGCAGCCCGATTTTTCGTTCTCCGGCTTGAAGACCGCTGTGCGCCAGGCGGCGAGCGCGATCGAGCCCTTGAGCGACCGGGACGTCGCCGACATCTGCGCGTCCTTCCAGGCGGCGGTGGCCGACGCGCTGGGCGACCGTGTCTCGCGCGCGCTCGCCCGGTTCCGCCGGGAATTCCCCGACACGGCCGCGCCGGCGCTGGTCGTCGCCGGCGGCGTCGCCGCCAACCATACGATCAAGGCGACGCTGGAACGGCTGTGCGCCGAGGCGCGCTTCGCCTTCGTCGCGCCACCGCTGAAACTTTGCACAGACAATGCGGCAATGATCGCCTGGGCCGGCATCGAGCGGATGCGCGAAGGCCTGGCGCAAGAAAACGGCTTCGATTTCGTGCCGCGCTCGCGCTGGCCGCTGGACAGCATCTCCGCGCCGATGATCGGTTCGGGCCGGCGCGGGGCCAAAGCATGAGCAAGGAGGGCATGAGCGAAGAAGGCATGAGCGGCATCGAGATCGCGCCAACCGGCTGGCGCGTTGCCGTGCTCGGTGGCGGGGCCTGGGGTACCGCTTTGGCGCTGGCCATGCTGCGCGCCGGCCATTTCGTCCGCCTTTATGCGCGCGACCCGGAGACCGTCGCCGCAATCGACCACGGCGAAAATCGACGCTATCTGCCTGGCATCGCGCTCCAGGCCGGCATCGTGGCGACGAGCAACATCCAAGCCGCGCTCGACGGTGCCGATTGCGTGCTGGCGGTGACGCCGGCGCAATCGTTGCGGGCCATGCTTGCTCACGCCAACGGCCATATGCCGGCCGGCGTCCCACTGGTGCTATGCGCCAAGGGCATCGAGCGCGACACCGGCGCTTTGCTGTCGGCGATCGTCGGGGAAATCCTGCCTGTGAATCCGGTCGCCGCTCTGTCCGGTCCGAGCTTCGCCACGGACGTTGCCCGGGGCTTGCCCACGGCGGTAGTGGTTGCCGCCCGGGACGAGGCGCTGGCGGCCAAGCTTGCCGCGCGCTTCTCGGCGGAAAATCTGCGCTGCTATTCGAATGATGATTTGATCGGCGTCGAGATCGGCGGCGCCTTGAAGAACGTCTTCGCCATCGCCGCGGGTGCCGTCACCGGCGCCGGGCTCGGCGCCAGTGCCCAGGCCGCCATGGTGACGCGCGGCTTCGTCGAACTGCGCCGCATCGGTGCCGCCTTCGGCGCCAGGCCCGAGACGTTGATGGGGCTTTCCGGCCTTGGCGACCTGCTGCTCACCTGCTCGTCCACGCAATCGCGCAACTTTGCCTACGGACTGGCGCTCGGCCAGGGCAAGCCGCTTGGCGGGCTGCCGCTGGCGGAAGGCGTGCCGACGGCGGCGATCGCCGCCCGCATCGCCACCGAGCGCGGCATCGACGCGCCTATCATCGCCGCAGTCGCCGCCATACTGGACGGCACCATCACCATCCGGCAGGCTGTGGCGGCCTTGATGACCCGGCCGCTGAAGACCGAAACCGACGATTGATTCCAGCATCAGGAGACAGAGACATGTTGTTCGCGTTGATTTGCAAGGACAAGCCCGGAAGCATGCAAGTGCGCATCGATACGCGGCCGGAGCACCTCGCTTTTCTCGAAGGGCTGAATAGCGACAAGAAGCTGGCCTTCGCCGGTCCGTTCCTCGACGCCGACGGCAAGTCCAACGGCAGCCTCGTCGTCGTCGAAGCGCCTGACATGGCAGGCGCGCAGGCGCTGTCGGCAGCCGATCCCTATGCCAAGGCGGGACTGTTCGAAAGCGTCGAGATCCGCCAGTGGAACTGGACCTTCAACAAGCCGGCGGCTAATTAATCGGCACAAGGCTGGAGGAGCAATACGAATGAACTACTGGCTGTTCAAATCCGAACCCTCGGTCTTCTCGTTCGAGGCGTTGAAGGCCAAGGGCAAGGCAGGCACGCAATGGGACGGCGTGCGCAACTATGCGGCGCGCAACAACATGAAGGCCATGCAGATCGGTGATCTCGGCTTCTTCTACCACTCCAACGAGGGGCTGAACGTGGTCGGCATCGCCGAAGTGTGCGCACTGGCTCATCCCGACACCACATCGGACGATCCGCGCTGGGAATGCGTCGACATCCGCGCCTTCAAGGATGTGCCGAACCCGCCGACGCTGGAGCAGGTCAAGGCCAATCCCAAGCTCGCCGACATGGCGCTGGTGCGGCTCGGACGGCTTTCCGTGCAGCCGGTGACGCCGGCCGAATGGAAGGAAGTCTGCCGCATGGGTGGCCTGACGCCGGCTCCGTGACGGTTCTCACGAGCCATAGCGCCGAACGCTTCATCCTCGACAATACGGCGCTGATGGCGCCGCCGCATGTGCCCGAGATTGCGCTGTATCTTGCCGACGAGGCGCATGATCTGTGGCAGCGGACGGAGGACGAGCTGGTCGAGATCGGGCTGCCGCCGCCTTTCTGGGCCTTTGCCTGGGCCGGCGGCCAGGGGCTTGCCCGCCATATCATCGACAATCCGGCCATGGTGCGGGGCAAGCGCGTGCTCGACTTCGCCTCCGGCTCCGGTCTCGTCGCCATCGCCGCAGCCAAAGCCGGCGCGGCAGGGGTGACCGCCGCCGACATCGACCCGTTCTGCGCCACGGCGGTCCGCCTCAATGCGCAAGCCAATGGCGTCGCGGTCGAATTCGTCCAGAATGACTGCGTCGGAACGGATGCGGACTGGGACGTGGTTCTTGCCGGCGATGTCTTCTACGACAAGCCGTTCGCAGACCGGCTGACGCCCTGGTTCGCGGCTCTGAAGCGGCGCGGCGCCGATATCCTGATCGGCGATCCCGGCCGCTCCTATCTGCCGCGGTCGGGGTTGGAACCGCTTGGCGTCTACCAGGTGCCGGTGACGCGGGCGCTCGAGGATGCCGAGATCAAACGCACCACCGTCTGGCGGTGGAGCACCGCGCGCCCGGCTTGACGCCGCCACTGAACAGGCGTTTCCATGAGCTCCGTATCAGAGGGGGATATCATGGATTTTTCAGCGGTTAACTGGCTGGCGGTGATCGTCGCCGCAATCCTGGCGTGGCTGTTCGGCGCCGGCTGGTACACCGGTTTGAGTAAGCCATGGCTGAAGGCTGCAAAACTCGATCCGGCGACCATGAAGAAATCGTTGCTGCCGTTTCTCATCTCTTTCATCGCCGAGTTGGTCATGGCGCTTGTGATGGCCCTGGTCGTCGGCGCGGTGACTGGCGGCGAGCCGACATTGCTGGCGGGACTGGTCTTCGGTTTCGTGCTTTGGCTCGGCTTCGTCGCAACCACGCTGTCGGTCAATCATCGCTACGAGAATTTCGGCTGGGACCTGACCATCATCGACGGCGGCCACTGGCTTGGCGTGCTGTTGATCGTCGGCGCCGTGGTCGGCTGGTTCGGCGCCGCAGCGAGTTGAAGGCCTCCGCTACACCCGGTCCGCGGTTTGGGATTTTGCCATTTCCTCCAGAATCCACGTGCGAAAGGCAACGATGCGCGGATCGTTCACCAGTTCCTTGGGATAGACCAGGAAATAGGCGAATTCCGGCGCGACCTTGATGCCGAGTTCGAAAGGCCGCACCAACCTGCCTTCGGAAAGGTCGTTGGCCACCATGGCGAAATCGGCGAGCGCCACGGCGCTGCCCTCCATCGCCGCCTGGACCGCGTCGGCCGAGGTGCCGAAAACGATGGTGCGGCTGTCGTCGAAATCGTCGACGCCGGCTGCCGCCATCCACATGCGCCAGTTCGGCCAGGTCACGCCCTGACGCGCCCATTCGATATGGGCAAGCGTGTGATGGAAGAGATCGCGCGGTTCGCGCAGCGGCGGACCTGACGCCAGCAGGCTCGGGCTGCATACCGGGATGATGACGTTGTCGAACAGCCGATGCGCGCAAAGTCCCGGATATCTGCCGGCGCCGAAGCGGATGCCGACATCGACATCGTCAAGGTCGAAATCCCGCAATCCGTAGGCGATGTCGAACCTGAGTTCGATGCCTTCATGTTTTTTTCGAAAATCCTCGACCCGCCGCATCAGCCATTTCGTCGCGAATTGGGCGTCGAGCGTCACTTTCAGCAGCGTCGTGCCGCGCGTCATCTTCTGTGCCCGCGAGACGGCCTTGCCAAGCAGGTCGAGCGCATCGGCAGAGGCCTCGAACAGCACCGTTCCGGCCTCCGTCAGCCGGATGCTGCGGCTGGAGCGCGTGAACAGGACGATGCCGAGCTGGTCTTCGATCTCCTTGATCTGGTGGCTGACGGCGGCTGGTGTCAGGCCGAGTTCGTCGGCGGCCCGGGTGAAATTGAGATGCCGGGCCGCTGCCTCCAGCGTCCTCAGCGCCCGGGTTCCCGGCACCAGGCGGGCCATCAGCGTGGCCCCAGAACAGACGCGGTCATGGCGTCCTGATCCTCAAAGAAAACTTGATAATCCGGAAAGAACTACTCGTTTCTCTCCAATCTTTCAATCGGGCATGATGCGACCATCGAACCAATATCAAACCGGATTTTATGTCCGGATGGAAGGAACCGTATCATGTCTCACATAGCTTTGAGAGCTCCCGCGAGCCGGCTGAACTGGCTGACCGCCGCGTTCGACTGGCTCCGCCAGGCCAAGGTCGCGGCAAGCCTGCCGCAGGACGACATCGAGGACCTGTCGGATCGCCAGTTGCGCGATGTTGGCGCCACGCGCAAAGACGTCTCCCGCGCCATGGACCGCGAACTCGGCCGGCTGGGCCTGCTCGACATCGGCTGGCAGGTAAGGAAAAGGGAATAGGAATTAGGAGTAGGCAATAGAAAGAGAACCCTACTGCCTACTGCCTATTCCCTACACCATTCCCTACCTTACCACCCTCACCACCGTCCGGTCCGACAGCAGCGGCAAAAGGCGCGCCATCGTGCGTGCGGTCACCGCGACGCAGCCTTGCGTGGGCGTGAAGCCCGGGCGCGCCAGGTGGAAGAAGATGGCGCTGCCGCGTCCGCGGCGGCGCGGCGTTATATTCCAGTCGAGCACAAGGCAGGCATCATAGAGCCTGTCGTCGCGCCGCATGCGTTCGTGGCTGGCGCCGTAGGGGATCTTGACCGGCCTGTTATAGTTTCGGTCGTCGGGCACTTCGCACCAGCCGAGATCAGGCCCGATCGGCGTCATCGCCAGCCGGGTGATGCGGCCGCTGGAGAAGTGGTCTCCACGGAAATAACCCGACAGGATCCGCATTTGGCCAAGCGGCGTGGCGCCGTCGCCTTCGCGCTTGCCCGCCGAGATGCCGCCACGCCCCAGCGCGCAGGCAAACACCGTTCTGCCCGCCTGCAGCAGCCCCTGGCTGGGACGGCCGGGCCTTGCCCGCACGGTCAGCACCCGCAGTCCTTTTCGCAAAATTGCGCCGGCTGCATTGCGATCGTGTTTTTTCTTGTATGATCGTGCCACGGAACAAATCACTGTGATCGGCTGTTGTGCCGGTCAGCTTCCGCATAAACAGGCAGCGGTCAACTGAATTTTCTTTTCAAAACAACGGATTGATCCATGACTTCACGAACCATCCTGATCGTCGACGACGATGACGACCTGCGCGGCACGTTGGTCGAGCAATTGTCCCTTTATGAGGAATTCGACGTGCTGCAGGAGTCCACTGCGGCAAAAGGCGTCGCCGCGGCGCGTGGCGGCCTCATCGACCTGCTGATCATGGATGTCGGCCTGCCCGACATGGACGGCCGCGAAGCGGTGAAGATCCTGCGCAAGGGCGGCTACAAGGCGCCCATCATCATGCTGACCGGCCACGACACCGATTCGGACACGATCCTTGGCCTCGAAGCCGGCGCCAACGACTACGTGACGAAGCCGTTCCGCTTCGCGGTGCTTTTGGCGCGCATCCGCGCGCAGCTGCGCCAGCACGAGCAAAGCGAGGACGCCACCTTCTCGGTCGGCCCCTACACCTTCAAGCCAAGCCAGAAGCTGCTGATCGACCCGCGCGGCGCAAAGGTGCGGCTGACGGAGAAGGAGGCCTCGATCATCAAATATCTCTACCGCGCCGACCAGAAGGTGGTGACGCGCGACGTGCTGCTCGAGGAGGTGTGGGGCTACAATTCCGGCGTTACCACGCACACGCTGGAAACCCATGTGTATCGCCTGCGCCAGAAGATCGAGCGCGATCCTTCCAATGCGGAAATTCTTGTGACAGAAAGCGGTGGCTACAAGCTGGTTCCTTAAACATTTTATTATCCAATAAGCGGTCTGGGCGGGGCTGCTTTTGGGTGCGATCCTGTTGGAGCGGGATTCTGGATCGCACCGCAGAGGAGGGATTGGACTGACCGTTCGGGGACACAGCTAGATGGCGCTGGATGACGACATCCGCATCCTGTCAGCCGTGAGGCTTTTCGAGGGCTTCACGCAGGAACAATTGCGCCTGCTCGCCTTCGGCGCCGAGACCATGCTGCTGCAGGCAGACCACAAGCTCTATCGCGAGGACGATATGGCTGATTCGGCCTATATCGTGGTCAGCGGAGAGATCGTGCTCTACCGCGAGCAGACAGGCGAACGCATCCCTATCGGCACGGCCGGCCCCGGCACCATGCTGAGCGAACTGGCGCTGATCGCCGACACCAACCGGCTGACCAGTGCATCGGCCGCGGTCGATTCGGAGGTGATCCGGCTCAGCCGAAAGATGTTCCGCCGCATCCTGGAGGAATATCCGGATTTGGCGGCACAGCTCCACCAGCGCATCCTGGAAGACTTTCAGGCAATGATCCACCGCATCGAGAAGCTGGCGCCGCGCTTTTCCGAGTGAACGGGAGAGACAGGTGGAGTTCCGGCTGGTTCGCGCCACCGAAAATGACCTGCCCTTCATCATGGCGACCGAGCGGCTTGACGCAATTGTCGCCGGAGTGGGAAAAGCGCCGGCCCGGCTGATCAGTCCAGGTTGAACCGCGCGATGACCGGAACATGGTCCGAGGGACGTTCCCAGCCACGCGCCGCCCGCAGGATTTCGTAGCCGGTGAAATCAGGCACCAGGTTCGGTGACGACCAGACATGGTCAAGCCGCCGGCCGCGGTTGGATGCCTCCCAGTCCTGCGCGCGGTAGCTCCACCAGGTGTAGAGCTTCTGTTCTGATGGCACGTTGAGCCGCATCAGGTCGACCCAGTCGCCGGCCAGCCGCATGGCCTCGAAACTCTCCGTCTCGACCGGTGTATGGCTGACCACGTTGAGCAGTTGCTTATGCGACCAGACATCGTGTTCGAGCGGCGCGATGTTGAGGTCGCCGACCAGGACCGAGGCGGACACTTCGCTGTGTTCGGCGCGGATTGCGTTCATCTCGGCGACGAAATCGAGCTTGTGCCTGAACTTGCGGTTGACCTCCGGGTCCGGTTCGTCGCCGCCCGCCGGAACGTAGAAATTGTGCAGCAGGATCGTCTTGCCGCCGGCCCGCACGGTCACCGACAAATGCCGGCTGTCGTCGATGTCGCAGAAGCGGCGCTTCTCGACCACCGCGATCGGCCGGCGCGCGACCGTCGCCACGCCGTGATAGCCCTTCTGACCGTGAAAGGCGATGTGCCCGTAGCCGAGCCTGCGGAAGGCCTTTTCGGGGAACAGCTCGTCGGGAACTTTTGTTTCCTGCAGGCAAAGCACATCGGGCGCGTATTCATCGAGCAGGCGCTCGATGATCGGCATGCGCAGGCGAACGGAATTTATGTTCCAGGTGGCGATGGAAAAGGGCATTTGGCGGGTCCGGCGAAAGATCGCCGAACTACTGCCAGCCCCGCGCCATAAAGACAAGCATTGCAGCAGTTGCGGAGGTCGGCGCCGCGCCGCCGACACTGCACGAAAGGCTTCGCCAGCGCGAGGAAAGCTATCTGGTTTTCGTATTCAGCTCGCGATTGGCCGTATAGTCGATGGCAAACGTGTCGGGAGCGAAGCTGACGCCTTCCTTGGTGTTGAAGATCATCACCGTGGTGTCCTTGCCCTGCGCATCGGTGATCGTCCACTGGCGCAGATCATAGGTCTTCGGATCGAACATCATGGTGATCCGCGCATTGCCGAACACCGACTTGTCCGAGAGCTGGATGGTGGTGAGGTCGTCCTCTTCCTTGACGCTCTTGACGCGGTTTCCGGAGAGGTCGATCCGGTCGTCGAGCAACAGTTTCAGCGGCGTCTTCGACAAGGGATAAAGATCGGACGTGTTCAGTTTCTTGTTGAGGATGACCACCGACTTGCCGTCCGAAATCACCCGGAAATTCGAGGATCCGTCATAATTGAAGCGGATCTTGCCCGGTCTTTCCAGGAAGAACTTGCCGCCGGTCTGTTCGCCCTTGGGGCCGAACTGCACGAATTCGCCGCTCATCGACTTAACCGAGGAAAAATGATCGGCGATCTTCTGCGCGGCTGCCGGCACGGCCGCCTGCGCGGACGCCAGCAACTCGAATCCGGGCACCACGTTGAGGGCGGCAGCGCCCGCGAGCACCAGGCCGAGGCCAAGCAACTGGCGGCGCGTCGGGGCAAGATCGCCGAGCGCGGAAAGATCGTTTTTCATGTCGGTCACTCTCATCTTGAGTCCTGATTTGTTGTTGTCCTGAACCCCCAGTTGGGCTGAAGTTTGACGGCGCGAACACTGCTTGACCGCTTGAACGCGCCAGAAGGTTCAAAGTTGCCGCCGGTATTTGTCGCGATCAGAATTTGTCCTCTTCGGTCGGCACCAGGATCTCGCGTTTTCCGGCATGGTTGGCGGGGCCGACAATGCCTTCTTTTTCCATCTTCTCGATGATCGAAGCGGCGCGGTTGTAGCCGATGCCCAGACGCCGCTGGATGTAGCTGGTCGAGGCCTTGCCGTCGCGCAACACCACGGACACCGCCTGGTCGTAAGGATCGTCGGAATCCTCGAAATTGCCGCCGCCGCCGCCCGAGCCGCCCTTGCCGGAGGGCTCGTCCTCGTCCTCATCATCGTCCTCGGTGATGGCGTCGAGATATTCCGGCACGCCCTGCAGTTTCAGATGCGCGACGATCTTCTCGACCTCGTCGTCGGAGACGAACGGGCCGTGCACGCGCTGGATGCGGCCGCCGCCGGCCATGTAGAGCATGTCGCCCATGCCGAGCAGCTGCTCGGCGCCTTGCTCGCCCAAGATGGTGCGGCTGTCGATCTTCGACGTCACCTGGAAGGAGATGCGGGTGGGGAAGTTGGCCTTGATGGTACCGGTGATCACGTCGACAGACGGACGTTGCGTCGCCATGATGACATGGATGCCGGCGGCGCGCGCCATCTGCGCCAGGCGCTGGACGGCACCCTCGATGTCCTTGCCGGCAACCATCATCAGATCGGCCATTTCGTCGATGATGACGACGATGTAGGGCATCGGCTCGAGGTCGAGATTCTCGGTCTCGTAGATCGCCTCGCCGGTCTGGCGGTCGAAGCCGGTCTGCACCGTGCGCGAGATCTTTTCGCCCTTCTTCTCCGCCTGTTGGACGCGTGCGTTGAAACCGTCGATATTGCGCACGCCGACCTTCGACATCTTGCGGTAGCGGTCTTCCATCTCCCGCACGGTCCATTTCAGCGCAACCACCGCCTTCTTCGGGTCGGTGACGACAGGCGTCAAAAGGTGCGGGATGCCGTCATAGACCGAGAGCTCCAGCATCTTGGGATCGATCATGATCAGCCGGCATTCCTGCGGCGTCAGCCGGTAGAGCAGCGACAGGATCATGGTGTTGATGGCGACCGACTTGCCCGAGCCGGTGGTGCCGGCGACCAAGACGTGCGGCATCTTGGCGATATCGACGATGACCGCCTCGCCGTTGATGGTCTTGCCCAGCGCCAGCGCCAGCTTGGCCTTGGTGGTCTCGAAATCGCGGCTGGCCATGATTTCCCTGAGATACACCGTCTCGCGCTTGGCGTTCGGCAATTCGATGCCGATGGCGTTGCGGCCCGGCACCACGGCGACGCGGCAGGCGATGGCGCTCATCGAGCGGGCGATGTCGTCGGAGAGGCCGATGACGCGCGATGATTTGATGCCTGGCGCAGGCTCCAGCTCATAGAGCGTGACGACGGGGCCGGGGCGGACATGGATGATCTCGCCCTTGACGCCGAAATCCTCCAGCACGCCTTCGAGCAGGCGGGCGTTCTGTTCCAGCGCGTCTTTCGAGAGGCTCGGGTCGCGCGCGACGTTCTTCGGTTCGGACAGGAAATGCAGCGACGGCATCTCGAATTTTTCCGAGCCGATCAACGAGGCCTGCGCCTCGCGCTGGACGCGCGCACCCGGAGCCGGGCGCGGCGCCGGCGCTTCAACGCGCGTGGCGGCATCCGAGCGGAACGGCTGGACTTTGGCGGTGGAAGCCGCGCGACGCTGGACGAGGGGTTCATCGTCGAAATCGACATCGTCATCGCCGGTGTCGAAGCGATCGTCGAAGACGTCATCGTCCGGATCGACGGAAACGCTGCGGTCGTTGACCATGGCGGCGAAGAATTCCGGTTCGACGCGGGCACGGCCATCCGGGCTCATCCGCTGCTCGGCGAACTCGGCCGATTCGACCCGTTCGGCGGCACGCCGCCAGGCGCTGGCGCGCGGCTCCATTCCCGGCTCGAATTCGTCCCGCCGCTGCCTGCGGCGCACGGCGCGGCGGTGCATCCACGCGCGGAACGAAAGCCACCAATGGGTCATTGCGCCGAGCGCCAGTATGCCTTCGTCGCCTTCATCCTCGTCATTGTCGAACAGCAGCTCATCCTCACGCGGATCGGCGGCGGCCGGTTCCTCCATGACGGCGAAACCGTTCTTGCGTGCGATCAGCGCCGAACCGTAGGCGAATAGCCATAGCGCCGGACCGGCCATCAGAATGGCGAGCACGCTGGCCACCAGCCCGGTCGGATAGCCACCGATGACAACGCCCGGAATCTTCAGTACCATGTCGCCGAACACGCCGCCGAGCCCGGTCGGCAGCGGCCAGGTCTTGGGCGGCACCACGCAGCCGGCGATCGCGGCGGCCAGCAGGGCAAAGCCGAACCAGAACAGACCGCGCCTGGGCAGCCTGTCGACGCCACGCGCCGAAAACAGCAGATATCCCCAGATCACGGCCGGAACCAGCGCCGCCACGGCGGCAAGGCCGAAGAACTGCATGGCGATGTCGGAGAAGACAGCACCCGCATAGCCCATGGCATTGGTGACGGTGTTGGCTGTGGCGTGCGAGAAGCTCGGGTCGGCGACATTCCAGGTGGCCAGGCTGGCGACGCCGAAAGCGGTGAACGCGAACATGCCGGCGCCGACAAGCCGGCCGACCTGGCGTCGCGCGAATGCCTGGATGCCGTGCCCCGTATCGGTCAGCGCGAGCGGTGCTGAAGCCCCTGAACGCATGCTCTTCCCCGTCAGTGATTGCCTGGCCCGAGCGCGTGACGCACTTCGGCAGATTTGGCTGCCAGACTATGCGTGGGAAGGTTAAGGCCGCATTAACCATGGCAAGGGCCCCAGCCGCCTGCCGCAAATAACAATGGCGAGCCTCACGGCCCGCCATTTCTGCATCGGCAACGGCAGGGTGACCAGGCTCGGTGGGCCTGATCCGCCGCGGTCTCAGTTGGCTCCGCCGAGCGCCTGGACGTTGGCGCAGAACTCGGCATGCGGCTTGCTCATCGCCGCGTCCTGGCATTCCTTCTTCATCGCATCCTGCTTTTCCATTGGCATGGCCATGAAAGCGGTCTTGAATTCCGCCATCGGCTTCATGGTTTTCATGCTGGAATCGGTGAAGAACGGGGCCATATTGTCGGGTTCGTCGAGAGCCCCGGCAAATGCCATGCCGCTGACCATGGAAAGAGCGAGCGCGCCGAGACAGATATTCTTGACGTTCATTGGATAGTTTCCTTCCCTATTGTTTGCAACGACCGCCGAACAGTGGTCGTGCCCGGGAGTTCGATGCCAAGACGGCCGATGTTTCCTCGAAAATCTCAATCACGCGAACGTGATTGCGTTCGTCCAACCAAACGGGCTCCAAAAAAAGAGGCCCGGAGCGATCCGGGCCTCAAGGCGTGAGCACCTTGCGGAGCGTCACGACGGGATTTCAAAACAGTTCCGGAAGACGTGCAGCGGTTTTCCGTACGTGATTACCGAAAGAGATGGGACCGGCGGGAGGAGGTCCGCCGGTCCCATCGCAAAGAGGCCTTACGGCACCACTTCGCCGTGCTGGCTGATGTCGAGACCCTCGACCTCTTCCTGGGTCGACGGACGCAGGCCGACGAGCGCCTTGACGATGTAGAGGATGACGAAGGTGGCGATTGCCGTCCACAGGATGGTGAAGACGATGCCGTAGAGCTGCTTGCCGATCGACGCGCCCGAGGAGAGGCTGTTGATTGCCGGGTCGGCGAGCACGCCGGTCAGCAATGCGCCGACCACGCCGCCGACGCCATGGACACCGAAGGCATCGAGCGAGTCGTCATAGCCGAACATGTGCTTTACCTTGACCGCCGAGATGTAGCAGACGACGCCGGCGACGATGCCGACGATGAAGGCGCCCGTCGGGTTGACGAAGCCGGAAGCCGGCGTCACCGCGACAAGGCCGGCGACGGCGCCGGAGATGATGCCGAGCACCGAGGGCTTCTTGGCGACGATCCATTCGGCGAACATCCAGGCCAGCGCCGCTGCCGCGGTGGCAACCTGGGTGTTGAGCATCGCGGCACCGGCGAGGCCGTCGGCGGCGAGTTCCGAACCGGCGTTAAAGCCGAACCAGCCGACCCACAGCAGCGAAGCGCCGATCACGGAATAGACCAGGTTATGCGGCGCCATGTTGGTGGTGCCGTAGCCTTCGCGCTTGCCCAAGACCAGGGCGCAGACGAGACCCGCGACACCGGCATTGATATGGACGACCGTGCCGCCGGCGAAGTCGAGCACGCCGGCAGCGCCGAGGAAGCCGCCGCCCCAGACCCAATGCGCGATCGGCGCATAGACGACCAGCAGCCACAGCGCCATGAAGATCAGCAGGGCCGAGAACTTCATGCGCTCGGCAAAGGCGCCGGCGATCAGGGCCGGGGTGATGATGGCGAAGGTCATCTGGAACATCGAAAAGACGAATTCAGGAATGTTGGCCACGCCCGGCGCCCACAGCGTCGAGGTGGTGATGCCGTGATGGAAGAACTTCGAGAAGCCGCCGAGATAGGCATTCATGCCGCCGCCGTCGGAAAAGGCCAGCGAATAGCCGAACATGAACCACAGCACCGTCACCAGGCAGGTGATGGCGAAGCTCTGCATGACGGTGGCAAGCACGTTCTTCTTGCGCACCATGCCGCCGTAGAACAGTGCCAGGCCGGGGATGGTCATCATCAGCACCAGCGCCGTCGAAGTCAGCATCCAGGCGGTGTTGCCGGTGTCGAGCGCCGGGGTGGGAGCGGCCGGCGCGGCGGCAGCCGCGGCCGGAGCCGCTTCCTGCGCGAGGGCGGCGACGCTGCCCAACGCTGCGAGAGCGAGCGAGCCAAAAAGGGCGGCGCGTCCCGTCTTCTTCAAGGTGGAAGGAATATTCATTGAACTCTCCATTGGAATACGTGTTCGCCGCTTCAGAGCGCGTCGGTGTCTGTTTCGCCGGTGCGGATGCGCACCGCCTGGTCGATGCCGAAAACGAAGATCTTGCCGTCGCCGATCTGACCGGTCTTGGCGGCTGCGGTGATGGCCTCCACGGCCTTGTCGACCATGTCGGCGCTGACCGCGACCTCGATCTTGATCTTCGGCAGGAAACTGACCGCGTATTCCGCCCCGCGATAGATTTCCGTGTGCCCCTTCTGACGCCCGTAGCCTTTGACTTCGGTGACGGTCAGGCCCTGGATGCCGACGGCGGTAAGCGCTTCGCGTACCTCGTCGAGCTTGAACGGCTTGATGATTGCCATCACGATTTTCATAAGGTTTCACCCTTTTGCTGTTGCGGTCCCCCGCGTTTGCACACCTTCACCGATCCCGAGGAGCCGGAGAGTGCCGACGAGGATTCAAGCTCCGTGCCAATTGCCGAAGCAGCGTGTTAACCTGTTGTAAACAAAGGAATTGACGCGCCCGCAATCGCACCGTGCCGATGGGCGCGGCACAGCTTCTGCTCAATAATTAAGCAATTTTCTGAAAACGCCTATTTGGGAGGCTTTGGGCGAAAGGACTGCTCAACGCTTGAGCCGGATCAAGCCTTCCTGGGCCATCGAGGCGATCAGCGTACCGTCGCGGGCGTAAAGCGTGCCGCGGCTGAATCCGCGCGATCCCGAGCTCGAGGGGCTGTCCTGCGCGTAGAGCAGCCAGCCGTCAAGCGAATGCGGGCGGTGGAACCACATCGAATGGTCGAGGCTGGCCGCCTGGATGTCGGGATCGAACAGCCCGCGCCCATGCGCGAAGGTCGAGGTGTCGAGCAGCGTCATGTCGGAGAGATAGGCGAGCAGCACCGATTGCAGCGCGCGGTCGTCTGGGACGGGACCGGCGAGGCGGATCCAGACATTCTGCCGGGGCGGCAGCTTGTCACGGCTTTCATAGTGCTGGAGATTGACCGGCCTGAGCTCCAGCGGCCGCTCGCGCGCCCAGAAGCGTCGCACCGCTTCCGGCACCCGGTCGGCCTTTTCGAGCAGTTGGCGCTGCGTCTTCAGCCTTTCCGGCGGCGGCACGTCGTCGGGCAAAGCGAACTGGTGCTCCAGCCCCTTCTCATCGACCTGGAACGAGGCCTCCAGCGAGAAGATCGCGTTCCCGTGCTGGATCGCCAGCACCCGGCGGGTGGTGAAGGAGCCGCCGTCGCGGATGCGGTCGACCTCGTAGATGATCGGCACCTTGATGTCGCCCGGCCGCATAAAATAGCCGTGCAGCGAATGCACGTAGCGGTCGGGCTCGACTGTCCGCTGCGCCGCCACCAGCGCCTGGGCGATGGTCTGGCCGCCGAACACGCGCTGCCACTCCACCTGGGGGCTGCGACCACGATACAGATTGTGTTCCAGCCTCTCGAGGTCGAGAATGCGCAGAAGCTCGTCCATGGCCGCCGTCATGTGTCGTGACCTCGCCTCAAAATTTCCTCGGCGGGTTTCCGACAGGAAGGACTGGCCGTCAAGGGCGGTGGCAGGCTGGCTTGCAAGGAGCGAAGACCATGGAAGGCAAGGCAGAGGCGAAAACCAGGTCCGGGCTCGATGTTCTGGTCGCCGGCGCCGGCTATGTCGGCCTGGCTGCCGCCGTGTCGCTGAAACAGGCGCAACCGGAGCTTGCCGTGGCCCTGGTCGATGCCGCGTCCGCCGGCTCCTGGCAAAGGGACGGGCGCGCCTCGGCCATTGCGGCGGCCGCCTGCCGCATGCTCGAGCGGCTCGGCGTCTGGGCCGAGATCGCGCCGGAAGCGCAGGCGATCACCGAGATGATCATCACCGATTCGCGTACCGCCGATCCTGTGCGCCCGGTCTTCCTCACCTTCGACGGCGAGGTGGCGCCGGGCGAGCCCTTCGCACATATGGTGGCCAACCGGGTGCTGAACGGCGCCTTGCGCCGCAGCGCCGAAAAGCTCGGCGTCGACATCATCGAAGGCGTTGCCGTGCAAGGGTTCGAAACCAATGGTGCGGGCATCACCGTGCATCTGGCCGACGGCGCGGCGCTGAAGGCGCGGCTGCTGGTCGCCGCCGACGGCGTCAACTCGAAGCTGCGTGACATGGCCGGCATCAAGACGGTGAAGTGGGAATACGGCCAGTCCGGCATCGTCTGCACCGTGGCACATGAACGGCCGCACAACGGTCGTGCCGAAGAGCATTTCCTGCCCGCCGGACCCTTCGCCACGCTGCCGCTAAAGCCGGGCGAGGACGGCTCCAACCGCTCGTCGATCGTCTGGGTCGAGCGGTCGGAAGATGCTCAGACGCTGGTCGCCGGCGACGACCTCCTCTTCGAGCACGAACTGGAACAGCGTTTCGGCCTCAAGCTTGGCGAGATCCGCGTCGCCGACAAGCCGCGCGCCTGGCCGCTGGGTCTTACCATCGCGCGCGCCTTCGTCGCGCCGCGCGTGGCGCTTGCCGGCGATGCCGCCCACGGCATCCACCCGATCGCCGGCCAGGGCCTCAATCTCGGCTTCAAGGATGTCGCCGCCCTGGCCGAGGTGATCGTCGAAGCCGACCGGCTGGGCCAGGATATCGGCGCGCTCGACGTGCTCGAGCGTTACCAGCAATGGCGCCGTTTCGACACGGTGCAGATGGGCGTCACGACAGATGTGCTGAACCGGCTGTTTTCCAACGATATCGGCCCGCTGCGCGCGGTGCGCGATATCGGCCTCGGCCTGGTCGAACGCATGCCGCGGCTGAAGGAATTCTTCATCCGCCAGGCGTCGGGGCTTTCGGCCGGCACGCCGCGCCTTTTGAAGGGCGAGGCGATCTGACCCGCCGCGCCATCTATGACCCGGGCACGTCATAGATCGCCCGGACCTCGATCGTGCCGAGTTCGGCCAGCGGAATGCCGCCAGCGATGTCCAGCGCCTCCTGGAGGTCCTTCGCCTCGATCATGACGAAGCCGAGCAACTGCTCCTTGGTTTCGGCGAACGGGCCGTCGGTGACCAGCCGCTTGCCCTTGCGACGGCGCACGGTCTTCGAGGTCTTCACCGATTGCAGCGCCTGCGCGACGATGAGCTTGCCTTGTTGGTCCAAGGACCGGTCATAGGCCAGCGAATCGGCGTCGAGCTTGGCCGATCCTTCCGGAGTGAGCGCGTAGAGGTCTTTCTCCTCACCATAGACCAGGCAGACATATTTCATTTCGCGCTCCCTTGCTGCGATGAATCATAGGATGCGGCGACGAGCGTGTCAGCCTTGCCTTCGACCGCTGCCGCATGGTCGAGAAGGCATGCCGCGACCGCGACGATGGCGACAGCCGCCAGCAGCCTGCGGACACCGGACGGCGGCGGCTCCAGCCAGAAGTCCTGCCGTCGTTGAGCCTTGCGGCCCGGGGTCTTCCATATTGCGAAAAACAGATTGTCCATGTGAACCTCCATCCGGCCACAATCCCGTGGTCGCCCGCAGGACGGTCGGGCCGAATGGAAGCCGACATTTTTGCACGCGGATTTTTTTCGAAAGGAATGAACCGTCATCACGCCGTGGTCCAAACAGCGCAGTGTCGTAAGCAGATGAGTTGTCCGGATTAGGTAGCACGTGAGTTGTCCGGTTTTATCGCCAGCGGATGGAGGCTGGG
>NZ_VFWC01000029.1:0-7175 GCF_006442405.1 Mesorhizobium sp. B2-2-3 | reverse complement strand
GCCCTGCCCTTCGACGAGGGCGTTGGTGGCCAGCGTGGTCGACATCGAGACGAGCTTGATCGCGCTGGGCTCGATGACTGCCTCGGACAAAACAGCGTCTGCGGCGCCGGCGATGCCCTCGGCAAGATCGTGCCGCGTGGTCAGCGACTTGGCCTTGGCCACGATGCCTGTGGATTCCGACCACAGCACGGCATCGGTGTACGTGCCGCCAGTGTCAATGCCCAGATAAAGTGGCGACGGCTGGAGCGCATATGCGTTCATTTTGATCAGTCACCCGACCCAGGTTCCGGCGAAAAATATTTCGCGAGCTTGTCCGCTTCGCCGTCGAACGCCTTGGCGTCGGCGGGTGGATCGCGCTTGATCGCAATATTGGGCCACGCAGACGCATACTCGGCGTTCAGCGCGAGCCAATCGTCGAGACCAGGCTCGGTATCGGGAAAAATGGCCTTCGCCGGGCATTCCGGCTCGCAGACGCCGCAGTCGATGCATTCATCGGGATGGATGACGAGCATGTTCTCGCCTTCGTAGAAGCAGTCCACCGGGCAGACTTCCACGCAGTCCATGTATTTGCATTTGATGCAATTGTCGGTGACCACGAATGTCATTCGGTGGCCTTCAGACCAAGCCGTAGGTCATATCGAGGGGAATGCGATGGTCATCGATAGCCCGCACGCCAGCGGTGTTTTCAGCCAGGACGATCGAGGCTTTCCGCTCCTGCTCCGACAGATACGTTCCCCATAGGGTGACCACGCCGTTGTTCACGATCACGTCCGAAGTCGAGGGCCACGATTCGGATCGCAAGGCATCGACAATCTCCATCCTGATGCTGCTGTCGTCATGCAAGGCCGGAGCGCGCCAGCCTTTCCTGGCAATGACCAGCGCTCGCACCAGATTAGCGCGGCTGACGATCCCAACCACCTGCCCGTCGCGCAGCACTGGGGCACGCTTGATCCGATTATGCTCAAGCAGGGTTGCGATCTCGGCGACTGGCGTACTCTCGACCACCGTCGCAACCTGCTGTGTCATGACGTCGATCACATGATCGGAATGAGACTTGACATAGCCTTCCGCCTGAACCGCGTTGTTGGTGAACAAATGAAGCCACCAGGAACAGCCCTGCGGCGCTGTTCCGATCTCCGCCCGGCGGATCAGGTCCCCTTCACTGACGATGCCCAGCAGCGCACCTCGATCAATCACCGGCACGGCGCTGATCCCGTGCGACAGAAGAATACCGGCGACCTCGTCCACCGTACTGTCAGGCCCTACCGCGATGACCGGCGACGTCATGACGTCTTTGGCGATCAGCATTTCGTTCTCCTTCACCGGTCTGCAGGCGGCAGTACCGGCGGCAAGGTCGTTCCTGAGCCTTGCCCGTTGCCAGCATGGAGATGGATCGCGCGACAAAACTCCCTTGCATGGAAAGCGTAAGCTTCCAGATCGGCCGGATCGCCAGCGAACAGCCCCATGTCCTCGGCTTTGTGGAAGAACCAGGGAGCGGGCAAACCAGGATCGAGCGCGTTCACGGCAACGGCCGCAAGCAATGGCAGGCCTTCGTCCGCATCGTCGTCCATCAGTTGTTCGAGTGCACCCCGGATCACGCCTGTTGCTTCCGAACCAACCATGCTCTCGGCCAGTCTTGCATAGGTGATCGGCAGCCGGGTCCGTGCTTGCAGGAGCAGTTCCTCGCGCAGCCGCGTTTTGAGAGCATTGTCATCCACGGGTACGATTGGGATGCCGTCATCTGCGTCAGGGCGATTGGCAGATACCATTCGACCGACGACATGACGCCGAATGTCCGGGCCAGAAAGGATCCTGCCGAAATCGTGTTCAAGCCTGTCCATTATTGTCATTGCCGAGCCCAAGGTGCCCTTCGCGCGATATCGCCAAACAGTCCCCTAGCGTTGAGACCTGCTGGCTGGCACCCAATCTGTCGTTTCGCTACGCACGAGCTTCACTCATCCTTATCTGCAAGACAAACGAAATTTATTGCCGTTTCAGCACAATTATTTTGCATCATGATTTCGATCGCGGTGAGGGGCGCAACCCTTTCCTTTTCGGATTCGATATGCATTTTTTACGGACGCGGCCGTCGCCCCCAGCGTCCCGGGTTTCAGCAGGCGGCAATCGCTCCCAAAGCGATCCAGAAGGAGATTTTGAGGATGATCACTGGTGCTCAATGCCGTGCCGCTCGCGCACTGGTCGAATGGACCCGTGAAAAGCTCGCCGGCAATTCAGGCGTGGATGCGCTGGTCATCGAAGAATTCGAGCGCCGGATCAGCCTTCCCGGCCAGGATGTCTGCGACACGCTGCAAACCGCTCTGGAGAACGCCGGCGCCGTTTTCATCGCCGAGAACGGCGGCGGTATCGGCGTTCGCCTGAAGCTCAACCGCTCGGAAGTCAAGCGGATCGGCGTTCTGGAGAATGAAGGCGGCATTGTCGGAACAGATGCCGTTCCATAAGCAAGACCTTCGGGGCCCAATGAATTCATGGTCGCAGCCCGTCGCTGGACAATCCAGGATCGGCATCGGCTTGATAGTGCACACAAGGGAGATGGCTCTCATGACAGTTATCTGGGACGATCTCACCAAGGAGGAGCAGACGGCACTCAAGCGAATGAACCGCGGACCCTACCCATCTCTATCGAAAGCCTTGGCCGAACGTCTTGTCTTTCTCGGGCTGGCTGAAGAAAGACCCAGCGGGACCGGGATAAACCGGGCCGGAAGAGAGCTGGTGATAAGAACGTTGCTTGGCGCCCGCTCTGACTAGTTTAGGATTGATACCCGCCAAACTGCACCGAGGTGGCTGACTTGACTTCCCGGATTGCTTCACCAACTATGGTCCTATGAACGCCGCAGTCAGAATTCGTCGCGATTTTCTTTTCCGGGTTTGCCCCATAGCGGGAATGTAGCCCCCGGCTCGGCTGCCATGCGTGCCCCGAGCCGAGGGCCGGTGCGATTACCCACATGGGATGGTTCCGCAGGACCTCAAGCCTCCGGAGCATTGGCGTTCCATCAAGATTTTCACGAATTGGCTCGATTCCGGCACCCTCCGTGGCGGCTGGTCCGAGCGGAAGCACGAGTATTCAAATGCAAGACAACACGAAAACGCGGCGCAAGCCGAACATCCGCATCTCACAGTCAGACCATGCGCGTCTGTCGGCGGTTGCGAGCACCGTGGCCGCGCGCAATCCGGAGGCCTCCGATGAACTGCTCGCCGAACTCGAGCGGGCACGTATCGTCGCCGATGATTGGGTCTCCGCCGGCACCGTCCAGATGGGTTCGACGGTGACATTCAAGCCCGATACTGGCAATGCCAAAACAGTCACGCTGGTTTTTCCTGGCGACGCGGACATCTCCGAAGGCAAGGTTTCAGTCCTCACGCCGATCGGCACGGCCCTGATCGGCCTCTCGGCCGGACAGTCGATCATGTGGACAGCGCGCGATGGGCGCCGGCACAAACTGTCGGTGCTTGCCGTAGGCCAACCCGCTGCGGAAGGCGATGCAGTCGATCGGCGCGCACCAGCGTCTTCGGCGATCCCGGCAGACGCCTAGACATGGGCGTTTCCACCCGTCTCCTCAATCACGCAGGCAGCCTGATCGCGGGAGTGTGACCCCTGCGCCGGCCTGTTCTGGTCCGGCACAGGGGTAGCTTCCACATCCGATCAAATGCTTGACGCCGGAACCCTTTCACGGGTCCGTCTTGGAGACGCACCATGCCCACTATCGATAGCTGCCAACTGACCACCAAGGACTTCACGATTCTTGAAGTGATGCAAGAGCGCCATCCCCGCGGCGATGCCTTGTCCGTTGTCCTTCAACGGAAGATTTCGAGCGCAATTGTGATGTTTCGAGAAGACATTCCGCCAACGGTCGTGACGCTCAGCACCCGAGTGACCTATCGTGTAAACGACGGCCCTGCCGAGACCCGCATCGTCGCACATGACGAGATGCGCGGTCTGGTTGGCATGCTTTTGCCGATCACCAACCCGCGCGGCCTGGCGCTGCTTGGTCTGGCCGAAGGTCAGTCCATGTCCATTCCGACCGCGCAGGGCGGCCATGAAACGCTGACTGTGCATGAAGTGGTCTACCAGCCGGAAGCGGCAAGGCGGGAGAGATTGGAGTTGACGGGGGGTGCAGCGCCCGACCCGTGGCGACCGAACGGACCGGTTTTGCGCGTCGCCCATCACTCTGATGAGTCACAACCCAAAGCGGAAAACAGGGTCATGGCGGCTTTCAACGACGGGTTCGACGACCCGGGGCCGTCGGCCGCCTGAGGCCTCGACTATCCAGAACGCTGGGAAAGCGGGTAGACAAGCGTTCCGTCGAGCCTTGCCTCCACACCGTCGGTGAGCTTCGCCGGCTCGACCTTGTCATGGCCCATCAGATGAAAAACGGACTCGCCACGACTGATCAGATAGTCCGCGACGATTCTTCTGTGGCAACGCCACCAAAGCGTTTCCGAGCACATGATGGCGCACCGCTGCTGCCTGCCAAGGGACACAAGCCGCTCCAAACCGCCATGGAACTCCGCTGACAGCGCGTAGTCGGCGTAGTTGTGAAAACTCTGGTTGAGCCAGAATGCGTTGAGCGTCGGCGGAATGTCGTGCGCCTTGCCGCGCAGGCCGCCAAGCTCGGCAATATGCTCATATCCGATCCCGAAATCCGCAAGGCTGTCCGGCAGCGTTTCGCTGTTGAATTGCGGGTTGGTCCGCGATCGCCGGATGGCCCTTATGTCGACCACCAGGGTAATCTCGCCAACCCGCAACAGGGCGACGAATTCGGCGATCGACCGGGTCGAGTGACCGATGGTGTGGAACGGATAAGGCATGTTCGATCAATCCATGGCGGTGGATTTCTTTCCGGCCGCATGATCAGTGATTTGGAACTGACAGAACACGGTCATTTCACCACCTGCTTCAATCCACGTAGCGCCTCCTGTACGTCGGTTCGCGACGCGCTTGCATCCGGATAGACTGCATAGGCCGGATAGGTGAATTCCGGCGCGCCCTCCACGACCTCCAGCTGCCCGGCCTCGATATGGGGCGCTGCCGCGCCCCTACGGAAATAGCCCATTCCGCCGGCGCGCAGAATGTAGCTCAGCCCAAGCGGACCAAGGCCGACCATTAATCCCGGCTCGCCGAAGGCAGAGGAACTGGCGCCATGTTGGGCCGCAAACAGCGGCCCCCAATCGACATAGACATAGTCCCTTGAGGCGTCCAACTCCGAGTCTCTGTCCGTGCTCCGAACCAGGACGAGTTGTTCCTCAACGAGCAGCTCCACCCTGAAGCCTGGCAGCAGCTTCGGCGCATAGAGCACCGCGATGTCGAGAACGCCAGTCCTGAGCTGCTCGAGGAGCTGGTCCGGCACGCCGACCTGGGCTTGGATGGCGATTTCCGGCCTGGCCTTCTTCATCCAGACCAGCCAATCGAGCAGCAGCGGGTTCCACAGGCTGAGCTCCCCGCCCAGGGCAACGACGCTTGTCCGTCCCGATGGGATGGCGAGCTGGTGGCGTGCTCGTTCCCAGATTTGCACGAATGATTGCGCGAACCGCTCGAACTCCCGGCCCGCCTGCGTCAACTGCGCACCATTGCGATTGCGGACAAAGAGCTGACGTCCGAGCTCTTCCTCCAACGTGCGTATCCGCGCGCTGACAGTGGTCTGGGTGACGTGGAGTCGGTCGGCAGCTCTCAGAAAGCTGCCGGAATGGACGATTTCCAAAAACGTGCGCGCGCGGTCGATGTCCATGCTGGTTCCGGCATTAGTGCAATAATCTTGCATCAATACAGCATTTAATTCCGTTTGCCTTCCTGTTTTACGCAGCGCAACGTCCACGTAGGCGAGGGTCTCCGCTGCAACGGATATGGAGCGTGCGATGTCTGATCAGGAGGATGTTTGTCCGGAGACGAGAGAATACGCCTCTCCACCATGCTTTATGGATGAGCTTGTCCCGGGGTACGGCACTGAGCCGGCCGTTCAGGACGCATGGCCCGATGTCTGTCGATGGCGCAAGGCGGAACGCAAGCGTCTAATCGATGAGCGTCTCGCGATCGACGCCGAGGAACGCAATGCGAGGTCTTTACGCATCGCTTCCGTTCTCGACCTGGCCGTCGGTCGGGTGAGCGGGCGGATCGTCAGCGGCTATTGGCCGTTCCGCGGTGAGCCCGACCTCCGCAACTGGGCGATAAAGGTGATCGAGCGCGGCGGGCGGATTGCGCTTCCAGTCGTCATCAAGAAAGGCTGGCCGCTGGAGTTTCGCATCTGGGGGCCGGGAGACCCGCTCGAACGCGGAGTCTGGAATATTCTTGTCCCCTCTCATGGACCTGCCGTCCAACCGGATGTGGTCATCGCGCCCGTTGTCGGTTTCGACGAGGCTAACTATCGCCTGGGTTATGGCGGCGGCTTCTTCGACCGGACCCTGGCCGCGGCGCCCAGGCGGCCTCTCGTCGTCGGCGTCGGTTACGCCCGTAGCAGGATCCGAACCATCTATCCGCAGCCGCACGACATTCCGATGGATGTGGTCGTCACGGATGAATGAATAAACGCGGGCAAGAGCTGGCCTCGTGTGATGGCGGATCGCAGGTGCCGTCCATGGTTGAGGCCGTCTTGCCTGCCGGAAGAGGAGAGCAGGAAGCATATCATGTCCATTCCAGCCACGACCTTGGATGATCACAAGCCCCGGTTTCTCGTCCGATGGCTGTTCTCGACCAACCACAAGGATATCGGGACGCTTTACCTGCTGTTCTCGATCATGGCAGGCATCTTCGGTACGGCGCTTTCCGTGTTGATCCGCATGGAGTTGCAGGAACCGGGTTTGCAGATATTTGGCGATCCGGGCGTCTACAATGTGGTCGTCAGTGCCCATGGGCTGGTCATGATCTTTTTCGTGCTCATGCCGGCGCTGATTGGTGGCTTCGGCAACTGGATGGTGCCGATCATGATTGGCGCGCCCGACATGGCTTTCCCCCGCTTGAACAACATCTCGTTCTGGCTGCTGGTGGTGTCATTCATCCTCTTCATCACCTCGATGTTCGTTCCGGGAGCGCCCGGTACGCTCGGCCATGGCGGCGGCTGGACGCTCTATCCGCCTTATTCGACGGATGGCCAGCCAGGTCCCGCCGTCGACCTCGTTATTCTGTCCATCCACCTTTCGGGGGCCTCCTCGATCCTCGGCGCGAT
>NZ_VFWC01000028.1:0-11224 GCF_006442405.1 Mesorhizobium sp. B2-2-3 | reverse complement strand
GGGCCTATGAGGCGGGGCGGCGGGCGGGAAAATAACGCTAGGACCTCGGGGCGATGAGGCAGTGCAGACTTTTTCGGAGACGTCCAGCAGGACAGAGGAGGGCGTGACGGAACTCGGTGGTCGCGAGTAGCCGTGGTGCCGCCGCTCGTATTTCCGGCGTCCTACAGCGCCCCGGCAATTCGCGCTGCCAGCCGAGCATTGTTTTCGACCAGCGCGATGTTGGTCTTCAGGCTCCGGCCGCCGGTGAGTTCGAGGATTTTGGAGAGCAGGAACGGCGTCACCGCCTTGCCGGTAACGTTGAGCGCCTCGGCGGCCTTCTGGGCGGCCTCGATGTAGCCGGCCATCTCGCCGGCCGGGATTTCGTGATCCTCCGGCACCGGATTGGCGATCAGCATGCCGCCGCTCAGGCCCAGCGCCTGTCGCGTCTTGTAAAAATGCGCGATCTCTTCCGGCGCGTGCAAGGTCAGCGGCGCGCGGAACGGCGACTGCCGCGACCAGAAGGCCGGCATGGTCTCGCAGCCATGGCCGATCACGGGCACGCCGCGGGTCTCCAGCACCTCCAGCGTCTTTTCGATGTCGAGGATGGCCTTGGCCCCAGCCGAGACGACGATGACGGGCGTGCGCGCCAGCTCATCGAGGTCGGCGGAAATGTCGAAGCTTTTTTCGGCGCCCTTGTGCACGCCGCCGATGCCGCCGGTGGCGAACACCTTTATCCCAACCATATGCGCGGCGATCATTGTGGCGGCAACCGTGGTGCCGCCGGTGCGCCCTTGCGCGACGGCGAAGCCGAGATCTGCGCGCGAGAGCTTCATGGCGTCGCCGGTCATGGCGAGCGATTCGCGTTCTCCGTCGGAGAGGCCGATCTTGATGCGGCCCGCCACCACGGCGATCGTCGCCGGCACCGCGCCGCCGTCCGCAATGATCCTTTCCACGTCGGCCGCCATGGCGCCATTGTCGGGGTAGGGCATGCCGTGGGTTATGATGGTGCTTTCCAGCGCCACCACGGGCTTCCCGGCGGCCAAGGCTTGCGCCACCGGCGCGTGGACATCGATGAAGGCGCGGGCGGTGTCTGGGGTCATCTGGATCTCCAATCCGAAGTGCGGCGCATCCTTTCGGATGCCGGTCTCATGCCATTTTCTGCTCTTCGGGCACAAGAGCCAGCGCTTGCGCGAAAGTCGCCGTGGTGAAATCGGGAACGGCGCTCGCGCTTTCAATAGCCAGCGTCGCGGCGGCGACGCCCTCGCGCAACGCCGCGCGCAAGGGCATGCCGCGCAGTAGGGCGGCGACCGTCGCGCCGGCAAGCGCATCGCCGGCGCCGGTGACGTCCACGACCTTTCTTGGAGGGGGCGGGACGACGGCAAAGCTGCCGTCGCGGTCGAAGCCCAGCACCGGGCCGCCGCCCGCCGTGACCACCGCGCTGTCGAGGCCGGCGCTTCTCAGCCCGTCGAGGATAGTTTTTTGAGAGGCGGCATCGTCAAGTCCGGCAAGCGCCACCGCCTCGCGCCTGTTCATGAAGGCGACGGCCAGGCCGCCGAGCACCGGTGTCAAGCGCACGACCTTGGCCGGCGAAATGGCAATGGCGAACACGGGCTTGCCGGCGGCAAGCGACACCAGCCGCTCCAGAGCCGCCGATGGCAGATTGGCGTCGCACAGGACGGCATCTGCGGCGGCGATCTCCTCCCTCACCCTGGAGCGGCGGATCTGCTTTGCAAATGCCAGTTCATAAAGCGCCATGTCGGCAAAGCCGACGAGCAGTTCGCCCTCGCGGTCGATCAGCGCCGTATAGCTCGGCGTCGTGCGGTCGAGGAACACCGCGGACAGGTCGGCAATGCCTGCTTCGGCGATGGCGCGCGAAACCGTGTCGGCGGCGGCATCGCCGCCGCGCACCGACAGCAACGAGCCCGAGACGCCTCGCCGCACCGTGCTGCGCAATGCGTTGAAGACGCCGCCGCCAACGTCCTCGCGCATCGTGCCCGGGTTGGAGGCAGCCGGCACGTAAGCGCCGGACACCTGGCCGCGCCTGTCGATATGGGCGCCGCCCACCGCCAGGACTCTTGGAGATCTCACCATGCGCCGATATGACCTTTGTTGGCGGTCACGCACAAGCGCCATGCTGTGCGACGGAGCTTCGCAGGCAACAACCAGCGATTCGTGAGGCCGGCACGGCGAACCAGCCTGGCCTAATATTCGGGTCATGCTGGAGCCGAATCGTGAGACAAAAAAAGAACAAATTAGGATGTTGCTTATTTTTCAAATGCTTGATCCCTCTTGCCAAATGAGAACAAAAAAGGTACAAATAACCAAGGATTACGGATTGTCCGGCCTTCATTGACGACTACGGGGTGATGTATCATGGCTCAGAACAGCTTGCGGCTTGTAGAGGATAAGGCAGTGGACAAATCAAAGGCTCTGGATGCGGCGCTGTCGCAAATCGAGCGGGCTTTCGGCAAGGGCTCGATCATGCGGCTCGGCGCGAACGAGCAGGTCGTCGAGATCGAAACCGTGCCGACCGGCTCGCTCGGCCTCGACATCGCGCTTGGCGTCGGCGGCCTGCCGCGCGGCCGCATCATCGAGATCTACGGGCCGGAAAGCTCGGGTAAGACGACGCTGGCGCTGCACACGGTGGCGGAAGCCCAGAAGAAGGGCGGCATCTGCGCCTTCGTCGATGCCGAGCATGCGCTCGATCCGGTCTATGCCCGCAAGCTCGGCGTCGATCTCGAAAACCTCCTGATCTCGCAGCCTGACACTGGCGAGCAGGCGCTTGAGATCTGCGATACGCTGGTGCGCTCCGGCGCCATCGATGTGCTGGTGGTCGATTCGGTCGCGGCGCTGACGCCGCGCGCCGAAATCGAGGGCGAGATGGGCGATTCGCTGCCCGGCCTGCAGGCCCGCCTGATGAGCCAGGCGCTGCGCAAGCTGACCGCCTCGATCTCGCGCTCCAACACCATGGTCATCTTCATCAACCAGATCCGCATGAAGATCGGCGTCATGTTCGGCTCGCCCGAAACCACCACCGGCGGCAATGCGCTGAAATTTTACGCCTCGGTGCGTCTCGATATCCGCCGCATCGGCTCGGTCAAGGACCGCGACGAGGTCGTCGGCAACCAGACCCGCGTCAAGGTGGTCAAGAACAAGCTGGCGCCGCCCTTCAAGGTGGTCGAGTTCGACATCATGTACGGCGAAGGCGTGTCGAAGACAGGCGAGCTGGTCGATCTCGGCGTCAAGGCCGGCGTGGTCGAGAAGTCGGGCGCCTGGTTCTCCTACAATTCGCAGCGTCTCGGCCAGGGCCGCGAGAACGCGAAGCTGTTCCTGCGCGACAATCCCGATACGGCGCGCGAGATCGAACTTGCGCTCAGGCAGAACGCCGGACTGATCGCCGAGAAATTCCTTGAGAATGGCGGCTCCGAAGGTGGCGATGATGGGTTCGAGGATGAAGCCGGCGCGATGTAAGCGTTCGCCGGCGCAATTCAAGCGTTCGCCGGCGCGATCTAGCGTTCGGTTTATGGCCCGAGTTCGGCCATAATCCCGGTTCATCAATTTGAGCTTATGTAATCGAGTTCTGTAGTATTGCGTTTCAAACCGCCGGCCCCGTGCCGGCGGTTTGCGTTTTGGGTGGCTGGTGAACCGCGAATTGGCCGGCTTGCGTGTTTCTGGACAGGGTGCCAAGCGGCGGCTAAAAGGCCAGCTCCATCTTCTAAAGCAGAGCCCATTTTCCGCCGGTCCGGCCGGCGGCTCTCTCGAAAAGGCAGCATTCATGAGTGGCGTGAACGAGATCCGGTCGACATTTCTCGACTATTTCCGCAAGGAGGGTCACGAGGTCGTGGCGTCGAGCCCGCTTGTACCGCGCAACGATCCGACGCTGATGTTCACCAATGCCGGCATGGTGCAGTTCAAGAACGTCTTCACCGGCCTGGAGAAGCGGCCCTATTCGCGTGCCACGACCGCCCAGAAAAGCGTTCGCGCCGGCGGCAAGCACAACGACCTCGACAATGTCGGCTACACCGCGCGCCACCTGACCTTCTTCGAGATGCTCGGCAATTTCTCCTTCGGCGACTATTTCAAGGAGCGCGCCATCGAGTTGGCCTGGAACCTCATTACCAGGGAGTTCGGGCTTAAGAAGGACAAGCTGCTCGTCACCGTCTACCACACCGACGACGAGGCGGCCGGCTTCTGGAAGAAGATCGCCGGCTTTTCCGATGATCGCATCATCCGCATCCCAACCTCCGACAATTTCTGGGCGATGGGCGACACCGGGCCGTGCGGGCCATGCTCGGAAATTTTCATCGATCGCGGCGAGCACATCTGGGGCGGTCCGCCCGGCACCCCGGAGGAGGATGGCGACCGGTTCCTGGAATTCTGGAACCTGGTGTTCATGCAGTACGAGCAAGTGACGAAGGACGAGCGCATTGACCTGCCGCGCCCGTCGATCGACACCGGCATGGGGCTGGAGCGCATGGCCTCCATCCTGCAAGGCGTGGAAAGCGTGTTTGAGACCGACCTGTTCCGCCATCTGATCGATGCGGCGTCGTCCGCGCTCGGCCGCGGTCCCGACGCCGAGACCGTCGCATCCTATCGCGTCATAGCCGATCACCTGCGCTCGTCCTCGTTCCTGGTCGCAGACGGCGTGCTGCCATCGAACGAAGGCCGCGGCTATGTGCTGCGCCGCATCATGCGCCGCGCCATGCGGCATGCGCAATTGCTCGGTGCGAACGAGCCGCTGGTGTGGCAGCTGGTGCCGGCGCTGGTTCGCGAGATGGGTCAGGCCTATCCGGAACTGGTGCGCGGCGAACAGCTGATCACCGAGACGCTGAAGCTTGAGGAGACCAGGTTCCGCAAGACACTGGTGCGTGGCCTCGGTTTGCTGTCGGAGGCGACGGAAAAGCTCGGCGCCGGCGACATGCTGGACGGCGAGACGGCCTTCAAGCTTTACGACACCTATGGCTTCCCGCTCGACCTGACGCAGGATGCGCTGCGCCAGCGCAACATCTCGGTCGATCTTGCCGGCTTCACCAATGCGATGGAGCAGCAGAAGGCCGAGGCGCGTAAGCACTGGGCAGGTTCCGGCGAGGCGGCGACGGAAGCGGTCTGGTTCCCGGTGCGCGAAAAAGCCGGTGCCACCGAATTCCTCGGCTACGAGACCGAGCAGGCGGAAGGCATCATCCAGGCGGTTGTCCGCGACGGCAAGACCGTCGACAGCGCCGGCAAGGGCGAAGCGGTAGCCGTGGTCGTCAACCAGACGCCGTTCTATGCCGAATCCGGCGGCCAGATGGGCGACACCGGAACCATTTCAGGCGAAGGCTTCTCGATCGAGATTTCCGATACGCAGAAGAAGGCCGACGGGCTGTTCGTGCATCTCGGCAAGGTGGTCAGCGGCACTGCCAGGACGGGTGCCGCCGTCGAGCTGAAGGTTGACCATGCGAGGCGCTCCAGGCTGCGCGCGAACCATTCCGCGACGCATCTGATCCATGAGGCGCTGCGCGAGGTGCTGGGCACCCATGTCGCACAGAAGGGCTCGCTGGTCGCGCCCGAGCGCCTGCGCTTCGACATCTCGCACAACAAGCCCATCTCGCCCTCGGAACTCGAGGAGGTCGAGCGCATGGCCAACGAGATCGTGGTGCAGAACAGCCCGGTGATCACGCGCCTGATGTCGGTCGACGATGCCATTGCCGAAGGCGCCATGGCGCTGTTCGGCGAGAAATACGGCGATGAGGTGCGCGTCGTGTCTATGGGCACGGGCCTACATGGCGCCAAGGCCAACCGCCCCTATTCGGTCGAGCTTTGCGGCGGCACGCATGTCAGGGCAACCGGTGACATCGGCCTGGTGCGCGTCGTGTCCGACAGCGCCGTCGCCGCAGGCGTGCGCCGCATCGAGGCGCTGACGGGCGAGGCCGCGCGCAAGCATCTCGACGAACAGGACCGGCGGCTGAAGGCGGCCGCGGCAACACTGAAAATCTCGCCGGCCGACGTGCCGGCGCGTGTTGAAGCCCTGCTCGAAGAGCGCAAGAAGCTCGAGAAGGAGCTCACCGAAGCGCGCAAGAAGCTGGCGCTGGGCGGCGGGTCGCCCGCTGACGCGCCGGCCGCCAACGAGACCGTCGCGGGCGTCGGCTTCCTCGGCAAGTCGGTTTCCGGTGTCTCGCCGAAGGATCTGAAGCCGCTCGCCGACGCCGGCAAAAGCTCGCTCGGCTCCGGCGTGGTCGTATTCGTCGGTGCGGGCGAGGACAACAAAGCGAGCGTCGTGGTCGCCGTCACCGATGATCTCGTCGGCCGTTTCAGCGCCGTCGACCTGGTGCGTGTCGCCTCCGCCGCCCTCGGCGGGCAGGGCGGCGGCGGCCGGCCCGACATGGCGCAGGCCGGTGGCCCCGATGCCTCGAAGGCCGACGACGCGATTGCTGCGGTGAGGGCGGCGCTGGAGGCGGCGTGATTCATTGCAGAATTGGGGGGCAACGCTCCAGGCCGGTTGCTTCCCTTCGAGGTCGCGCGGCCCCTCATGATGGGCGGCGCGACATCAATGATCGGCTGTCCGCGAAATCGTTGACCTGAATCGAATATCGCTGCGCTGCGCTGTCGCAGATCAGCCGGCCTTTTCAGTCCTGGCAAAGCTTGCCTGTTTAGCAATACAATCCCACCAGTCCTGTATGTCGGCAAAGCGAGCCAGCAGTTTGCGCCCTTCCGCCACCTTGACGAAATAGCCGATGATCGGTGCCGCATGCAGGTCGGCGAGCGTCAGTTGATTGCCGAGCAACCACGGCCCCGGGGATCTCAATGATGAGAGCGCCTGAAGGACCGTTCCTGCTTGTCGTAATCCGCTGACAATCAGCGCTTCGTCAGGCGACGCCTTCTCCAGCCGCTCCACGGCGACGTCCCAGACCATGGCCCGATAGCCATAAGCGTCGAGCATGCCGATGATCTGGTTCATCCGCGCGCGGCCGCGCGGATCCTTCGGCTGCAAAGGCGGCCCGTCGAACGCCTCGTCGACATAGCGCGCAATCGCGCTGGCCTCGAACAGGCGAAAACCGTCATGCTCGAAGGCCGGGATGCGGCCGAACGGGTGGTGCTCGAAATACCAGCCGGGGATGCCCTCGGCGGCGAACACATCGACCGGCACAAGCTCGTAGTCGACGCCCTTCTCCTCCAGCGCCATGCGCGCTATGCGCACGTAAACGCTGTAGTCGGCGCCGTAGAGGACCGGTTTGGCCATGTTGCCAGTCCTTTGCTTTCGATTTTCGTTGGCCCAAAAAAGCGAAGGCTCCTTCCGGAGCCTTCGGCATGTTGAACCCGCGGGTGCTTACGCCATCGCCTTCTGCAAATTCTCGTCGATCTTGTCCAGGAAACCAGTGGTCGAAAGCCAGGGCTGGTCGGGGCCGATCAGCAGCGACAGGTCCTTGGTCATGAAGCCGGATTCGACGGTCTGGATGCAGACCTTTTCGAGTGTCTCCGCGAAGCGTTTCAATTCAGCATTGTCGTCGAGCTTGGCGCGATGGGCGAGGCCCCGGGTCCAGGCGAAGATCGAGGCGATCGAATTGGTCGAGGTTTCCTCGCCCTTCTGGTGCTGGCGATAGTGGCGCGTCACGGTGCCGTGCGCGGCTTCCGCTTCCACCGTCTTGCCGTCCGGCGTCATCAGCACCGACGTCATCAGGCCGAGCGAGCCGAACCCCTGCGCCACCGTGTCGGACTGTACGTCGCCGTCATAGTTCTTGCAGGCCCAGACATAGCCACCCGACCATTTCAGGCTGGAGGCCACCATGTCGTCGATCAGGCGGTGCTCGTACCACAGCTTCTTGGACTTGAACTCGGCCTCGAACTCAGCCTCGTAGACCTCCTGGAAAATATCCTTGAAGCGGCCGTCATAGGCCTTGAGGATGGTGTTCTTGGTCGAGAGATAGACCGGGTAGTTGCGCAGCAGGCCGTAGTTCAGCGAAGCGCGGGCGAATTCGCGGATCGATTCGTCTAGGTTGTACATGGCCATGGCGACGCCGGCGCCGGGCGCGTCGAACACGTCGTGCTCGATCACCTGGCCATCCTCGCCGACGAACTTGATCGTCAGCTTGCCCTTGCCGGGAAAACGGAAATCGGTGGCGCGGTACTGGTCGCCATAGGCGTGGCGGCCGACGATGATCGGCTTGGTCCAGCCGGGCACCAGCCGCGGCACGTTCTTCATGATGATCGGCTCGCGGAAGATGGTGCCGCCGAGAATGTTGCGGATGGTGCCGTTCGGCGACTTCCACATCTTCTTCAGCTTGAATTCCTCGACGCGCTGCTCGTCGGGCGTGATGGTCGCGCATTTCACGCCGACGCCGTATTTTTTGATGGCGTTGGCCGAATCGACGGTCACCTGGTCGTTGGTGGCGTCGCGATGCTCGATGCCGAGGTCGTAATATTCAAGCTTGAGGTCGAGATAAGGGTGGATCAGCTTGTCCTTGATGAACTGCCAGATGATGCGGGTCATCTCGTCGCCGTCGAGTTCGACGACCGGGTTCGCCACCTTGATCTTCGCCATGGAAAGAATGCCTCGTTGCTGGGAAATGGGACGGCCTTGCCCGCGTGGCGTTCGGCCGGGGATGCGCCCCTATATCAAAGCGTTTTTGGCCGCGCAAACGACGATCGGTCACGAAAGCGAAGCGATCGCCCCGCCATTTGCGAATGGTTCATTTTCGCGGCCGAATATGGCAGGGGACGCTGAAATGCCGCAAACAGCAGTTCATTGACAATCATGCCCGTCACCAAAGATTCCGATACCGCTTCAGTCGCCAGCCCCGCCATCATCCTCGTGGAGCCGCAGCTCGGCGAGAATATCGGCATGGTTGCGCGCGCCATGGCCAATTTCGGCCTGGTCGAACTTCGCCTCGTCAACCCGCGCGACGGCTGGCCGAACGAGAAGGCGCGGGCGGCGGCCAGCCGCGCCGACCATGTCATCGATGCCGTCAAGGTTTTCGACGATCTCGCCACGGCGATGGCCGACCTGAATTTCGTTTTCGCGACCACCGCAAGGCAACGCGACGGCTTCAAGCCCGTGCGCGGGCCGGTCGAGGCGGGCAGGGTGCTCCGGGCTCGCCATGGCATGGGTCAGCGAACCGGCATCCTGTTCGGCCGCGAGCGTTTCGGCCTCTATAATGACGAGGTTGGCCTCGCCGACGAGATCGTCACTTTTCCGGTCGATCCCGATTTCTCCTCGCTTAACATCGCCCAGGCCGCGCTTCTCATGTCCTACGAGTGGATGAAATCCGGCCTCGAGGACGAGACCAAGACCAACTTTACGGGTCCGGACATGAAGCCGGCCAGCAAGGAAGAACTGCACGGATTGTTCGCCTATCTCGAAGGCGCACTCGAAGCGCGCGGCTATTTCCGGCCGGCGCCGAAGAAGCCGAAGATGGTTGACAATCTGCGCGCCGTATTGACCCGGGCGGGATTTGCCGAGCCGGAGCTCAAGGTGCTGCGCGGCATCATCTCGTCGCTGGACAGGTTCTCGCCGGCGATGCCGCGCGGCGACGGCTCTCCGGGAGATGATCCAAGGCGGCTTCCGGCAGCGGCGCGCGCCGGCGGTCCCGGCCGCAAGACCAATGCGGATCGTCAGGTGGCCGATGACGACGACAACGCCGCGCCGCCGCTCGGCGGCAAGGGAACCGACAATGACTGATCAGCCGATCCTGATGTTCGATTCCGGCATTGGCGGGCTGACTGTGCTGCGCGAGGCGCGCGTGCTGATGCCCGACCGCCGCTTCGTCTACATCGCCGACGATGCCGCCTTCCCCTTTGGCGCCTGGGAGGAACCGGCGCTGCGGGTCCATATTCTCGACCTGTTCGGCAAATTGCTCGACCGGTTCGCCCCGGCCATCTCGGTCATCGCCTGCAACACCGCCTCGACGCTGGTGATCGATGCGTTGCGCGAGAGATTTCCCGGCCATCCCTTTGTCGGCACCGTGCCTGCGATCAAGCCGGCGGCGGAGCGTACCCGCTCCGGCCTCGTCTCCGTGCTGGCGACGCCGGGCACGGTGAAACGGCAATACACGCGCGACCTGATCAGCAAATGGGCGCAGAAGTGCCATGTCCGGCTGGTCGGTAGCGACCGCCTGGCGGGGCTGGCCGAAGCCTATATGCGCGAAGGGTTCGTCGACGAGGAAGCCGTGCGCGCCGAGATCTCCCCGTGTTTCATCGAGCGCGACGGCATGCGCACCGACATCGCCGTGCTCGCCTGTACGCACTATCCTTTTCTGGTCAACCGCATGCGCAAGACCGCACCCTGGCCGGTCGACTGGATCGATCCTGCCGAAGCGATCGCCCGGCGGGCGATGTCGCTGCTGTCGCCGGTCAATGGGCCGTTGCCGCATGGTGAGCCGGACATCGCGGTCTTCACGTCCGGCAAGGCGGATTTTGCCATCAGCCGTTTGATGCAGGGCTTTGGACTGGCGGTCGCCTGATTTCCGGAACATTGGCGAGGCCGTTTCGTTTTCTCCCAGGCAATGAAGGGAGAAAAACCATGCCTGCCACCTCGAAAGCCCAGCAGAAGGCCGCCGGCGCCGCATTGTCGGCCAAGCGCGGCGAGACCAAGAAGAGCGAGCTCAAAGGCGCTTCCAAAGGGATGTACGAATCCATGAGCGAAAAGCAGCTCGAGGAATTCGCCGAAACCAAGCGCAAGGATCTGCCGGAGAAAAAGAAGCACTGAGGGAAGCGCTATTTGGCACGCCCTTTGTGAAGGGCTCGTCCAATGGCAAGAAATAGGCCCGCGACGGGGTCGCAGGCCTTGATGTTATTGTCTGGTCAATGGCCGACGTAATCAGCGCCAGTGGCGGCTGTTAGCGCCAGTGGCAGCGTCGCACTTTTTGGCGAATGACATGGCGGTGACCATGGCGCCAGACGACGCGCTTCTTGACCACGATCCGGCATACCTGATGAGGCCGGTGACCTTGCCAATGCCTTGCCATCGCCGGCTCCGGCGTGATGACGGCCATCGATCCGGCCAACACCGTCGCACCAGTCAGGCTTAGAAAGAACTTCTTCATCCGAATTCAGGCTCCTCTGCTCAAGTCCCTTCCTGGAGCGGTTCAGCTTCGGGGAATCGCCGCCCCGCTCCGATTTTTTACACAATCCCGGGTAGAAACCGCTAGCGCTTTCCGGGAATTGTTCTAATAGCGCGGGCGGCGCCAGTTGGAACCTGTCGGTAGCTAATCAAGTTGTCCGGTTTGGTAGCACATGATCTGTCCGCTTCTGTTTTGGCGTCGAAGCGGTT
>NZ_VFWC01000027.1:0-14565 GCF_006442405.1 Mesorhizobium sp. B2-2-3 | reverse complement strand
TATCATCCCAAACTCCTGATCGTCGACGACGTCTGGACGAGCTTTGGCTCTGCCAACCTGGACGAGCGCTCTTTGCGCCTGAACGATGAAGCCACGCTGAACGTCTACGGCCAGGATTTTGCCAAAACGCAGATCGACCTGTTCAACCAGGATCTTGCGCGATCCAGGCAGATCAGTTTGAGCGAATGGGAAGCGCGTCCCCTGATCGAAAAAGTATCGGACTGGCTGGCCAGCAGACTACACTCGCAACTTTAGAACCTCTTGGTAGGCAAGTGCCCGCAAACGGATACTCGTCGCTCGCGTTATCGAAGTGTCGCATCGGCGCCGTGATAGCGCGCCTGGATGCGGCATTGGCGAGACAGCACCATCGTGTGCGCGTTTAGGCAGTGCGTCGATACCGGTTGTTCGCAACCGACGGCGTGCCGGCCGCCTGCTGAAACACGGCGGAACAAACAACTAGCCGCCTCGTTTGAGCAGGGTGCCGCCCGGCGCGCTCTCAAGCAGGAGATGACGATGGCAACCAAGAAAGCTTCGCAGACAAAGGGACTTGAGGATCTCTTCCAGGATGGCTTGAAGGATATCTACTACGCTGAGCGCAAAATCCTTTCCGCCTTGAAGAAGATGGCGAAGGGAGCTGAATCCGAAAAGGTGATTGCTGCCTTTGAGAAGCATCGAGGGGAGACGGAAGGCCAGATCGAGCGCCTGCAGCAGGTGTTCGAGATCTTCGGCAAGCGGGCACAGGGAAAGACCTGCCCGGCAATCGACGGCATCATCGAAGAAGGGCAGGAGATCCTGGAGGAGTTTCAAGAGGCTCCGGCCCTGGATGCCGGGCTCGTAGCCGCCGCGCAAGCCGTCGAGCACTATGAAATCGCCCGATATGGAACGTTGATCACCTGGGCCGGTTTGCTTGGTCTGAAAAAGGCCGTTCCGCTGCTCGAACAGTCGCTCAAGGAGGAAAAGGCGACGGATGAAGCACTGACGCAACTCGGGGAGGCCGGTGTGAACGAGAGAGCTATGCAAAAGGCAGCATAGATATCCGTACTGGATCACGCCGAGGACGTGCGTCATGGATATCCGGCAAGCCGAAGTAGCGGTCTCCGGGCCTACGGCCGCGAAACAGGTGCCGGTAGATGGGATCGGCTCAGGCGAGGGTCGGCTGATCAATCATGATGGCGAGCGACTCGCTATCAGCAAGGCGGCGGACCGTTCGATTACCGCGTATTCGGCGATCTGTACCCGTCTTGAGTGCATCGACGGGCGGAACCCGGTTGACCAGACATGGTCCTGCTCCTGCCACGGATGCGGCTTCGGCCAGCAAGATGTGGTTCTTTCCGGGCCGGTAACCAGACCGCTCGAGGCCCGGGTGCCGGCGCAGGCCGGACTCTAGGGATGGAGATCCTCGTCACCGGTGCTACAGGTTTGATAGGCTCGTCAGTGTGCGCGCGCCTGGAGGCGGAGGGACACGAAGTACGGCGCGTGCTCCGCAGCGCCCGACCTGCGGGCTTTCCGAAGAATTCGGACGTCATCGTGGATATGACGAAGGCGGTCCGACCGGAGGACTGGTCTTCCCCTCTTTCAGGCGTCGATGCCGTCGTGAACTGCGCCGGCGTGCTGCAGGACAACGCGCGGGAAAGAGTTCAGGAGGTCCATGCCATCGCCGCTTCCGCTCTCTTCAGGGCCTGCGAACGGGCCGGCATCAAGACGGTCATCCACTTCTCGGCGATCGGTGTCGACCGCGATCAGCCGTCCGCCTTCTCCGCCAGCAAGCTGGCCGGCGACAAGGCATTGATGGCGCTCGATGTCGGCTGGGTGATCTTGCGTCCCTCGGTGGTGCTGGGGCGCGGCGTCTTTGGCGCAAGCGCATTGTTGCGTGGGCTGGCCGCACTGCCATTGTTGCCGGCCATGCCTGGGACCGGTCGCCTGCAAGTCGTTCAGCTCGATGACATTGTCTCGACCGTTCTTTTCTTCCTCCAGCCCGCGAGTCCTACTCGCTTGACGCTGGAACTTGCGGGGCCGGAGGCACTCACCATGACAGAGCTCATCAGTCGTTACCGCCAGTGGTTCGGATGGAAAAAGACAGCCGTATTCACCTTGCCCGGCTGGGCGGCGAGAGGCATCTATCGTCTGGGCGATCTGGCTGGGTGGCTCGGCTGGCGACCGCCGATCCGCAGCAATGCGCAAAAAGAAATCACTCGAGGCGCTGTCGGTGATCCGCAGCCTTGGATCGCGACGACAGGCATTCACCCGGCAAGCCTCGCATCAGCACTTGCGGCCGACCCGGCAACGGTCCAGGAGCGATGGTTTGCCGGGCTCTATTTCATCAAGCCGGCGATCTTCGTTGTGCTGCCATTCTTCTGGATCATGACCGGCATCATCTCGCTCACGACAGGCTGGCGTAATGGCGTCGAACTGCTGATCGGCACTGCGGTGGCGCCCCACGCCGAGGCCGCGGTCGTGGCCGGTGCAATCGCCGACGCGGCTGTCGGCGCGCTAATTGCCTTCCGGCCGACAAGCCGCCCGGGTCTTTGGGGTGCGATCGCGATCTCGCTGTTCTATGCCATCGCCGGCACCATCCTGCGCCCGGATCTCTGGAACGAGCCACTCGGCCCGCTGATGAAGATCCTGCCGATCCTCACCTTGCACTTCGTTGCCCTGGCGATCCTGGATGAGCGCTGATGCTTTATTTCGTGGTCAAATATCTGCACGTCATCGGCGCAGCCGTGCTGCTTGGGACAGGGGCGGGGATCGCCTTCTTCATGCTCCTCGCCCACCGGACCGGCAATGCCGCAACGATCGCGGCAGTTGCCCGCATCGTGGTTGTCGCTGATTTCCTCTTTACCGCGACTGCCGTCGTCGCGCAGCCGATCACCGGGGTAGCCCTTGCCTGGCAGGCTGGCTATTCACTGAGGGAAGGATGGATCGTGCTGTCGATTGTGCTTTATATCGTGACCGGCCTGTTCTGGCTGCCGGTTGTTTGGATGCAGATGGAGATGCGCAATCTGGCGGCGCGCGCCGCCACATCTGGCGACCCGCCGCCGGAGCGATACAACAAGCTGTTTCGGTTGTGGTTTGTCTTCGGCTTCCCAGCCTTCGCCGCCGTGCTCGCCATCTTCTGGCTCATGATCACGCGTCCCCTCATCGATTTGTTCGATTGACGGTGACGATGGTTCGCTGGCCAAGTGATGGGCAGCAGGTGAGTTCCGCCAATACGGCTACTTCACCCTGAGCAGAGGCGCGACGCCGTAGAGTGCTTTCCCCCGGGATTGGCGGCACGGGAGAAAGCGTTGGCGTCAGCCCCGAGCTGGAAGGTGTCACTAGGCGCGAGCGCGGTTGCCGTCCGACCCCCTGGCGCGACTGGAGCCTTTGGCAGAACCGATCTGTTCGCTCTGTGCTCCGCTGTCCACGCGGGGTGAGCCAAGCATGGGTTCCTCACCCATCGGCTGGCCCGCGACCGTCGTGAACTCTCCGTTGCCGTCAATGGATTTGCCGCTCGACCAACGGCCCTCGGGCGGCGGCACGCCGTCGACGAAACAGTTGACGAAAGCATAGCTGACGTCGCGAAATTCCTGTTCCTGGGGGAAGGAGTTTGGAACCGGCAGCGAGGTCGCGAGCCCACCCATATCCTCGATGGCTGCTAGCCATTGCTGCTGGTGCATCGTGTCGCGGGCGATCAGGAACGATAGCATCTCCTTCATGCCGGGATCGTCGGTCATGTTGTAGAGGCGTGTGGCAAGCACCCTGCCACTGCTTTCCGCCGTGACATTGGCGACCATGTCGGCGGCGAGATTGCCGCTGGCGTAGACGTGTGAAGCGTTGAAGGGCACGCCGTTTGAATTTTCCGGCAATGCCGCGAGTCCGGTGGAAAGGATGTGGCGGAAGTTCATGCCGTTCAACACGGAGCCGCCGATCGTATCGGCCGAAACGTCTTCCTGCAAAGAGAGCGGCGCTCCTTCCAGATTCAACGCCACGGCTGTCGCGAGCATCTCGATATGGGCGAGTTCTTCGGTGGCGGTGTTCAGCAGCAGATCCCGGTATTTGCCTGGGCCGCGCGCGCCCCAGGCCTGGAAGAAATACTGCAGCGCAACTCGTATCTCGCCTTCGACGCCGCCGATCGCCTGCTGCAAAGCACGAGCAAAGATCGGGCTGGGCGTTTTCACGCGCACAGGGAATTGCAATTTCTTGTCGGTGTAAAACATCTCATGTTATCTCCGTTGATCTCGCCCAACCGACCGCAGAACAAGATGTTCCTTCTGTTCGACAGTATTTATCCTGACCATGTCGAGTTGTACGCGCGTGCGCGCAACGTGTGCAATCCGCTTCGGCAGGGCGCGATTGTTTGGCGCAAGACCACGATGAAGCGAACCGCGACGGTGACCGCCTTCACCGTCGCCCTCAGGACGCCTTGGTCTCCGGTTCATCGCCGGTCATGGTGTGAAGGAGCTTGGACAGGAACGCTGCTAGCGCTTGTTCAGGCTGGGCCGCCTCTTCGCTCAACATTTCTATGCCCCATCGACCCAGCACCGCTTCCTGGACCACGTTCGGGCTAGGCATGAATATGAACGATCTGGGGCGGTCGTCCTCGTAGCCCGACAGCCTCCAAGTCTGCCACAGGCGGTGCAAAAGCAGGCAGATGTTCATATCCGACATGCTGTAGCCGATGAAAAGGATCGTCCGCCCCAATGCATCCGAGCGGAATTTCACATCCAGGGGTGAATCGAAGGACAGCCGGTCGAAATAGTCCGTCTCGGCCAGAATGAGGGAGGAGTCGTCGTCGAAGTCGCCGTGGTATTTGACGATCTGGGTGACGCCGTTGCTTGCCTTGGCGATGTCTTTTGCGTTTGCCACCTTCACGTAGTCGCGGCTATGGACTTCGAAGGCGACCTCGAGATTGCGATCGTAGTTGGTCGTGTAGATGATCGGGAAGTCTAGTTCCACGATAAGGCGATGGATCTCCGAACATCTCACTTTCTCACGCGAGACACTCCAGTGCCGATCCATCCAGCTTCGCAGCGGTCCGATGGCGCCCCGCGTCAACCGGTAGAACTCCGCCAGCGTCTGGTAGCTGACGTCCGACGGCGCGACGATGCCGTGATCGATGCCCAGGTCCTCGACCAGATGATCGATGAGCTTACGCCAGGAGGGCAGGCCGACACTCATTGACACGCCAGCCCCAACGAACAGGATCGCGCGCCGCTCCCTGACGGAACGCGCAAGCTGCTCGATGGGGGAAAGCATGGACAAACCTCCGACCGATAATCATCCCAACTACCGGGACGGTCGCCGGTTCCATTCTCGTGCCGGCGGTGACCCGCCGTGGGGTTTGCGACGCGCCGGGGAACAATCGTCCGCATGGGGTTCGTAACGGGCGCAGTCGGAACAAAGCATTGTGCTCGCGGTTTAGCTCCGGCGCCGATCGCCAGCGGAGAAATGCATCAATGACAATCAAGGAGCCGGCACGCTTGGGTAGGCTAGCCTGGCCGCAGACAGCCAAGCGCGGCATGGACGAGCAGGACAGAAGCCAAGCAGAAGCTCGCGCCAGTCGGCATCCTGAAGCCGATCCTGTCGACGAATCGCGTAGCACCGTGAACTGTAACGAGCTACGGGCAAATCGCCAGACCCGCGAGAGAGCATGATGGCTAGGCCGGCCCCCACCGAACGATCCGGCCCGGTCCAGGATGCGGTAGACTGTGGTCAACACCGAGCGGTCGGCCGAACCTTCGAAAGCTTCTTCATGGCCGGCTTTGAATGTTCCTCCCACAGGCGGAACGACGGTGTCCGGCTCGATCTTGTTCGCGCTACCTCGCACAACATCCATGCCTTGGCGGACTACCGGAGCTGTGCCGAGCTCGGGCTTCGAACGATCCGAGACGGGTTGCGCTGGCACCTGATCGAAACGGCGCCGGGCATCTATGACTGGTCGAGTTGGGCGGCCATGATCGAAGCGGCTCGTGCCGTTGGCGTGCAGGTGATCTGGGATGTTTTTCATTACGGGTCGCCCGATCACATCAATCAGGGATCGCAGGAATTCATCGATTCATACGCCGCTTTTGCCACGGAGGCCGTGCGGTTCCATCGCTCCTTCACGGGCACCTCTCCGCTGCTTTGTCCAATCAACGAAATCTCGTTCTTTGCCTGGGCCGTCGAAGTCGGCTACTTCCCGCGTGTCGGCCCAAAGAAGCGCGGATGGTTCAAACGGCATCTCGTTAAGGCAGCGGTCGCGGGCATCCGTGCAATGCGACAGGCCGACCCCGACTGTCGATTCGTCTGGGCTGAGCCGCTGATCCATATCGCGCCTCGCGACGGTAGCCGAGCGGAACGGCAACGCGCGCAGAACGCCCGGCGAGGTCAGTTCGAGGCGTATGAGATGCTGATGGGACAGGTCGAGCCTGAACTGGGCGGCAGCCAAGATCTTGTCGACGTGATTGGCCTGAACTTTTATCCTCACAACCAATGGTATCTAAACGGTCCGACCATTCCCATGGGCCACCATGAATATCGGGCGCTGTCCGAGATGTTGCTCGAGGTCGCTCACAGGTTCCGCAAGCCGATGTTCATTGCTGAAACCGGGTCCGAAGGATCCGCCGGGCCAGCATGGCTGCATTATGTCTGCGATGAGGTCCGCGCCGCGATGAAGCTGGGCGTCCCCATCCAAGGCATTTGCATTTATCCCGTGACGGCCTATCCGGGTTGGGACAATTCCCGCCACGCCGAAGTCGGCTTGTTTTCTACCGTGCACGCGGATGGTTCGCGCAGCATCCGGCAGCCAGTTGCGGACGAGCTGGCGCGCCAGCGCCTTCTGTTCGCGTAAGCCCGGCCATCACGCGTGCAGCATGGGCCTGTCGGGTAGAACGGCATCGCGTTCGGCTTCGTCCGGCAAATGGTTACGGCGCGAGCACAGCAAATGTCGGCGCCTCCAAAGAAGCCGAGGCCGGCAGGGTCTTTTGTATCCTCGCGAATGTGGCCAAGGCCTGACCCACCACTTGATCCATGTTGTAATAACGGTAGGTCGCTAGCCGTCCAACGAACCAGACGTTTGGGCAGGCGTCCGCCATTGCCTCGTAGCGTTTGTACAGCTCCTCGTTCTCGGCTCTCGGAACAGGATAATAGGGATCGCCTATATCGGTCGGGTATTCGTAGGTGAGGCTGGTTTTCGGATGCCGTTGGCCTGTCAGATGCTTATACTCCGTGACGCGGGTGTAGTTTTCCGTCTGCGGATAGTTCACCACCGCCACTGGCTGGAATTGTTCGCAATCCACTGTCACATGGTCGAACCGCAAGGAACGGTAAGGCAGACGGCCGAGCCTCCAATCAAAATATTCGTCAATCGGCCCGGTATAGATCAGCTGCCGAAAGCCGATCTTCTCGCGTATCTCGCCATAGTCGGTCTGCAGCATCACCTTGATTTCAGGCCTGTCCAGCATCCGCTCGAACATCCGCGTATAGCCACCGGCGGGCATGTTCTGGAACGTGTCGCCAAAATAGCGGTCGTCGCGGGTGGTGCGGGTCGGCACCCGTGCCGTTACGGACTTGCTCAGTTGAGACGGATCCACGCCCCATTGTTTACGGGTATAACCGCGGAAGAATTTTTCGTAGAGTTCCCTGCCCACGGTGCTGACCACCACGTCTTCGGCGGTTCGGACCTCCTCCACCGTTTCGCGTCGCGAAGCGAAGAAGTCTTCCAGTTGGTCGGAGGTGAGATCAAGTCCGTAAAGACGATTGATTGTGTCGAGATTGATCGGGATGGGCAGCAGTTTGCCGTCCACCGAAGACAGGACGCGATGTTCGTAGGGCCGCCACGCCGTGAACTGCGACAGATAGTCGACGATGGATTGCGCGTTGGTGTGGAAGATGTGGGGACCATAGCGATGGATCAGGAGTCCCGCTTCGTCGTAGCAGTCATAGGCGTTGCCGCCGACATGATTTCTGCGGTCTATGAGCAGGACACTTTCGCGGCGTTGCGATGCAATGCGCTCGGCAAGCACGCTGCCGGCAAAGCCGGCTCCGACGATCAGCCAGTCGAACATCGTCAGGCTCTCCTGCGCAGCGGAACGACAGTTTTCATCGCCTGGACACCGTGGATGTGTGAGGTCATGGCATCCCAAGTGCGTTCCCACGACTTGTCGGCGAGATAGGCATCAACTGCCCTCACCTGCAGGTCTCTGGGGCGGGCAAGCATGCAGCGAAGCTTGGTCGCAATGTCGTCGGCGTCGACGATCTCGACGAGACCAGCCGCACCGTAGGTGCGAACGACATCAACGATGGCGGTGGAGATCACCGGCAGTCCGGCCGCAAGAAACTCGGGGGTCTTGGTTGGGCTGATGTATCTCGTTGCCTCATTGAGTGCGAATGGCATCCATCCGCCTGCCCAATGACGGAGATAGCTCGGCAGGTCGGCATAGTTCTTGGGACCGAGCCAATGCAAATTGCCAGCCCGTGGCAGGATCGCCGAATCGATCTTGGCCACCGGCCCCAGCATGACGAACTGGATGTCGGGCATTGCCGCAGCCGTCTGGCCCACAAGGGCGATGTCGAGCCGTTCATCTATCACGCCGAAATAGCCGACCCTTGGATGGGGGATGCCTGCCTGGTCGGCCGGTTCGTCGCCACCCCCTCTCGCCCTGCTGAAATGAGCAGCATCGATGCTGCTTGGGAACGCAAAGATCGAACGATGCTGACTGCGCTTTGCCTCATAGAGGCTTTGCCCGCCCGTGAAGACCAGATCGGCACGGCCGAACAACTCCTTTTCCATCTGTGCCAATTCCGCCGGCGCGTCGCGGAAGGCGGACAACTCGTCCATGCAATCGTAGATGCACACATTGCAGCGAAGATGGCTGCTGAAGCGCAGCGCCATTGGCGTGTAATACCAGGCAATCAGCCGGTCATGAGGAACCGGCGCGACGAGTTCATTGACGAAACTTCGCTGGATCGCATCCACCTTTGTCGCTGATGTTCCAATGGGGACGACCGGCGTGACAACCCTGATTGCCGGAGCTACGTCGTTCACGCGCATGAAGGGACCGCGGACATCTTCGAAGGCTGGTTCTTCGAAGTAAATTACCTGTTGCTGCCGGGCGGCGAGGGTCAGGAGGTGCTGTGGCCTTTGAAGTACAAAATTCCATCGGAGATGTGAAAAGCAGATAAGTACTGAATTATACGCCTGGGATGTGCTTTTTTTTATTTTTGAAAGCGCGATGTCCATATATTTGCCCTTTTAATACGAGTTATAACCGCGAAAATTAACGTAGGTTAATTTTCGACCTTGCCATCTGATACCCATCAGTTCTATCTAACTTGCGATTCAGTAAGTTGTTCCAACGGAATTAATTGACCCGCCTAGGTCGATCGCCGGCCCCGACGATCAGAGGCAGGGTCGCCCGACTGCTTCGCAGGCGGTGTCGGAATGCGGCATGAGATCCGCTGGAATTGGGACTACGGCGGCGCCCTAACGTGGCGCTTTGCCACGCATCAAGCTGTTGAAGGCCGGCGGAAAAATCAACACGTGTTAGCCGACGCTGCTAGGATACGAACGCCTCGAATCAGTTTGTTTGGACCTGGGTGTCGGAAGCTGAGAGAGGCGGTCGAGGTTTGTGGACATGAAGATCAATTTCGAAACGCACGTCTTTCCGTTGTTTCACCCGCAGCAGGTGGACGACCTGAAAGATCCTTGTCCCGTATTCGACGGGACGCTCTGGCACATGTTCGGATCGAGCGGCACCGTTACGAGCGAGGAATGGAAGATACTGCACGCCACAGCGCCGGATCCGCGTGGCCCCTGGACCGAGCATGAACCGATCGCCTTGCCGATCACCGGCTCGGGCGTGGCGGCGCCCGGTGTCATCCACGAAGGCGGGGTTTTCCACATGTTCATCCAGACCGAATTCATGAAGTCGGGTGGGCGGTGCGAGCATGCGGTGTCCAATGATGGTTTCCACTGGGTTGTTTTGACGTCGGCGATATTATCCCTGCCGGACACCGATGAAGATGGCATCTACGATCCCCATCCGGCGGTCATCGGCGGCAAGCGCTACATCGTTTATTCGGGAATGCCGAAGTTCAGCAGGGTCCCGCAACCCGACGTCTATCTCGCACGCAGCCAGTCCGACTCCTGGTTCGGACCATGGAAGCGCGTTGGCAAGATCCTGGACCACTTGGACGTTCCGCATCACAACGCACGCGAGCATCCCGACTATGAATGGGGCATCGAAGGCGCTCAACTGGTCGAGTTGCCGGATGGACGCGTGCTGCTCAATGCAACCTGCTTCCTCCCTGAGGGTCCGCGCGGCAGCCGCCAGCGTGTATTCTTCGCAATTGCCGATCGCGTCGAAGGACCTTACGTGTCCGTCGGCCCAGTGCTGGATCCGGGCGAGCCGGGAGAGAACGGGCACTCGACTGTAATGATAGAGGGCCGGCAACTGACGCTGTTCTATCAGAGCCGGCGCGAGGCAACGAATCATAAGTGGCGCTACGGGCTGGCCACGTGCGACCTGGATCAGCAGATTTTTTCAAACGTCGCTTGACCCAGCGCGCCCGGAAAAGGCGCCATCACCGCGACGGTCAACAGTCCCTACCGCTGTAAGTGAGGACACAAGTGCTCGCTTCGATCGCGGATCGGACGACACCCGCAGGCAATCAGCCCTGGGGTGGATCTCCGCGATCGCGGTAGCGGCGACGTCTTCGCTGAATCTGATACGGACGTTCGGGCATTGCGGTCGCGGGAGGATTCCGGGTCGATGGTTGGTCTTCCTTGAGAAGGCGAATGATGGCGTCAACCGGATCCGCCAGCGATTCACGCGCCCGCGGTCGAAGCATGTGCCTGAGACCTGATACGATTTGCTGCAGCATCAAACTCCACCTATCGTTCGGGCTGCCAAACATCGTTTACCAAGATTTGTTCCGGCCCGTGGCTGCGCGGTCGTGGTCTGGACATGGACTATCATCATCCTCATCGCCGCAATGCCGAAAACAGAGCATCAGACCCTTATGCTTCGACCACCGACCCATCCCTTCCCACGGGCGAGCACGGAGCGGGGCATGGCCGAGTCGCTGGTGAAAACGGCAGAGTGACGTCAAAATTTCCCACTAATCAGCTGCCAACGACTTCTCAACCGTCGATCAGATAGCCCTTGATGGGAGCGGGGTCTCCCCACGACATTGGCGACCGGCCAGCTTCTTCCATCTGCGGGTGACGATGAGGCCATCTAGCAGTGGTGCCGTCGGCGGGAGGGACTGGCGCTGAGGAGGACAACCGGTTTCCCTTTCCCAACGGCTCGTCGGTGGGGATGGGAGTGCCAGGCTGACGCCGGCGGCCCACGTTTCGGTTGGCAACGCTGCTGTCGACCAGAGACCTCGAAAGCTCGCTGGCGATCGCCTAGGCTCAGGGTGCACCCCGCCGGTTGATCGTCACTCTCGACTTCCCCATGTCTGCGGCCGAGGTTACCGCTTCACCAGCTCATGGGTTCCACAGCACCTGCATGATGTTGAGCTCAAAGGTCCCGGGTGCGTGGCTGGCGTCGGCCAACTGCCGAGCGTCCCACTCTCGGGCAATGGCGCCGTTCAGCGCCAGCAGCCAGAAACCGCTGGCAAGCGGCATCGCCCAGGCCGACGGCTCCGCCGCCAGTGCAGCGCCAGCCGGCAGGAGAAAGTAGGCGACCGACAATTGCAGGGGTAGCCGCGTCAGGCGCAGCCAGGCCCTGGTAAAGTCGAGCGGGGCGGTGCGCAACACTGGCGAGCCGAGCGGATGGAACCGCGCGCTCAGCATGAATATGAGAAGGCCACCGGTCAGGCCGGCCATGGCCGCCGGCACCGCGTCATGGCGAACCAAGCTAATGGAAGCGGAGGTTGCCGCCGCCAGACCGAACAGGACAGCTGCTCCCGCCAGCCGCCATGAAAGCGTTACGTGGCCGGCGGGCAAACCCCAGGCCCAGCTCGAGATCCAGGTCGGCGTCGAGCGATCGAAGGCGCCGAGCAAAGGCTTGCGTCCGCCGCGAACGCTCACCAGATCGGCAGTGTCGGTGTTGACCAGATCGCGAGCGCTGCGCAGGCGCAGGACGGCTGCCGGGCAAAAGCCCGCGCCAAACAGGATCGCGGCGCCGAGACCCCAGGCTTGTGCGAGCGGTTTTGCGATGACGAAACAGCCAAGGCCCACTGCCGCCGCGACGATGAAGGTAGTGAGAACGCCCAGCACACACGCTGCCGTCGCCGTCATGCGCCGGCGCTCTACAAGCGAAAGTGGCAATGCCTTCAGGAAGGGCGCGAAGGCGCGCGACAGGCAAAGCCTGGCGAGCGCGCTACCGGTGAAGGCGCCAAGCAGTAGAAGTGCGGCCGGCAGTCCGACCGTCCACATCATCTGGCCTGCCTAAGCGTGGTGGATGTCGCCTGCAATGCGACGGCGATGTCGGCAACGGCGTAGGCGAACAGAGCACCACCTCCAACGGCGATCCAAACAAGATCGCGGCGGCGCGTCGAGCGCAAGCCAGCCGAGAGTTCGCGCCGGAGTAGGGTCAGGACAAGCCTGTCGTGCCGCATTGTTCCATCATCGCAATCGCAAACCGGTTGGATGTCGACGTAGGTCGGCGACGATTGTACCGCCAGTAGGGCCGTCGCCCTCAGCCTCCCGTGCGCGGGCTTTGCGCTGACGTTTCTCAGCGCTGACAGGAGACAGTCCTGCATCGTCGCCTGAAGCTGGTTGTGACGGTGCGCACCGCTGTCATCGCGTTGTTCACCGCGGCTTCGTTGAAGGGCGTGGCCACTGCGCCGTCGCCAAATTAGCGCGCGGTGCGCAGGTCACCCAGCGCCTGGAAGGCGCGCCCACGGTTGTCGCACAGCATGCCGCGGTTGCCGAGCCGCGCCTGCGCGGTCTCGGCGCGGTCCTTAATGGCGTGGCGGGCGCTCTCTATTTCATTCCTCTCGATGACGCCGTTGCCATTACGGTCGAGATTCCTGAACAGGCGCTCGCGGGCGGTCGCCACCTCCTTCGAGATGACGCCGTCGCCGTTGGTGTCCATCCGTTGCTGAATACGCTTGCCGGGCATGTCCGTGCCGATCGGCGCGTGCCCGCTCGGCCTGCGCGGCTATCAGATTACCGAGACCGGCACCGAAGTCGGCGGCTGCGTCGCGCGCGAATGCCGCTTGCCCAGCCTCTCGGCATGGGGCCGGGTGGGCGACTATCGCCAGTATCAGCTCAGCCAGATGCCCAATGTCGACGTCTATTTCGAAAGCCGATTGTCGGCGCAGGACTTACTGGCCTTGGGCTTTCAGAACATCGCCATCGCCACCGGATCGACATGGCTCCGCGACGGCGTGGCGCGCGCGCATGTCGTGCCGATGCCGGTGGACCCAGCCGTGGCGGCATACACGCCGCCATGTAGCGCGGCCTGCCGGTTATCTCCTAATCGGAGGCTTTCAATTTGTTTATCGCCAACGCCGCGAAACTTCGGCCCTTGCACTGTTCCCATACAATGTATGTGTTCCCCCAGACTCGCCCGCTTGCCGAGATGTGGCAGGCTTTTTCCGCTTAGATGCAACCAATGGTTTGGGGCCACGTTGCTGCCCTGGGCCAGCATCGTCCTCCGTTGGCCAGCTCCCAGAAGCCCGCCACTGCTTCTCAGTGGCGAGCTTTTTCTTTTCCGAGAAACGAAGGGCCAGTTGGCTAGTTTGGTTGCGAAGGAGGATCGATCCGATGCAAAAGGATAGCGATGGGCACGAGAGGGAGAATCAGCAATTGCTCGCCCGACGGCTCGCAAACGAGGTCGGCATTCCCGAAGTGGATGCACTGGATCTGATCAAGCTCATCGGGACAGACTGGAACTCGCTGCTGCGCGAAGCCCGGTTTCTAAAAACCCAGCGCCGGCCATTTTGATGTCGGCCAGGATCGCGGCCCGTGAAGCCCTTGCGCGACCGGAGGTCCTGCTGCATGTTTTCGCGGTTAGACTTCCGGGAGAAAATCATGCCAATTCAACGAAAGGCGGCCGAGGCCGGTATTTTCGACGAATCCGAGTTGGCACTGCTTGGGCGGGTCTTCGACGAGCTTAAGCCGGACAACCCATTGCCTGATGAGCGCGACTCGATTGCCTCCCGGATCATTGCAAATTACATGGCAGGTGTGGTTGACGAGGCCGAGTTGTTTTCGCTTTCGAGGCAGCCGCTGGGCCGTTAGCCAAAGTCACGGAAACTAACCGCCTGCCCAGTTTTGCGTTTAAGGGCGTCTCTCCCGCATTTCGCCTACGTCTTTTTGCGGCCAAACACTTGCTGCCGAAGGTGGCGGGCTTTTTACTGTGTGGGTGGAACCCCATCTGGCGACAATCGTTCTGTGCGGCAACACTGCGGGACCGTTAGATCAGGACAACGATGCGGAGAAGGCAACGGTTCACCGACAAAGAAAGGCACGAGAGAAAGGAGCGTACCTCGGATGTTGCGCGCGAGCTGATCGAGGTCGAGCGGGCGGCACGGGATGCGAAGACAGCTCGGCTCCGGGAGCAGCGGCTGACCGCTGAGATTCGCAGCTCAGCACCTAAGAAGGTGCAGCCCCGATAGCTGCTTAAGGGAGGCAGCGATGCTCGATACCCA
>NZ_VFWC01000026.1:0-18035 GCF_006442405.1 Mesorhizobium sp. B2-2-3 | reverse complement strand
CCCAGCCTCCATCCGCTGGCGATAAAACCGGACAACTCACGTGCTACCTAATCCGGACAACTCATCTGCTTACGACATGGCTTTCGGTACGGCTTGCCTCCGGCTGGCCGCTCCTGTATGAAAACCGCCATGAACACGCGCGCCACCACCGCTTCCCGTCAGACCGGCTTTGCCGGCGAGACCGTGCGCGCGCTTGCCTCGACGCTGCTTCTTCTCGGCCTTATCGGCGATCGCCGGGTTCGCTGAAGGAGCGCCCGGCGGTCGAGCCGCCGCGCAAGCGCATGCTCCTTGGCAGTCACATCAAGCGAACGAAAATCTGGTAAAGGCGCCACTCGCCACCCATCCGCCTGAAGGCGGATTCGAGGGTCGCCGGGAGAACGACGATGAACGCACGAGAAGAAATCCGCGTAAGCGAGGCCCCGGCGGGCCAGCAGAACGGCGGCATGCCGGACGCCGCCCGCAAGTACCAACCCTACCCAATCGTCGGCCTCACCGACCGGACCTGGCCCTCGAAAGTGATCGACAAGGCGCCAATCTGGTGCTCGGTCGACCTGCGCGACGGCAACCAGGCGCTGATCGACCCGATGGGCCACGAACGCAAGGCGCGCATGTTCGCGCTGCTGCTCGACATGGGTTTCGAGGAGATCGAGATCGGTTTTCCTTCGGCCTCGCAGACCGATTTCGACTTCGCCCGCTGGTGCATCGAAGAGGGCAGCGTACCGGCCGACGTTTCGCTGCAGGTGCTGGTGCAGTGCCGGCCCGAACTGATCACCCGCACCTTCGAAGCGCTCAGAGGCGCCACCAACCCGATCGTGCATTTCTACAATTCGACCAGCGAGTTGCAGCGCCGCGTCGTCTTCGAGAAGGACGTTGCCGGCATCAAGCGCATCGCCACCGATGCCGCCAAGATGATCACCGACATGGCAGCGAGTGCCGGCGGCGGCTACCGTTTCGAATACTCGCCCGAAAGCTTCACCGGCACCGAGCTCGAAGTCGCGCTGGAGATCTGCAACGCGGTCACCGAGATCGTGAAGCCGACACCTGACAACAAACTCATCATCAACCTGCCGTCGACCGTCGAGATGTCGACGCCCAATATCTATGCCGACCGCATCGAGTGGATGTGCCGCAATCTCGACAGGCGCGAGAACCTGATCATTTCGCTGCACCCGCATAATGACCGTGGCACCGGCGTCGCCACCACCGAGCTCGGCCTGATGGCCGGCGCCGATCGCGTCGAAGGCACGCTGTTCGGCAATGGCGAGCGCACCGGCAATGTCGACATCGTCACGCTGGCGCTCAACATGTACACGCAAGGCGTCGATCCGAAGCTGGACTGCTCCGACATCAACCGGATGAAGGATGTCTACGAATATTCGAACCAGCTGAAGATTCCCGAGCGCCATCCCTATGTGGGCGAACTCGTCTACACCGCCTTTTCCGGCTCGCACCAGGATGCCATCAACAAGGGTATGAAGGCGCTGAAGAAGGCCAACACGCCAGTGTGGGAGGTTCCCTATCTGCCGATTGACCCGGCCGACGTCGGCCGCAGCTACGAAGCCATCATCCGCATCAACTCGCAGTCCGGCAAGGGCGGCATCGCCTATGTGCTGCAGGCGGATTACGGGCTCAACCTGCCGCGCAACCTGCAGATCGAGTTTAGCCAGGCAATCCAGGCGATCACCGATGCCGAAGGCAAGGAAGTGCCGGCCAGGCGCATCTATGAGCGCTTCCTCGATACCTATGTCGACCAGCCGGGCGCCAGGCTGAAATTCCTCGATCACCACACCTATCCGGACACCGAGGTAAAGGGCCGGCGCGTTGTCGAGGCGGTCATTATCGACGACGGCAAGGAGATGACGATATCAGGCACAGGCACAGGCCCGATCGACGGCTTCGTCGATGCGCTGTCGCGTCATGTCGGCGTCGATATGTCGGTGCTCGACTATTCCGAGCACTCGATGCAGCGCGGTTCGAACGCCTCGGCCATTTCCTATGTCGAGATGGAACATCCTGACGGCAAGCTGTTCGGCGCAGGCATCAACACCAACATCGTCGCTGCCTCGCTGGAGGCCGTGGTGTCCGCCGCCAACCGGATTATCGGCAAAAGAGCCGGTTGATACAGGCCTGGAACGAATTCGGGACCATCGTCGTTTAGCGATTGGTCCCGACTTTTGTGTCATTAATCACCGGGAAATTATCCGGTGTGGTACGCGATCGCATAATACGTGTATGCTTGTACGGTGGTGCGGCAACGATATGATCGCACCTCAACCTGTGCCGACTTCGAGAGGATCGACACTTGCAGCATGCCACGCCTGCCGCCCCCGCAGTGCGCGAGACACTGGAGCGACTGCTTGCCAGCGAAACGTTCGGGAGATCCGAGCGCGCGCGCAAACTGCTTCGCTATCTCGTCGAGCGCGAGCAGGCCGGGGAAGCCGACAGGCTCAAGGGCTTTTCCATCGCTATGGACGTTTTCGGCAAGGACGGCGATTTCGATCCGTCCACCGATGCCGTCGTGCGGGTGCAGGCGGGCCGCCTGCGCGAACTGCTGCAACATTATTTCGCCAATGAAGGCATTGCCGAGCCGGTCCGCATAGCCATTCCGCGCGGCGGTTACGTCCCGGCCTACGAACTCAATGCCATCCGCCTGCCGCAAGCAGCGGAAGCCGCCAGTCACGCAGAGCCGACAGCCAGCCTGCCCGAACAGTCCGGTGCCGCCGATGATGCCGCACCCATGGCGGCCTTGCTCGGCCAGGTTCCTGCGGCGGGCCTCTCGGTGACGCGCCATCTCAGGTTCTTCTGGATCGCGATCGCCGTGGTTATCGCCATGTTGGGCCTTCTGATCCTGCGCCAGGGCGGCGGTGCCTTGCTGGCGGGAGGCGACATCCCGGCAACGTTCGAGACCGCCGGCGAAACCGGCAGCATCACGCCGTCGCCCATGGTCGAAGCGCTGCCGCTCGTCTACATCGCCCTCAGGGCCAACACTCCCAATGCCAGTCGCGTCGCCGCATCGCTGCGTGCCGGCCTGAGCGGCTTTGATACGATCGACTTCATCGGTCGCAACACCGTCAACAAGGCCGATCCGGTCGCCGATGCGACGAGTTTCATTTTCGATATCCTGCCTGGACCAGACGCGGGCGACGTTACCATCGAACTGCAAAGCTTGGCGTCCGGACGGGTGCTGTTGTCGCGCAACCTGACCGCCGCCGACAGCGCACCAACCGTAGTCGAGGATCGCCTATCCGGCATTCTCAGTGCGGCACTTCCCGCTTCTGGCACCATCTACAATTACATCGAGCAGTCCGGCGCGGAGACCGGCCTGACGCAGTGCCTGCTGCTCAACGACAAATACTATCTCGACCAGAACGCCAGGACTCACGAGACCGCCTATCGTTGCCTCGAAGCCCTTGCCAACAGTGGCGCGAAATCGTCACTGGTTTATTCGGAACTCGCCTCATTGCATTTGGAGGCCGTGACCGACCACTACGCCTACCCGCCGGACGCAACGATCGAGAAGGCGATGACGTTTGCCCATCGCGCCGTGCAGATGGGGCCGACCAGCCCGTACGCACATCGCTCCTACGGCTACATCAATTCGCGCCTCGGCAATGCCGACGAGGCCCTGCGATGGATGCGCAAGGCCCATGATCTTAACCCCTACGATCTCGCCATGGCCGCCGCCTATGGCTACGGGCTGGTTTTCGCCGGCCGGTACGCCGAAGGAACACCTCTTCTGGCGCATGCCGTGGATGCCTCGAGCGGCCACCCGACCTGGTGGGACTTTGGGCTTTTCGCCGGAGAATTAATGCTGGGCGATACCAGCAAGGCAGCGATAGCCAGCAGCGCTCTGAGAACCACTGCGGCGAAATCGCACTATCTCGCCGCCCGTCTGATCGGCGCCAAGATCGCCGGTCGGGACAACCAGGCACGAAGGCTGCTTGATGAGCTGATAACCGAATTTCCGAAATTCGCCGCCAATCCGCGCGCAACCTTCATCGACAGAAAATATCCCGCCGATCTGACCGAGCGGCTGGTCGACGCCTTGCGTGCCGCCGGGCTCTTCAACGCGAGCTAGATGTGAGCCATTCCAGGGCAGCTAGTGCCGGGTTCCCTTCCGGAGTTGCGTGAAATGAGGACTTAAAGCGGACAGCGAGTCCATCGAATAGTGAAAGGCCCAAAAGCGTTTCGCGTCGAAACGGATTCATGCGACACGCCTTAGGTCTTTTTGCTCGTGCGTGTCGTTCGCCCAAATCGAGGTCGCTTTTGGGAGCGGCATCCACCAGCAGCCGGCTCGCTGTTCGGCCAATCGCCTAATCGCGAAAATTTTACTGGCGAATGCTCTGGACTAGGAGCAATTCAGCCACATTTCCATCGCGCCTTCTCGAATAAAGCCTCAATCTTTCATGACTTCATCACTTTATGCCGACGAACGGGGTGTGGGTTCGAAGACCATCGTCCTGCTGCATGGTTTTGGCGGCAGCCACGATGTCTGGCGCGAGGTGATCTCCTTGCTGCCGCCTTCCGTACGCACATTGGCCTATGATCTGCCGGGACACGGCCTGTCGCTCGACTTTCCGTCGGCCGGACCGGCCAAGGTCGCGGCAAACGCCATCCTTGCCGACCTCTCCGCACGCGCGATCAAGCGCGTCCACCTCGTCGGCCATTCGATGGGCGGCGCGGTTGCCGCGCTGATGGCGTTGGCGGAGCCGGCAAAAGTCGCCTCGCTGACGCTCCTGGCGCCGGGCGGTTTTGGCCCCGAAATCAATGGACCGTTGTTGCGCCGCTTTGCCCGCGCGCAGGACCTGGCCGAAGTCCAGGCCTGCCTCGCCGAAATGTCCGGCCCTCGAGCCGCGCCCTCGCGTCGCATGGCCGAATTGCTTTGCGAAATGCGCGGCCGCCCCGGACAAACCGAAAAGCTCGTCGAGATCGCGGCCGCCATGACCAGGAGCGATCGACAGGGCGTCATCCCGCGCGAGCGGCTCGATGCGCTGAACATGCCGGTGATGGTGGCGTGGGGATCGGATGACGCCGTTCTACCCTTTACCCAAGTGGATGACCCGCCGGAGCGCTTCCATGTGCACCATGTGCTGGAGGCCGGCCATATGCTGGCCGAGGAAGCGCCCGACCTGATCGCCGAGATCATTCGCCGCAACAGCAATCGCCGCGTCGGACCGCAACGGGTGAAACTGTCCGCCGCGGCCAGCTGACTTCTTCCGTCTGCGCCGCCAACGGCGACCCTTGATGCATTGATCTCGCCAGTGCATTTTGCCGGCGGCTGTGTTAACTCCATGTTAACCAAACCCGCGAGGCCACGCCCATGAAGGATGCAGGCGAAAAGATCATCGACCCGTCGAGAAAATTGTCCGATGCCATTCGCGATGTAAAGAATGCCTTTGCCGATCGCGACGACGTCGTCGTCGACATGCGCGAGGCGCATCGCATGCGGCTCGACCTTCTTGCCACCGAACTCGCGCCCGTTTTTGCCGACGTTCCCGCCGACATGGACAGTTTCGACTTCGTCGTCTCGTCCGGTCTGCAGCCGCGCCTGTGGATCGACGCCGTCAGCCATGTCGCCATGGGCCGCGATCGCCGCACCTACCGATTCCTGAAGGACACCCGCATCGGCCGTGTGGTGCTGGCCGAATCGAGCGAGATGAAGCCGGTTGCCGATTCCGTGACGCGCTATGTCGCCGAGCGGATCGTCGAACGTCAGAGAATGATGGAGGGTGGCGTCGAGGCTGCCGTTCCCGGGATGAAGCGGCACGTGGTGCCGGAAGCCGAGCCGCCTTTGCGATCGCCGCCGCGCAGCAAGGGCTGGTCGGCCGTCCTGTCCGGCCTTGGCCTGATCGCCGCAGGCGCGCTGGTGGGACTGGCGGTTTCGATCGTGCTGTTCTGGGACCGTATCGTGGCGCTGGGGCTCAGCTTGCGGCCATAGCCGGTTGCGCCCCGAGCTCCAGCGTCTGCAGATCCGAAGGTGGTATCGCCGGCCCCGTCAAGCCGCGCCGCGTCAGGCGGATGCGCCAATCGCCTTTTTCACCGTCTATGTCGAACAGATTGTACTGCGCCGCCGGAGGCTTGCCGCCGGGAGCCTGGCCGGCCGCGGCGACGCCGACCACCGGGACCTTGGCGTCGCGCGGGCCGATCTGAAACAGCGACGGCAGATGTGAATGGCCATGCAGGATGAGCTCGGCACCGTGCCGGCGAATGATTTTGTGGAAGCGGGCGATGCCGAACAGCCGCTTGTGCTGCGGGACGGCGCCCCGCACCGGCGGATGATGGATCATGATCGCACGGAACAATCCTTGCTTCGCCGTCGCATCGAGTATTTTGCGCAGCCGCTCGGCCTGGCCTTCCATGAAGAAGCCGTTGGCCATGAAGGGTGCCGTCGCACGCGCCGTGGTGATGCCGATCAACGCGACATTGCCGCGCACGCGCAGATAGGGAAACGAATTGCGATCGACCGGACTGTTGACGCCGTCGCCCGTCATCCATGCCGCCCAGGACCGGCACACCTTGTCGAAGGCGCCAGGCACATAGGCGTCATGATTTCCCGGCACCACCGACACGTCATGCGGCGAGCCGAGCGTCTCCAGCCAGTGCTTGGCCATCTCGATCTCGCCGTCGAGCGCCAGGTTGACGAGATCCCCGGTAACCGCGAGGTGATCGGGCGCGCTGGCCTTGATATCGGCCACGATGGTGTCGATCACCGCATCGTGCATGTGCCGGCGGCGGTTGCGCTGCCAGTTGACGTAGCCCAGCACCCGCTTGGAGGCGAGATCGCGATAGGTTACTTCAGGGAGTGGCCCCAAATGGATATCGGAAATATGTGCGAGCCTGAACATTTCTCTTTCATAGGCGACGCGCACGCGGCTTTCCACCCACGGTTTCGCGACTGATGGCGACCGATCCCGAGAGCACTTTGCGCCAAACCGGCTGGCCGGGGCTGCGAGCCAGACTGTTCCATCTCTACTTCGTGCTGCGGCGGCCAATGACGCTTGGCGTGCGCGGGCTCATCCACGAAACGGCATCCAACTCCCTCTTCCTCATCCGCCACACCTATGTGCCGGGCTGGCAGCTTCCCGGTGGCGGGGTCGAGATCGGCGAGACGATGGCCGAAGCGCTGGCGCGCGAACTGGCGGAAGAGGGCAATATCACGCTGACCGCTCCGCCGGTGCTGCGCTCGATGCATTTCAACCGCCGCGCCAGCCGCCGCGACCATGTCGGCCTGTACCTGATCGAAAAATTCAGCCAGGCGGCCCCGAAACTGCCGGACCGCGAGATCGCCGAGGCCGGTTTCTTTCCGCTCGACCGTTTGCCCCAGGGTACGACCCCGGCAACGCTGCGGCGCATCGCCGAGGTTTTTGGCGGGAAGCCGCCGTCACCCTATTGGTAGTTCAGGCAGCCGCCTTGGCGAACCGTGCCCTGTCATGCCGCGCGCCGTAGTCAATTTCCGGCCCCACAGGCACTATACGCGTCGGGTTGATCGTTTCGTGGCTGCCGTAATAGTGCGACTTGATATGATTGAGGTTCACCGTGCCGGCTACGCCAGGCACCTGGTAAAGATCGCGCAGATAGTTCGACAGGTTCGGATAGTCGGCGATGCGGCACCGATTGCATTTGAAATGGCCGACATAGACCGGGTCGAAGCGCACCAGCGTGGTGAACAGCCGCCAGTCGGCTTCGGTGATCCGCTCGCCGACGAGATAGCGCTGATTCGACAGCCGATGCTCCAGCGTGTCGAGCGCGGCGAACAACTCCCCGAACGCTTGCTCGTAGGCGGCCTGCGTGGTGGCGAAGCCAGCGCGATAGACGCCGTTGTTGATGGCAGGATAGACCAGTGCATTGACCGCGTCGATCTCGCCGCGTAGCGCCTGCGGATAGAAGTCGAGGTTGGCGTCACCCCAAGCGTCGAAAACTGAATTCAGCATCCGGATGATTTCGGAGGATTCGTTGGAGACGATGGTCTCATCCCTTTTATCCCACAGCACCGGCACCGTGACCCGGCCGGAATAGTTAGGGTCGGCCCTGGTGTAGATCTGGTGCAGGAAGTCCAGGCCATAGAGCGTGTCACCTGTGGCTCCGTCCTGCGCCAGGAACGTCCAGCCATCGGCGCCCATGAAATGATGGACGACCGACACGGAGATGATGCCTTCAAGCTTCTTCAGCGCCCGGAAGATCAGCGTTCGGTGCGCCCAGGGACAGGCAAGCGAGACATAGAGGTGATAGCGACCGGGCTCCGCCTTGAAGCCGCGGCCGCGGCCGCGGCCTTCGGCAGGCGCCCCGTCACGAGTGATCCAGTCGCGCCATTGCGACTGCGCCCGCACGAATTTGCCGCCGCTGCCTTTGGTGTCGTACCAGCGGCCCTGCCATTTGCCTTCGACCAGCAATCCCATCGCTTATCCTTTCCTGTCTGGTACATCATGTAGGGCTCCAAGTCGTTGCATGGAATCGCCGGGCGCTGAACAGATCGTCAAGCACGTCGCGGCGCCCGTTGCTCTCTACCTGCAAAACCGCCGATTGCAGCGGCGGGAAATTGATGCTAGCGGACACTCCGCATGTTCGATTTTGCTTTGATCCGGTTCGACCGACGACGAAAGGGCGCCCACGCTTGATAAAGCGCTGATTGGCGAATGCTGCCGTTTGCAGCAAACCTTTCCTCCTGTACCGGAACGCAAAGACCATGAGCCTTGCCGACGTAGAATACCTGCCGGAAACTCCGGCGCACGACCCTCAGATCGAAGCCATCAATGACGAAGCCTTCGGGCCCGGCCGTTTTGTGCTGGCCGCCTACAAGATCCGCGAGGCCGGCGGGCATGAACGCGCGCTGTCCTTCGTCGCCATGGACGGCGATCTCGTGGTCGCATCAGTTCGCATGACCCGCATCGCCGCAGGCGCCGGACGCGCGCTGATGCTCGGGCCGCTCACGGTGCGGCCGGCCTTCAAGAATCTCGGCATCGGCCGCCGGCTGGTGGCGATCGCGCTGGAAGCGGCCGCCAAGGCCCGAGCGCCCGCCGTCATGCTGGTCGGCGACGAGCCCTATTATGGACCGCTCGGCTTCAAGCGTATCCCGCGCGGCCAGATATCGATGCCACGCCCCGTCGATCTCGACAGGCTGCTGTCGCACGAGATCATGCCGGGCGCGGTTGCAAGGCTCACGGGCGAGGTCTGCCATGCCGACCAGGCCAGGGTCGCCGAGCACTTTGCCGCGATGGCTTGACCATTCGCGCCGATTGCGCGCCTGATCCACGCCTGACTCTCATGTGAAAGGATGACGCCATGAATCCAAACGGCGAGGTCGCGGTTGTTACCGGCGGCGGCTCCGGCCTTGGCGAGGCGACGGCGCGCGCGCTGGCCGCCAGGGGCGCCCGCGTCGCCATCTTGGATATCGGCGTCGATCGGGCGGCCAAGGTGGCGGCCGAGATCGGCGGCATCGCCGTCCAATGCGATGTCGGCAGCGCCGACAGCGGTGTTGCCGCGCTTGCCGAGGTCGCGGCCAAGCTGGGCGAACCGCGCATCCTGGTCAATTGCGCCGGCATTGCCATCGGCGTGAAGACGATCGGCAAGGATGGTCCCCATTCGCTCGATCAGTACCGCAAGGTGATCGAAGTCAATCTGATCGGCACTTTCAACATGATCCGCCTCGTCGCCGACCGCGCCGCAAAGCTCGACCCGCTGCAGGGCGGCGAGCGCGGCGTCGTCGTCAACACCGCATCCGTCGCCGCCTATGACGGCCAGATCGGCCAGGCCGCCTATTCGGCATCAAAGGGCGGGGTCGTCGGCATGACGCTGCCGGTGGCGCGCGATCTTGCCCGTTCCGGCATCCGGGTCTGCACCATCGCACCCGGCATATTCAGGACGCCGATGATGGCCGGCATGCCGCAGGAGGTGCAGGATTCGCTGGGCGCCGCGGTGCCCTTCCCCTCGCGCCTCGGCGAGCCGTCGGAATATGCGGCCCTTGCCTTGCACATCATCGAGAACCAGATGCTCAACGGCGAGACCATTCGTCTCGATGGCGCCATTCGCATGGCTCCGAAGTAGCACTTGCCAGCCTGGCGCCATCGTCTGATAAGTGGAATAGCCAAATCAACTTAGCAGGGCGAGCATTTGGCCGATCGAACGAAGGACGTGATCCGCGAGACCGACGCCGAGGCGATCCGGCAGGCCAAGACACTCATGCGCCGCGCCCGCTTCGGCGCCTTGGCGGTGTTGGAGCCGCAAACGGGTTCGCCGCTGGCGAGTCGGGTCGGCGTCGCCACCGACATCGACGGCACGCCGCTGATCCTGGTATCGCAGCTTTCGGCCCATACGCCCGCCATACTTGCGGACCCGCGCTGTTCGCTGCTGCTCGGCGAGCCGGGCAAGGGCGACCCGCTCGCGCATCCTCGGTTGACGCTGATCTGCCGGGCAGCGCGGATCGAGCGCGGATCGGACGCGCATGCACGCGCCGAACGCCGCTATCTCAACCACAATCCGAAGGCCAGCCTCTATGCCGGCCTCGGCGACTTTTCGATCTTTCGTCTCGAACCGCAGCGCGCCAGCCTGAACGGCGGCTTCGGCAAGGCCTACCTGCTTGATCGCACCGATCTCATCGCCGACGGGCCGATCGTCGAGGAACTGGCAGCCAGCGAGCAATCCGCGATCGACCACATGAATGCGGACCATCTCGACGCCGTCGCCCTCTACGCGCATCATTTTGCCCGGGCATCCGGCGACGGCTGGGTCATCGCCGGATTCGATGCCGACGGCATGGATCTGGCCTCTGGCGACGATGCCGGCAGGGTCTTCTTTCCGCAGCCCTTGGTCACAGCGCATGAGTTGAGGCACGTCTTGGTCGACATGGCCAAGAGCGGCCGGGCGGCAACGTCGCCAAATAACCGCACTTAAATTACGTTTGATCAAAAGCAACGCTTGAGATTTGAATGAAATGTTCTACCCTTTGGCTGTGGCGCTGACTCGTTGGCGACCATTCACAACTGAGTTTATGGATTCAGGCACCATTGCCCCCATGGTGCCTCGATGAGCAAAGAGCATGGGGGATCGATGATCTCGACAAAGCTAATCGCCAACGCCGGATCGGCGGCCGAATTTCTGATGCTGATGGGCAATGAAAAACGGCTTTTGATCATGAGTTATCTGATCGACGGTGAAATGTCGGTCGGAGCCATCGCCGAGAAGGTGATGCTCAGCCAGTCCGCCCTGTCGCAGCATTTGGCAAAGTTGCGGGCGCTGGACCTTGTGGACACCCGCCGCGACCGCCAGATGATCTACTACTCCTGCAAATCCGACGCTGTGCGCGAACTGCTTGCCACGCTCGACGGCATTTTCGGCAGCGGCAAGGATGATCTGTCCCAGATGGCACAAAGGCTGCGTCGCGCCGGAACTTGAACGGCTGGGCGCGTAAACGTTTACGCCGCCAGCGGCCTTCGGCAATGTGCGTCCATCCTGGGCGCGCAAAATACACTTTGACACTGCATCCGCGCATCGTGTTCTTGGCAACCGATTCCGATTGTCAGCCGAGGCTCAGATGATCCTTGTCCACATCGACGATCCGCGGGATCCGCGCGTCGCCGCCTATCTCGACATCCGCGAGCGTGACCTCGCCGGTCGACAGGGCCGCTTCATTGCCGAGGGCAAGGTGGTGCTCGACATCCTACTGTCGGCCGCGCGCTTCCGCGCCGAATCGGTGCTGGTTCTGGAGAACCGCTTGGCCGGCCTCGAAAAAATCCTGCACAACGCATCTCCTGACCTGCCGGTCTATGTCGCCGCCGGAGCTGTGATGGATGCCATTGCCGGGTTTCACCTGCATCGCGGCATTCTTGCCATTGGTCGCAAGGAGACGCCCCAGCCGGCCGAGGCCCTGCTGGACGGCTTGCCTGCCCGAGCATTGATCGTGGTGCTCGTCGGCATCGCCAATCATGACAACATGGGCTCGATTTTCCGCAACGCCGCCGCGTTCGGCGCCAATGCGATCCTTTTGGATGCGACCTGCTGCGATCCGCTCTATCGCAAGGCGATCCGCGTTTCGGTCGGCGCGGCCTTGAAGGTCCCGTTCGCCTCGTTCAGCGACACCGCGCGGTTCGCCGCGACGCTCGACCGGCGTGGCTTTACCCAATTTGCGCTGTCGCCGCGCGGGACATCAGACATACGCGATGCAAAGCCGGCCGAACGCCTGGCACTCTACCTCGGGACCGAGGGCCACGGCCTGCCCGAAAGCCTGCTCGCCCGTCTCAATACTGTTCGGATCAACATGTCGGAAGGCTTCGACAGCCTGAACGTCGCGGCGGCATCCGCCATCGCCCTGCATCATTTCTGCGCCGGCGGTGCCTGAATTCAATCTGCCGCAACCGCCTTCTGTAACGCCCGCACGCGGTCGGCAAGGCTGCGGCCGCCGCTGTTCGGACGCGCATCCTGCTGCGCCTCCAGCGCCTTGGCGATCGGCGACCCCGGCCCTTCGAGCTTGGCTGTCAAGTTGACGACTTCCGCCGCCAGGTCATTCATCTGTTCGCGCAACATGGAACTTGCGTGGCGTGTATCGCCCTGCGGGCTGGCGGCCTCGGCGGCGGACAGATCCGCCTTCAGCCGCTTGTTCTCGCGTGCCAGTGCCGTCAGTCTGGCCTCCAGCCGCTCACGGTCGGCGTCGAGCCTGGCGATCGCCGTTTCGACGTCGTCGCGCCTGTCCGCCTGTACCTGCCCGCCGATCAACCGCAAGGCCGAGGCGCCGTCCCCAGCCTTCGCTTTTTCGCGCTGCCGCGCCAGATCTTTCTCGCGGCGTTCGAGCTTCTCCTCTCGGTCGGCAAGCGCGGCGAGCAACCGTTCGACTTTCTTGTCCAGTTCGGCGGTTTTTTTCCTCTCGGCCTTCAGCGCCTCACGCGCGGCCTTGCTTTCGGCCGCGATCTCCTGGTTGCGCCTGTCCGCCTCCTTGCGCTGGCCGCGCAGCAGCGCGATATCGCTGGCGAGCTTCTGCAACTCGGATTCGCGCGCCACAAGTTCGATCTGGCGGCTGCTGGAGGAGAAGCTGGCGTCGTCATACATGCGTTCCAGCTTCTCAAGCTCAAGCGCGCGCTTCTCCAGTTTGCGTTCGGTCTCCTTGAGCCGCTCGGATAGCCGGTGCAGTTCATCCTCGCGCTGGTGCAGCGCCGCGTTCTTGGCGGCCAGTTCATCGAGCACCTGGTTCTTGTCCATGCGCTCCAGCGCCAGCCCCTTCAGGGCCTCGCGGCCGCGATTGATCTCGATGAGCTGCTCGGTCGATTTCTCGCGCAGCGCCTTGACGTTCATCTCGAGGCGGCGCGTCGCCATGGCGAACTCCGCCCGGATCCGGTCCTTGTCGGCCCCGATTTCGGCTTGCGTCAGCGGGATCGAGGCTTCGATGCGTTTGCGCGTCAGGGCGACCGCCCGCCGCCAGATGGCCGGAGCCACCATCAGCGCCAGAAAGCCGGCGCAGAGAAAGCCGAGAGCAAAGAACAGGACCGACTGAACCAAGTGACTATCCGTTATCGCGCGCCGACATGCAACAATACGAGGATCAAAAGCCGTCGCGACTTTTGACCGTTACTCTGTTGGCATGACGGAAATCCGGCGCTGCGGCAAGGGCTCGCCGCGGCGCATATGGGTCATCGGATCTGGATTCTCATCGAAAGCGTATACACATTCCGGTCGTGACCTCGGGTCAGAACGGATTCCACGTCGCCCGTTCGGTAAGCTTCAGGTAGCCGAGATTGACGCCGAGCCGGGCGCCGACGCCAGTGCGGATCGGCACCAGCAGCACATTGTTGTTCTTCAGCACGTTGAATCCGACGCCCGCCACCACATAGGCCGAGCCGGCGACGCCGCCATAGCGGTTGTAGAGATTGCCGACGTCATCGAGATTATAGACGAGCATCATCACCCGCGATCCCTCGCCGCCGAAATCCCAGCCCAGCGACGGGCCTTGCCAGAACACTTTGTGGTCGCCGGCATTCTTGGTGTAGAGCGTACCTTCGCCATAGGTCAGGCCGCCGATCAGCGCGCCGGATCCCTCCTCGCCAAGCAGATAGCCATTGGGCAAGCCATAGGAAGCAAAAATCTTCTCCACGACTGTGGCAAGGCCGCCCGATGTCGCGCCGAAGAACTTGTGACCGGAATCGACAATCTCCTGAGCGGTGTACTCCTGGGCCCGCAGGGCCGATGTCGAGAAGACGAGAACGCCCAGGAGCGTGATCGCCATTGAGAGGACACGGAGAAAACTCCGGCCGTAGAATCGGGAAAACATGCTTCCAATCTCCGTCAGGGAGCACTTTCGCCGACGCCTCGCACCCCGTACGGCTCTTTAGGCGGCCGTTAAGGATGGCTGTTAGGGGCAAACTATGCCGTAATCCTTTTTCAACCATTAAACTCGCACATGAAGATGGCGGTTCGAAGGCTGTTGGGGTCGTTCATACAGGCAAGCAGCCTGCGTGAACGCGCCATAGGCCCCAACGGCGATTTTGGGTTTGTTGCTGCACGCACGGGCGCTGTGTATTCAGAAAGCTCGGGAAGAGAGCGTGATTCGCGTGGGCAGGCGTCGATCGATCGCGCGGCCATGATTTATGGGATTTTTGCAGGGATTTTCGCCGATGTCCGATCTTTTCACCCTTTCCGCACCCGATCTGGCGGCACTTTTGTGCAGCCGGGTCTGCCACGACATCATCTCGCCTGTTGGCGCGATCAACAACGGGCTTGAACTGCTCGATGAAGGCGGCGCCGACGAGGACGCCATGAAGCTGATCCGCCAGAGCGCCCGCAACGCCTCGGCGCGCCTGCAGTTCGCCCGCATCGCCTTCGGCGCGGCGGGTTCCGCCGGCATGCAGATCGACACCGGCGATGCGGAAGCCGTCGCTATCGCCTTCCTCAAGAACGAGAAGCCGGAACTCACCTGGAATGGAAGCCGTGCACTGTTGCCCAAGAACAAGGTCAAGCTGCTGCTCAACCTGATCCTGGTCGCCAACGCTGCCATTCCACGTGGCGGCAAGCTTTCGGTGACGCTGGAGAATCTCGAGACCGAGCCTCGCTTCGCGCTTTCGGCGAGCGGCCCCATGTTGCGGGTGCCGCCGAAATTCCTCGAACTGCATTCCGGCCACAAGCCGGAAGAACCGATCGACGCGCATTCGGTGCAGCCTTACTATACGCTGCTTCTGGCGCGGGAGGCCAACATGACGATATCGATCCATGCGACCGCGGAAGAGATCGTGCTTTCGGCGGCCTGAGATCCGCGCAGACCAGCAGCAAAGTATTTCAGCGCTGTAATATTGGTTGAATGGACCTGCGGACGAAAGATGAACTTCGTCTGACAGCGCGGGTCAAAGCATCTGCAAGAAAAACCTTGCAAACTGGCATCTTTGCAAAAATTTTACCTAATGGCTTTTCGGCTTCTTTACCAGATCGGCCTATGCTGTGCCGCAGATACCCCGACGCGACCGGATTGCCACAAGGCAAAGAGGACCCGGAAATGAAACGCTGCATGTTCGTCGACGATTCTAGCGTCATCAGGAAAGTTGCGAAGCGCATCCTGGGCGGTTCCGACATGATGGTCATCGAAGCCGCCAGCGGGCTTGACGCGCTGGAGATGTGCGCCGCCGATATGCCTGATATCATCGTCGTCGACGGTGCACTGCCGGATGTACAGGCGGTCGACCTGATCCGGCGCGTGCGCGCCATGGAAAGCCCGACCAAGCCGCAGATCCTGATCTCGCTGGTCGAACTGGACATCGCCTCGATCATGCGAGCCAAACGCGCCGGCGCCCAAGGCTATCTGTTGAAGCCGTTCAACCGCCCGCAGCTACTCGAGCGCTTTCGCACCCTGAAGATCGCTGCCTGATCCGTCGGATCGCGGTTACCACCGGTCTATGACGCAAAAACCCGGCTGCCGCCGGGTTTTTGTCTGGAATTTCGATCGGCCGTCGCTCAGGCGCTGACGCGGATGTCTTCAGGTTCGCGCAGCACATAGCCGCGGCCCCAGACCGTCTCGATATAATTCTGGCCGCCGGACGCAGCATCGAGCTTCTTGCGCAGCTTGCAGATGAAGACGTCGATGATCTTCAGTTCCGGCTCGTCCATGCCGCCATAGAGGTGGTTAAGGAACATTTCCTTGGTGAGCGTGGTGCCCTTGCGCAGCGAGAGCAGCTCCAGCATCTGGTATTCCTTGCCGGTAAGGTGCACGCGCTGACCGCCGACTTCGACGGTCTTGGCATCGAGATTGACCACCAGGTCGCCGGTGGTGATGACCGATTGGGCATGTCCCTTCGAACGGCGCACGATGGCATGGATGCGCGCCACCAGCTCGTCCTTGTGGAACGGCTTGGTCATGTAATCGTCTGCGCCGAAGCCGAGGCCGCGCACCTTGTCCTCGATGCCGGCCATGCCGGAAAGGATGAGGATCGGCGTCTTCACCTTGGAAAGACGAAGCGTTCTCAAGACCTCATAGCCGGACATATCGGGTAGGTTGAGGTCGAGAAGGATGATGTCGTAGTCGTAGAGCTTGCCTAGATCGACACCCTCTTCGCCGAGGTCGGTCGTATAGACGTTGAAGCTTTCCGATTTCAGCATCAGCTCGATGCTTTGTGCGGTTGCACTGTCATCTTCTATCAGCAGAACACGCATTTCATTCCCCTTTTCTGCTGCCGGACCATCTTGCGACCCATCCGGGACCGGAGCAGTGATTGCCTGGTGCAGAGGCTGCCATGGAATGGTTAACAAAACCTAATTCCGCGTCGATGACGGTACCAGATTTTTTAACCACTTTCTACACCCTCTTGAATTTAATAACGAATCACAGGGCCAAACCGCTAATGCAACACATTAAAAACCTGGACTAAGTGACTCCAGGGACTCATCGACATCGCTTCCATGTCGCCAGCCGGATTTTTACCCGGCCTTAAGTCCTGACCCGTATGATTAACAATGCCCGTAAACGAATGGTTACCGTCGGCAAAAAACTTTAGGGTTTTGTTTCCCATAGTGCGGGGAAAGCCGGTGGACACGGGCAGCGCTTGGGCCTTTCCAAGTGGTTTGGACGATATGTGCAGGTGTGCGTTTCCGGGAGTACCGAATCATGAAGTCACGTGAAAACCTCGTTCGGCTGAAACAGTTTCAGGTGAATGAGAAGCGGCGGCAGCTGCTGCAGCTCGACATGATGATCGCCGAATTCGAACGCATGGCCGCCGAGCTGGAGCTTCAGATCAGCGCCGAGGAAAAGAAGGCCGGTATCACCGACATCAATCATTTCGCCTATCCGACCTTCGCCAAGGCGGCCCGTTTGCGCCGCGACAACCTCAGAAATTCGCAAGGCGACCTCGCCCAGCAGCGAAGCGCCGCCGAATCATTACTCGGCGAAGCTGAAGCGGAGCTTTCCAAGGCGGAAATGCTCGAATCGCGCGACACCAAGATTCGCGAGGCCGAAACTGGCGGTCGTAGCGCGATGATCGGCTGAACCGCCCGATATCCGCGTCTTTGAGCACGTCCAAGCGGGCGCGCAACGCATTGGGCGAGCGCTAAACGGCCCACTCCCCTTCATTCACGGCCGCAGCTCGCGCCCGGGCCTCCTTGATGTCGGGAACGTGTTGTTCCGACCAGGATCTGATCTGGTTGAGCAATCCCGCCAGATTCTGGCCAAGTTCGGTCAATTCATATTCGACCCGAGGCGGGACGACCGCGAACACCTCGCGCCGCACCAGGCCGTCGCGCTCGAGCACGCGCAACGTCTGCGTCAGCATCTTCGGCGTAATGCCTTCGAGCTTGCGGGCAAGCTCGCCATTGCGCTGCCGGCCTTGGCGCAGCGCACAAACAACCAGGTAAACCCACTTGCTGGCCAGCGTCTCCAGCACCGTGTGCGAGGGACAGGTCCGCCGGAACGCATCAAAGCCGTAGGGGGAGTCGAGATCACTATCCATACGGTGCCTATATATCAAAAAGGTATATACTGGACAAGAGACTATTACTCTCCTGTCGTAAGCAGATGAGTTGTCCGGATTAGGTAGCACGTGAGTTGTCCGGTTTTATCGCCAGCGGATGGAGGCTGG
>NZ_VFWC01000025.1:0-33841 GCF_006442405.1 Mesorhizobium sp. B2-2-3 | reverse complement strand
CGCGGGCCGTCAAGGTCGACCTCCATGATCTCAAGCGGCTTTCCGGCAGCAACGGCAACAGCGGCGCGGGTTTTCATCTGGCAATCCTCCAACGCAATTTTGCGCTCAGGCTTTCAGGTTTTGGCCTGCTCATCAACCGCCAGATGAGACGAAATATCGGCTTTCTTGACGCAGGTAGCACACCCTTGACCGCAGGCGTTCGCGCCACGCACACGGTACTTGAGACATGGCGACATAATCCATAGAACTGGACCGTCCGCCGGAGGGGAATTTGCCCGCATGTTCACCAAAATCCTGATCGCCAACCGTGGCGAGATAGCCTGCCGCGTCATCAAGACCGCGCGCAAGATGGGCATCGCCACGGTCGCTGTCTATTCCGACGCCGATCGCGATGCCGTGCATGTCGAGATGGCCGACGAGGCGGTGCATATCGGACCGTCGCCAGCCGCGCAGAGCTATCTCGTGCCCGAGAAAATCATCGCGGCGTGCAAGGCGACCGGCGCTCAGGCCGTGCATCCCGGCTATGGCTTCCTGTCCGAGCGCGCATCATTCTGCGAGGCGCTGGAGAAGGAGGGCATCGTCTTCATCGGGCCGAAGCCGAAGGCCATCAAGGCGATGGGCGACAAAATCGAATCGAAGAAATTCGCCAACGCCGCCAATGTTTCGACGGTTCCCGGCTGGCTCGGCGTCATCGAGAACGCCGACCACGCGGAGAAGATCGCCGGAGAGATCGGCTATCCCGTGATGATCAAGGCCTCGGCCGGCGGCGGCGGCAAGGGCATGCGCATCGCTTGGAACCAGGCCGAGGTGCGCGACGGCTTCGACCGCGCGCGCTCGGAGGCCAAGAGCTCGTTCGGCGACGACCGCGTGTTCATCGAGAAGTTTATCGTCGATCCACGCCACATCGAGATCCAGGTGCTGGCCGACGCGCATGGCAACGCGCTCTATCTCGGCGAGCGCGAATGCTCGATCCAGCGCCGCAACCAGAAGGTGGCCGAGGAGGCGCCATCGCCTTTCCTCGATGCCAGGACGCGCAAGGCCATGGGCGAGCAGTCGGTGGCGCTGGCCAGGGCCGTCGACTACCAGAGCGCCGGCACGGTGGAATTCATCGTCGACGCTGAGAAAAACTTCTATTTCCTTGAAATGAATACACGATTGCAGGTCGAGCATCCGGTGACGGAGCTTGTCACCGGTGTCGATCTGGTCGAGCAGATGATCCGTGTGGCAGCCGGCGAGAAGCTCGCCTTGAAGCAAAGCGACGTGAAACTGAATGGCTGGGCGGTGGAGAGCCGGCTCTATGCCGAGGATCCGTATCGCAACTTCCTGCCGTCGATCGGCCGCCTGACGCGCTATCGACCGCCACAGGAAGGGCAAGTCGGCGACGTCGTCATCCGCAACGACACCGGCGTCACCGAGGGATCGGAGATTTCGATGTTCTACGACCCGATGATTGCCAAGCTGTGCACCTGGGCGCCGACCCGGCTGGAGGCAATCGACGCGATGTCCGAAGCGTTGGACAGTTTTGTCGTCGACGGCATCGAGCACAACATCCCTTTTCTGGCGGCGCTCATGCAGCATCCGCGCTGGCGGGAAGGGCGGATTTCGACCGGATTCATCGCAGAGGAATATCCCGACGGCTTTGCGCCGATCCTGCCCGACCATGACGACAAGGCCGTGTTGGCGGCGGTCGCCACCGTGGTCGAATTGCTGCGCCGCGACCGACTCGACCGGCTGGGCGGGCGCTTGGCGCCGCATTCGGGAGCACTCAAGCGCGACTGGGTGGTGAAGATTGGCAAGGACTATCTGTCCGCGTCCATCCTGGAGGGCATAATCTCCATTCCGATGGAAGTCGACTTGTCCATCGAGGGCGGCAAGCCGCTGACGGTTTCGTCGGCCTGGCGGCCGGGCGAACTCGTCTGGCGCGGCAGCGTCGGCGGGCACGAAATGGTGGCGCAACTGCGCCCTGCGCCAAACGGCCTTCGCATCGCCTGGAAAGGGCTTTCGGTGACAGCGCGCGCCATGCTGCCGCGCATTGCCGTGCTGGAAAGGCTGATGCCGGAAAAGCTGGAGCCCGACACGTCCAACCTGCTGCTATGTCCCATGCCCGGCCTCGTCGTCTCGATCGCCGTCGCCGAAGGCCAGGAGGTCAAGGCCGGCGAGACTCTGGCCGTCGTCGAGGCGATGAAGATGGAGAACGTGCTGCGCGCCGAGCGCGATCTCGTGGTGGCGAAACTCAACGTCAAGCCGGGCGACAGCCTGGCCGTCGACGCGGTGATCATGGAATTCGCCTGAAGCGAGGGCGGGCGGAAGCCTGTGGCCGATGTTCGTTTGTGCTGGACTGGCATCGCCCGGTGCCGGACAATACATCTTGATCGACTCAAGTCCTTCGGGAAACGCGAAAAACCATGGCGGATGACAGACTTCCACGCGACCCCTTGCTGCGCGAAGCGGCAGTGAAGGGGGCGGCGCCAGAAGCGCCGGCGCGTCCTTTCGTGCATCTTCGCGTCCACTCGGCCTATTCGCTGCTGGAAGGCGCGCTCCAACTCGGCAAGATCGTCGGCCATGCGGTCAAGGACGAGTGTCCGGCAATCGCGGTCACCGACACCAACAATCTGTTCGGCGCGCTCGAATTCGCGCAGAAGGCGGTGAAGGACGGCATCCAGCCGATCATCGGCTGCCAGATCGCGCTCGCCTTTTCCGGCGAGAACGTCGACGGCCAGCGCGACCGCCGGCGGCAGGGGCCCGAGATGCGGCCAGTCGTGCTTATCGCGGCGACCGAGGCCGGCTATTCCAATCTGGTCAGGCTGGTGAGCCGCGTCTATCTGGAGACGCCGCCCGGCGAGGCGGTGCATCTGACCAGCGAGATGCTGGAGGGCCAGGCAGACGGGCTGATCTGCCTCAGCGGCGGTCCCCGCGGCCCTATCGGCGCGGCTCTGAAGGAGGATCGACGCGATCTCGCGGAGACCCGGCTGTCGACCCTGAAAGCCCTGTTCGGCGATCGGCTCTATGTCGAACTGGAACGAGTTTCCGGTTACGACCGGCTGATAGAACATTCCACGATCGATCTCGCCTATGCCCACGAATTACCGCTCGTCGCCACCAACGAGGCGTTCTTCTCCTCGCGCGACGATTATGACGCGCATGATGCGCTGATCGCCATAGCGGAGGGCTCGGTCGTCGCCGTGGACAATCGCCGCCGGCTTTCACCGGATAACTTCCTGCGTAGCCAGGCTGAGATGGCAGCGTTGTTCGCCGATCTGCCGGAAGCGATCGACAACACGGTCGAGATCGCGTTGCGCTGCTCCTACTATCCGAAAACCCGCAGCCCGATCCTGCCGCGCTTTACCGGCGGCGACGCGTCGGACAAGGACGCAGCCGAGAAGGCCGAGGCCGCCGAACTTGCCCGCCAGGCGCGTGAAGGGCTGGAGGCCCGGCTTGCCGCGCACGGACCGACGCCGGGCTATACGGTCGAGCAATACCGCGAGAGGCTCGAGTTCGAGCTCGGCATCATCGAGAAGATGAAATTCCCAGGCTACTTCCTGATCGTTGCCGACTTCATCAAATGGGCCAAGTCGCAAGGCATTCCAGTCGGGCCGGGGCGCGGCTCGGGTGCGGGCTCGCTGGTCGCCTATTCCACCACCATCACCGACATCGATCCGCTGCGTTTCTCGCTGCTGTTCGAGCGCTTCCTCAATCCGGACCGCGTGTCGATGCCCGATTTCGACATCGACTTCTGCCAGGACCGCCGCGAAGAGGTGATCCGCTATGTCCAGCAGAAATATGGACGCGACCAGGTCGGCCAGATCATCACCTTTGGAACGCTGCAAGCCCGCGCCGTGCTGCGCGACGTCGGTCGCGTGCTGCAAATGCCTTACGGCCAGGTCGACAAGCTGTCCAAGATGGTGCCGCAGAACCCGGCCAATCCGGTAAAACTGGCGGACGCCATCGCCAACGAGCCGCGTTTTGCCGAGGAGGCCGAAAAGGAGCCGATCGTCCAGACGCTGCTCGACATGGCACAGAAGCTGGAAGGGCTTTATCGCCATGCGTCGACGCACGCCGCCGGCATCGTCATCGGCGACCGGCCGCTGTCGGAGCTGGTGCCGATGTACCGCGATCCTCGTTCGGACATGCCGGTCACCCAGTTCAACATGAAATATGTCGAGCAGGCCGGGCTGGTGAAGTTCGACTTTCTCGGCCTGAAGACGCTGACGGTGCTGGAGACGGCGGTGAAGCTGATACGCCGCCGCGGCATCGACATCGATCTTGCGACGATACCGCTCGACGACCCCGAGACCTACGCCATGCTGTCGCGCGGCGAAGTGGTCGGCGTGTTCCAGGTGGAAAGTGCCGGCATGCGCAAGGCGCTGATCGGCATGCGGCCCGACTGCATCGAGGACATCATCGCGCTGGTGGCGCTGTACCGGCCGGGGCCGATGGAGAACATCCCGACCTACAACGCCAGGAAGCACGGCGAGGAGGAGATGGCGTCGATCCATCCCAAGATCGACCATCTGGTGAAGGAGACGCAAGGCGTCATCGTCTACCAGGAACAGGTGATGCAGATCGCGCAGGAATTGTCCGGCTATTCGCTGGGCGAAGCCGATCTTTTGCGCCGCGCCATGGGCAAGAAGATCCGCGCCGAGATGGACAAGCAACGTGAGCGCTTCGTCTCGGGCGCGGTCGAGCGCGGCGTGGCCAAGCCGCAGGCCGACTTCATCTTCGACCTGCTAGCCAAGTTCGCCGACTACGGTTTCAACAAATCGCACGCGGCCGCATACGCCGTCGTCTCGTACCAGACCGCCTATCTCAAGGCGCATTATCCGGTCGAGTTCCTGGCGGCGTCGATGACGCTCGACATGGGAAACACCGACAAGCTCGCGGATTTCCGCCAGGATGCGCTGCGCCTCGGCATCGAGGTGGTGGCACCGTCGGTGATATCAAGCTTTCGTCCCTTCGAGGTCGGTGAGAACCGCATCTACTATTCGATGGCCGCGCTCAAGGGAGTCGGCGACGCGGCGGTGGAGCATATCGTCGCCATGCGCGGCGAGAAGCCGTTCAAGAGCCTGGCCGATTTCTGCGAGAGGGTCGATCCGAAAATCGTCGGCAAGCGCGTCTTCGAAAGCCTGATCATGGCCGGAGCGCTAGACTGTTTCGGCCATGACCGCGCCGCGATGATGGCTGGCGTCGAGCGGATGATGGGGCTGGCGTCACTGGCGCAGCAGAACGCCGTCTCAGGCCAGGCCGACATTTTCGGCGCGTCTCTAGGGGCACAGTCGCAGGCGCTCAACTTGCCCGTGACCGAACCGTGGCTCGCCGCCGACCGCCTGCACCGCGAATTCCAGGTGGTCGGTTTCTATCTCTCCGCCCATCCGCTGGACGAGTACAAGGCGGCGCTGCAGAAGATGCGGGTGCAGAACTGGGCGGAGTTTTCGGCCGCGGTCAAGCGCGGTGCCACCGCAGGGCGCCTCGCCGGCACCGTGACCACCAAGCAGGAGCGCAAGACGCGGACCGGCAACAAGATGGGCGTGGTGCAGTTCTCGGACACGTCCGGCCAGTATGAGGCGGTGCTGTTTTCCGAAGGATTGGCGCAGTATCGCGACATGCTGGAGCCGGGCCGCTCCGTGGTCATCTCCGTGGCGGCGGAGGACAGGCCGGAGGGCGTCAACCTGCGCATCCAGACAGTGCAGTCGCTTGAGGACGAGGCCAGCCGCATCCAGAAGGCACTGCGCATCTTCGTCAGAAACGATGCGCCTGCCTCGATCATTCAATCGCAGCTTACCCAGCGTGGTGAAAGTCAGGTGAGCATCATCGTTATCAAGGAAGAAGCGCAGGGCGAGGTGGAGATTGCCCTGCAGGGGGGCTACCGCGTCTCGCCGCAAATCGCCTCGGCGATGCGCGCCGTGCCAGGCGTGGTCGAAGTGGAGCTGGTGTGATCGCCCCTTCCGGGGACTGGTGGCAATCCGCCGGGCGGCATCCGCCGCTCAAGTCACCGCAATTGCCATGAAGACGAAAGACAGCGACGGATTGCAGGACCGTTCCACAATGGCGTGGCTGCGCGACACGCTGCGCAAGCTCTACCACGGCCGCACGCCGGCGGCTTTTCGGTTTCAGCTGGTTGCGGTCATCATCGACCTGGCCATCATTGCCTTCTTCATCGCCACGCCCGTCATCCAGCAGTCGGCCTCATTCCTGTGGCTCGACTATGCGGTGGCGGCTCTGGTCGCCGCCGACCTGGTTGCCAGGCTGCTTGCCTCGAACGACATGCTGCGGCTGATGAAGCAGCCGACCTCCTGGGTGGACATTTTCATCCTTTTGACGCTGCTGATGCCGACGGCGCTGGCCAATCTCGGCTTTCTGCGCATTCTGCGGCTGTGGTCGCTGTCGCGCAGCGGTTCGCTCTGGCGGCATTTCGAGATGCAGGGCCTGCGGCCCTGGCGCGAAGCGAGCCACGCGGTGATCAATCTCTTGACGTTCCTCTTCGTGATCACCGGTTTCGTCTACACTTTCTTCTTCCGCAGCGGAGCGGGGCTGGAAAGCTACATCGACGCGCTTTACTTCACCGTCGCGACGGTGACCACGACCGGGTTCGGCGACATCGTGCTGCCGGGAATGGCGGGGAAACTGACGGCGATCGTGACCATGATCATCGGCATATCGCTGTTCGTCAGGCTGGCGCAGGCGATCTTCCGACCGGCCAAGGTGTTCTTTCCCTGTCCGCAATGCGGCCTGCAACGGCACGAGCCGGACGCCGTTCACTGCAAGGCCTGCGGCCACCTCCTCAACATACCCGACAGCGGTGATTGAGGGGCGATTGAGGCGCGCTACGATGCCGCCGCTTGCGCCGGCTTTGGCTGCCGGCGCTGCAGGTTGAGCATATTGCCCATCAGGATCAGCAATGCCCCGCCTGCGGTGAAGGCGTCGATCTGCTCCTGGTAGAGCAGCCAGCCGATCAATGCCGACAGCGGCACGCGCAGGAAATCCATCGGCGAAATGACGGTGGCATCGGCGTAGCTCAGCGCCCAGGCCATGCAGAAATGCGACGACATGCCGGTGAAGGCGATCAGCAGAATCCACGGCCACAGCTCGAGCGACGGGTTGCGCCATTCGTAGAGCGCCGGGACCAGGCCGAGCACCGACTGGATGATCAACATCCAGAAGATGATTCGCACAACGCTGTCGGTCCGCGTCAGCGACTTGACCAGGACCAGCGAGATGCCGAAGCACATTGCCGCGCCCAGCACGACCAGATGTCCCGGATCGACCGAGCCGACGCCTGGGCGCACGATGATCACGACGCCGATCAGCCCGAGCGCCACGGCGCCGAGCTTCGGCCGGGTGAGCCTTTCGCCGAGAAAGGTGACCGCAAGGATCGCCGTCCAGATCGGCGTCGTGAATTCGATCGAGATCAGCACCGCCAAAGGGATCAGCGTCAGGGCGTAGAGCCACGCCGCCTGGCCGGTATAGTGAACCACGTTGCGCGTGACATGGGCGAGGGGGCGCCCAGTGCGCATGGCGGCAAAGCCGCCATTTTGCATGACCAGCGGCAGCAGGATGAAAAAGCCGATCACCGAGCGCAGCTCCAGCACCTGGAAAACGTTGAGCTCGGCCGTGGTGGCGCGGCCCGCGACCGACATCGCCAGGAACGAGGCGATCGACAGCGCCATCCAGAACGCGGCCTTGGGGATGGAAGGGGTGGGTGCCATTTCCGCTATGTCGCAGGCCGTGGCTTTTGCCGCAACCGCTAGCAGCCGCATTCTTCTGGGCCAGCCGGATGTTGCAAAACAGTCATGTTGAAGGCGGAACCTGGCACGGCAGGGGGCGTTGAGTTCCGAATATCGGAAGTGCTTCGCAGGTGCTTTTCAATGTCGATAGGAGAATTTCGATGAGATCATTTGCGCAATTTGCGCTTGCTGGCTGCCTGTTGGTCACGGCAGGCGCGGCACATGCCGACGAGTCCAGATTTCTCCAGTCGTTCAAGGGCAATTTCACCGGCAAGGGCATCGTCAAGGTGACTACCGACGCGCCGACGGTGAATGTGTCCTGCACGTTCAGGTCAAACGCGACGTCGACCTCATTGTCGCTCGATGGCAATTGCCGAGGGCTTATCGTGGTGACGCGCGCCATCAGCGCGGACCTGAGGACTGCCGGAGCGAAATATAGCGGCACTTATGTCGGGTCCCGTACCGGGCCTGCGCAATTGAACGGCACCCGTTCGGGCAACGCGATCAATCTCGGCATCCGTTGGGCCAAGGAGGTCAATGGTGACCGAAAGGCGCAGATGAAGGTCGAGAAACGAGGCGAGAACGGCATGCGGCTGACGGTGATCGACACTGATCCGAAAACCGGCAAGAGCATGGTGACAAGCAGGATCGATCTGCAGCGCACCTAAATCTCGACAGCTGATATCCATTATCAGTCTTCCAGCGGCTCTGGCGGGTGGGTGTCGCGGCCTTTGCCGAACGTATAGCCAGTTTCCACCGCCTTGCGGCCGAACTTGTCGCGCAGCGCGTCGATGGCGCTTTCGGCCATGGCCCGCTTGCGCGACTGGATATCGACCAGATCGGGCGGATCGGCCTTGTCATCGGCGGAAAGATCGCTGACGCCGATGCCGAGCAGCCGGTATTTGGTGCCGTCGGTTTCCTTGCGCAGCAGCTCGACCCCGGTCGAAAAGATGCGGTCGGCGAGCCGGGTCGGGTCGCCGAGCTGGCGGTTGCGGGTGCGGATCTTGAAATCCTGCGTCTTCAGCTTGAGCACCACCGTGCGCCCGGCGATGCCGGATTTCTTCAATCGGGCCGAGACCTTTTCCGAAAGGCCCCGTAGCACCGAGACCAGCTCGTCCAGCGAAGCGATATCGGTGTCGAAAGTGGTTTCGGCCGATACGCTCTTGGCGTCCTGGTCGGGATCGACGCGGCGGACGTCCTCACCGCGCGAGAGCCGGTAAAGCCGGTCGCCCATCACGCCATAGCGGCGCATGAGGTCGCCACGGTCCATCTTCTGGAGCTGGCCGATGGTGCGGATGCCGTCCTGTTCGAGCGTGGCGTTGAATGCCTTGCCGACCCCCCAGATCATGCTCACCGGCTGTGCGGCGAGGAAACCCACGGCTTCCGCTTCGCCGATGACCGAGAAGCCGCGCGGTTTGCGGAAATCCGACGCCACCTTAGCCAGGAACTTGCAGTAGGACAGACCTGACGAAACGGTGATGCCGATCTCCTTCTCGACGGCCAGCGCGAAACGGGCCAGCACCACGGCCGGCGGCAGGCCGTGCAGCCGTTCGGTTCCGGCAAGGTCGAGAAACGCCTCGTCGATCGAGAGCGGCTCGACCAGCGGCGTCAGCGCCTGCATCATGGCGCGCACCTCGCGCCCGACGACCACGTATTTTTCCATATTGGGCGGGATAACCACCGCTTCGGGGCAAGCCTCGAGCGCCTTGAACATGGGCATGGCGGAACGCACGCCCCTTATCCGGGCGATGTAGCAGGCGGTGGAGACGACGCCGCGCTTGCCGCCGCCGATGATCAGCGGCTTGTCCTTCAGCGCCGGGTTGTCGCGTTTTTCGATTGCCGCATAGAAAGCGTCGCAGTCGATGTGGGCCAGATGCAGCCGGTACAGCTCGGGATGACGGGCAAGCCTGGGGCTGCCGCATCGCTCGCAGCGCCTGGCGTCGCCGCGCTGAAAGGCCAGGCAGTCGCGGCAGAAACCGTGATCAGGATTATTGACAGGAGCCGCCATCGCTGCGAACATAAAGAGAACAAACACAATGGTACGACAGTGCAAGGCTAGCGACAAGCTTGGCCTGGGGAGAACGCATGAGCACGACCATAGTGCCGCTGGCGCCTGAGCTCTGGCCTGAATTCGAAGATCTCTTCGGCAAGCAGGGCGCCTGCTACGGCTGCTGGTGCACGCATTTCCGGCTGGCGCCGGCGGCTCGTCGCGAAAGCAGCCGCGAACGCAACAAAGACCACATCAGGGCGCGCATCGAAGCAGGCCCGCCCCCGGGCATGCTGGCGTTCGAGGACGGCAAGGCAGTCGGCTGGATGCAGATCGGGCCGCGCGCCGACGTGCCCGAGTGGAACAACCGGGGCCGGGGCTCGGCTCCGGTCGATCCCGCGGACGCATCGGATCCGAGCGTCTGGGCAATTTCCTGTTTCTTCATCCGCGCCAAGGCACGGGGCCGGGGCATCAGCCATCGCCTGGTCGAAGGCGGCATCGATTTCGCCCGCAGGAACGGCGCGCGAATGGTGGAAGCCTGCCCGATAGACCTGTCGAAGGATTCACGCTCCATCGGGCTGTTCGTGGGCTCGTCGCGCGTGTTCGAGAAGGCCGGGTTCGAGCGGCTCCTGGAACGCAAGGCGGGCCGGCCGTTGATGCGGCTGGTGCTGGAGCCGAGCGCCTGAACTTCGCCGTCTTGCAGTTGTGACGGTCTTTCCCTACCAGAAGTAGGAGACGATTTTGCCTTTTCGACCAAACGGAGAATTCTACGTGAACCGGATGTTGCCAATCGCCTTTACCGCGCTTCTGCTCAGCGCGCCCGCTTTCGGCCAGAGCGTCGACAGCCAGGGTGCGAAGCAGCTATCCGAGAACCTGTCCCGCTATGTCGGCAAACAGGCCCTCGACAAGGGCATCCTGAAGGTCTCGGTCGAAGGCGGCGCCTACAAGATCATGTTCGATTTCAAGGCGCTCGCCGGCACCTTGCCCGACCAGAAGCTGTTGAAATTCGACTTTGCGCCCTACGCCCTGCTGGTCAAGCCGCGCAGCGACGGAACCTGGGATGTCTCGATGGATCTTTCGCACAGCGCCTCCTTCGAGTTCAACGGGCCGCAGGGGCTGCAGAGCACGCAATTTTCTATCAAGGACGGCAAGGGTTCCGGTGTCTACGACCCCAATCTGGCGGCCTTTACCAGCGGCACCAGTTCGATGGCGGGCATGACGATGGTGTCGCAAGATGCCAAGCAGCACATGGAAGTCAGCGCCGACGGCGGCACCGCGACCATGGCCGCCACCAAGGCTGCCAATGGCGGGGTCGATTTCGCGTTGTCGCAAAAAGTGTCGAACTTTGTCGAGGCGATCAAATTCGATGATCCCGAAAGCGGACTGAAATTCCCGGTCACCGTGAAATCACCGGAACTGTCGGTGGATGCCAAAGGCAAGGGCGTGCAGACCAAGCCGCTGCTCGATCTCCTGGCATTTGCCGTCGCCAATGAGAATGAAGCCACGCTGAAAGCCAACCAGGCGCAGCTCAAATCGCTTCTGCTCGCCGCGCTTCCTGTGTGGGAACGCATCGACGGGACATACGGGTTCAAGAATTTCGCGGTCGAGAGCCCGGTCGGCACGTTTGGTGCGGCGCAGCTCAGCACCGCCTTCGGAATGGATGGCGTCGCCCAGAGCGGTACGATCGGCTACGGGATCAAGGCGTCGGGGTTGACCGTGCCGCAGCAGCTTCTGCCGAGCTGGAGCATGGCGCTGCTGCCGACCGATATCGACCTGAACTTCGGCGGCGCCAACATCGATCTCGACAGCATGGCGAAGAAGGCAATCGAAGCCTTTGATCTTAACAAGAACCCGCCGCTGTCGGCCGAATTCGGAGAGCAGCTCAAAACCGATTTCATGGCCAAGACGCCGAAGGTCGTCATTGGCCATAGCACCATCAAGAACAAGGATACCGAAATCGCCTTGGAAGGCGAAATGACTTTTCCTGGCGAGAAGCCGGAAGCCAATGTGACGGTGGACGTGGCCGGCTTCGACAAGATCGTCGAGGGCTTGCAGGAAGCGGCGAAATCGGAACCGGAGGTGGCGCAGTACGTGCCTGTGGCCCTGATGGTGAAAGGGTTCGGCAAGACCTTGACGGACGGCCGCATGGAATGGGTCGTCAACGCCAAGCCGGACGGTTCGGTCATTGTCAATGGCGTCATGCTGAAGCCGGCCGATCCTGCCGAGGACGACAGCATTGACGATGGCGGCGACGAGACGGACCAGGCGGATCCGACACCGTAGCCACTCGGCTCACCAAAGCGCGTCGCCTTCGAACGGATTGGCGCGACGCGCCTCAAGCCTTCGTTTTATGCTTGTCGCTCAAACCGGGCGACAAGAGTCAGACTTCGCTCGACCTGGCGATCGGGGCGCCGCCTTGGGATCGTCACTCATATGGAATGCTCGTGGTTATCGTCGCCCAGCGGCAGCGCGCGCAACGCCTTGCCGACGGAGGCCGGTGGCGTGCCGGTTTCCTCGGCAAAACGCAGCAATGTGGGTTCGTGGGCGAGAACGAACTGCAGCACACCGGCCAGAAATCCCGGCTCGCCGGCAGCTTTGCGGATCGAATGCGCCTCGATGCCGGTGATCGCCAGGAAGCGAGGCAGCAGTTCGGGATCAGAGGCGACGAAGGCCAGAGCCTTCACGGCAATGGTTTCGGCCTCTTCGCGCATTGACGCTGCGTTTGCCATCATTACCTTTCAGGGTATGCGGAATGTGAGTCTCTTCCGCAGTAATGGCAAGCGTCGCTTGCGGCAAGTCGTTACCTCTTCAGTGCGGGACCCGAGGTGGAAACGGAGCAGCTTTTCTCGCCGCAGGTTTCCGTTTCGTCAATCATATTGCCGTAGAGTCGACTAGGGTTTGGTGCGTCCCGGAAGGGCGCATAACGGCCGCCTTCGAGCGGAACAGCGGCCGGGACGGGATATCGATGCCTAAGAAGGTCATGATCGTCGAGGACAATGAGCTCAACATGAAGCTCTTTCGGGACCTCATCGAAGCAAGCGGTTACGAGACAGTTCGCACCCGCAACGGTCTGGAAGCGCTCGATCTGGCGCGTCAGCACCGGCCGGATCTCATTTTGATGGACATCCAGTTGCCTGAAGTGTCTGGGCTGGAGGTGACGAAATGGCTGAAGGAAGACGACGACCTGCACGTCATCCCGGTCATTGCCGTCACCGCCTTCGCGATGAAGGGCGACGAGGAGCGCATCCGCCAGGGCGGCTGCGAGGCTTATATCTCCAAGCCGATCTCGGTGCCGCGCTTCATCGAAACCATCAAGTCTTACCTGGGTGATTCCTGATGCACCTTGCCGCCAAAGCCGGAGCCTTGTGAAATGACCGCTCGGATTCTCGTCGTCGACGACATCCCTGCCAATGTCAGGCTGCTGGAGGTTCGGCTGCTGGCCGAATATTTCGAGGTGTTGACCGCCACCAACGGCCTGGATGCAATCGAGACCTGCGAGAACGGCAAGGTCGACGTCGTGCTGCTCGACGTCATGATGCCGGACATGGACGGCTTCGAGGTCTGCCGCCGCCTGAAGAGCGATCCGGCGACGTCGCATATTCCAGTGGTAATGATCACCGCACTCGACCAGGTTTCCGACAGGGTGCGCGGGCTTGAGGTCGGCGCCGACGATTTCCTGACCAAACCCGTCAACGACCTGCAACTGATGACGCGCGTCAAGAGCCTCGTCAGGCTGAAGTCGCTGACCGACGAGTTGCGGCTGCGCGCTTCGACCACGCGCAACATCGGCATCGAAGAGTTGCTCAGCCGCAATTTCGCCTCCGAGGACACGACGCCGAAAGTGCTTCTGATCGATGAGCGCAAATCGTCGATCGAGCGCGTCCAGAAGATGCTGCGCGACTGTGCTGACCTGGATGTCGCCAGCGATCCGCATGCCGGCTTCTTCCAGGCGGCGGAGACGCCCTATGAATGCGTGATGATCTCGACGAGCTTCGCCGATTTCGATCCGCTTCGGCTCTGCTCGCAACTGCGCTCGCTCGATCGCACACGCTTCCTGCCGATCATCCTGCTGGCGGAGGAGGGCGAGGAGGAGCGCATCATCCGTGGTCTCGAACTCGGCATCAACGACTATCTGATGCGGCCTATCGACCAGCAGGAACTGACGGCGCGGTTGCGCACCCAGGTGCGCCGCAAGCGCTACAACGACCAATTGCGCGCCAGCGTGACGCAGACGATCGAAATGGCGGTGACCGACGGGCTGACCGGGCTGCACAACCGCCGCTATCTCGACAGCCATCTCCAGACGCTGTTCGACCGCGCCGTGGCGCGGCGTCGGCCGCTGTCGGTGATGATCACCGACCTCGATCGCTTCAAGTCGATTAACGACACGCACGGCCATGACGGTGGCGACGAGGTGCTGCGGGAATTCGCGCGGCGGCTGCGCAAGAACGTGCGCGGCATCGATCTGGCCTGCCGGTTCGGCGGTGAGGAGTTCGTAGTGGTCATGCCTGACACCGATGGAGCGATCGCCGAAAAGGTGGCCGAACGCATCCGCGCCGAAATCGCCCAGATGCCGTTCGTCATCGGGCCTGACGGCAAGGCCATCGAGGTCACCGTCAGCGTCGGCGTGTCGTCGGTGCTGAAGGGGGTGGATACGGTGGCGGCGCTGATGAAACGCGCCGATCTGGCGCTCTATGAAGCCAAGAGCGGTGGCCGCAACCGCGTCGTCGCCAAGGCTGCCTGACGGACCGGATAAGAGTGTCCGTCAATCCGGCAAGGTTACCCATTTACCTTAATCCAAGCGATTCGCGAGGCTTGGTTAAGAAACTGTTGATTTTCATAAGCTCTTGCGCAAATGTGCGGCCACAGACAGAGCGACGCCGGCACGAGGACAGACAGTCGGGTCGATCAAAAAATACCCCATGATGCTCAGGTCCGCCGCATCTCCTGGGTCCGTGGGGTCGGCCGGCCGGCGCTGGCACATAGTGGCCTCCTCGTACCGCTGCCAAACGCCGACCGGCCCCCTTTCAAAATAGCATCAGGATTCTGCGCCAAGCTCCGGAAATCAGGGGCTTTTTGCGCACGAGATGTCGACAGCGCTTTCTGGCCTGTAAAAGGCGAGCTCCGATGTGAAGAGCTGCGGCGCACGCTCTCTTGCCATTCGGCAGAGGGCGTTGCTCCTCACTTCATACATATGGCGCCCAGGGGGCTTGCTTCAAGCCTGGGTTCCTCCCGTAAAACCGCGGCCCTAGCCAATGGGAGCGGAGTGACGGGAATGCGTGCACCGACAGATGGATCGCGTCGAAATCATGCGGTGATTGTCGCCGGGGGCGGCCCGACAGGATTGATGCTGGCAGGCGAACTCGCATTGGCGGGCATCGACGTCGCCATTGTCGAGCGGCGCCCGACCCAGCAACTGATTGGCTTGCGCGCGGGTGGCCTGCACGCACGCACAATCGAGGTGCTCGACCAGCGCGGGATCGCCGACCGGTTCCTCTGCCAGGGGCGATGCTTCCCGACCGTCGGCTTCCACATGATCCGTTTGGACATCAGCGACTTTCCCACCCGGCACAACTATCTGCTGGCGCTGCGGCAAAACCACATCGAGCGGATATTGGCCGACTGGATCAGCGAATTGGGGGTGCCGATCCATCGCGGACAGGAAGTCACGGATTTCATGCAGGACGACAGTGGCGTGGATGTGGGGCTTTCCGATGGCCGACGGATGAAGGCGCAGTACCTCGTCGGATGCGACGGTGGACGCAGCACGATCCGCAAGGCGGCGGGCATCGAATTCGCTGGATGGGATCCGACGATGAGCTGGATGATCGCCGAGGTCGAGAAGTCGGAAGAACCGCCATTGGGCTTTCGCAGCGACGCCCACGGAACCCATGCGATAGGCAAGATCGAGGACGGCGACCGGTTGGGCATCGTGCTGACTGAGAAACAACTGATCATCGGTGGTGAACCGACATTGGACGATCTCCGCGAGGCGCTCACCGTTGTCTATGGCACCGATTTCGGCGTCCACAGTCCGACTTGGCTCTCTCGTTTCACCGATATGACGCGCCAGGCTGCCGCTTACCGCGACAGACGTGTCCTGCTGGCCGGCGACGCTGCGCATATCCATCCCCCAATGGGCGGACAGGGCCTCAACATCGGCGTGCAGGACGCGGTCAACCTGGGATGGAAGCTGGCCCAGGTCGTCAAACGGGCATCACCGGACAGCCTGCTCGACAGCTACCATGCCGAGCGCCATCCGGTCGCCGCCCGCGTGTTGCGCAACACGATGGCGCAGGTCGCGCTTCGCCGCATGGATGACCGCACCAAAGCCCTGGGCGACACCATCGCCGAACTGCTCGCCATGGATGAACCACGCAAACGAATCGCCGCAGAGATGTCCGGCCTGGGTGTCCACTACGACCTCGGGGAGGGGCACGCGCTGCTTGGGCGGCGAATACCCGACCTCGATCTGCTCACCGCCAGCGGGCCGGTGCGGCTGTTTACCTTGCTGCACCATGCCCGGCCGGTGCTGATCAACCTCGGCACGCCCGGCAGACTTGACATCAAGCCGTGGGCGGATCGGGTCCAGCAGGTCGACGCCGTGTACGACGGCGACTGGGAGCTGCCAGTTCTCGGGGCCGTCGCCGGGCCCGACGCGGTGCTGATCCGCCCCGACGGGTACGTGGCATGGGTTGGTTCCGGAAGCCAACAGGGACTGGCCGATGCGCTGACCACCTGGTTCGGGCCGCCCGCTGCTGTGGCGTAGCAGGGTCGAGGCCGGCCTGGCGCATCGCCCGCAAACGCGTGCTTGTCATGCGTTGCGAGCTTTTACGGTGCTAGGTCTCCTGACATCCCGTTGACAGGAGGTACCATCTGTGCAGAAATTGGTTGGACCATTGGACCACTTGGAACGCGCGTGGATCAAAACAGCCTGCCACCTATTCAGACGACGGCGCGTGACGACGCCGTGCTGAAGGCGTTGGTAGGCTTTGTTCGTGCCGAGGCCCTCCAGCCGGGCGAGCGGCTGCCAACGGAACGCATCCTGGCCGAGCGGCTGAAGGTCAGCCGCAACACGGTGCGCGAGGCGCTGACGCGCTGGGAAGGGCTCGGGCTGGTCGAGCGCCGGCAAGGCAGCGGCACCTATCTCAAGGCAGCCGTTTCGCCGGACATGTTGCATCTGCCGCTGACGCTTGCGGGCGGCAACGACTTCACCAGCCTGATGCAGACGCTTGAAATCCGTCGCGCGCTGGAGGCGGAAGCCGCCGCCCTTTGCGCCGAACGCGCGAGCCAGACCGATATCGCCGAAATCGAGCGCAAGCTCGACATCATGGAGCAGGCGTTCCGCACGCGCGAGGGCATGTCTTCGGAAGAGGACTGGGAGTTCCACCAGGCGATCTACAGGGTTTCCGGCAACCCGCTGTTCGAACAGATCATCGCCGCCATGCACGAATTGTTCCACCGCTTCTGGGAGCATCCGCTGGGCGTGCGCGATTTCGGCCACGCCAGTTTTCCCTATCATCGGACCATTTACGAGCGCATCGCCGCGCGCGACCCGCACGGCGCCCGCGCCGAAGCGCTCAAGCTGATCGCCACCGTCGAGGACGATCTCAAGCGCGGCGCCGCCAAACTCAAACTTTCGAGCCAGACATGAACGAGCATCCCTCAGGTTTCGATCACGACTATCTTGCCGAGGCGGCGACGCTTCTGGCGCATGACGAACCTTTCCCCGGTGGGGCGGTGGTGCCGCCGATCTACCAGACATCGCTGTTCACCTTCGCCAACTATGCCGAGATGGCGGATACTTTTGCCGGCAAACGGAAGCAGCCGATCTATTCGCGCGGCGACAATCCGACGGTGATGGAGTTCGAGGCACGCGTCGCCGCGCTCGAGGGCGCCGAGGCCGCGCGCGGCTTTTCCAGCGGCATGGCGGCGATCAGCGCCACGGTGCTCGCCTTCGTCGGCGCCGGCGAGCGCATCGTTGCGGTGCGCAATTGCTATGGTGATGCCTATCGGCTGTTCGAGCGGCTTTTGCCGCGGCTCAACATCAGGGTCGACTATGTCGACGGCTCCGATCCGGATGCGGTGGCGGCGGCCCTTCCGGGCGCCAGGCTGCTCTATCTGGAGAGCCCGACCTCGATGATGTTCGAGTTGCAGGACTTGGCTCACCTGACCCGGCTGGCGAAGGAGCAGGGCATCGTCACCACGATCGACAATTCCTGGGCGACACCGGTGTTCCAGAAGCCGATCACGCATGGCGTCGATCTGGTGCTGCATTCGGCTTCGAAATATCTCGGCGGCCATAGCGATACGGTCGCCGGCGTGGTGGCAGGCTCGGCCGCCCACATCAAGCACATCAACGAGCAGACCTATTCCTATCTCGGCGGCAAGCTTTCGCCCTTCGAGGCCTGGCTCTTGCTGCGCGGGCTGCGCACGCTGCCGCTGCGCCTGCCGCACCACATGAAGAGCGGGCTTGCCATCGCCGAACGGCTGAAGGCGCACGGCAATGTCGAGCGCGTCAACCACCCCGCCTATTCGAACCATCCGGGCAAGGCGACGCTTGCTGGTTACGCGGGGTTGTTCTCCTTCGAGGTCACCGAGGATATCGACATCCCTGTCTTCGTGGATGCGTTGAAATATTTCCGCATCGGCGTGAGCTGGGGCGGCCATGAGAGCCTGGTCGTGCCCGCCAAGGCGTCGCTGGAGCAGACGCCGGGACTGAATTCGATGGCGCGCTTCGGCGTCAGCCCCCGAACCATCCGCTTCAATGTCGGATTGGAAAGTGTCGAGGACCTGTGGGCCGACGTGGCGCAGGCCTTCGAAAAAGCCAGAAAATAACAAGCCGCTTCAAAATGGGAGTCTTGAAGATGAAAAAACTGACCGTCATGCTTGCCACAGCCGCGGGATTGGCGATTTCCGCCGGAAACGCGCTGGCCGATTCGACCCTGAAAATGGTCGAAGTCATCACCAGCCCGCCGCGCACGGAGTTCCTGAAGAAGCAGATCGCCGAATTCGAAAAGGCCAATCCCGGCATCAAAGTCGAGCTGGTCTCGCTGCCCTGGGGCCAGGCTTTCGAGAAATTCCTGACCATGGTGCAGGCAGGCGATACGCCCGACGTGGTCGAGATGCCGGAACGTTGGATGGGCCTCTACGCCAACAACGCCCAGCTCGAGGATCTCGGCCCGTACATGGCCAAGTGGGACGACGCCAAGACGCTCGGCGACCGTGCCAAGCAGTTCGGCTCGACCGTCAACAACACCCAGTTCATGATCCCTTACGGCTACTATGTGAACGCGTTGTTCTGGAACAAGAAGCTGTTCAAGGAAGCCGGCCTCGACGGCCCGCCGGCCACGCTCGACGAGTTCGTCGCCGATTCCAAGAAGATCTCGGCGTTGCCCGGCAAATACGGCTACTGCCTGCGCGGCGGGCCCGGCGCCTTCAACGGCATGCACATGTTCATGAACATCGCCGCCGGCAAGGGCGGCTACTTCAACGAAGACGGCACCTCGACCATCAACGAGGAGGGCTCGGTCAAGGGCCTGCAGATGCTGGCCGACATGTACAAGCAGGGCCTGGCGCCCAAGGACGCGGTGAGCTGGGGCTTCAACGAAACCGTCACCGGCTTCTATTCCGGCACCTGCGCCATGCTCAACCAGGATCCGGACGCGCTGCTCGGCATCGCCGACAAGATGAGCGCCGACGACTTCGCCGTGGCGCCGCTGCCGGTCGGGCCGAGCGGCAAGTCCTATCCGACGCTCGGCTATGCCGGCTGGGCAATGTTCGCCAATTCGCAGCACAAGGACGACGCCTGGAAGCTGATGGCGACGCTGCTCTCGCCCAAGGACAATCTGGAATGGGCCAAGGAAGTCGGCGTCGTCCCGATCCACAACGGCGCCGACCAGGATCCGCATTTCAAGACCGAGCAGTTCAAGGGCTGGTTCACGGAGCTCAGCGACAGCGCCAAGTATGAAATGGTGACGCCGCCGACGCATCTGGAGAACCTCGGCAATTTCGTCGACCAGGTGGCGATCAAGAATTTCCAGGAAGTGCTGCTGGGCCAAAAGACGGCCAAGGAGGTTGCCGACCAATGGGCCGCCTTCCTGACCAAGGAACAGCAGGACTGGATGGCGAAGAACAAGAAGTAGTTTTTCTTCCTTCTCCCCGTTCACGGGGAGAAGGTGGCCCGATAGGGCCAGATGAGGGGCGGCGCTACGTTCTGTCAGCCTGTCGCTGGCCCTCATCTGCCTGCCGGCATCTTCTCCCCGGATACGGGGAGAAGGGTGCTGTCGCTTCGCCGGCACCCAACCCCTACTGTTGAGCCCAAATGACCTATGCCGTTTCCGAAATACGACCCGCCGGGAGGCCGCGCCGCAAGCGGCTGACGCACGCTGCCACCGAACCCTGGCTTTATCTCAGCCCGGCGATCATCCTGCTGGTCGTGGTACTTTTGGTGCCGCTGGTCATCGGCATCAGCTATTCGTTCCGTAAGTTTTCGGCCTTCAAGTCGGAATATGTCGGGCTCGGCCAGTACCAGGCGATGCTGTCGGATGCCGTGCTCGGCCAGGCGCTGGTCAATACGTTGTGGTGGACGCTCTCCAGCCTGTTCTTCCAGTTCTTCCTCGGCCTTGGCCTGGCGCTGCTGCTCGACAAGCCGTTTCGGGGCCGCAAGGTGGTGCAGGCGCTGGTGTTCCTGCCCTGGGCGGTGCCGTCCTTCCTGTCGGGCCTGACATGGGCATGGCTGTTCAATCCGATCATCGGGCCGCTGCCGCACTGGCTGTTCGCGCTGGGGCTGAAGGCCGAGCCGACCAACGTTCTCTCCGATCCCTCGACCGCCATGTGGGGGCCGATCGTCGCCAATGTCTGGTTCGGCATCCCGTTCTTTGCCATCACGTTGCTGGCGGCACTGAAATCCATTCCCTCGGAACTGCATGAGGCGGCAGCGATCGACGGCGCCTCGCCCTGGCAACGCTTCACCAAGGTGACGCTGCCGTTCCTGGCGCCGACCATCGCCATCACGGTGATGCTGCGTACCATCTGGATCGCCACTTTCGCCGACCTAATCTTCGTCATGACCGAGGGCGGGCCGGCCGGGTCGACCAACACGGTGCCGGTCTACATCTATGTCAGTGCCTTCAAGTCGCTGGACAAGGGCTACGCATCGGCGGTTGCCGTGCTGCTGCTCGTCCTGCTCATTGCCTATGCGATCGCGCTGATCGCCATCCGCCGCTCCCTGGTGAGGCACGTCTGATGATTGCGGGACGCTCATCTTCGCAGCGCTTCTTCGGCGGCGTCGGGCTCTATGCGGCCATCGCGGCCTATGTGATCTTCGCCCTGTTCCCGATCTTCTGGACGCTGAAGATATCGGTTACACCGGAACGGCTTCTCTATTCCGAAGGCATCACCTTCTGGCCGTCGCAGATGACGTTGCAGAACTTCGTCACCGTGCTGGAGGCGACCGACTTTCCGCGCTATTTCCTCAACAGCGTCATCGTCTCGGTTTCGACGGCTGCACTGGTGACTGTCATCGCGACGCTTGCCGGCTATGCCATGTCGCGCTTCACCTTTCGCGGCAAGGCGGCACTGGCGCTGATGCTGCTTTTGACCCAGACTTTCCCGCTAGTCATGGTCATTCCACCGATCTATCGCGTGATGGGCCAGATCGGCCTGATCAACAGCCTGACCGGGCTGATCATCATCTACACCGCCTTCAATACCGCGTTTGCAACCTTCCTGATGCAGTCCTTCTTCGACGGCATACCGAAGGACCTGGAGGAGGCGGCGATGATCGACGGCTGCACACGCGCGCAGGCGATGCGCCGGGTGATCGTGCCGCTGACGCTACCCGGCATGGGCGCCACGCTCGGCTTTGTCTTCACCGCTGCCTGGAGCGAACTCCTGTTCGCGCTGATGCTGATCTCCAGCGATGACAAGAAGACCTTCGCCGTCGGCCTGCTCACCTTCATCGGCAAGTTCGCCGTCGACTGGGGGCAGATGATGGCGGCGTCGATCCTGGCGCTGATCCCGGTCTGCATCTTCTTCGGCTTCCTGCAACGCTATCTCGTCACCGGCCTCACCGCCGGCGCCGTGAAGGGATAATCGATGGCTTCCGTTACGCTGGAAAAAGTCCGCAAAGACTATGGCGCCGTGCGTGTGCTGCACGCGGTCGACCTCGACATCGCCGACGGCGAGTTCGTCGTCCTCGTCGGTCCGTCCGGCTGCGGGAAATCGACGCTTCTGCGCATGATCGCCGGTCTGGAGGAGGTTTCCGATGGCGAGATCCGTATCGGCGAGCGGCTGGTCAACGACGTCGCGCCGAAGGACCGCGACATCGCCATGGTATTCCAGTCCTACGCGCTCTATCCGCATATGGACGTGTCGAAGAACATGGGCTTCAGCCTGATGCTGAGGAAGGCAGAAAAGCAGGCGATCGACGCGCGGGTCGACGGCGCCGCCAGGCGGCTTGGGCTGGACAATTTTCTGCAACGCCTGCCGCGCCAGCTTTCCGGCGGCCAGCGCCAGCGCGTCGCCATGGGCCGGGCCATCGTGCGCGATCCCAAGGTCTTTCTTTTCGACGAACCGCTTTCGAACCTCGACGCCAAGCTGCGCGTGCACATGCGCGCCGAGATCAAGGCGCTTCACCAGCAACTGAAGACCACATCGGTGTATGTCACGCATGACCAGATCGAAGCCATGACCATGGCCGATCGCATCGTCGTGATGCATGACGGCGTCGTCCAGCAGGTCGGCGCGCCGCTCGACCTCTATGACCGGCCGGCCAACATGTTCGTCGCCGGATTCATTGGCTCGCCCGGCATGAATTTCCTGCCGGCGAGTGTTGAGAAGGGCGGCAAGGCGGATGCAGTGCTGTCCGATGGCCAGAAACTGCGATTGCCGGATGGCCTGCCACTCAGGGAAGGCGATGCGGTTACCGTCGGTTTGCGGCCGGAGCATATAAGGCTGGCGGATGACGGCCCGCTGCAAGGCGAAGTGGTGGTGGTCGAGCCGCTCGGCCTCTCGACGCAGTTCTACGTCAAGCTGGCCGGCCAGCAGCTTTGCGTGTTCGCCATGGGCCGCGCCGGCGTGAAGCCTGGCGAGACGGTGCGGCTATCGGCCGATCCGGCGGCGCTGCATGTTTTCGACCCGAAAAGCGCCGACCGGATAGGGTAGGGGCGCGGCCGCCGAGCGGCCACTCTGTTGCCCGCTGGGCATATTCTAACCATACGGCCTTTTGGCGAGTCGAAACTTGCTTGACCCGGGCCAACCGCTTTGCGGAGCCACATTAATAGAAACCTCCTCCTGCCGCCATCATGTGGCGTCCTTTCATCAATCAGTTTGGTTCTTGAATCGCCGCAACGCGGGGGGGGGGAGATTTATAATGCCTGCGAATAACAACTCCGCCGACGCTCGTATCACTGAACCATGCCGGAGAATGACCAGCCTAGGCCGGTGAACCGGTATGTCAGAAGACGGCTTCCGTCTGCCATCACGCTCGGAGACCGGAGAATTGCTTTCATACGCAGCGAAATCACGGAACAGATTCAGTCGCGAATTGACGCGTAGCGGACAGCGAGGGCAGCAGTATCAAGCCACGCTCTATCCCAGGGCGGCCGGCAAAGCAGCCTAAATCTCTTTGAACTCCACCGTCCGCGGCGGGATATGAGCTAGGCTCAGCCGTTTGGTATTCTTGATTTCTGGTCAACTGCCGCCCTACTTTGGGCCATCATCAGGGACCTAGACGAATGATCTCGGTTTGCGGATACATCGGGGCGGTGATCGGTTGGAAGGCGCTCGAAAACGCCGGCGACATCCTAGATAAGATCGGCGAGACGCTGTTTGGCGGACGTTATAAAGCGATCTACGAGGACGTCGCATCCAAGCTGCGCGCTCATACAGGCGCGGTTCCAGCAAACCACGATTTGGAGCACGCCATTCGACTCAGTGAACTCACCTCTTCACTCGTGATGGTGCGCATGTATGTCGATACGCAAGAGGCCGACCAGTTGCGGCTTGGCGGACGGCCGCCGGAGCGTCGCGCGAGGATTCAGTTCGCTAGTGCCGCGCGCCGCTATCTGCATAAGCAGATCGGATTGGGCGGGCCATTCAAGCTTGAATCCAACAAGGACGTTGTCGATGAAATAGAGACAAACTTGGACGGCGCGCTATCGGCTCGCGACTTTGCAGCGGTCCAGGCGAGTCTGGATGCAGCGTGCAAACGCGTCCTGCGCGATCTCATCGCCGGAACGGAGCAGGGAAAGGACCAACTGGCCGTTCCTGCCGATTTCGCGTCATTTTTTCGTGGAAAGGCGACAGATGATGAGCCGGGCTGGGCTCTTATTTTCCTTGCCTTCATGCGGGAGGCATTGAAGCAAAATCACAAAGCGGAGGTCGCCTTCATCGCGTCTCGCCTTGGGTATTTGCGCAATTCGCTACCGAAACTCGAAGCCAAATTTGACCAATTTTTGCAGATAGCGAATTCGATAAAGAACGACACATCTGATATTAAAGATAATATATCTAAAATCCTAGCAATAGTTCAGAGACGTGAGTCTTACGTAATTGGTGGAATCCAATTTGAATTTCCTATTAAAATTGAAATAGCCATAAATGATCGTGGAGAGCTTATCATTTTCCACAGTCGGCCGTTTAACGATGATTTGTCTAAACTCGAATTCAATATGGACGAAAATCGACTCTCTCTAATCATGATTAAAGGATTCTCTTGTAATATACCAATAAGATCTGAGTTATCTGTGTTTATGAGAAAGTCTACTCAGGCTCTACTGGTGCTTGTGAACGAGGAAGGTGGAAATCTAGTCGAGGGTGACTACGTGCCATTGCATGTCATGAAAAGGTACTTGGAACCACTTTCTTGTGGCTAGGGCAAAGCTGCGTAGAGACAAATTCTCTGGATCCTTGCTGAGGCGCCGTGGCTTTTGTCGTGGAGATTTATGCGGTGACGACGCGCACGCCTTTCGCGGTTTATGAGAGCCGCTCGACAAGGCCCCCGCCTCACGCGGGCTTTGTGACTATAGCAGCCCTATCGGTAGCGCGATCCATTATGTTGGCCGTTATGCTGGGTTTGACTACCATCCAATGAAATCAATGCTTTAGGAACAAAAAACGCCGCCCGATGGGCGGCGTTTCGGCATTCTCTTGGAAAAACCAGATTACTTGATCTTGGTTTCCTTGAACTCGACGTGCTTCTTGGCGACCGGGTCGTATTTGCGGAACGACAGCTTGTCCGTCTTGGTGCGGCTGTTTTTGCTGGTCACGTAGAAGAAACCGGTGTCGGCGGTCGACAGAAGCTTAATCTTGATGTTTGCGGCTTTGGCCATGGTATCAGTCCGTTTGTTCGTGGGGTTTTGGCCGCTGGAGCACGGGAAAACACCCGGACGCGGGAAACTTGCCGCGACACATAAAGAACGCGCCCGGAAAGTCAAGCCCGACGCGCCTTGCGGCCGTCACGGATGCCAATGCCTGTCGGCATTCACACGTGTTCCGCCTCCAGAACGATGGTTTTCTTCCAATCTCCCGTGGTGTTCCACCAGCGATTCGGATTGGCGCGGTCGTCCAGTCCCTTGGAACGGCTGGCAAGGACCGGCTGAATGCGGATCACCGGTTCCTGGTAGCTGTGCGCCTGAAAGATCGCTTCTACGACGCGCGCCGCCAATTCCTGGTCATCGGGCAGTTCGAACGAAACCTCGACCGTGCCGGGGCGACGCCGCAATTCGGTCTCGGCGCCGGCGGCTGCGCCGTCAAGTGGCCGGTAGCGCTCGATGCCATGCGCCGACTGGTAGGCGTTGCGGTCATAATTACCCATGGCCAGCGGCGCCAGCGCCACCACCGCGTCCATGATGCGGTCGACATCCGCAGCCGGCGCCTGGAAAGTGACAAGCAGGAGCAGCGTCATTCGCAATGATGTGGTTTCAAAGCCGCTGTCGATCATCGGAGTCTCCTCAACTTCAAGTGTTTTGAGGTCTCCGTATAAACCGTGGCTGCTGACACGGTTCTGTCAGCAGCCAGTCATCCGGGGGTAGCCAGTTATGGGGCCAGCCGGCAGTGGGCGATCGTGAATCCGGTTTGCGCCGGTGGCGCCTTACAGGATCTTGCGGACCAGCCTGACGCTGGCAAGGACCATGTAGGCGGCGAAGAACAGGCCGAGCGACCAGCCGAAACCAGAGGGACCGAACGCATCCATGCCGATGCCTATCGCCTGTGGGCCGAGCACCATGCCGACGCCGTAGCACAGCACGAAGGCGGCATTGGCCGAAGCCAGCTCATGGCCGGAAAGCTGCGAGCCGAGATGGGCGAGGCCGATCGTGTACATGGCCGCGACCACGCCGCCCCAGACGAACAGGAGGCCCGCCATCAGGTGCCAGTTGCCGGCCAGATGCGGCATGAAGATCGTGCCGGCGAGGCCGACAGTGGCGCAGGCCAGAAGCAGATAGCGGCGGTCCGAGACGCGATCGCTGATCATGCCGATCGGGATCTGCAAGAGCACGTTGCCGAGGCCGATCATGGTGAGCAGCAAGGCTGCGTCGGCTTCGGAATAGCCGATGCGGTTGCCATAGACCGGAAACAGGGCGAAACCGCCGGTTTCGACAGCGCCGAACACCAGAACGGCGGCGGTCGCGGTCGGCACCAGCCAGATGTAGCGCAGGAAATTGCTGGTTTCGCCGTCGGATACGATCGTCGGGCTCTCGTTGCGCGCCGCCAGCACCGGGATCGCGGCCAGCGCCACCAATGCGATGATGACTCCGAAAGGCCTGAAGCCGGAACTGCCGAGATGGGCGAACAGCCACGGCCCCGCGGCAAAGCCGAGCGACAGCACGGTGGCGTAGATGCCGAGCACAAGACCTCGCCGGTGCGGCGGCGCCGAGGTGCTGATCCAGAATTCCGACAGGATGAACAGCACCGTTAGCGCGATGTGCAGCACGACGCGCAGCGGAAACCACATCCAGAAATCGGGTGCGAAGTGGAAGCCGACGAAGGCCAGCGCACCGGCGGCAATCATGGCGATCATCGTCCAGGCGACGCCGAAGCGCATGGCGAGCGGCGTGGCCAGAGGGGCGCCGGCGATCGAGGCCAGGCCGGCGACTGCCGTGTTGAGGCCGATCATCGAGGCCGAATGGCCGCGCGTTTCCAGGATGACGCTGAGCAGCGGCATGCCGAGGCCGATGGCGATGCCGACGACGCTGATCGACGAGATCGCCGCCACCATCGGCAGCCAGTGTACGCGCTCGTCGCCCTTTGGTTGGGTATCGACCGTCATGTTATGTCTGAATACTCGATGTTCTACAGAATTTCGCGGGTGAAGCGGTTGCGGACAAGCCGGTAGAAGGGCACGGGACCGCCCGGACGCAACAGCGGATCATGGGCGAGGCGGCTTTCCAGCTCGTCCAGGATCATCCGGGTGATGTCAGGAATGTCGGCTTCCCTGGCCTTGGCAAGCGGCAGCCAGACCAGTTCCTCGAGTTCGTTGGTCGGACCGCCGCCCGTCAGTTCGACGGCGACATCATCGCGCCAGGCGCAGAAGAAGCGGGTGTCGAAGCGGCGCACCCGGTTGGGCGGCGTGATGGCGCGCGCAATGAAGCGCAGCATGTCCAGGGCAGGTTGCACCCCATGTTCGGCAAAGCCTTGCCAATCAGACCTTGTCGTGGCGAAGGCGCCTTTGCGACCAATCAGCAGCCCGGCTTCCTCATAGGTCTCGCGGATGGCCGACAAGGCGATGGCGCGGGCACGCGCCTCGCTCGTGCGGCCGGGGCCGGCGATGAGCTTTGCTTCCTGCTCGGGATGCAGCGCGGTGGCGGTGGGGATGCGGCTGTCCGCCGGGTCGGTACGGCCGCCGGGAAAAACGAACTTGCCTGGCATGAAGGCATGACGGGCATGACGGCGACCCATCAGGACCCGCGCATCGTTGCCCTTGCCGTCGAGCAGGATCAGGGTCGCGGCATCGCGTGGACGAATCGCCCGGCCGCCATGCGTGGCCAGACCCTTGTCGATCCTGTCGACGTCCGCCTTGGTCATTCCTTCCATGCGCAGGACCTAGCGGAAACGTCTTGCATGCGAAAGTAGCCTTGACGGTTGGCATGTTGCGCCAGCCAGCACCTCAGGCACCGGGATGGGGTTCGGCCACGTCGTGTTCGCCAGCAAAACCGTGCATATAGAATGCCCATTGCAATCCGATGACGGCACCTTTCACCGGCTGCAGCAGTGCAACCGACAGCAGGATCGTCAAGGGTACCCAGATGGCGATGTGCTGCCAGGTGGAAAGGGTCGACGTCGCCTCCACGCCCATGAAGGCGCCGAGCACGATGTGGCCGACGATGACGATGACCAGATAGGCGGGCAGGTCGTCGGCGCGGTGATGGTGTATCTCCTCGCCGCAGACGCTGCATGTCTCGACGGTCTTGGTGAAGCCGCGAAACAGCTTGCCTTCGCCGCAATGCGGGCAGCGGCCGAGCATGCCGCGCTTCATCGCCGTCCACAGCGGACGCGCGACCCGGCCCGAGTGATGTTCACCGCCGAAAACCTGTTCTTCCGTGACTCTTGCCATCATCGTCTCCTGCCACGCGAGCCTGGGCGCGATTGTGACGCACGGGCGCGGCCTTTTGCCTTGTGAAACGACCTGACGGAGCCAGGCAGGGGCTTCGGGTCGGTCAACATCTCAAAGCGCATCGCGCCGGCCATCGGCGCCACTTCGACGAGACGGACCTCGACACGGTCCGCCAGCTGATAACCCTTGCCCGAGCGTTCTCCGTAGAGCGAGCGGGCCGTTTCGTCATATATATAGTAATCGCCGCCCAGAGTTGACACGGGGATGAAACCATCCGCGCCATACTGCGGCAATTGGACAAATAGTCCCGATTTGGTGACGCCCGAAATGCGGGCGTCGAAACGGTCGTCGATGCGCTCGGCGAGATAAGCGGCGATCAGCCGGTCGACCGTGTCGCGTTCGGCCGCCATTGCACGGCGTTCTGTGCCGGAAATCAGCACCGAAACATCCTCGAGCCGCGCTTCCTCCTCCTGCGCCAGGCCTCCCGGGCCGAGGCCGAGTGCGGCGATAAGCCCGCGGTGCACGATGAGGTCGGCGTAACGGCGGATCGGCGAGGTGAAATGCGCGTAACGGTTCAGGTTGAGGCCGAAATGGCCGATGTTCTTGGGTGAATATTCGGCCTGGCTCTGCGAGCGCAGCACCACCTCGTTGACCAGACCTTCATTGTCGGCGCCGCGCACGCGCTCGAGAATGCCGTTGAACTGGGCGGGCCGCATCTGCGCACCGCGCGCCAGCGACAGGCCCAGGGTTTGCAGAAATTCGCGCAGCGATTCCTGCTTGGCCAGCGAGGGCGCGTCGTGGGTGCGGTACACCAGCGCCTGCTTCTTCGCCTCGAGTGTCTCGGCGGCGGCGACATTGGCCTGGATCATGAATTCTTCGATGAGCTTATGGGCATCGAGCCGTTCCGGCACGACGACGCGATCGACCGTGCCGTCGGGCTTCAGCAGGATCTTGCGCTCGGGCAGGTCGAGTTCGAGCGGCTGGCGGCCATCGCGTCCGCGCTTGAGGACGGCATAGGCATCCCATAGCGGCTTCAGCACTGCGTCGAGGATCGGCCCGGTCTTGTCGTCCGGCACGCCGTCGATCGCCGCCTGCGCCTGCGGGTAGGCGAGCTTGGCCGCCGATTTCATCATGATGCGGTGGAAGGAATGCCTGACCTTGCGCCCGTCCGCCGAGAAGGTCATGCGCACGGCCAGTGCCGGGCGATCCTGGCCTTCGCGCAGCGAGCAGAGATCGTTGGAGATGCGCTCGGGCAGCATCGGCACGACGCGGTCGGGGAAATAGACCGAGTTGCCACGCTTCAGCGCTTCGCGGTCGAGTGCCGCGCCGTAGCGGACGTAAGCAGCCACGTCGGCGATGGCGACCGTGATGACCACGCCGCCGGGGTTCTTCTCATCGAGATCGGGCGTAGCGAACACCGCGTCGTCGTGGTCCTTGGCGTCGGCCGGGTCGATGGTGACCAGCGGCAGTTCGCGCCAGTCCTCGCGGTTGGCCATCGTCGCAGGCTTGACGGCTTCGGCTTCGGCGATGACGTCGGCCGGGAAGACATGCGGAATGTCATGTGCGTGGATGGCGATCATCGAGACCGCCTTTTCGCTGGTCAGCGAGCCCAGCACGTTGAGCACTTTTGCTCTCGGCAAGCCATAGCGCGAGGCCCGGGCGGGCTCGACCTCGACGAGATCGCCGTTCTTGGCTCCGTTCTGGAATTCCTTGTCGACGATCAGTTCGGGTTGCCGGCGCTCCACCGGCTCGATGCGGAAGCTGCCGTCCTGAAGCACCCGAAAGACGCCGAGAACGGCATCCGTGCGCTTCTCGAATATCTTCATCACCCGCCCTGTGTAGGCCGGGCCGCCCAAGGCGACATTCGTGTCGTCGGCGGGAAAGGTCTTGGCCAGCACGCGATCGCCAATGCCAGGCGCCGGTCCGCCGCCACTGCGCGACAGGCGGATGGAAACGATGGGGGGCGGTCCATTGGCGGTGTGTTCGGTGGGACGCGCCAGCAGCACGCCGTCGGCGTCGCGGTCGAAAATGTCGAGCACTGTGACATGGGGCAGGGCGCCAACGCGGGCCAGGCGCTTACGCTCCTTGGTCAGGACGCCTTCGTCCTGCAGGTCGCGCAGGAGATCCTTCAGCCAAATGCGGTCCGGGCCGCGCAGCGCGAACGCCTTGGCGATGTCGCGTTTTCCAGCGCGATCCGGATTTTCGGCGATGTAGCGCAGGATTTCGTCACGCGAGGGCCTGTAATCGCCCTTGACCTTGGCCGTTGTGTCGGCGGTGCGCGGGTCGCCGTGGGTTGTTGCGGAGATCCTGCGCGCCACGCCGTTCTATCCCTTTTTCCTGGCGGCAGGCTTCTTGGCCGCCGTCTTCTTGGTAGCGGGCGCCTTGGCCGCCGCCGCTTTGCGGAAAGGCTTCTTGCCGCCGCCGCCCTTGGCTTCCTTCTCGGCGATCAGCGCCAGCGCATCCTCCATCGTCACCGATTGCGGATCCTTGCCCTTGGGCAGCGTGGCATTGACCTTGCCGAAATTGACGTAAGGCCCGTACTTGCCGTCGCGCACGACGATCTTGCCGCCGCCGTCGGGATGATCGCCAAGCTCCTTGAGGGCTGCCGCAGTGCCGCCATTGCGGCCGCCCTTGCCCTTCAACTGCTTCTCGGCGATTACCGAAACAGCGCGGTTGAGCCCGATCGAGAATACATCCTCGATGCTGTCGAGATTGGCGTAGGTGCCGTCATGCAGCACGAAAGGCCCGTAGCGGCCAAGCCCGGCCGAGATCATCTTGCCGGTTTCCGGATGCTTGCCGACATCGCGCGGCAGGGAAAGCAGGGCAAGCGCCTTCTCATGGTCGATCGAATCGGGCGTCCAGCCCTTGGGCAAGCTGGAACGCTTGGCTTCCTTGCCGTCGCCGCGCTGGATATAGGGACCGAAGCGGCCGCTGCGCAGCGTGATCTCCTCAGCCGTGTAGGGATCCTTGCCGAGCACTTTGGTGCCGTCTTCGCCGCCGCCATTCTCGCCATTGGGGTTGGCGGCGTCGCCGAGCTGGCGGGTGAAGGAGCATTCGGGATAGTTCGAGCAGCCGACGAAGGCGCCGAACTTGCCGAGCTTGAGCGACAAATTGCCGGTGCCGCATTTGGGGCAGATGCGCGGATTGGAGCCGTCCTCCCGGGCAGGGAAAACCAGCGGCGCCAGTTCCTCGTTCAGCGCATCGAGCACGTCGGTGACGCGCAGTTCCTTGATGTCGGCCACGGCGCCGGAAAAATCCTTCCAGAAATCGCGCAGGACGTCCTTCCAGGCGAGCTTGCCGTCGGAGATCTCGTCGAGCTTTTCCTCGAGCGATGCGGTAAAGTCATATTCGACATAACGCTCGAAGAAGCTTTCCAGGAAGGCCGACAGCAGCCGGCCCTTTGCCTGCGGCACAAGCCGGCGCTTGTCGATGGTGACATAGTCGCGGTCCTCGAGCGTCTTCAGGATCGCCGTGTAGGTCGACGGCCGGCCGATGCCGAGCTCCTCCAGCTTCTTGATCAGCGAAGCTTCGGAATAGCGCGGCGGCGGTTCGGTCGTGTGCTGGGTGGCGTTGATCGCTTGGCGGGCAAGCTGCTCGCCGGCGCGGATTTCGGGCAGGCGGCGGTTTTCCTCGTCCTCGGAATCGTCGTCCTTCTGATCGGTATAGGCGGCGATGAAACCGTCGAAGCGCACGACCGAACCGACGGCGCGCAACTCGGCCGTGCGAGCACCGTTGACCGCCTCGATCTCGACCGTGGTGCGTTCGATCTCCGCCGGCTGCATCTGGCTGGCGATGGCGCGCTTCCAGATCAATTCGTAGAGCCGCATCTGGTCGGCATCGAGATATTGCCTAACCGATGCCGGCGTGCGCATGAAGTCGGTCGGGCGGATCGCTTCGTGCGCTTCCTGGGCGTTCTTGGCCTTGGTCGTGTACAGGCGCGGCTTTTCCGGCAGGTATTTCGGGCCGAATTCCTTGGCGATGGCATCGCGTGCGGCCGAGATCGCCTCGGGCGCCATCTGCACGCCGTCGGTTCGCATATAGGTGATCAGGCCGGTGGTTTCGCCGCCGATCTCCATTCCTTCATAGAGGCGCTGCGCCACCTGCATCGTGCGGTTGGCCGAAAAGCCGAGGCCCGACGAGGCGGCCTGCTGCAATGTCGAGGTGGTGAAGGGCGGGCCCGGATTGCGCTTGGTGGGTTTTGCTTCGACGGACAGCGCCTTGAAGGCCGCGCCCTCGAGCATGGCCTTGATGTCGTCGGCCTGCGCCTTGTTGGCGATGTCGAGCTTCTGCAACTTCTTGCGCTCGAAAGCGGTCAGGCGCGCCTCGAAGTTCTCGTTGCGCGGCGTGCCGAGGATGGCAGCGATCTGCCAGTATTCCTCGCGGATGAAGCGTTCGATCTCGGATTCGCGGTCGCAGACCAGCCGCAAGGCGACCGACTGCACGCGGCCGGCGGAACGGGCTCCGGGGAGCTTGCGCCACAGTACCGGCGAAAGAGTGAAGCCGACGAGATAGTCGAGCGCCCGGCGGGCGAGATAGGCGTCGACCAGCGGCGCATCGATCTGGCGCGGATTGGCCATCGCCTCGAGCACCGAGCTCTTGGTGATGGCGTTGAAGACGACGCGGCTGACCGGCTTGTCCTTCAGCGCGCGCTTCTGCCGCAAGACTTCCAGAACGTGCCAGGAAATGGCCTCGCCCTCGCGGTCCGGGTCGGTGGCGAGGATCAGGCCGTCGGCGTCCTTGACCGCCTTGGCGATGTCGGCGAGGCGCTTGCCGGATGCCGTGTCGACCGCCCAAGACATGGCGAAATCCTCGTCCGGTCGCACCGAGCCGTCCTTGGCCGGCAAATCACGGACATGGCCGAACGAGGCCAGAACCTTGTAGTTCTTGCCGAGGTATTTGTTGATTGTCTTCGCCTTGGCCGGCGATTCGACGACGACGACGTCCATGAGGGCTCATATCAGCTGTGATGCGGCAGAAGAATTCCGCTGCGCGCGACGAAATCTCGGTTCTGTTCGTCGCTCACATGGCCGCGCTTTTGCATCCGGTCAAGGGGAAGCGGCCAAATTGCAAGAGTGCCGGCAGCAATACACTCTAAGAGTGTATGGAGAAGATCACATTGTTGAGGGCTAACTAAAACAAATGGCTGGAGCGGTGAGGAGCGGCTCAAATTGGCGCCGATGAGGTCGCCGGCGACCCTGTGGACCGAGTCAAATGCCGCGCCAGCGCGTCTGATGCGGACTGCCAGGCGTTGAAGGCACGCCCGGCAGCAACGTCGAAGTTAAGGTGGCAGCCTTAGTCGGCCTTGACGATATGCCAGACGCCGCCGACGCCATCACCCGACACATCGCCGGCCTTCTTGTCCTTGATGAATGTGTAGACGGGCTTGCCGTCATAGGCCCACATCTTGGTGCCGTCGGTACGGTCGACGACGGTCCATTCATCGTCCGCTTTGGCGCCGGCCTCGGCCTTCAGCGGCGGCCAGTTTGTGGCGCATTTGTCATAGCAGTTGGTCTTGCCCTTCTCGTCCTTGTCATAGGTATAGAGCGTCATGCCGTTGGCATCGGTGTAGATCTTGGT
>NZ_VFWC01000024.1:0-38014 GCF_006442405.1 Mesorhizobium sp. B2-2-3 | reverse complement strand
CGTAAGCCAGCAGCACCAGGAATGCTGCCGGCCGAGAGGTCAACGTGCCAATTGAGGTGAGCACGCTCGTGATCGGGCGATTTGCCATCATCAAGAACTTTCGACTGCAACGCAGGTTCCCGTTGTGCCAAGCTCTACAATGCATGCCGGCGGAGCGCCAAGCAGTGGTGGGAGCGCATGTTCCATTCCAAGCGGCGTTCGATCATCTTTTTAGGAGCAGCCTGCGAGCATTCTCTATCTCACCATTTCGGCAGCAACGATCACCGTGGTTTGTGTTCCTCGATTGCGCGTTCGATAGCCTCTACGCGTCTCACCCAAGCGAAGGTCGGCAGTCTGGAAATCGTCTGATGGCCGCGCCACTGACAGTCTCCGAAGCCGACAGTTCCTCAACACGGGTTCGGGCGTCCAGCCGTGTGAAGATGCAATCGCTTCCAGTTCGGCGGCGGTTTGCGTCGTCGGCGCCCGCCAAACGGTGAGTACCCCGCAGCCGTGAGCGAGGCGGCCCATCAAATGACCGAAGATGTTGTCGCTCGACATCGCTGCATCGTACTTCAGCTGCCGAACCTCACGATTTGAGCTTCTATTGTGCAGCTTGCATCCGGAACCAAAGTCTGAGGAGCAAGTTTGGCCGTGAATGCCGAAGTTTGGCATGGCCATTCAAGGAAGGAGAATCCGATGAAAGTACAATGTGGGACGACGGCAGCTGCCGCTGCTTTGGTCATGTTAAGCTTGCCGGCGCTGGCCCAGACGAGTGGGACACCGGAGCTTAAGCCGCCGCCGCAGCAGTCTGGATCCACACCACTGCCAGGCCCTAACAAACAGACAGAAGACCAGACGCGTGAGATGATGCGGCAGATGATGGACGAGATGTTACAGGACAAGCTGCAGGGAGATCGCGGCCCCGAAGAAAGGCCTCCGCATCGGCAAGATTGGCACCGGGACATAGGGCAAGGGCCGCACGATGGGGACAGGATAGCTCGAAAGCCTGATCGCATGGGGCCTCGCATGATGCACGCGGCCAGGATGAAAATAATGTTTGCGATAATGGACGCCGACGGCGATGGAGCACTTTCGCAGAGCGAGATCCAGGATGTGATCGGGAGGATATTTGACGTCGTCGACGAGAACGGCGATGGCAGGATTGACTTGGAGGAGATTGAATCCTTCTCACATAGTCCCGGAAGTGGAGAGATGCAGTAGCACTTCGAACTTAGGCGCTTTTTTGGACGCTATCCCTAGCATCGGTTGGTAGTATGCCCGGCTGGTCGATCGGACCTCCACACCGATGCGAGCATGCTCGTGCAGTGACCCGAAGCAGGCAAGCGTCTCTTCAATTCGTGGAACGTGCCAGAGGCCGAAGTGCCTCGGCGCTTCCAGCAAGGTTTCATGAATTGCCTCAGTTCCGCACCCTGATGGGCGGCTGGTGCAGGCAAAGCACGTCTATTCAAATGCAGGACTGCACAAAACCCGGCGCAAGCCGAACATCCGCCTCACACACCCGACCTTGCGCGTCTCCGATGCCGCGGCGGCGCGGACTCGCCACGACTGATCAGATAATTCGCGACGATTCTCCTGTGGCAGCGCCACCAAAGCGTTTCCGAGCACATGATGGCGCACCGCTGCTGCCTGCCGACGGACAAACGAACCTTAACGGAGACTTTCATGGGCAAAAATCAGCATGTCGTACCTCGCGACGGTCAGTGGGCGGTGCTCGGCGCCGGCAATAACCGCGCCACTTCGCTTCATCCGACCCAAGCCGGTGCGGTCGCCTCGGCAAGAGACATCGCCATCAACCAGCACAGCGAGGTGGTGTTCCATCGCCCCAACGGGCAGATCCGCGACTCGAACTCTTACGGCAACGATCCCTTCCCGCCGCGCGGTTAGCGGCTTCAACACAAGGATATCCTGCGCACGTAAAAATAGGCGCTCTTCTTTCTTATCAGACCAGCGACTTTTGCCACCCAAAACCACCCAAATGTTGGAGCCAATGTTGGAACCATACAGGGCGGAAAGCGCTTGGAAACAGCAGTTTGTAGGATTTACAAGGGGTCTAGAGGACGATGGTGGGCCCGGAGGGTCATCGTTTTCTACGGGAAAACAATACGTTAGTAGCTGGTTCGCCAAACCTTTTCCTTCGTATTCTCTCGTATGGTCTGGCGAACCAAAGGACCAAAAAGACGACTAGTTTCTCTGAAAGCGGTGCCTCAGTTCTAACCACAAAGAAGGTAGTCATGCATTTTGATGATAGCGTTATGAGCGCGGCCGCATTCGTCACGAAAGCGGGTTGACCGTCTCGATATGGTCTGGAGGGAAAGCTGACCTTGCATCCAGCTCAGCGCGACGCGGTTAAATCAGTGGCAAACAACGGCTGACGAACTGTCCGGCCTTGGCGTGCTGATGGGCAGCGCTATCCAGGCGATTCCGAGAGCGGCATGGCCGCGCTGAAGCTGGACTTTCGCTTGTCGAAGGTCGGCACGCGATCTGTGCCGGCAGTTGCGCTGCAAGTTCGGACAGCGTGGTCCGGGACGCCCGGAAACTCTCCCTGCGAGGCCTGCTCATTATCTTGCCGCTCTGCATACGCTGACCATCACGTTCTTCCCAAACTGGCCTCGCGCGCTGGCGGCGGAAATACCCGACTTGCAAAGCTCGCTGATCCCGGATCGAGGCGGGATCGAAGCAAACCTGTCCGCGCTGACAGATGGGAAGGCTGGCTTCTTCCTGACCTATGCGCATCCTGATGTGGCGTTTTACCTCGACCGCGAGCGCTTCGATTTCAGAAACTCTCGTGTCTCGCCAGCGTTGACCATTGGTTCGCGACAAGCAATCGAGAACGCATTCTCAAAACTCACGGCGCTTCTGCGCTCCAAAGCAGCGCGACTCATCAAGGCGCTGTGGGGCGCAGTCGGTTCGATCGTCGAGCTGCTCTCAGGGTGAGTGCCAAAACTACTTCCACGCCACAGGATATGATCCGGATTAAGCGGACATGCTCCAGCCAAGAAGCGGCGGAGAAAGGTCGGCCGGAAGAATGTTCACCACAGGATCGCGCGCCAGTCTGGAGGCGTGCTCCTTCTTCGCCTCGATCAACACGGCAGCGTCGCTCAGCAGATCCGCCCCGGTGGCTGCCATCACCTTCGAAACATGCACCATTCCCTTATGGGCATGAGGCGATTTGCCTTGGGCTGTGACCTGCCAGGTGTGAAGCGGCGTCCCGATCGCCATAGTGGCGCCATAAGCCTGGACCGTCGGTACCTTCCAACTCACGTCTCCCACATCAGTCGATCCGAGCATCTGCTTGCCGTTCGATCCGACTCCAATGATGCGGTCGCACAATGCCGTTGCGCCGGGCTCCAGCCCGAACATCGCATATGCCGACTGCACATGATCCTGCGTCAGACTTGCCTGTATCCGTTGCGCGAAGGCCTCGTCCTCCGCGTCGAATTCCGGTGGCCCGAGCATTTCGAAATTGCGGGCCAAAGCCCGCTCCAACACGCGATTCCCAAGCAAGCTGTTCATGGCGCACACGAGGCGCGACTTTACTGTGGTCTCACTCATCAGGGCAGCGCCATCGGCGATGCCCTTGACACGGTCGACAAGCGCCACGACTTCGCCGGCGCGTGGCGATCGCACGATGTAACGCACCGTCGCCTGAGCCTGTACGATGTTGGGCGCCGGCCCACCTGCGTCGAGATAGGCATAGTGAAGCCGGCAGTCGGAGGGGATATGCTCGCGCAGGTAGTTCGAGCCAACGCTCATCAGCTCGACGGCATCGAGCGCGCTACGCCCAAGGTGCGGTGAGCCAGCAGCATGAGCCGAGCGCCCCGTGAAGGAAAAATCCAGAATGGCATAGGCCAGCGCTGCTGGCTCCATCACGCCGGCGAATGCAAATGGATGCCACGAGATCGCCGCATCCACATCATCGAAAATGCCGTCGCGAACCATGAAGGCCTTGCCGGCCCCGCCTTCCTCTGCCGGACAGCCATAGTAGCGCACGCGGCCGGGCAGGTTGCCCGCGGCCAGCCATTCCTTCACCGCCGTGGCGGCGAGCATCGCACCGGACCCCAGAAGGTTGTGGCCGCAGCCATGGCCTGGCCCGTTTCCTGCGAGAGGCCGATGTTCCGCCGCGCCAGCCTCCTGGCTGAGTTCCGGCAGCGCATCGAACTCTCCGAGGAAGGCTATTACCGATCCGCCCTCCCCCGATTCTCCCATGACTGCGGTCGGCATTCCGGCGAGCCCCGTCTCGACCCGAAAACCCTGCTCCCGCAGCATGCGCGCGTGCTCCTGTGACGAGCGGTGTTCCTGATAGTTGAGTTCGGGCGTTCCCCACACCCTGTCGCTCAGCTCAACAAAGCGCCTGGCCAATGCCTCAACGTGCCCCCAGACGGCAGGACTATTGCTCATGTCGTCCCCGCTCAGACAGCTACGGTCTTGTGTTCGATGTAGTGGTTGATCGCCTCGGGACCGAATTCGCGTCCGATCCCACTGCGCTTGAAGCCGCCGAATGGCGACAGGAGATCGGAGGCCGCGTTGTTGACGGTCACGCCGCCGGTTCGGATGCGACGCGCGACCTCCAATCCTCGATCAGGATCCGAGGTCCACACCGAACCCGACAGGCCATAGATAGAGTCGTTCGCGAGCCGAACGGCATCGTCCACGCCGTCGTAGGGAATGACGCACACGACCGGGCCGAAGATTTCCTCCTGAGCGATGCGCGAGGCGTTATTGACATTGGCAAAAATCGTGGGCTTGACGAAGGCGCCGTGATTGATGCCTTCCGGCATCCCCAGCCCTCCGGCGGCAAGATCGGCTCCGCTTTCGATGCCCGCAGCGATGAAGTCGAGCACACGCTGACGCTGGCGTTCCGCCACGAGCGGCCCCAGAAAAGTCTCAGGATCCGCCGGATCGCCAATCGTCATGCCAGAGACATTGTCCACAAGCGCGTCGACAAAGGCATCGTGGCGCCGGCGCGGCACGAGGATACGCGTTTGCGCGACGCAGACCTGCCCATTGTTGGGAAAGGAACGATAGCGGAGCGCATCGACTGTCTGGCCGATATCAGCATCGTCCAGCACGATTGCCGCGGATTTGCCACCGAGCTCGAGGCTGACGCGCTTCAGTTGTGCGCCCGCCAGGCTGGCGATGCGGCCGCCGGCAGCAGTGGAGCCGGTGAAGCCGATCTTGTCCACGCCCGGATGCGTCACCAGATATTCGCTTACCTCCCGGTGAGCGACCAGGATGCTCAGGACACCCTCCGGCAGTCCCGCCTCACTGAACAACTCGCCCAGATACTGGCCGTCAATCGCGGTTTCCGGCGCCAGCTTCAGGATCACCGTGCAGCCGGCGAGCAGGGCCGGAAAGAGCTTCGCCAGAGCGACCTGATGTGGCGCGTTCCACGGGATGACAGCGGCGACCACGCCTACCGGGTCACGGACCCAAACTGCGTTGCCCCGGGGATAGCCAGCGCGATGCACTTCCCAAGGATACCCCTCGGCGGCAACGACATAGGCTTGGCCCTGATCACGAATGAGGGTCTGGATGGCTTTGGCAAACCAGGCCGGCGCGCCCATCTCCGCCGTCACCAAACCGGCGAACTCGTCGGAGCGGGTCTCGTAGAATTCCGCGAACCTGCGGATAACAGCAATACGGTCGACCACCGGCATGCGCGGCCAAGCGCCCTCGTCGAATGCCTTGCGCGCCGTCGCGACCGCAAGATCCACGTCGGCCTGCGCTGCCAGCGGCACCGCGCCGACCTGGCTTCCGTCGTAGGGCGAGCGGACCTCGATGAAATCGGCGCCCAGGGGATCCACGCGCCTGCCGCCGACGAAGTTCTGCGTGAAATTCCGCGTCATGATAAACTAGTTCTCCGCTACGGATGGATGAGGTCGGCCGCACGCTCGCCGATCATGATCGCCGTCGCGTTGGTGTTGCCGGCGATATGACGCGGGAAGATCGAGGCATCCGCGACCCAGAGCCCTTCGGTGCCGTGTACGCGAAGCTCCGGGCTGACGACCGCGTTTTCGTCCGATCCCATCCGGCAAGTGCCCACCGGATGCAGGAACGGCACCGTGGCCTTGCGCGCATAGGCTTCGTCCGCGGCAGGCCCCGCGCCTTCAGCCGGCACGTCGATGAGCTCGCGCACATGGCTGCCGAACGGGGGCGTCGAAGCGAGCCTGCGTATCCAATCCAAGCCGCGCAGCACGCAGGCAACGTCGTCTGGATGGTCGAGCAGGCGCGGATAGATCGCCACCGGCTGTCGCGGATCGCTGGAACGAAGCTCGAGGTGGCCGGTGCTCTTGGGATAGTTGACGTTGGCCAGGATGGTAACAAGGTTGCGCGTCGGCACGTGCAAACGGCCGTTGTCGTTGAAGTATCCGAAGGGGAAGAGATGGAACTGGAGGTCCGGTATCTCCCTATCCGGCGTCGATTTCAGGAAGGCGAGCACCTGGGCGGTGGGCACGCTCAACACACCATTGCGCGAGAGAATCCATTCGGCGAATGCTTTTGCCCGTCCGATCGGCGATGCATAGGCATTCCCCGTCTTGACATTCATCTCCGCACGGACATAGAGGCCCGGATGTTCCATCAGGTTGCGGCCGACCTCGGGACTTGCGATCCGCACGCCAATCCCATGGGGGGTCAGTTGGTCCGGATCGCCGATGCCAGAGAGCATCAGTATCTGCGGCGAGTTGATGGATCCGGCCGACAAGACCACGCCGCGCCGTGCCGTGGCTCGTACCTTCTGGCTGCCGCGCAGAATGTCGACGCCGGTAGCCCGTTTGCCTTCCAGTACGATGCGCTCGACCAACGCATCGTCCAGGAATGTGAGCTTGGCGTCACCGAGGCGAGGCAGGATGAAGGCGTCGAATGCCGAGTGACGAACGCCGCCTCTGGTGGAGCCCTGATTCCAGGCGACACCCTCGTGGGATCTTCCGTTGAGATCGGGGTTCAGGGGGACGCCCGCATTGACGAAGCTGTCGATGAACTTGGCCGATATCGGGTGCTTCCAGCGTAAGGCCGACACCCGGAGAGGTCCCATGCCGCCGCGATAGGCATTATCCTTGTCGTTATCGGCGGTCTCCATCTTGCGGAAATAGGGAAGCACCGAATTCCATCCCCATCCCTTGTTGCCCATCGCCTCCCAGGCGTCGTAGTCGGCCGCGGCGCCGCGAATGAAGATCATGCCGTTGATGGCCGAGGATCCGCCCGGAACGCGCCCCCGTGGCCATGATTCCTGCAGACCATTGCGACTGGGATCCGGCTCGGTCACGTAATTCCAGTCGTAGCGGACGTTGCCGATCGTATGCATCAGCGCGGCCGGCACGCGTGTCAGATGCAGCTTTTCGCTTTTGCCCGCCTCGAGGAGAAGGACACTCGCGCCCTTTTCGACGAGACGCGCTGCGAGCGGTGAGCCGGCGCTGCCAGACCCTACGACAATGTAATCGAATTCCATAGTGGACGTGCTCATCAGAAATTTGAGGCGGGCGCTGCAAGCCGCATCGCGCTGCCGGACGCGGTTGGAAATCTAGCTATCCTCACGATGCCCTCACATCCACGGCGGGCATCCTCACCGGTGCGGCGGCTCCGGCGGTGACAAGATGGCAGGCAGCATAGTCGTCGCCGCTGCGCTTCATCAGCTTGGGGTCCTCGCTCACGCAACGCGCGAAGGCGAAGGGGCAGCGTGTGCGGAAACTGCAGCCCGGAGGGATGTCGATCGGATCGGGCGGTTCGCCTTCCAGCAGGTAGGTCCCGGTATCGTAAGGCTTGTGCTCAATGGCTGGCACCGCGCTGAGCAATGCCCGCGTATAGGGGTGCGCGGGATCGAAAAACGTGGCCCTGTTGCCGGCAAGTTCCGCCACGCGCCCGAGATACATGACGGCTACGCGGTTGCAGACGCGGCGAACCATGCTCAGATCGTGGGAGATATAGACATAAGTGATGCCGTGCCGGTTCTGCAGCCCCTCGAACAGGTCCAGCAACTTGCCCTGCTCGACCTGATCGAGCGCGGACAAGGTCTCGTCGAGAATGAGCAGTTCCGGCTCCAGCACCATGGCGCGCGCGATATTGACACGTTGGCGCTGACCGGCGCTGAGGCCAACCGGCAATCTGTCCGTAAGGTCGGACCGCAGGCCAACCTCGTTCATCGTCGCCGCCACGCGTTCCCTGATCTCCTTCGCGGCCAACCCGCCATGGATACGCAGCGGCTCAGCGATTGTGCGACCGATGCTCAGGTGTGGCGGGATGGCGTTGTAGGGGTCCTGAAGCAGCAGTTGGAATCTGTGGCGCAAGTCCATCAGCTTGCGGCCGCCCAGACGGGCGATGTCTTGTCCCTTGAACAGTATCTGTCCCTTGTTCGGAGCCTCGAGGCGGCTGAGCAGCCGCGACAACGTCGATTTCCCGCAGCCGGATTCGCCCACGATGCCGAGATTGTCACCCTTGTAGACGTCGAACGAGACGCCGCGTACGGCCTGCACCACGCGATGCGCGAACAGCCTCTGGCGATCCTTGGTGGAGTAGGAGCGATAGACGTCACGTACCGAGAGGATGACTTCGCGCTTGTCGTCCACAGCTTCTTCCGGCGCGGCCGCCGTCGGTTGGGCATTCCATATGCGAGGCAGGCTCCCGATGAGATTGCGGGTGTAGCTGTGGTCCGGCTTCTCGATGAGGCTGCGCGTGTCACGACATTCGACCACCCGGCCATCGGCCAGCACCAGAATGTTGTCCGCAATCTCGTTCAGCACCCCGAGCGCCGAGGAGACGAATATGATCGCTGTCGAGAAGTCGCGCTGCAGATCGCGCAGGAGGCGCAGGATCTGGGCCGCCACTGTCACGTCGAGCGGCTGCGTGATGTTGTCCGCCACCAGCAAGTCCGGATTCGTGACGAGCGCGTCGACGATCAGTACACGCTGCATCATGCCGCCGCTGAACTGGAACGGAAATTCGTGGAAGCGCTGCGCCGGCGAGGGAATGCGCACCGCATCCAGCACCCGCAATACGCGGGCCCTCGCGTCGGCGGTCGAGATACCAGGCTCAACGGCGCGAAGCTTCTCTATGATCTGCTGGCCGACCGGAATGGTGGGATCGAGCGCGCTGCCTGGGTCCGAGCCGATGTAGGCTACCTTGCGGCCGCGCAGCTTCTGCATCTCGGCGGGCGGAAGGCCGAACAGATTGCGCCCACGGTAGGCGATACTTCCACCCGTCGGCAGAAGCGGTGGGCTTATCCAGTTCACCAGTGCGCGCGACAGGACCGTTTTGCCGGAGCCGCTTTCGCCGATGATGCCCAGGACTTCGTTCTTCGAGACCGAAAGATCGACGTTGCGCAGGATCGCGCGCCGAGCACCGGCAGCCGTGGCGAGATCGATCGAGAGGTCCGAGACCTCGAGGATTTTGGCACTTTCCGCGCTCATAGAACCCCCTGCAGGAATTTGTTACGGGAGCGTTCGAGAGCGCCACCCATCAGGTTGATGCCGCACAGCGACGCTGCCAGCAGCAGGCCGGGTATGGTGGTGATCCACCAGGCATTCATGAGATATTTCGTGCCGTCGGCGATTATGGTGCCGAAGGTCGGCGTAGGCGGCTGGATGCCGATGCCTATAAACCCCAGGATCGCCTCGAATATCATCATGCGCGCGACGTCGAGCACGGCCACGAAAGCTATAGGCGGCAAAGTGTTGGGCGCGATGTGCACAAGCAAAATGCGCAGGTCCGAGGCGCCCAGTATCTTGGCAGCGCGCACATATTCCTTTCGCCGTTCCGACATGGTGACGCTGCGCGCTATGCGGGCGTAGCCCGGCCAGCCAGCGAGGATGAACACCAGAATCACCGACATCGGTGTCGGCCGTGTCACGCCGAGGATCGTGATTGCCAGAATGATGACTGGGATGGACATCTGCGCGTCGGTGATGCGCATCAGGATGAGACTGGTCCAGCCGCCGGCATAGCCCGCCAGCATTCCGATCGCCGAACCTATGACGAACATGCCGATGACGCTGGCAATGCCGATCATCAATGCGTTCCGCAGCCCTATCAGCGAACGTGCCAGAAGATCGCGGCCGAGCTGATCTGTGCCAAACATATGCGGCCAGACCCAGCCTTGCTCCGGGAAGGGCGGTGAGAATTTCAGCCCCACGCTGAACTTTGTCGCCGAAAGCCCGAGCAATGTGGGCGCGACGACCGACAGTAGCAGGAGGCCGAGGAATATCACCGCACCCATCCTGAACTCCGCCGTCCTCGCGGCATTCAGGAAAATGCTGGCGCCCAGGCTGCGCGACTTCGCCGGCTGGCTGGCAGTGGTTTCGACGATGGCTTGCTCCGACATCAGTACTGCAGCCTTCTGTCTATCGTGGTCGAGGCGAAATCGACCAATATGTTCACAAGTACGAGCGCGACGCAGGAGAAGATTGCGATCGCCTGGATGATGGGAAAGTCGCGCTGGAACACTGCATTGATCATCAGCAGACCGATGCCTGGATAGTTGAAGAGATACTCGATGACGAAGAGACCACCGAGGATCAGACCCACCGCCTGAATGCCGAGAAGGTTGAGCAACGGAATGGATGAGTTGCGCAGCACATGCGCGGCGATCATCCGCGCACGCGTCAGGCCGCGTATCTGACCTACGGACACATAGGGATCGAGGAGGTTCGACGACACGGACACCGACAGGGAGCGCACGATCACCGGAATGAGTTCAACCGCGAGGACCAGCGCCGGCAGTATGGCATAGGTCCAGTTCTGATAACCGATCGCGGGAAGCCATCCGGTTTTGGCTGACAGCAGGAAAATGAACACAAGTCCAAGCCAGACATTGGGCAATGAAACCAGCACTGAGCTCAGATAGAGCGCGAAGCGATCCGGCCATCTCCCGGCATTGAGCCCGGCCCAGACACCGAGCGGCAAGGCGACAGCCAGCGAGATCAGAAAAGCGAGGCCGGCCAGCAGGAGGCTGTAGGGCAAGGTCGTGACGATAAGCCCGATCACAGACGCTCGATTGCTCGCATCGAAAGTCGATTCACCGCGAGAACCGCCAGTGCTGCCGCCTTGAGCGCTTCGCACGAAGGAGCGTCCGAAATCGCCTTGCAGAACGTGTCCCATATAGCGACCGAACTGAACGATTATCGGGTCGCGCAATCCAAGATCCTTGGCGGTTTGCTCCGCGACCGAGGGCGACACCATCGGCCCCAGCATGAGCCGCACGGGATCTCCGGGCACGACACGCAGCAACGTGAAGATCAGCAGCGCGATGGCAACGACGATGATCGCGCCCTGGGCCAGGCGGCGGATGAGAAAATCTATGGCAAACAGCATGGAGTCCGTCTCGTGCGGGGAGAGTGGCGGCGTCGGCCGGTAAGAATCCGGCGCCGCCTGTTCCTTGCGTCAGACCAGATCGGCTTTGGACAAGTCGATCGGCCCGTAAGGGAGGTAGACGGCGCCCTCAAGGCTCTTGGATGCGCCATGGAAGGTGAGCGCAGAGAATAACGAGAAGCTCGGAACCTTCTTCGCCATCGTCGGGAAGGTTTCCTCGGTAAGAATCTTCAGGCGCTCTTCCGGATTGGGTGCCTTGCGCTCCTTGTCGAGCGCCGCATCGATCTCGGGATCGTTAATGCCGCTGATGAGCGCGGCACTCGAATGCCAGTTCGGCCGCAGCACAAGGTCCGGCTCCGGCGAGGGCGTCATCCAGCCCACGTCGCACATATGGCCCTGACCCTGTCCGTCCGCTCGCCGATAGATGGCGACTTCCCATGCGGCCGGCTCAAGGACGGTAAGCTGGACATTGAAGCCCTGCTCCTGGAGCATGGCGGTGATCAGCTCGCCATATTCCTTCGTCTTCGGATAGAAGCCGATCGACGTGATGTATTCGAGCTGCGGCAGGCCTTCGCCTTTCGGGAAGCCGGCTTCCGCGAGCAGGCGCTGCGCCTCCTCCGGATTGTAGTCGGGATAACCCTCGATATCCTTGAAGCCGAACTTCATTGGCGAGATGTAGCAGCTGGTGGGCAGCGCCGCGTCACCCATGAGTTCCAGGATCTGCTTGCGGTCGATCGAATGGCATGCCGCGAGGCGGATGCGAGGATCATCGAATGGCGGCTTGTTGCAGCGGAAGTGCAGATACTTGTTCTCTGTCGTCAGGCCCTTGCGGGTGACGACCTTGGGGTTGCCCTGAAGCGAGGCGTACTGCTCTGGCTCGAGGCGCTCGGCGATATGATACTGGCCGTTGAGCAAGCCTAGGACACGTGTATTGGCGTCGGGCACGTAGGCGTAGATCACCTCATCGACTTTCGGACGGCCGCCGAAATAATCGTCATTGGCGGCCAGCACGTTCTGGTCGCCGTTGGTGGCAACATATTTGAACGCGTTGGTGCCGTTCGGGCGCTTTTCCAGGCTCTTGGGATCGGCGACATCCTTGGCCGACAGAACCGGTATCACACTCGAGATGAACCACCAGGCGGAAGCCGGATAGCCGTACTTCCCGGTGTGCAGTCGAACCGTGAGGCGGTCGACGACTTCGACATCAACCTTGCCAGGACAGAATGAGGCGGCCGGGCGCTTCGGATCGGAAGAGTATTCGTAGGTGGCCTTCACATCCTCGGCGCCGAATTCCTTGCCATCGTGGAATTTCACACCATCGCGCAGCTTGAACTCGATCGTGTTCGTGTCGATCAGGGACCAGCTTTCGGCCAGCGCCGGCTCCAGAAGGTCCGCCTCGCCGTCACGCATCGGGGCCCTGGTCAGCGCATTGAACACGAACTTCTCGAAATTGCCCTGCCCGAGCGTGGTGTGGGAGGTCGGGTCCCAGTTGCCGGTAACCGGCCCCATCGAGGCAAGCACGACACTTTTCTTGCCGTCAGCGCGCACTGGCACCGGCATGCCGCCGACCATGCCCGCCACGCCAAGCGCACCAGCCCCTACAATAAGATCTCTACGCGTAACCATTGATGTTCCCCTTTGCTTGCATGCGCGCCTTGCTGGAACGCGCGACTTCGTTATCAATTGCCAAGCCGATCACAGTCCCAGCCTCCACCGCCGGTCCGAAACACTCCATCCATCTCTGGATGTGCAGGAAATGCGCGGCGTCGCAGCCACACTCGGCGATTCCAATCGCGGCGCCCGGAAGGGCGCCTTGAAGGGCTCGTCGCGCAACCGATTCGTCCGCCAAAGCCAGAATCAACAAATCGGTCAAAAACATCATTATAGTCGCACCATTCAGAGTCAAGCCAAACCGCTCTGCAAGCGCACAGATTCGTAAATCGGATGACATTGAGGCCGCTTAGAGTCAGTCAGATTTGATATAACCGTTGATTTTAAAGGTGAAATTTCTTTCCAAACTCAGCCTGATGCATGCTATGGCTGAACGATTTGGATGTTTTATGAATTTTTGCCGAATTGACGGATCATCGGCCTGAACTTATCATGCCGGAAACGGGAGGCTTGACTTGGTCGCGGAAGCCATTAGCCCAAGGCTGTTGAAGCCGCTCATGTCAGGGAACGCAGATGGGCTGCCCCAGCGGCCGGCGGTAGAATGAGTCCATGAGATTTTCAGAATTCCGGCAGGAAAAGATTCTTGAAATCCTGCGAGCCAACGAACGCGCGAGCGTCAATGCCTTAGCGGAGCGTCTTGAGGTCAGTCCTGAATCCATCAGGCGCGACCTGCGCATCCTTGAAGTCAACGGCTTCGCCCGAAGAGTCTATGGCGGTGCGGTCATCACGCCCAACGAGGCCGACAAGCCCTTCGTCGAACGAAACAAGGTCAACGCGCCGGAAAAGAACCGGATCGCGGAGAAGGCTGCTAGCCTCGTTCGCGACGGGATGAAGATATTCGTCAGTTCCGGCACGACGACGCTCGCCTGCGTGAAGCAGTTGCACAAGCATCAGGACCTGACCATCTTCACAAATTCCATTGCCGTCGCGGCGCACTTCTTTTCGCATGGCTGGGGTACCAGCGTTCGCGTGCTCGGCGGCCCGATGGTGCCGGAGTACCAGGCGACCTTCGGCCACGCGACCATCACCGCGCTCAATGGCCATCGTTTCGATCTGGCGCTGATGGGCGTCAGCGCTGTTCACTACGACCACGGCTTCATGGGCTTCGGCGAGGACGAGGTCGCACTGCACGATGCCGCCAGACTACAGGCTTCCACCACCATCATGGTGGCCGACGCATCGAAGTTCGGACGCTTCGGCTCCGTGCGCGCCTTCGGCCTTGGCGATGCGCATCACGTCATTACGACTAAGGGCGTGGGCGAGGAGTTCGTGCAACGTTTCGACGAACTGGGCGTCGACCTCATCAGGGTCTAGCCAAGGCGCGCATTCCAAAACCTGCCTGCCTCCAAATCTTTTCTTTACACAAGACACCGGAGCGATAGCATCGGCTTGGCCCTGTCGGCGCCGTTGGCCGGACCGGCAGCGGCATCGTTCGAACAGTGCGCGAGACAATCTTACCTGACGGAAATGGCTTTGGCGGAAAAGGGCTCGACGCCCCGCAAAGACTTAACGGAAGTCGCCGGCACTGCCGCGACGAATGCACTTTCTGCGATTCTCGCGAAGGATTGGGATGGCCTTGTCGATCGCGCGGCGACATCGCGCCTGGACCGTCAGACATGGAGCGCAGCCCGGATAAAAGTCGCGGCGGAGGCGGGCGCGCCTGGTCTCCTTGTGCCTACGCATCGCGGCATCGACAGCACGCGGCTCGAACTATCAATGGAAGGCCAACGCCCTTCCCTGCTGCTGAAAGTCATTCATCCCGATCAGCGTCGTTATATCGATACGGCTGCTTCTTTCGACGCCCAGCGGAAGGCGGCGATACTCGGCTGCGCGCCCGACATCCTGGTTTCGGACGCCGTGCGCGGCATCGCGCTGATGGACTTTCTGGACGGATGGAGGACAGCACGCGTCAATGACTTGCGCAACGCAGACGTCATGGATGCCGTGCTTGCCATCAAGCGCAGGATCCATTCCGGCCCTCGCCTGACGCGTACCTGGTCTGTCTTCGACAGGATCAGAATCCTTCAGGCGGAAATCGCACGCAACACGAGCGGTGCGCCGAGTGAACTAACTGTCTTGCAGGACGATGTGTTCCGTATCGAGCGCATGATCGAGGCTGCCGGCGTGGACACCGTTCCGGCTCATGCCGATGGCCTCGCCTCCAACATCCTGATCGACACTCACGGCAATATCCAACTCGTGGATTTCGACGAGGCGCGCAATGTCGACCCCTACTTCGAGTTTGGTATCCTGATGAACGAAGCCTTCGGGCCTGAAGAAGAGATGCTGCCTGCTCTTGAAATGTTCGAGGGCCGCGCGCGGCTTGAAAGCCTTCGCCGCGCCAAGCTCTATGCGGTTGCCGATGACCTGGCGTGGACCATGTGGGGACTGGTCATGGACGCCGTCTCCGCAAGGAAGGATGTCGAATTCTTCCGCTATGCATGTTGGCGCCTGATCCGGTGCCGGACCACATTGGCCGGCGTCGATCTCGACCCTCGTGCCGGGTGGCTTTGAATGTCCGCCGTTGAAAAAAGCCTGGGCGAAGGCAACACCCTCGCCGAGCGCCAACTCGAGGCAGCATTATCCAAGGTCATCGCCTGGCAAGGCAAGGCCATTCGCTACCGGCCGATGTTCGGCGGCTTCAGCAACTCCAACTGGCGTGTCAGCGTGGCCGGCGAACGCGGCTCCTTTTTTGTCAAGTTGCCTGGCCCGGGCACGGAGCGCTTCATCGATCGCGCCGCGTCCCTGGAAGCGGGCCAGCGAGCCTACCTGCTCGGCATCGGGCCCCGATGCTTCGACTATCTGAAAGACGAGGGCATAGAAATCTACGATTTCGTCGAGAATTCCCGCACATGCGTTACCAGGGATTTTCACGCGGCCGGCATCAGGGAGAGCACAATCGCGCTTTACCGCTCGTTCAACGACTCCCCCCTTCTCGGTCTCACAAAGACCGTCTTCGACATGATCGAGGAGCATCTCGAGCAACTGGCCGAGTTGGGAGGGGAGCTGCCCCTCGGCTTTCCTTCGATCCACGCACAATATCGGGCAGCGCGTACTGCGCTCGAAGCCGCGGGGATCGATCTCGTGCCTTGCTACAACGATCCCGCCCCCGCCAACTTCCTGTCAACCAGCGACGGCCGTATTATGATCGTTGATTTCGAATACGCTTCCAACAACGACCGTTGCTACGATTTGGCAACGTGGTGCTCGGAAATGTTCTTCGATGATTGTATGAACAACGAAGCCATCGAAGCCTATTTCGGCCGGGTGGAGCCGGCCGTTCAGGCGCGCATGTTCGTCTATCGGATGCTTGGCGATTTCAAATGGTCGCTTTGGGCCATGATCCAGACGGCTATCTCCGACATTGATTTCGATTTCTACAAGTTCGGCGCCTGGAAGCGGATGCGACTGCACTCGACGCTGAACGACCGGCGCTGGGGCCGATCGCTGGCCTCACTCTGATTCGGGGACGATCCGAATCTCAAATTGCCGATTGGCTGGTTTGCAGTCAGTGCATTAATCACGACCCTCCAATCGGGATGGTCCATACCCCTGTTGATCTCGAGCCAAGGCAGTCGCGCACCAGTATTCCTCGTTGCTCAGCGCCAACCTCGCGCCCTGCCAATCGCGTCCTTGTGCCTAGCCCTTAGATCATCGCGCGCGATAGCGGCGGGGAAGAACCGCGCCACGACCCCGGCCGCAATCTTCATCGGGATTTTTCTGACCTGGTCGTTTGCAAGCGTCGCGCACCCCAGGGCAGTCAATTCATCTATTTGGGAGCATATGATTTCCCGTCCGAGAATGTCGGCCAGAAACTGGCAAAAAAAGGTGCTACGCACCAAACCGCCATCGATTGATATGGGATCGGCCAGGGTCAACGTTTCCTGTGGGCAATCCATACGTTAGCGAATGGTTCGCCAGCCCATTTCCATCGTATTCTCTCGTATGGTCTGGCGAACCTAAGGATGGGAGGAGGACTAGTTTTCCATGCGCGCGGTGTCTCTTTCATCCACAAAGAGTCGATGAACCCGCAAACGAGCACGGCTGGTTTGGGGCCGGAGCAGATCGGCAGCTTCCGACCGGGAAACATCGATTGCGGCATCCAGCTTAGCGTTGGCGTGGTGCTCCGGCGCTAGTACCGCGGTGGCGTAAGCCTTCTGGGTCGAGATCGTCCCAGATTACGCATTGATCGCAATACGCGAGCGCCGACATCACGCCAACGGAGGAAGGCGCCTGGTTTCGTGAATGCTTCTCCCGGTGGCGGAAATCGGAGACGGTCATCAAGCTGCAGTCGCTTGCACGATGAGGTTGGTCTTAGCCGTTGAGCAAGTCGTAACGGCGTCGCAATCCAAAAGCTGATGGGCTGTCGCTGCAGCAAGTCGGTGTCAGCTCTCCAGATCACGACCGTTTGAGCTTTCCATGACGATGCCACCCCAGTCCTCGGGCACTACATCAGCGATCGACTGCGAAAAGGTCCAATTGTGGCCGTCGAGGTCACGGCAGGAATACTGACGCTCGCCATAGGGATGGCTCGTTGGCCCGCTGAGAATAGCTGCGCCATGCCGCGCGGCTCGCCTGTGGTGCCCGTCGACATCCTCGACGCGTACCATCACTGCGAATGGACCACCTGTCCCCGTCAGTCCGCCAGACTTCAATTCTGTGACAACGACGGTGCCGTCTCCGAAGCCGAGCTGGGCACGATGATTGCCGATCACCAGCCGTATTTCAAAGCCGAAGGCCTCACAAAGCCAATGGCTGGCCGTCTCGACATCGCGATACGAAAGCACCGGTATGACCGTGCTCGTGGGCATCGAGCGGTTGTCGATCATGGTCATCCCCTATGCTGCCTTGAAAGGGTTGGAGGCCCTCAGCGAAGAGCCTTCAACTATAAGGCGACCAACATTGTTGGCGAGGACCGTTATAGGGCTGGTAGCTGTTGTCCCAGGCGCGGTAGGAGACGTAGCGCTCGTAGCACCAGCGCACATGCGCTGCTTCCAATCGGACGGCCGGACTTGGCGCTACCGGTGCGACAGTCACCGCCGCGACGCCGGCGGCAAAGGCGGCTGCCGGGAACCAGTAGCCATTATAGTAGCGGTAGCCTGGCCGCACGCGGGCATAGCCGCGATACCCATTATAGTAGTATCCGCCGCCAACGACGTAGAAGCCGCGCCGAAACCAGACTGGCGTCGGCGCTGTGGCGACCGACGCCGGGGCAGAGGCCGGCACGACAGGCAAAGCCTCGGCCGGCGAGGCGAGCCCTGTGGCGCCAATCATCAAACCGCAAAACGCTGTGATTGTCCGCTTCATCTTTTCACTCCTGTTGAATGGGGTCGAAGGGTTCGGGGATTACTGACGTCGGAGCGCACGCAGTTCGGAGATAGAAAGCGCGCCATCGCCATTCGTGTCCGCCTGCAGCAACCGGTCAGGGATGAAGGCGGCGAACTCGGCGCGCGAAATCTTGCCGTCGCCATTGCGGTCGATGCGGTCGGCCTGGGCCTGGAAGCCGCCGAATTGGGCGGCCTGGATGTCGCGCTTCGACTTCACCTGTTCCACTGCCGCGCGCACTTCGCCCGCGTCGAGCAAACCATTGTGGTTGGCATCCATCCGGTCGAACATCTGCGCTCGCGCGGCCTGGATTTCGCTGAATTCGAGCTTGCGGTCGCCGTTGGTGTCCACGCGCCGGAAGAGTTCCCTGGCACTGCCGTCCGCCGCACAGGCGCTTCCCGCGCCAAGCAGCAGGCCGGCAAAGGCCATGACGATCTTGTTCATATTGATCTCCGCATTGGGGTCGGATGGTCCGCCGCGGACCGTCCTTGCAGAGGCTTCTACGCAGCGCCTTTTGTGCTCCTACGCAACGCGAAGATGACTTTTTTCAAAGTGCGGTCGGCGCCGCTGCCTATCCCCGCCGCGATAGAGAATTCGAGGCAGCAAAGAATCTTGGGCGTCGAGCGTAGGAGCCGAGCTCTCGCTGCGTATCGGGCTGCAGTGGCCGCCCGCGGCCTGACAATGAAAGGACATGATCATGAAACGCTCAGTACTGATAGCGGCCTTGCTTATCGGGCTCTCGCCGCTGTGCGCGGCTCAGGCTCAGGACATGCCGGGCCAGCGCATCCTGCAACGGATCGATACCAATGACGACGGCGCCATCTCCAAGGATGAGATGACAGCCGCCCGCCAGCGCCTGTTCAAGCGGCTTGATGGCAATGACGATGGCGTCATCGACGAGAAGGAAATCGAAAGCGCCCGCCAGGCGATCAATGACCGCGCCGAGACCGCGCAGGCGCGGCTCGCCAGCCGCTGGCGGCGCATGGACGCCAATGGCGATGGCAAGGTGTCAGAACAGGAATTCGCCAGCAGCATGCCTTTGTTCGACCTCGCGGACCGCGACAGCGACGGCAAGCTCTCGGCCGACGAGCTCGCCTCGGTCCGCAAGCTGATCGCCGAGCACGCCAATTGATAATCGGCAGCGATCATTCCCTTTACAAAACAAGGAGTACGACATGTTGTCTTCGGTAAAGATTCCGATGTTCTGCCTCGGTGCGATGCTTGTCTGGTCGGCCGCTTCGCCGGCGTCAGCCGAGGAATGGCAGCGACCGACCGTGCATGGTGGCGAGATCAGCCGCAGCGTCGGCAAGGACAGCAGCGTCTACACCGGCTCGACCACCCGCACCGGTCCGAATGGCGGCACCTACACGTCGAGTTCCAAATGCGTGGGAGGCGTTGTTGACCGCTGCGCCAGAAGCTATTCTGGGACTGGGCCGAATGGGCAGTCCTTTTCGGGGAAACGGGTGTCGGCGCGCGGGCCGTTCCGGGGCCGCTCGGTCGGCAGCTTCACCGGCCCGAACGGCAACACGGTCCATGGCTTCCGCCACTGGCGGCGCGGACATCTGGTGTGATGGACTTGAATCCGAAATTCGTTTCTGTGCTCCTCCTGATCGATGCGAATTTCGGATTCGCCGAACCAGCAGTCTCGTCCGTGGATGCCCGCCGCCGTGCGACATGAGGAGCCCCGCGGTGACGATGAGCTTCTGGCGCGCATCGCCGCGGGCAGCCAAAGCGCGCTGTCCGAGCTTATCGCCCGCCATGGCCGTGGGCTGCGGATATTTGCCGCGCGCTATCTCGGCAATGCCGGCGACGCCGAGGATGTGGTGCAGGAGGTGTTCGTGACCGTCTGGAAACAGGCCGCGCGATTCGATCCGGTCAGAGGGCGGGCTTCAACCTGGCTCTACCGGATCACCTGCCAACCGTTGCATCGACCAGCGTCGACGCAGGGCGCTACGCAGTTTCATCGGGCTGGACGACGTAAGGGACGAAGTCGCTTCGCCGGAGGCGGATGCCGAAGCGACGACCGCGGCGCGGCAGGAACTGGCGATCGTGCGCGACGGGCTCTCGCGCCTGCCGGAACGGCAGCGCATGGCGGTGCTGCTCAGGGCCGTCGGCGACCTCGACATCGCGGCGATCGCCGAGGTGATGGGCAGCAGCGTCGGCTCGGCCGAGCAATTGCTTGTCCGCGGACGGCGCGCGCTCAGGGATCATTTGGCAATGGCGGCCGTGGGCCGCGAAAGGAAGTCCTCATGACACGGGACGAATTTGAACGATGCAGGCGCCGCTTCGGCGACACAGTCGAGGCATGGCCTGCACCCTTCCGCCAGCAGGCACTGGCCTTGATGGCAGCGGAGCGGAAGAACGATCCCGATGCCGCTCTCGACCGCCTCGTGCTCGAGGCGGCGCTGATCGATGGCGACGACCAAGAACTGGCACGCAATGTGCTGGCTCGCATCGAAGCCGGCTCGCCTGGCCCGTCCTTGTTGGCGCGCCTGCTCTTAAGTCCGACCGGGTTCGTAGCCTGCGCCGCTGCCGCGCTCGTGGCGGCGACGCTGGCCGGCTACCAGGTGGCGCGGCTGCAGGACGATCCGTCGGATACGGAGCTTCTGGCGTTGGCGTCGGGATCGTCATTGGCCGATGGCGGTGTTGTCGCGGATTATCCGGCAGAGGAGGGCTCGCTTTGAAGCGTTCCTGGACATGGACGGCGACGCTGGTGCTGCTCGCCCTTTCGCTCGCCGTCAACTTCTTCCTGGTCGGTTATGCCATGCACGGCCTGCGCCAGGGCGCGGCGGCGCGCGTGCTGTTGTCAGAGATTGCCGGCAGCTATCCGCCCGAGGTGAGGAAGGAGTTCCGTGGCGTGCTGCGCGACAACCGCGCGCGCACCTTCCAGGCACTGCGCGAACTGCGTGCCGCGCGCGCCAATCTGGCAGCGGCACAATCAGCCAAACCCTTTGACGAAGCGGCGGTGAAGGACGCGATGGCGGCGGTGCGCAGCGCAACGACCAACCTGCAGGCGACCATGCAGGACTATCTCCTGGCCGCGCTAAAGAATGTCAACGCCAAGGCCGCCGTGGGAGGTTGAGACGCGACGGCCCTACTGGCGGCACAATCGTCGCCGACCTATGTCGATATCCAACGGTCTGCGATCACGATGATGGAACAATGCGGCACGACAGGCTTGTCCTGACTCTGCTTCGGCGCGAGCTCTTGGCTGGCTTGCGCTCGATGCGCTGCCGCGACCTTGCCTGGATCGTCGCCGGCGGTGCGGCTCTGCTTGCCTATGCCATCGCTGACATCGTTCTCGCTTTGCAGGCGGCATCCGCGACGCTGCGGCAGGAGCAGGCGCTGTGGCTGCTTGGTTTGCCGGGCGCGCTTCTCATTCTTGGCGGCTTCGCTGGCAACGCGCTCGCCAGGCTTTGCTTGTCGCGCGCCTTCGCGCCGTTCCTGAAGGCGTTGCCGCTCTCTCTTCGGGAGCGCCGGCGCATGGCGACGGTGGCGATATTTGCGATGGGCGTTCCGCTTGTCGTGGCCGTCATGGCGGCGGTCGGTCTTGGCTGCGCCGTCATCGCAAAACCGCTGGCGCCGGTCTGGGGTCTGGGCGCCGCGATCCTGTTTGTCGCCGGCCTGTGGGCGGCAGCCGGCTGGCGGCTGCGCGGCCGGGACACGATCAGCCTCGACGACAAGGCCAGCCCGCTGGGCGATGGGCGTAGGCGCCGTCCATGGCTTGGTGCTTTCGACCGTTCGGCACCAGCCTGGCTCTCCAGCTGGGCCTTGGGCCTGCCGGCTGGCCATGTGCGCGCGTCCTGGCGACTGGTGGGGGCGGCCGTCTTCTTCGGTTTCGTCGCGGCCCTTTCCGCAGCAATCAGCCTCGTTCATCACGACGCCGTGCCAGCGGCCATGGCGGGCCTGACCGGCGGCTTTCTCGTCTTCATGCTGAGCGCGCGCTTCCATCCGCTCGGCTCGCCGGTACTGCGCACGGCTCCAATCGGCTTTGTCAGGGCGTGGCTGCGGCTGGCGCGGCTGCCCCTGCAATTGTCGCTTGCCTTCTTTCTCATGCCGGCAGGTGCTGCCCTGGCGGCGGAGCCATCGGCTTGGACGATGCCGCTCGCCAGTGGCTTGTGGCTGCTGGCGCTGAACGGCGCCTATGCGGTGTTCGCCGCCTATTTCATGACGGCGCCGTTCGTCGCCGTGCTGAGCTTCCTCAGCGCCATCGCCTACACCAGCTACGAATCGCTCGAATATGGGCGCACGGTGCTGATTGGCTTTGCCGCCCTTGTCCTGTTCCTATGGCACCGGGCGCAACGGAGATACCGCCATGGATAGCAGCGCCGATCCCGTCGAGATACTCGCGGTTCGCGGGCTCAGCGCCGGCTATGGGGGCCGCGCGGTCGTCAGCGACATCGATCTGTCGATCGACCGAGGCGACATCCTTGGCCTGCTTGGCGCCAACGGCTCGGGCAAGTCCACCTTGCTCAGGGCGATCACCGGCCAGATTCCGCCACTTGGGGGGACCGTGGCGATCGACAGGATCGACCTTGCCGGCGCACCGGAACGTGCCAAATCCGGTTTCGGTCTTGCCATGCATCCATCCGATCTACCGGTGGCGCTGACCGGGCGGCAATATCTTGAGCTCGTCGCCTCGATCCGCGGCTGCGCCGAAGACGACTGGCCTGGCGTCAATGTCGCTGACCGGCTCGGGCTCAACCGCTGGCTCGACCGACCAATCGCCGAATATTCACTCGGTACGCGGGCCAAGATCGCCATTGCCGCGGCTCTCCTCGGGGCGCCGCCGCTGCTGATCCTGGACGAGTCCCTGAACGGCCTTGATCCGCTTGCCGCCTTCGAGGTCAAACGCGTCATCCTTGCATTGGCGGCGAGCCGCCGCCAAGCCGTCATCATCTCCACCCACGTGGTCGAAGCGGTTCCCGGCCTGTGCAGCCGCGCGGTGCTTCTGGCCGAGGGCAGCATTGCCCGAGAGTGGGACGCCCGGCAGTTGGCCGACGCCAGCCACGCACCCGGGACCTTTGAGCTCCACGTTATGCAGGCGCTGTCGGAACCCATGAGCTGGCGAAGGAGGTAACGCGGCATATTTTGCCGAGAGGGGATGGCTTTCGGGTGACGTCTGCTTTTGGGTAATGGCAAAGGCATCCCGAACTGCCGGAATTGGGCGCATTGCTGCCATTCGGTAGAAGATGAATGCGGTTCAGCGAATGGCTGGATCAGTTTCTTGAATCAATTTGGGCGAACCGCTTCGTAGCCCATTGACAAATAACCATCATCTTAGTCGCCGAGGGTCAGCATTTTCTAGAGCGGTGCCTCAGTTCTAACCACAAAGAAGGTAATCATGCATTGTGACGATAGCGTTATGAGCGCGGCCGCATTGGTCACGAAAGCGGGTCGACCGCTTCGCCATGATCTGGAGGGAAGCTGACCTTGCATCCAGCTCAGCGCGATGCGGCTTAAATCAGTGGCAAGTAACGGCTTTCGTTAGGTAAGGAAACGGACAACCCAACAGAGAATCGTCACGCTCCAGCAAGAACGCTTAGCCTGTCCAGAGCAGGTGCGAGCCCTTTCAGCGATACGGACAAAGCGACGTCCTTCTGGTCGGTGCTTCTGACCTTGATCTTCAGCACCGAACCCGCCCGCAATGCGGCTACTGTTCCTTCATCGAGGCTGAGCGGTACGATGCAGCCGGCCGGCAAGCAGGTGGAGAAGCGCAGCGCCTCAAGGGGCTGGCTGTCATCGATCTGCAATGTGGCGCCGGCGTCGAGCATAAGCCCAAACGGAAGCACGACATTGCCCGCGAGCGTGGCGTCGCTGTTTCGCCTAAGCTCAACAGCCAGGATCCGCTGTCCGTTCTGCTGCGTCTGTTGCTGGGAGACACCGCACGCTACCGTTGATGTGCTGCTTTGACAGGTCAGGCTCCAGTCCTGGTAGCTCTCCTGGAGCGAAGTCGCGCCGCCTGGCAGCTTTGAAGTCACCTCTTGAGACAAGGCCGCGGTGCCCATCACCATCAAGCTGAGTGTTGCTGCTGCACTGGCCAGCGGGAATTTCCACATGCGCAATTCGATGACCTTTCATTACTCAGCCGGCGCCTTGGCCGGCCGACACATTTGATAAGCCGACCTTATAGTGATCGGCCGAACCATCACTTCGGTCCGCCTACCACTTGACGCTGAAGCCGAGCTTGGCGCCGATGGAGCGGCTGTCGCCGAACTCTTTCAGGCTCGACTTGGCGAAGGCCTCGCCGAAGACGGTGTAGCGGTCTTCGTTCCAGCTCAGTGATCCACCGACACCCAGCCCGCCCCATAGCGGCTGGTCGTGCTCGTGCAGCGCGGTGCCGGAGACATCGACGTCGTTGCCGTCCAGGAAGTCATAGTAGAGATTGGCGATGCCGTAGAGATGCGATCGGCTTACCCTTCCCTGAGCTCCTGTCCAGGCATCCTCGTAGTCGAGCGACAGGCCGGCACGGCCGATGAGCGTCTGGCTGCTGTCGAGCGACACTGCCGCATCGAACGGATCGGTGAAGCCGTCGAAGCGGACTGAGGAATAAGAGAGTTGAGCCTGCGGCGTCAGTGTCCATTTGCCCTGGAGCGCGAGCTTCTGGCCGGCTTCGATGCTCAGAGCATAACCGAACCCGTTATTGCCATTGGCAAGTTCGCTGCCCAGCGTGGCGGACTTCAGGTCGCTGTCATACCACGTCACCTGGGCCTGGGCGTCGGTGTAGAAGCCATTGTCACCATACCAGGTCAGCGTGCCGCCGAAGCCATAGCCGGTGGCATCGATGGAGCCGGCCCCATAGATCGAGGAGATGTCCGACGAGGCTGTACCGTAGTGGAAAGAGACACCGCCAAGCAGGATGCCGGTGGCGTCCTCATAGAGCAGGCCGTCGACGCCTGACTCCAGTCTCCATGTCGTCACGTCATAGTCCGAGACGGTGGTGGCGCTCTCGGGGCTCTGCCGCGTGTGGGCGCCCTCGATGCGGGCCCAGATCGCGTTCTGTGTGGGAACGCTGCCGATCTCGTCGGCGCCCTGGGCGGCACCCACCCATGAACGGTTGCCGACGCGCTGCTGCAAAGTGCCCAGTTCGTTCAAGCTCTGCAGGACACCCGGATAGGCCTCATAGATTGGCACGGCCGGCGAATAGAGCGGTCCCTGTGGGCCGGTCGGGGTGGTCAACGCCGAGCGCAGATACCAGTCGCCGTCGCTCGGCGTGCTGACGCCATTCTTATAGAGCCGGTAGGCATAGGCGCCGCTGACCACGGCCTGGTCGCCTTGGAAGACATAGTCGCCGGCAAGCGAGAAGGTGCCGGCCGAGCTTCCGCCCACATCGATGATCTTGATGCCTTCCACCGTCTGCGCCCCTGCCCCGCCGACATTGGCGACCGCAAGAATGCCGGTGCCGGAGGTGTTGCCATGGATGACGACCTTGTCGGTGGTCGAGGCATCGCCATCGAGCGCTGCATTGAGGAAGATGGTTCCACCATTGCCGGTGTAGTCGCCATCGATGGTCAGCGTCGTGCCGGGCGCGGTGCCCAACCGCACTGACCCGGCATTGCCGAGCGAGGCCACCGTCTGGTTGAAGCCGCCGAGATCGAGCGTTGCACCCGAGGCAACCGTGTATGCCGATGCGGCGCCGAGCGCATCCACCGCACCCGCCGCCAAGGTGCCCTGCTGCACCGAGGTCGGACCGGCGAAAGCGGAGCCCCCCGAGGTCAGCACAAGGGTTCCTTCCCCGGTTTTGGTAAATAAACCCGATCCGGTCAGCGCGCTGTTCAGAGTCAGTGTCGTGGCGGCCGCGGTGGAGACCGTGCCGGAGCTCATCACATTCACCGCACGCGAGGTGGCAAAACTGTTGGTCGTGCTCAGCGTGCCGCCATCAAAGCTGAGCCCGCCGGCGGTATCGCCCAGATTGGCGTCGGCGGAGACCTGTAGCGTGCCGCCATTGATCGCGGTGCCGCTGGTGTAGCTGTTGGCGCCGGTCAGGACCAGCGTGCCGCGGTCGAACTTGACCAGTTGCGCATTGCCCGAAAGAGCCGACGCGATCGTTGCCGTCATCCCCGCCCCGGCCGCCGTGCCGTCACCGACGACGATGCTGCTGGACGGTCCGGTGAGCGCGATGCCGCCGCCCTGGACACTATAGCCACCAGTCATGAATTGCATGCCGGAGGCCGTCACCTGGCCCAAGCCGTCGTCCACAGTCACCGTGCCGGCTTGGCCGGCAAAGATGGCGAAGGAGGCGTCGGCGAAGGGAGCATTGACCGTGCCCGTCTCATTGGCCCAGTTGTCGTTGCCCGCCGAGGTCTGCCACACGCCGTCGCCGCCATTGATCACGCCATTGTTCTTTGGGCCGGCATTGCCGTCCCAGTAGTTGAAGGTGAGGCCCTGTGTGTTGACGAGGTTCACCTGGTGATCGATCGAGGTCTGGATCGAATAGCCCGTGGACGGGATCGTGCCCACGACGAGGCCGTTGTTGGTCAGCGACCCGTCATAGCTGAAGACGCGGTAGACGCCGGGCCCGAAGGTACCGCCCGCGCTCGCGCTGACATTGAGGATGCCATCGAGGACGAGATTGCCGCCGACCGTCGTAAGGTCGTTGAGAGCCCCGCCGACGACGCCCGCTTCCCCGAAGGAATAGTTGAGGACAGAGCCGCTGGACAGGTTGAGGCTCCCGGCGATCGCCAGCGTGCCCGGCGTGCCGTCGGCCGAGCCGGGCGACAGCGTTGCACCATCAGCAACCGTCACATCGCCGCCGATCGAGCCCTTGCCGCCGATAGTCGCACCGCTGGCAACCGAAACTGCGCCGGTTGCCGCGCTGTTGTCGCCATCGATATAGAGGCCGCCGGCCGTCACTGTGCTCGGCCCTGCATAGCTGTTGAAGCCGGTCAGGGTGAGTGCTCCGACGCCCGTTTTATTGAAGCCGCCGGCGCCGGTGATCAGGCCCGAAAGGGTAAGGGCGGCATCGGTCTGGACAGTGCCGGTACCCGAAGTGAGAGTGACGTCGCGCCCCGAGGTGAATGCGGCGGTGGTCTGCAGCGTTGCGCCGTCATCCAGACTTAAGCCACCGGCGGCGGCGCCCAGATTGGCGTCGGCCGAGACCTGCAGCGTGCCACCCTTGATGGCCGTGCCGCCGCTGTAGCTGTTGGTGCCGGCAAGCACCAGCGTGCCAAGGTCGGTCTTCACCAACTGGGTGGCGCCGGTGAGACTCGAATTGATGGCTGTCGTGTAAGCGGCGCCGGCAAGGGTTCCATCGCCGACGCGGATAGTAGACTGCGGTCCGATCAACTGGATGTCTTGTCCCTGGACCACATAGCCGCTGGTGGCGAACTGCATGCCCGCGGCCTGAACCTGGCCATTGGTGTTGTCGACGAGGACCGTGCCTGCCGTCCCGGCGAAGATGGCAAAGCTGCCGTTCGAGAAGGCAGCGTTCAGGTCGCCGTCCGAACCGGTCCAGTTGTCGTCTCCGGCGGCCCGCCAGGTGCCGTCACCTCCGTTGACGACGTCATTGCTCTTCGGACCGGCATCGCCGTCCCAGAAATTGAGCGTCTGGCCGCTGATGTCGACGAGATTGACCTGACCCGCGATCGACGTCTGCACGACGTGGTTGGGCGACGTCGTGTCGAGCACATTATCGATCAGCGTGCCGTCATAGCTGATGACGCGATAGATGCCCGGTCCAAAATTGCCACCGGGTGCTTCCGTGACATTGATCGAGCCGTCGAGCGTCAGGTCACCATGCACGACGGTCAAGTCGTTGTAGGCGCCCCCGACCACACCCGCCTGGCCGAACGAGTAGTCGAGGTTCGAACCAATGGCCAGCACAAGACCGCCGTTGATGGTCAGCGTGCCGGGGGTGGTGCCGACATCGCCGGGAGCGAGTCTGGCGCCCGGAAAGAGGGTCACTAGGCCGCCGATAATGCCATTGCCGCCCAGCGTGCCATTGTTGACTAATGTCTGTCCGGTAGCGGCGCTCTGGTCGCCGTCGATGTAGAGGGAGCCACCAAAGACCTGCGTCGAACCGGCATAGGTGTTGTCAGCTGTGAGCACAGTGGTGCCCCCGCCTACCTGCGTGACTTGGCCACTGCCGGAGATCACACCGTTGAAGCTGTACAGGTCCGAGCGATCAAAACCCAGGTTCCCGTTGTTGACGACATCGCCCAGGATCGAGCCCGTTGTGCCACCGTTGCCAAGCTGCAGCGTGCCCTCCGAGATCGTCGTTCCGCCGCCATAGGTATTGGCGCCAGAAAGCGCCAGCATGCCGGTGCCATCCTTGGTGAGGTCACTGGCGCCGGTGACCGCGCCGGCCAGCGTCAGCACTGTCGCACCATCCGTGTCGAAGGTCCCGCCGCCAGCATTGAGCGTTACATTGCGCGCGGTCGTAAATGTGGCGGTGCTTCGCAGGGTGCCACCGTCGAGAGTGAGCATGCCGCTCGCATTGCCGAGATTGGCGTTGGCCGACACATCGATGGTGCCGCCATTGATGACCGTGCCGCCCTGGTAGCTGTTGGCGCCGCTCAGCACCAGCGTGCCGCCGCCCTCCTTGGTCAGAACGCCGGCGCCGCTCATCGTGCTGTTCAGCACCAGGCTGGTGGCACTGTCGGTGTCGAAAGTGCCGCCGCCGTTGTTGAGCGTCACGGCGCGCGCGGAAATGATATTGGCTGTGGTGTGCAGCGTGCCGGCATCGAGCGAAAGACCTCCTGAAGCGTCGCCGAGATTGCCGTCCGCCGAAACCTGCAGCGTGCCGCCGTTGATCGCCGTGCCGCCGCTGTAGCTGTTGGTCCCCGACAGCACCAGCGTGCCGAGGTCGGTCTTCACCAACTGGCTGGCGCCCGTCAGATTGGAAGCTATCGTGGCAACATAAGCCGCACCTGCCGCCGTGCCATCGCCGACCCGGATGATCGACTGGAGACCTGCCGGCGTGGGATCATCGACCAGAACGATGGAATTGCCTTGCACCACATAGCCGTTGGTGGCGAACTGCATGCCCGTGGCCTGGACTTGGCCGCCGGTATTGTCGACCGTCACCGTGCCGGCGGTCCCCTGGAAGATAGCGAAGCTGCCATTGGCGAAAGGTGCGGCGAACACGCCGGTGGCGTCCGTCCAGTTCTGGTCACCGGCGGCGCGCCAGGTGCCGCTGCCACCGTTCACCGCGCCGTTGGAATGGGGCCCTGCGTTGCCGTCCCAATAGCTGAGCGTGAGCCCGGCAGAATTGACGAGGTTCACCTGATGGGCCACCGAAGTCTGCACGACGTAGCTGGAATCGGTGACGTCGAGGCCGTTATCCGTTAGAGAGCCGTTGTAGTTTATGATGCGGTACACACCCGGACCCAGGTTTCCTCCCGGGCTCTGGGTTACGTTCAGCGTACCGTCGAGCGTCAGGTTGCCACCGACATTGATGAGATCGTTGAGCGGACCGCCAGGCACGTTTGCCTGGCCGAAATTGACGTTCAATTTCGCGCTGCTGGTGCTTAGCGATAGGTTTCCGTTGATCGTGAGCAAGCCCGGAGCATTGCCGCCATTGCCGGGGTTCAGTGTCCCCAGCACGGCGACGTTGCCACCGATCGTGCCGGTTCCTCCGAGAGTTCCAGCAAAACCGACCGAGATCTGCCCGGTGGCTCCGGATTGATCGCCGTTGATAAGCAAAGTGCCGCCGGCGACGCTGGTCGGGCCGGTGTAGCTGTTCGTGCCCGTCAGCGTCGTGACGCCGGTGCCCTGCTTGATCAGGTTGCCGGTGCCGGACATCGCGCCGGTGAATGTGTAATTGCTGTCCAGATTGAAGACGAGCGTGCCATTGTTCGCCACCGTCGGCGTCGCCAGAGCGCCGGCCGTCGCGCCGTTGCCGATCTGCAGGGCTCCTTGCGCGATCGTCGTGCCTGCGCTGTAGCTGTGATTGCCCGTCAGCGTCAGCGTGCCGGTGCCTTGCTTCAGCAGGCTCTCGAATCCCGTCACGTTGGCCGTGTCGAGGATCCGGCCTGTAACGGTGTTCACCTGCAGCGTGTCGCCCGCGCCGGTCTCGCCGCCGGTGCCGGCATTGACAGCTCCGGTGAGCACTCCGCCATCGTTCAGCGCCAACGTGTCGTTGCCGGCGCCGAGGTTCAGCGCTCCGGCGCCGGTGTTCAAGGTCCCCGACAGATTGACGATGTCACTGCCGCCGCCAAGATCGCCAGCGCCGCGCAGCGTGCCGCCATTGGCGATGTTGATCGAGCTCGCCCCTGCATCGCCGGTGATCGCCACGGGCGTGGCCCCGGCAGCCTGCACCGTGCCGGCGACGTTTAGCGTCGAGCCGGCATTCATGGCCAGCGTCGGCGTCGTCAACGTCTTGCCGGCATCGATCTGAAGCGCGCCGGCGTTCACAGTGGTGCCGCCTCCGCTCGTGAGATTGCTCGCAAGCTCCAACATCCCGGCGTCGACCCGCGTCGTGCCGCCGATACTGCTGTCGATCGCCGAGGTGAGCCTGGTCGTGCCGGTGCCGATCTGGGCAATGTTGCCGGCGCCGCTCAGATTGCCGGCAAAATCGAACGTATCGCTGCGATTGAAGGACAGCGTCGAGGTCGCGTTGGCGACGATGACGGTGCCCGCCCCCGCGTTGCCGGTTGTGCCGCCGTTGCCGATGATCAGGTTGCCATCGTTGATGACGGTGTTACCGGTGAAGGTGTTGTTGCCTGTCAGCACCCAGGTGCCGGAGTCATTTTTGGCGAGCGTGGTCACGCCGCCGGGACCATCGATGACTGTGCCGCCCATCGTGTTGAGGCCGGTATTTGTACCGCCAAGCGCCAATGTGCGGTTGCCCGACCCGGTATAGGCCGCCGACCCCGTATTGCTGAAGACGATCGCCCCTGTCCCGGAGGATTCGATGAAGCTGGTGCCCGTCGAGAGCGTGAACAGGCGATCGGTGGTGTCGCCGCTGCCGGTGTAACGCAACGTCGATCCGCTGCCTATCACCAGGTTCGACGCATCCTTGGCCGACATGCCAATAGAGCTCGCCTGGCCGCCATTGGCCATCTTGTCGACGGCTAGCACGCCGCCGCTGATGGTGGTGGCCCCAGTATAAGTGCTTGTCTGGTTCGCCAGCACCCATGTGCCGGCGCCCGCCTTGGTGAGCGCGGTCATCGCGCCGGACGGATTGTCGATGCGGGCCGAAAGTGTATTGTTCGCTGTGTTGGTGCCGGAGAGCGTCAGCGTGCGGGTTCCCGCGGCCGGAAGGGCAATGGCCGCCGTGCTGGTGAAATTAATTGCGCCAGTGCCCGATGCATCAAGACTGCCGCCGGCGCTACCCAGCGTGAACTGCCGGTCGGTGCTGCCGCCCGTCCCGATGTACTGCAGCGTGCCCCCGTTGAGGACGAGATTGGTCGCCGCGTTGCTCGACGCTCCGATCGAGCTGTTGCTGTTGCCATTGGCGAGGCTCGCGACGGCGAGTATGCCGCCATTAACAGTGGTCGAGCCGCCATAGCTACTGGCCGTGCCAGACAGTACTTGCGTGCGCGGACCGTTCTTCACGAGGCCACCCGTGCCGCTCATGATGCCGGCGAAGGTGAGGTTGAGCCCGTCACTCAGAGTGAGCGTCGCCGAACCGAACGTGACATCTCCGCTGCCCGCAAGGCCGGCCACGGTGTTGCTGAGATTTGCGAGGTCCAGCGTTGCGCCTGCGTTCACCGTCACGCCGCCCGTGCCGAACGCATTGGTCGAGCCGGCGCGCAGGATGCCCGCAGTTATGGTTGTGCCGCCGGCGTAGGAATTGGTTCCAGAAAGGACCAACGTGCCCGGGCCGTCCTTGCGGAGGGTGCCGGCTCCAATGACCTGGCCGCCAAACGACAAGGTCGTTGTCGCATTCGCCACGCCGACGCCACCGATACCGCCCAAAAGCTGGAAACCGCGATCGGTGGTCACCGAACCGCCAGTATAGTTCAGAGCACCACTGTTAAAAACGAGGTTGGTCGAAGCGTTGCCGGAGGCGCCGATGTCGCTCGCCAGTCCACCATTGGCCAGGCAGCCAACGTTCAATGTGCTGCCGCCCTGCAGGATGGTGGAACCGTTGTAGGTGTTGCCACAGCCACTGAACGTCTGGGTACCCGACGCAAGGGTAACACCGCCGGCAGCAGCGCCGCTGATCACGCCGCTGAACGTCCCACTACCGTTGATCGTAAGCCTTGCCGTTCCCAGAGTCACGTTGCCGGAGCCGCCGAGCGCGCCGACAGAGTTGCTGTTGTTAGCGAGATCAAGAGTCGCTCCCGTTGCAACGGTTATTGCCCCGGTGCCGAAGGCGCTGGTCGAGCCCGCCTGCAAAATGCCCGTGCTTACCGTGGTGCCGCCGGAATAGGTGTTCGTGCCCGACAGTACCAGCGTTCCGGGCCCTGTCTTGGTCAGGCTGCCTGGCCCGGTCGCGACGCCGCCCAGCGTCAGCGTGGTGGCGGCATTGCTCACCCCGATTCCGCCTGCCGAAGCGAGCGTGAAGCCGCGGTTGCTTGTCGCCGTGGCGCCGAGGTAGTCCAGTTTGCCGCCGTTCTGCAGGACGAGGCTCGAGGAGGCGCTGCTGGAGGCGCCGATGGAGCTGTTGACCCCACCATTGGCGAGTGTGGTGACGGCGAGCGTGCCGCCATTGACCGTGGTGTTGCCGGTATAGCTGTTGTTGCTGCCCGCAAGCGTGAGTGTGCCCGCCCCATCCTTGATGAAATTGGCAGCGTCGGGACTCACCACTTGCCCGGAGAAGGTCAGGTTGCTGGCGGCATTGGCAACGGAGATCGTGCCCGAGGTGTTGGCGCCGGAGCGGGCGATGGTGAAACCGCGGTCCGTGGAGGCGGTCCCGCCGGTATATTCCAGCGTCGCGCCCTGAATGACGAGGTTCGAGGGATCGTTCGACGCCGCGCCGATAGCGCTCGCCTGACCCGCATTGGCTACCGAATTGATGGAGAGAGTGCCTTGCGCCACCGTGGTGGCGCCTGTGTAGGTATTGCTGCCGGATAGCACCACCTTCCCCGTGCCAGCCTTTGTGAACCCGACGGCGCCCGTGTTATCGGCGATGGTCGAGGCGATGGTGAAGATGCCGGTACCGTTCTGCTGGATCCCGAGCACGCCGCCACCCAGTGTACCGGTCATAGAACCGCCGGTTATGGTCTGGTTGGCCGCTCCCACCGATGGCGCGACTATGATGGTGCCGTCCACGCCGAGTGTCTGGCCTCCGGCCACGGTGACCGTGGAATTCGCCGCCGCGGTGTATTGTAGGCCGCCGATCTGCAGGGTGCTGCCTACTGTTCCAAAATAGGGCGTGTTGGCGGCATTACCGGCGTCGCTGATGATTTCGTTGGCTTGCCAGGTCGAGGCGTCGTCCTTGTTGACGTAATCGGCCGAGGTAAAGGCAACGATGTTGCCCCCCTGAACCTTGGCATAGTCCGAGCCGTTGACGGTGGCCCATCCGCCCAGGGCGCCGTCGAGATTGCTAGTCGTGATCGCGCCTGTCGTCGGCAGCACGAAATTGGCAAGGCCACCTGTGCGGCTGATGCTGCCGAGAGTGATGGTGGTGCTGCCGCCGGTGCCGGAAGTGGCGCTGACTGTATTGTTGCCCGTCGTGATCGTGAGGCCGCTGAAGCTCTGGATGTTGGCCTCGCCAGCTGCACCTGTGACTTTGATCGTGCCGCCGTTCATGACGAGGCCGGAAGACGCGGAAATGATGTTGCTTGTCGACCCGCCGGCCGGCGAGAAGTCGAGCGCCAGCGTGCCACCGCCGACGGTCGTCGAGCCGGTGTAGGTGTTCGCGCCGGTGAGCGTCAGCGAACCTGCGCCGAGCTTGGTGAGGCTCCCACTGCCGGTGATATTGCCACCGTAGAAGTTGTTGACGCCAGTGCCTGAGTTGACGGTAAGTTCCGCGCCACCGAGCGCCAGCGTTCCGCCCGTGCCGGACAGCGAGGTTGTCGAAAGGTTGAATCCGTTAAGGTCCAGCGTGCCCGCGCTGGTAGTGATGCCGGTCGTCGTACCGAAACTCGACGCACTGCCAGCGCGCAATGTGCCCCCACTCACGGTGATAGTTCCCGTACGGGTGTTCGCGCCGGTCAGCACCCAGGTGGAGTTGCCGCTGCTGATAAGGTTGCCCGTGCCTGAGATCACGCCCGACATGGTATTGTCGGCACCTGTATAGCTGCCCCCGAGCGTCAGACTGTCTGTGCCGCCAGCGACGAAGGAGGCCGCCCCACTCAAAGTGAGGGCACCCAACCCGTCATTGCGGATGGTGGTGGCGCCGTCATACGTCCAGGTTCGGTTACTGGAGTTGCCGCCGCCCGTATAGCTAAGGGTGCCATTGTTGATCTGGATGTCGGCAACTCCAACGGCCGTATTGTCGTTCGTGCCGAGGGAACTGGCTGCTCCCCGGTCGGCAAGGCTAGAGACCTTCACCGTCACGGAACTGATGCTGTTGCCGCCGGTATAGGTGTTAGATCCGCCGAGCGTGATCGTGCGCGTGCTGCCTCCGGTGTAGGTGACGGTTGCGGTGTTGGTGCCGCTGATGGGACCGGAGAGGTTGAGATCGGCGTTGTTGGCAGCGAAGCTAACACCGAGCGGGCCTCCCTCAAGAGATATTGTGCCCGTCAGGGACAGGGTGCCGGTGCCCGCGTTGACCAGCGAGACCGGTGCGTTCGAGGACGGCTGAAGGCGGAATGTTCGGTTGGTTGTGTCCCCACTACCGAGATAGTTGTTCACGCCCCTGAGAAGGATATCGCCGCCGGAGCCGAGCGAACTCGCCTGGCCCGTATTCCTGACGGACGTGAATGAAACGGTTCCGGCCGTCCCGGGGGCGTTGGTTATCGTCGTGCCTGTATATGTATTGGCGTCGTTACTCATCGCGACGCCCCTGAACAGGGAGAGAGTGCCAGTGCCTGAGATCAGGCCGGATCCCACGGCACCAGTAAATGTGACGGCGCCGTTCAGGACGACTTGGCGGCTCGCGCTCAGGGCGCCTGTCGCCGTAAAAGTAGTGCCATCGTTTAGCGTGACGCTGTTGCTGATGTTGCCGAGAGCTGCATCCGAACCGACCGAGAGCGTTCCCCCGTTGACTATGACGCCACCCGTGAACGTGTTCGCGCCCGTCAGGGTGAGTACGGCCGCGCCCGCCTTTGTAAGCCCCGCGGTACCGGCAATAACCGAGCTGATCGTAGTGTTGCCGACTGCGTTGATCGTCGGCGTCACTCCGCCAAGCGTCAATGTGCTGCCAGCGATGGTGTAGCCGTTGACGTTGAAAATGAGACCGCCCGCCGTTATCGGCGCACCGAGCGTGACCGTTCCGGCTGTGCCCTGGAAGACGGCGTTATCCGGGGTGGCATTGTTCCAGGTCGTGAACGGGCCGGCCACATCATTGCCGGTCGTATTCCAGGAGGACGTGCTCGTGTCCCACGTTCCTGCCCCACCAATTCCAACGCCGCTGTTGTTAGCGTCCCAATAGAGATCCGCGGCTGCCGATTGACCTGTAGCCAGCCCCACAAGCAGCGCTGCAGGCAAGAGCACCGCGCGCCCGGTCCCTGCTGTCGCGGAAACGAGCTGCGCCAAATTTGGCGCGAAGCTCGCAGCCTCGCCTTTCCACTTGGTCATGCGGCCGCCGCGCAGGAGCTGCGAGAACATAGGCCGGTCAGCTCGCCTTGCCGGCGGCCCCTGATGACCCGAGCGCGCTTGGGAGGATGCGCGTCCGGGATGCTGGCCGTCGGTTTTCAGCCCCGGGTCGCCGGCAGCGTCGCCGCTATCCTTCTGGTCATGGATGGTCCCGCCGCAGGCCAACCCAGCCATGTATCCCCCTACATTAGAAAGTCATAATACAATGCATCCCGAGGAATCAGGACACTAGGATCAACATGGGCATGGAAAAGTCCGGACGTATTTCAAAAAGGTACGACGTTTGACAAAAACGTTCGACGCGCTTTGTGCCGATGGCACACTTCTACCGGAGTGTTACTGGAATATCACAACTCTTTATTGCGTAACACTAATATTGCCTTAACAGATGCCTGAAATCGTACGTCAGATTGAGGATCGAAAGCGGGTTGGCGTCGTGCCTCGGTATTTCCTCATCGCAGCCGTCAAGTGGCTCTGGCTGGAAAACCCGCTGAGATAGGCAACTTCCGCAATCGTCATGACTTCGTCCGAAAGCAGACGCGTGGCGTGATCGAGCCGCAGGTCCAAAAGGTAGCGATGAGGTGCCATCCCGAAGGTTCGGCTGAATGCTTGCGTGAAATGCTTGGGGGAAAGCTTTGCAAGTGCGGCCAGCTCGTCGACAGAGATCTTGCGGGTGAGATTGATGCTCAGGAACTTCTGAAGTTTCTGCGCGGACTGCCTGGAAAGGCCGCCCTTGAACTGCTCCGGTCCGCTGGTTCGTGTGGCATATGCGTGAAGCACGTGAGTGCCCAGGATTGCTATCAGCTGCTCGACGTGGAAGGGGCTTGCGCCCTCTTTCTTGGTGAGCTCCGCCTTGAGCAGTTGGGCGACACGCAACGCATTGTCGTCCCGCATGCCCAGGGGTGGAGGCGTCAGCTCCGTTTCCACTGGGCCAAATTGCTGCCTGGCCAGCTCTTTCAGACTGTCGCCTGGGTAGACAAAAATGGCGCTCTCCCGCGCCTGTGTTAGACGCAGCCGCGCCTCAAGATGTGCCGGCTTGATAATGATGCTTCCGGCGGCCGCGTCGTAGCGCTCGGCCTTGCCTCCCCCGAGGGAGGCACTCATGCCGGGTGCGGCCTCAAGACCGACATAGACAACGTGCTCACTCGCCTCGAAAGTATGTAGCCCTGGGGGCATGAGGGAATAAGTCGCCCTGCCCCGCTGCGTCGCTATCGTCCGCTCATCGGTTGTCGAACAAACAGATTGCAAGTCCAGTTCGGGTGGATCGAAGCCGGCATCCAGATCGTGCTCAGAAGAAGTCATGTCAGTCGGACTGTGTTACAGCGCGAGGCAGGAAGACATTCACGTTTCAATTAGTGAATCCTAATTTAGATAACGCCAAACTCCCATTCACCTGGTGAGCGCCGTCAGATTTCCCTGGAATGTGAACTATCCCCCGAAGGCCCGGTTCCCGGTCGCTCAATCTTGATTCAACTCAACAATGAGAAAACGGTCCTGTGCCACACCCGCAGCGGTTGTGGACCAGAGTTGAGCGTTGCTCTTGCTGTGATGGCAAGTGACCGTATCCCACACAGCCCAGGCTCATTCTGCCGACTTGATGCGTCTATGGGTCGACTGCGTCTTTCAACTGAATCCCAGTGAACGAGCTATGGGATTCGTTCGAGCGCCAGGCCGTCGAGTGGAATGCGGAAGAGACGCCTACAACGCTGCTCGGCGTTCTAGTGTGGCGGTCCAAGCAACGGTCGCTTCTTCTGTCGCACCCAGTTCGACCGCCGCTTAAACTTCCCGGCGAATTTGTTGGAGAAGCCGACCTGGCCGAACACCGGCCCGACCCCGCCCGGCCCGGCCATGGGCATGGGCATGGGCATGGTGGCGATCCGGCACTTGAAGCGGACAACTTCTATACCTGCAAAATCCGTGACCGGAAGCTCGATATGCGCGACCTGCGTCAGGTGATGTGTCATGAACTGCCCAGACCACGAGCCGCTCGAGATCGACTGACTCGGACCAAATCTTACGCGCAGATATTCTGTTATCGCGGGATATCTACCATCAGGGTTTTCTGGTAATATACTTCTTGGCGGACCCCAACCCGCTAGGCCGGCGCCCTATTAAAAGCCGGGTTTACCCC
>NZ_VFWC01000023.1:0-47127 GCF_006442405.1 Mesorhizobium sp. B2-2-3 | reverse complement strand
GAACCGCTTCGACGCCAAAACAGAAGCGGACAGATCATGTGCTACCAAACCGGACAACTTGATTAGCTACCGACAGGCAAACGGCCAGATTCTCAGGGCAACGAATCCGGGCTAACGGGTTCCTTCGGAGCCTTCGTCGGGGCGCTGGTGATGGAGCCTTGAACGGAAAAACCCGCCTGTGCGGCGGGTCCCTGGCGCAACCCAGCACCATGACCAGATATCTACCATAGTTGCCTTCACCCCGTCAAGAAAAAATTCCTATTAGGAGGTCGCCGGCACTGCCGGACTGGCGTCCTCAGGCCTCGTTAACCCGAGTTCGAAATCTTGGCCGGATTGCTGGCCGGCGAAGTGGCTGACATTGTCTACCGCGGTCGGGACCGCGTCGCTCCGGGCCAGCCTCTGACGCAAGCTGACTTTCCGGCGGATTTGGCCTTGTAACCTGCCCGTTCAGCCGTTATCTAGTGCGCCGCGCCGGCAACGGCCGACCATGACCGCGGAGAGGTGGCAGAGTGGTCGAATGCACCGCACTCGAAATGCGGCATGGGTGCAAGCCCATCGGGGGTTCGAATCCCTCCCTCTCCGCCATCCTGCTTCTGTATAGCCCGGAGACATGGGTAACAGTTTGCCCGCTGTAGCCAAGGCGTGACGCGCCAACCGGTTCAGCTCAATTCGGATGATGTCCCGCGATTGCGCCCAGAAAAATTTCCCCGAATTCCCTAAGCTTTGCCGCTCCCACGCCATTCACCTCGGCGAACGCGTCGAGATCGCGCGGGCGGCGTTCGGCCATGTCGATCAGCGTGCGGTCGGAGAACACGACATAGGCCGGCACCTGCCGCTCCTTGGCCAGCCGCAGCCGCAGCGCCTTGAGCGCGCCCAGCAGCGATGCATCCACACCCTCGGCGCCGGCGGCGGAGCCTTCCCCGGATCGCTTCCTGCCGCGCGCGAGAGGGTCCCGCATCTCGACGCGATAATGGAACGCAACCTCGCCGCGCCCGAGGGCGCGGCCGCTTTCGGAAATGGCGAGGCCGCCATGGCCGTCCGGATCCGGCACAAGGAATCCGCCGGCGACCAGTTGCCGGATAAGCGACAGCCAGACCGTTTTCCTATGCGCCGCGCCGGCCCGGAAACTGGTCAGCGTTTGATGGCCTCTCGCCAGTACTTTCTCCGTCTCGTGGCCGAGCAGTATGTCGATGACATGGGCGGCGCCGAAGCGCTCGCCGGTCTGCGCGACGGCCGTCAGGATGATCCGCGCTTCCGCTCCGCCATCGGCGCGCGGCGCCTGGTCGAGGCAGTTGTCGCAATTGCCGCAGGGCGCTGCCTGTTCGCCGAAATAGCCGAGCAGGATCTGCCGACGGCACTGTACCGCCTCGCAATAGCCGATCAACGTATCGAGCCGGCGATGCCCGCGCCTCTTGTGCTCAGGTGATGATTCTTCGTCGTCGATGAACAGGCGCCGCATGCGGATATCGCCGAGCCCGTAGAGCATATGCGCCTCGGCTGCCCGCCCGTCGCGGCCGGCGCGGCCGATCTCCTGATAGTAGGCTTCGAGGCTGCCCGGCAGGTCGGTGTGGAAGACATAGGCGACGTCGGGCTTGTCGATGCCCATGCCGAAGGCGATGGTCGCCACCATGACGACGCCGGAGAGCGTCATGAAAGTGTTTTGGTTCGCCTCACGCGCCTCCTTGCTCATCCCGGCGTGATAGGCGAGCGCGGTCACGCCGTTCTTCTCGAGAAAAGCCGCCATCTCCTCGGTCTTCTTGCGCGACAGGCAGTAGACGATGCCGCTTTTGCCCGCGTGACGCTCGACGAAGCGCAGCAACTGGCGCTTGCTGTCCTGCTTGGCCTCAAGGGCAAGCTTGATGTTCGGCCGGTCGAAACCCAGCACCACGGTTTCGGCGCGCCCGGCGAACAGACGCGCTTCGATATCGGTGCGGGTAGCCTCGTCCGCCGTCGCCGTCAGCGCGATGATCGGCACTCGCGGGAAAATGGAGCGCAGCCGCGACAGATCCTCATATTCGCGCCGGAACGCCGGGCCCCATTGCGAGATGCAATGCGCCTCGTCGACGGCGATCAGGCTGACGTCGAGCCTGGCCAACGCCTCGAGCATCCGCTCCGTCATCAGCCGCTCCGGCGCGAGGTAGAGCAGGCGCGTCTGGCCGGAGGCGACACGGCGCCATGCCGCGACATTGGCCTCGCGCTCGATCGAGGAGTTGATCGTATCGGCCGCCACGCCGGCAAGGCGCAACGCCGCGACCTGATCCTGCATCAGCGCAACCAGCGGCGAGACAACGATGGCAAGGCCGCCCAGGACCAGCGCCGGAACCTGGTAGCAGAGCGATTTGCCCGCACCCGTCGGCATGACGGCCAGCACATGGCGTCCGCCCAGCAGCGCGTCCATGATTTCGGCCTGGCCGGGACGAAAATCGTCGAAGCCGAACACGTCCTTCAACACGCGTTGCTTGGGGTCTGGTGCATCCGGCGGAACGCTCGCCGTCGATATTGGCATCTCGCAGTGGTCCCCGTTTGGCTGAGGCAACGTTCTTAAAGCGAAGATCGCCGGAACGCTATCCGCGGATGCGCGGGGTGGCATGTCCACCGGCCCCAATTCGTGCCTTCCCTTGCGACATCAGCACCCCTGCTGGATTCTCTCACGTGCTGCGATGTAAGCTTGCCCGGGACGACCAGGGAGAGAGCGATGCTGCAGACCAGACAGGATGCTCTCGGCGAACGCTTCAAGCAGCAGCGCGCCGCCTTCGAGGCGCAGCCCTTTCCGGGCCTCGATGTCCGCAAGGATCACCTCGCCCGGCTGCTGGCGCTCACGGAGAGGCATGAGGCCGACATCTGCGCGGCAATCGACACCGACTTCGGCGGCCGCTCGGCGCATGAGACCCGCCTTGCCGAACTGTTCGTGGTGCGGGCCGGCATCCGCCACGCACTGTCCCACCTAAAAGGCTGGATGCGGGAACGCGGCGTCGCCACCACCTTGCCGTTCCTACCGGGCAGGAACCGGCTCGTCGCGCAGCCGCTCGGTGTCGTCGGCATCGTATCGCCCTGGAATTACCCTTTCCAGCTCGCCGTCGCGCCGGTCATTGCGGCGCTCGCCGCCGGCAATCGCGTGCTGGTCAAACCATCCGAATTGACGCCCGCCTTTTCAGCACTGCTGGCGCGCCTGGCCGCCGAGCATTTCGCGCCGGACGAACTCAGCGTCATCACCGGCGACGCTGAGGTCGGCAAGGCATTCGTGTCGATGCCTTTCGATCACCTGCTGTTCACCGGCTCGACGGCCGTCGGCCGCCAGGTCGCATTGGCCGCCGCGGCCAACCTGACCCCGGTCACGCTGGAACTCGGCGGCAAGTCGCCGGCGATCTTCGACCCCTCATGCGACCTCGATGCGGCGGCGGCCAGCGTCGCCTATGGCAAGCTCCTCAATGCCGGGCAGACCTGCATCGCGCCGGACTACCTGCTGGTGCCCAAGGGACAGTCAGGCATCGTGGCAGAGAAACTCGCGGCGGCTATGGCGAAGCTCTACCCCAGCCTGCGCGACAATCCGGACTATACCGCCATCGTCAGCGACCGGCATTATCAGCGCCTGCGGGCCATGATCGCGGAGGCCCGAGACGCCGGCGCCGATGTCATCGAAATCAACCCGGCCGGCGAGGCGTTCGGCGCCGCAGACCGCAAATTGCCGCCGACCCTGGTCAGGAACGCCGATCCCGACCTGCGGCTGATGCGCGAAGAGATTTTCGGGCCGGTGCTGCCGATCCTCGAATATGCCGGGATCGACGACGCCATCGCCCATGTCAACCGGGCCGACCGGCCGCTGGCGCTCTACTGGTTCGGGCGAGACGGCGGCAACCAGCAACGCATCCTGCACGAGACCATCGCCGGCGGCGTCACCATCAACGATTGCATGCTGCATCTGGTGCAGGAGAACCAACCCTTCGGCGGCGTCGGCGCCAGCGGCATGGGCGCCTATCACGGGGAATGGGGCTTTCGCACCTTCAGCAAGGTGAAGCCGGTTTTCCTGCAGTCGCGCTTGAGCGCGGGGAGCCTTCTGCGTCCGCCCTATGGCAGGACCTTCGAACGGCTTTTCGGCCTGCTCAGGCACATCACTTGAACGCCGTGCGGCGCCCGCCGCCGGCGACGCGATCACATGGCGGCGCTATCACATGGCGTCCGCGCGTTAAGCCTATCTTCACCATGATTCGGCAGGCTCCATTTCCTGCGGCCACGTTTCGAGTACCGCGGCGCGCAAGCGCCCAGGCAACAGACCCGCGCCTCTCCGGAGGCGCGGGTTTTTCATTTGGAAACAGCGCGCCGAAACGAGCGTCCATCGCTCATCGCATGGCCGGCCCTCAGGCGAGGAAATCGGCGCGGTGCGGCGTAAAGCTGTCGACCAGCCGGCCGGCTTCGAGCGCCTTGACGCCATGCACCAGGCCTGACGGCACGATGAAGCTGCCGCCTGTCTCGATGATTTCGGTCCGGCCGTCGATGGTCACCTCGAAGCGGCCCTCGGCGACGTAGCTTGCCTGTACATGCGGATGCGAATGCAGGGCGCCGACGCCGCCCTTGTCGAAGGCGAACTCGACCATCATCAGTTCATCCGTGTGCAGGAGAACGCGCCGCCTGTTGCCATCCGGCGTCGCCGTCCAGGCGCCCGCGCCGGCCTGGGAGAAGATTTTCGTTTCGCTCATCGCAATATCCTCATCGCGCCAGCCAGCCGCCGTCCACTGGCACCACCGCGCCATGCATATAGTCCGACGCCGACGCCAGCAGGAAGGCCGCCGCATCGCCAATGTCTTCCGGCCGGCCCCAGCGGCCGGCCGGAATGCGCGCCAGGATCGAGGCGCTGCGGTCGGGATCGGCGCGCAGCGCCTGCGTATTGTTGGTTTCGATATAGCCCGGCGCGATGCCGTTGACGTTGATACCTTTCGCTGCCCATTCGCAGGCGAGCAGCCGGGTGATGCCGAGCACGCCGTGCTTCGAGGCGGTGTAGGACGCGACGCGGATGCCGCCCTGGAAACTCAGCACCGAGGCGATGTTGACGATCTTGCCCCTGCGTCCGCCGGCAAGGACGCGCCTGGCGAAGCCTTGGCAGAGCAGAAAAGCCGTCTTCAGGTTGAGGTCGAGCACCTCGTCCCAATCGGCTTCCGAGAGATCGACGGCGTCGGCGCGCCGGATGATGCCGGCATTGTTGACCAGCCCGTCGAGCGGCCCGCTTTCGTCCCAGACGCGCTCCAGCATCGGACCTGCGGCGGATGTGTCGGCAAGGTCGGCCGCGACCGCCTCGAACCGACCGCCCGCCGCGGCGATCCTTGCGGCCGTCTCATCCATCGAGGAGCGGCCGACGCCGACGACCATGCCGCCGGCGCGCGCGATCGAGACGGCAATGCCTTGGCCGATTCCGGTGTTGGCGCCGGTGACGAGGATGCGCCGACCGGTCAGGCTGAAGGCGGAGAAATCGCTCACCGCAGGTCTTCCATCGCAACCGGATCGACATCGGTGTAGTCGACATTGTCGCCGGCCATCGCCCAGATGAAGGCATAGCTGGAGGTGCCGGCGCCTGAATGGATCGACCAGCCGGGCGACAGCACGGCCTCCTCGTTGCGCATGACGATATGGCGGGTCTCGTCCGGCTCGCCCATGAAATGGAAGACGCGCGCCGCCTCCGGCAGGTCGAAATAGAGATAGGCCTCCATGCGCCGGTCGTGCACATGGCACGGCATGGTGTTCCAGATGGAGCCCGGCGCGAGTTGCGTCATCCCGACGACGAGCTGGCAGGTCCTGGCCCCGTCGGCATGGATGAACTGGAAGATCGAGCGTTCATTGCAGGCCTCCTTGCTGCCGAGATCGAGACGCCTGGCGTCACCGATGCGGATCAGCCGGCTGGGAAAGGTTTGATGCGCCGGCGCGCTGAGCAGATAAAACTTTGCCGGCGCCGCCTTGTCGACTGAGGCAAACGACACATCCTGCGTGCCCATGCCGAGATAGAGCATGTCGCGTACCTGCAACTCATGGAGCTGGCCTCCGGCTTCGATCGTGCCGGCGCCGCCGATATTGACGGCGATCAACTCGCGGCGCTCGAGAAAGCCTTTCGTTCCAGTCGGCTTGATTGCCTCCAGCCGAAGCGGCGCGCCGGCCGGCATCGCGCCGCCCACGATCATGCGGTCGTAATGTGTGTAGGTCAGGCTGACGCGGCCGGGCTGGAACAGGTCTTCGATGTGGAAATTGTGGCGCAACTCGTCGGTCCCCATGGCCGCGGCGGCGGCGGGGTCGATGGCAAAGCGCGATGTGTAGTCGGTATGGTTCTGGCTCATTGCTGTCCTGACTTGAGATGGATCATTCGCCGCCGGCCGCCTTGACCGAGTCGGAATAATAGACCTGCCGCGCATGCAGGCGCTCGCGATAGCGCTGCTGGCTGGCCGAGAGGTGCGTGCGCATCGCCTCGCGCGCGGCTTCGGCATCGCCCGATGTGATCGCGTTCAGGATCACCAGGTGCTCACGCTGCAGCCCGCGCTGATAGCTGTCGGACTGCACAAGCTCGGTCGACCAGGGCGAGGTCACATCGCACGGAATGGCGCGCCGGCCGAGCACGTCGAGCATCTCGACATAGAACGGGTTATTGGTGGCGCTGGCGATGGCGCGATGGAAGGCGAGATCGGCCGGACCGGTCGGCTCGCTGGCGAGCAACAGCCGCTCGAACTCGAAGAAGGCTTCCTGGATCGCCGCTTCCTGGGCCGCGTTGCGGCGGATAGCGGCGAGCCCGGCCGATTCGATCTCGATGGCGAGCCGCACTTCGAGCACGTTGAGTGCGATCGAATCCTTGCTGCCCATATCGGCCGCGAGCGCCCCGAACATCGTCGAGATGTGCTCTGTGACGAAGACGCCGGCGCCCTGCCGCGGCTCGACCAGGCCATCGGCGGCGAGCTTGGCCAGGGCTTCGCGGATGACGGTGCGGCTGACGCCGAAGGTTTCGGTCAACTGGCCCTCGGTCGGCAGTTTGTGGCCGGGCAGGATCTCGCCTGCCTGAAGCTGCCTGCGAATTGCCGCGACGACGGTCTCCGACAGTTTGGGTTTTCTCTCGACCCTGAGGTCGGTTGCGCTATCCAATGCCATGTCGTCCTCTATTTGAACACGCTCGGCAACCAGAGCGAGATGGCCGGAATATACGTCACCAGCCCGAGAACCACGATACCGGCGCCATAGAACGGCCAGATCGAGCGCATCGCTTCCCAGACCGTGATCTTGCCGACGGCGCAGGCGACGAACTGCACCGTGCCGACCGGCGGCGTGTTCAGCCCGATGCCGAGATTGAGGATGGTGATGACGCCGAAATGCACGGGATCCACGCCATAATGCGTGACCAGCGGCAGGAAGATCGGCGTGCAGATGATGATCATCGGTCCCATGTCCATGAAGGTGCCGAGCACCAGCATCAGGACATTGAGCAGCAGCAGCACGACGAGCGGATCGGTGGAGATCGCATTCATGCCGGCGATCAGCAGCACCGGCACTTTGAGATAGGCCATCAGCCAGCTGAAAGAAGCCGCCGTACCGATGATCAACAGCACCATCGAAGTGGTGCGCACGGCGCCCTTGGTGGCGTGGACGAAATCGCTCCAGCCCATCGAACGGTAAACGAGGACGGTAACAAGCAAGGCGTAGAGAATGGCGATGCACGAACTCTCCGTCGCTGTGAAGATTCCGGAGCGGACGCCGCCGAAGATGATGCCGATCAGGAGCAGTCCGGGAATAGCGATGAGCGCCAGCTGCCCGACGCGCGAAAAACCGGGGAAGGCCTCGACCGGATAGCCGCGGCTGCGGGCGACGAAATAGGCGGTGACCATCAGCGAGGCGGCGAACAAAAGGCCCGGTAGTATGCCGGCGGTGAACAGGTCGGCGATCGAAATCTTGCCGCCCCCGGCGATCGAATAGATGATCATGTTCTGCGATGGCGGCAAAAGCAGCGCGATCAGCGCCGCCATCGAGGTGACGTTGACGGCATAGTCGGCGCCATAGCCGCGTGCCTTCATCTGCGGGATCATCAGCCCGCCGACGGCCGCGGCCTCGGCCACGGCCGAGCCGGAAATGCCGCCGAACAGCGTGCCGGCGATGATGTTGACCTGGCCGAGACCGCCTCGGACATGGCCGACCAGGGAGCCGGCAAAGGAAACGATGCGCTGCGCGATGTCGCCGCGCACCATCAGATCGCCGGCATAGATGAAGAACGGGATCGCCATCAGGGAGAACGCGCTCATGCCCGACTTCATTTGCTGGAACACGACCAGGGGCGGCAGGCCGAGATAGAGCACGGTGGCGAAGGAGGCCGCACCGAGGCAGAACGCGATCGGCGTGCCGCCGAACATCAGCAGCGTGAAGACGCCGAACAGGATCCAGAGCTCCATCTAGGCCTCCTGCACCGCCGGCATCTCCGGCACGTCCTCGAGATTGATGTCCTTGTCGATATCGACGCCCGACCAGCGCAGCGCGATGCGCTCGGCCGAGAACAGGCAGATCAGCACGCCGCCGGCGACCAGCGGCAGATAGTCGAAGCCGCCCGGCAGCTCGAGCGCCGGGATGATGGTGTGCCAGGTCAGGCCGACAAGCTTGCAGCCGTACCAGACCATGCCGAATCCGAAGCCGAGCACGATCAGGTCGGACAGCGTGCGCAACGCTCCCTTGCTGCCTTTCGGCAGGACATAAAGCAGCACGTCGAACCCCATATGGTAGTTCTCCCGCACGCCGACGGCGGCGCCGAGGAAGATGAACCAGTTCATCAGCATGATGGCGCTGGTTTCGGTCCAGCTCGGCGACGAATTGAGCACGAAGCGGAAGAAGACCTGATAGGCGACGAGCGCGGTCATGGCGACCAAGCCGATGCCGGCCAGGTAGAGTGCCCCGTCGCAGATCCTCGAAAGCACGACGCTGAACCGTGGCGGCGCCGCGCTGCTTGTCATTGTCGCCATCTGATCCTCCCGATCGCCGGCCGGTCACGAAGGCGCGGGACGGCGTGCATTGCCCGCCCCGCGGCCGACTTCACTTGGTTGCCTGGACGCGGGCGGCGAGGTCCTTCAGCGCCGGCGTCGACAGGTATTTGTCGTAGACCGGCTTCATCGCGTCGATCAGCGGCTGCTTGTCGATCTCGCTGACCTTGACGCCTGCCTTTTCGACGATGTCGCGGGATTTCTTCTCCTGCGCGTCCCACAGTTCGCGCATCTTGACGACGCTGTCCTTGGCCGCCTGGCGCACGATCGCCTGGTCTTCCGGCGAGAGCTTGTCCCAGCTCGCCTTCGCCATCACCAGCACTTCCGGAACGATCTGGTGCTGGTCGAGCGTGTAGTGCTTGGCGACCTCATAGTGCTTGGCGGATTCGAAGCTCGGCCAGTTGTTTTCCGCGCCGTCGATGACGCCGGTCTCAAGTGCCGAATAGACTTCGCCATAAGCCATTGGCGTGGCGTTGGCGCCCAGTGCGTTGACCATGTCGACGAACACGTCCGACTGGATGACGCGGAATTTCATGCCCTTCAGATCGGCGATCGAGGCGATGTCCTTCTTGGTGTTGTAGAAGGAGCGCGCGCCGGAATCGTAGAAGGCCAGACCGACCAGGTCATGTGCCTCGAAAGCTTTCAGGATGTCGTCGCCGATCGGCCCGTCCATGACATGGCGCATATGTTCGACCGAGCGGAATATGTAGGGCAGCGACGGCACCGCGGTTTCCGGCACGATGCCGTTGAACGGCCCCATCGAGACACGGTTGAGGTCGATGACGCCGGTCTGGGTCTGCTCGATCGTGTCCTTCTCCTCGCCGAGCTGCGCCGAATGATAGACCTCGACCGAATAGCGGCCATCGGTGCGCTGCTTGATCAGCTCGCCCATGTATTTCACCGCCTCGACCGTCGGATAGCCGTCGGGGTGCGTGTCGGCCGACCGCAGCACGGTTTGCGCGTTGGCGATGCCAATCAGCAGCGAGCCGAACGCGAATGTAGCCGCCGTCAATTTCGAAAAATGCAACATGCTTTCCTCCCTTTTTCAAAAATCAAGGCGCCGGCTCAGAGCCGGCGCATCACCAGCCCGTCATCCCTGCTCAATCTTGGCCATTTCGGTCAGCATCCGGTGCGGGCGAGCGAGCGTGGACGCGCGTCGGTGCTAAGCAGCAAATCCGCATCTGTCAGTGCCACGGTGATCCTCCCAAGAGGCGCTATCGGTAGGGTCGCAAGGAAATAATGTCAACATACAAAAAATGGATTGTTGTATGATGACTTTGGATCGGCAACCGGCCATTGTGTGGGACGGCAGTGGATGTTACGCCGCTGCCGTTTCTCCTTCGCCGACCTTACGGGGCGGCTCCCAAAGGCCAATCGGGGACTTCGCACAGCAATGAACAGGCGTCTTTCGAAGGATACGATCACGACGTTGCCGGCGAGGATCGCCGTGCCGCGTTTTGATCGCGCATCGGTCACGCAAGGCATCGTGCATCTGGGGGTCGGCGCCTTTCATCGCGCCCACCAGGCAGCCTATGTCGACGATTGCCTGGCTGCCGGAGAAACGGATTGGGGCATCGTCGGCGTGTCGCTGCGCAGTGCCGAGACGCGCGATGCGCTGGCGCCGCAGGACGGGCTCTACACGCTGGCGATCCGCAGCGGGGGCGAGGAAAGTCTTCATGTCATCGGCTCCATCGGCGCGATGCTGGTGGCGCCGGAAGATCCCGCCGCCGTGCTGGCCGCGCTGACCGATCCGCGCACCCGCATCGTGACGCTGACCATCACCGAGAAAGCCTATCTGCGGGCCGCCGGCGGCGGGCTCGACGCAGCCCACCCTGATATCGCCCACGATCTGGCGAACCCGCATCTGCCGAAGACCGCGCACGGTTTTCTGGCCGAGGCGCTTGCACGCCGTCGCGCGACCGGCTTGCAGCCCTTCACCGTGCTCTGCTGCGACAACCTGCCTGCCAACGGGGCGACCTTGCACAGGCTGCTGGTGGAATTCGCCACGCTGCGCGATGCCAGCCTCGGTGAGAAGGGCGCTACCAGGCTTGCCGGCCATATCGCCGACGAGGTCGCGTTTCCCTCGAGCATGGTCGATCGCATCGTGCCGGCCACGACCGATGCCGACCGGGCGCGGATCGCTCTCGAGCTCGGCGTCGACGACGCCTGGCCGGTCATGACCGAGCCGTTCCGCCAGTGGGTGGTCGAGGACAATTTTCCGGCAGGCCGCCCGGCCTGGGAAAAGTTCGGCGTCACCATGGTCGGGGATGTCAGGCCCTTCGAGGACATGAAGCTGAGACTGCTCAATGGAGCGCATTCGGCCATTGCCTATCTCGGCCTGCTCAGCGGACACGCCACCGTCGACCGCGCCTTCGCCGATCCGGCGATCAGGCGCTTTGTCGATGCGCTGTGGGCCGAGGCAATCCCGACGCTGCCCACCGATGCCGGGCTGGATACCGCGAGCTATACGGCAGAGCTTGCCCAGCGTTTCTCCAACACAGCACTTGCCCACCGCACCGCGCAGATCGCCAATGACGGCAGCCAGAAACTGCCGCAGCGCATCATGGCCTCCGCGATCGAGCGCCTCCATTCAGGCGCCGCGCCCGGACATCTCATGCTGGCGGTTGCCGCCTGGATCGCCGCCTGCGAAGCGCGCGGCAAATCCCTGCCCGACGGCCATTTTACCGATCCGCTTGACATGCCGATGACGGCGATCATTGACCGGAATCTGCCCGCTGCCGAAACCGTCGCGGCAGTGTTCGATCTCGCCGGCTTCGCGACCGGGGCGCCTGAGCGGCCAGGATTGATGGACCTTGCGGCCGTCCATCTCGAGCAGTTGCGCCGTGGCGGACCGGCTCAGGCCTTCGCGGCATTGGGCATTTAAAAACAAAAAAGCGAGGCAAGGCCCCGCTTTTCAGTCGACTACTGGTGCCAGCCTCAAGCCGGCAGGATGGCGCCTTCCAGCGTGGTGAGCTGGCTGAGGAATTGTTCGGCCTTCGTGCGCGACCGGTCGTCCTTGGCGTCGGCGGCGTCTTCCCTGGCTTCCTGGATGCGGCGCGCGAGATCGGCGCGGTCGACATCCTTCACCGCGACAGCCGATTCCGCCAGCAGCGTGCAGCCGGCCGGAACGATGTCGGCGAAACCGCCGAAGACGACGTAACGCTCTTCACCGCCCGATGCGGCCTTCACCGTGACGACCCCCGGCTTGATCGTGGTCATGACCGGTGCGTGATGCGCCATGACAGTCATCTCGCCTTCCGCACCCGGAATGACGACTGCCTCGACCTCTGCGGAAACCAGCAGGCGCTCCGGCGAGACCAGTTCGAACTTGAAAGCTTCTGCCATGATCAATTTAGCGAGTAGGGAATAGTGAGTAGGGAAGTAGGGAGAAAGGGCAATTGCCCCCGGTCACCTGCCTGCCATTCACTACTGACTACTGACTACTCCCTATTCCCTTGATTAAGCCGCTTCAGCCGCGAGACGCTGTGCCTTCTCGACCGCTTCCTCGATGCCGCCGACCATGTAGAAGGCGGCTTCCGGCAGGTGGTCGTAGTCACCGTTGCAGAGGCCCTTGAAGCCCTTGATGGTGTCGGCGAGGTCGACCAGCTTGCCCGGCGCGCCGGTGAACACTTCGGCGACGAAGAAGGGCTGCGACAGGAAGCGCTCGATCTTGCGGGCGCGGGCCACCGTCTGCTTGTCCTCTTCCGACAGCTCGTCCATGCCCAGGATGGCGATGATGTCCTGCAGCGACTTGTAGCGCTGGAGGATCGACTGCACCTGGCGCGCGACGGCATAATGCTCTTCGCCGACCACCAGCGGGTCGAGCATGCGCGAGGTCGAATCCAGCGGATCGACGGCCGGATAGATGCCCTTTTCGGCGATCGAGCGGTTGAGCGTCGTCGTCGCGTCGAGGTGGGCGAACGAGGTCGCCGGCGCCGGGTCGGTCAAGTCGTCGGCCGGCACGTAGATGGCCTGCACCGAGGTGATCGAGCCCTTGGTGGTGGTGGTGATGCGTTCCTGCAGGGCGCCCATGTCCGTGGCGAGCGTGGGCTGGTAGCCCACGGCCGACGGGATACGGCCAAGCAGCGCCGACACTTCCGAACCGGCCTGCGTGAAGCGGAAGATGTTGTCGACGAAGAACAGCACGTCCTGGCCCTGGTCGCGGAAATATTCGGCGACCGTCAGGCCGGTCAGGCCGACGCGGGCACGCGCGCCCGGCGGCTCGTTCATCTGGCCATAGACCAACGCCGCCTTGGAGCCTTCGCCGCCGCCCTTCTTGTTGACGCCGGATTCGATGAACTCGTGATAGAGGTCATTGCCCTCGCGGGTGCGCTCGCCGACGCCGGCGAACACCGAATAGCCGCCATGCGCCTTGGCGATGTTGTTGATCAGTTCCTGGATCAGCACCGTCTTGCCGACGCCGGCGCCGCCGAACAGGCCGATCTTGCCGCCCTTGGCGTAGGGCGCGAGCAGGTCGAGCACCTTGATGCCGGTGATCAGGATCTGTGCTTCCGTCGACTGTTCGATATAGGCCGGGGCCGGCTGGTGGATCGAGCGCAACTCGACCGCGTCGACCGGGCCTGCTTCGTCGACCGGCTCGCCGATGACGTTGATGATGCGGCCGAGCATGCCCGGACCGACCGGCACGGCGATCGGGCCGCCGGTGTCGCGTACTTCCTGGCCGCGCACCAGGCCTTCGGTGGAATCCATGGCGATGCAGCGCACGGTGTTTTCACCCAGATGCTGGGCAACTTCGAGAACCAGGCGGTTGCCGACATTGGTGGTCTCGAGCGCATTCAGGATCGGCGGCAGGTGATCGCCGAACTGCACGTCGACCACGGCGCCGATGACCTGCCGGACCTTGCCGACGATGCCGGTGGCCTTGCTGGCCACGGCCGGGGTTTTTACCGCGGCGGCCCTGGTCGGCGCTGCCGCTTTCTTGGCCGGAGCCGCCTTCGCTGCTGCGGCCGGAGCCTTTGCCGGTGCCGCCTTGGCCGGGGCTGCCGCCTTGGGAGCCGCCGTCTTGGGGGTCGCTGCTTTCGCCATCGTCTTTACCCTTTTCGTCCTTTGTTTCTCGCGCGGTCGGATCGAGGTCGTTGACCCCGGGAAACCGCGCCTAGAGCGCCTCGGCGCCCGAAATGATTTCGATCAGTTCCTTGGTGATCTGCGCCTGGCGCTGGCGGTTGTAGGTGATCGACAGCTTGTTGATCATCTCGCCGGCGTTGCGCGTGGCGTTGTCCATCGCACTCATCTTGGCGCCCATTTCGCCAGCCGCGTTTTCGAGCAGCGCGCGGAAAATCTGCACCGCGATGTTGCGCGGAATGAGCTCGGACAGGATTTCACCCGGCTCGGGTTCGTATTCGTAGACGGCGCTGGCGCCGTCAGCAGCCTCGGCCGGAGCGGACGAAGCAGCGGCCGGAATGATCTGCTGCGCGGTCGGAACCTGGCTGATCACCGACTTGAACTGCGAATAGAACAGCGTGCAGATGTCGAAGCCGCCCTCATTGAACAGGTGGATGACCTTGCGGGCGATCGTGTCGGCATTGACGAAGCCGAGCGTCTTGACCTCGCGCAGGTCGATCCGGTCGAGGATCATCGACGCATAGTCGCGGCGCAGGATATCGAAACCCTTCTTGCCGACGCAGATGATCTTGACCTGCTTGCCGTCGGCCAGGAGCCTGCGGATGTGGTCGCGGGCAAGACGGGCGATCTGAGAATTGAAGCCGCCGCACAGGCCGCGCTCGGCCGTGCAGACAACGAGCAGGTGCACGTCGTCCTTTCCGGTGCCGGTCATCAGCGCCGGGGCATCGCCACCGCCGCCGATCGCCTGGGTGATGTTGGCCAGCACGGAACCCATGCGCTCCGAATAGGGGCGCGCCGCTTCCGCGGCCTCCTGTGCACGGCGCAGCTTCGCCGCGGCGACCATCTGCATCGCCTTGGTGATCTTCTGCGTCGCCTTGACCGAGGCGATACGGTTACGAAGGTCTTTTAATGAAGGCATGCTTCAAACCTGATCCCGTCTTGTCTCATCCGGACTGGCGCTTCGCTCAGGCGAAGGTCTTGGCGAAAGCGTCGATCTCGGCCTTCAGCTTGCCGCGCAGATCGTCCGACAGCGCCTTTTCCTTGCGGATGGCGTCGAGGACGTCCTTGCCGGCCGAACGCATGTGGCTGAGCAGGCCATGCTCGAACTTGCCGACCTGGTTGACCGGCAGCTTGTCAAGATAGCCGTTGACGCCGGCGAAGATCACCGCGACCTGCTCTTCCGTCTTCAGTGGCGAGAACTGCGGCTGCTTCAGGAGCTCGGTCAGGCGCGAACCGCGGTTGAGCAGGCGCTGCGTGGCGGCATCGAGATCCGAGCCGAACTGCGCGAAGGCCGCCATTTCGCGGTACTGCGCGAGCTCGCCCTTGATCGAGCCGGCAACCTGCTTCATCGCCTTGATCTGCGCCGAGGAGCCGACGCGCGACACCGACAGGCCGACATTGACGGCTGGACGGATGCCCTGGAAGAACAGGTTGGTTTCGAGGAAGATCTGGCCGTCGGTGATCGAGATCACGTTGGTCGGGATATAGGCCGACACGTCGTTGGCTTGGGTTTCGATGACCGGCAACGCCGTCAGCGAACCGTTGCCCATGTCGTCATTGAGCTTGGCGGCGCGCTCGAGCAGGCGCGAGTGCAGGTAGAAGACGTCGCCCGGATAGGCTTCGCGGCCCGGCGGGCGGCGCAACAGCAGCGACATCTGGCGATAGGCGACGGCCTGCTTCGACAGATCGTCGTAGCTGATCAGCGCATGCATGCCGTTGTCGCGGAAATACTCGCCCATGGTGCAGCCGGCGAACGGCGCCAGGAACTGCATCGGCGCCGGATCGGAAGCGGTGGCGGCGACGATGATCGAATATTCGAGCGCGCCGCGCTCTTCCAGCACCTTGACGAACTGCGCCACGGTCGAGCGCTTCTGGCCGACGGCGACATAAACGCAGTAGAGCTTTTCCTTCTCGGGGCCGTTGTCGTGCACCGACTTCTGGTTGAGCATCGTGTCGAGGATGATGGCGGTCTTGCCGGTCTGGCGATCGCCGATGACCAGCTCGCGCTGGCCGCGGCCGACCGGGATCAGCGCGTCGATGGCCTTGAGGCCCGTCGACATCGGCTCATGCACCGACTTGCGCGGAATGATGCCGGGCGCCTTGACGTCGACGCGCTTGCGTTCGGTCGCCTTGATCGGGCCCTTGCCGTCGATCGGGTTGCCGAGCGCGTCGACGACGCGGCCGAGCAGGCCCGGACCGACCGGAACGTCGACGATCGCGCCGGTGCGCTTGACGGTGTCGCCTTCCTTGATGTCGCGGTCGGCGCCGAAGATGACGACGCCGACATTGTCGGCTTCGAGATTGAGCGCCATGCCGCGGATGCCGCCGGGGAATTCGACCATCTCGCCGGCCTGGACATTGTCGAGGCCGTAGACGCGGGCGATACCGTCACCGACGGACAGCACCTGTCCGACTTCGGAGACCTCGGCCTCCTTGCCGAAATTCTTGATCTGGTCTTTCAGAATTGCGGAAATTTCCGCGGCGCGGATGTCCATCAGCCGACCTCTTTCAGTGCAAGCTTGAGCGAATTGAGTTTGGTTTTGAGCGACGTATCGATCTGGCGCGAGCCCATCCTGACCACCAGCCCGCCGAGCAGCGACGGATCGACGGTGACGGAGATGGAAACGTCCTTGCCGGCAACGCTCTTCAGCGCCGCCTTGAGTTCAGTCTGCTGGGCAGCGCTCAATTGGTGAGCCGATGTTACCTCGGCGGTCGTCTCGCCACGATGCTCGGCGGCGATCTGGCGGAATGCCCTGATCATGCCGGGCACGGCGAACAGCCGGCGGTTCTTGGCGACGACGCGCAGGAAATTGCCGGTCAGGCCGGTGATCCCGGCCTTGTCGGCGATCGCCGCGATGGCCTTGGCCTGGTCCTCGCTGGAGAACACCGGGCTGTTGATCAGCCGGGTCAAGTCGGCGCTGCCCGCGAGCATCGCCTCGAAACTGTTGAGGTCGGCTTCGACCTTGGCGACGGAATTCGCCTGCGATGCCAGTTCGAACAGCGAACCCGCATAGCGTTCTGCGACACCTGAGATTGGCGATGACGATTGGGCCACGGACCGTCTTTTCTCTTGTCTGACAGGCCGCAGATTGTTGGCGCGAGCGAAAACTCTGGCTAAATCTTTGACCTTACTGCATTTTTTCAAGCACGGAGGCGCGGCTTCCGCTATCCCCGGCCGAAAGTCGATTGCCGTCTAGCACAGGCCTTTTAAGACCGCAATGCGTCGTTCCGCATGGTTTTCAGGCACTATTGTCGCATCCGGGGACGAAGTCCCTGGATTGCCTGCGGATTCAGGGCAGGAAGCCGAAGGCAAAGGCAAGCGGCAACGCCGCCAGCGCCAGTTCCACGACGATGGAAACCCAGTTGAAGGGCGTGTTGGCGCCATCCGACATCATCGACAGCAACCGGCCGAAGGCGGTGAACAGCCAGGAGAAGCCGAGCGCCATGTAGATCAGCGGCTGCGCCAGCAGGATGCAGCACAGGCCGACGCCGAGATAGAAGCCCGACATGCGGCCGCGCCCTTCGGCGATCGCCGCCGCCTTCTCCGGCTTGACCTGCAAGCGCAGAATGCGGAAGGCAAGCCCCGGCGCCAGGAAAAGCACCAGGCCTAGCAGCACCGTGACGACGGCGCTCGACCAGGCCAGCCATTCGCCCTGGCTCACCGGCCATGGAAACGCAAAATCCATAGTGTCCCCTCGTAAATGCCGCTCTGAAATCGCGGGCATTCTAGCGGAGGAAAAGCCGCGCGCCAGATGGCGGCCGGCACTTTAGGCCAAACGCATCAGGAGAGCGCGAAGGCGACCGCCGCTTCAGCATGGATGCGCGTCGTGTCGAAGACCGGAATGTCGAAATCCTGCTGGCCGATCAACATCGTGATTTCGGTGCAGCCCATGATCACGCTGTCGACATTTTCATCGCGCCGCAGGCGGTTGATCTCGGCGATATAGGCGGTTTTCGATGGCTCGGTGACGATGCCCTGGCAGAGCTCGTCATAGATGATGCGATGGACCATGTCGCGTCCTGCCTGGTCCGGCACGATCGGCTGCAATCCATATGTGTCGGCAAGCCGGCGCTTGTAGAAATCCTGCTCCATGGTGAACCGCGTTGCGAGCAGCGCCGGGCGCCGCATGCCGGCCGCCTTGACAGCGGCTGCGGTGGCGTCGGCGATGTGGGTCAGCGGGACCGATACCGAGGCCTGCACCTGGTCGGCGAGCTTGTGCATGGTGTTGGTACACAAAAGCAGGCCTTCCGCGCCAGCTGACTCGAGCTTGCGCGCGGCATCGACCAGAAGCGCGCCGGCGCCGTCCCAGTCCCCGTGATGCTGCAGCTCGGCGATCTCGGCGAAGTCGAAGGACCACAGCAGCAATTTCGCCGAATGCAGCCCGCCGAGACGCTGCCTCACGAGATCGTTGAGCAGGCGATAATAGATCGTCGTCGATTCCCAGCTCATGCCGCCCAGAAGGCCAAGGGTTTTCAAAACGGTTTCCTTTCCTTGCAGCGACTTATGATACAGTCCAAGGCGATGTTGAGGGCTACTCGATGAAAACAAAATCCAGCAGCAAAGCACGCAGCGAACTGTGCGCCGTGGTCGCTGAAGCCAGCAAAGGCAGCCCGACAACAATCACCAAGCGGGGACGCCCCGTGGCCATAGTGATATCGATCGAGGACGCCCGTCGACTCTATCCTGAAGAGTTTAGGCAACGAACTGAAGGACACGACCAGCAATCCGCGCGAAAGCTGAGCGACCTTACAAAAAGCTCTGCGGATCAATGTCGACCTGCACCCGGACCGAGCCGCGCTGCTTCGGCCCGTTGGCGAGCATGGTCCGGATAAACCCTTGCATGTCGGCGCGGCGCTCGCCCTGGATCAGCAGGCGGAAACGGTGACGGCCGCCGAGCAGCGACAGCGGCGCTTCGGCCGGCCCGAGCACGAACAGGTCGGATGCCTCCGGCGCGGCACGGCGCAGGCCGCGTGCATGGCCCTCGGCTTCCGCCCGCGTCACCGCGCTGACGATGACGCCGGCGAGCCGGCCGAAGGGTGGCAGAGCCGCCCGCTCGCGCTCGGAAATCTCGCGCTCGTAGAACGCATCGGCATCGCCGGAGACGATCGCCCGCATCACCGGATGGTCGGGCTGGAAGGTCTGCAGCAGGCCGAGGCTCTTCTTGCCGGTGCGCCCGGCGCGGCCGGTCACCTGGCTGAGCAGCTGGAAGGTGCGCTCGGCGGCGCGCGGATCGCCATTGGCAAGGCCGAGATCGGCATCGACGACACCAACCAAGGTCATGTTGGGGAAATTGTGCCCCTTGGCGACGAGCTGCGTGCCGATGACGATGTCGGCCTCGCCATTGGCGATGGCTTCCAGCTCCAGCCGCAGCCGCCGCACGCCGCCCATCAGATCCGACGACAAAACGATTGTGCGCGCATCCGGGAAATGGGTGACGACTTCCTCCGCGATGCGCTCGACGCCCGGCCCGCAGGCGACCAGATGATCGAGCGTGCCGCATTCCGGACAGGCTTCCGGACGGCGCTCATTGTGCCCGCAATGGTGGCAGACGAGCTGGCCGCGAAAGCGGTGCTCGACCAGCCAGGCCGAGCAGACCGGGCAACCGAAGCGGTGACCGCAGACGCGGCACAGCGTCAGCGGCGCATAGCCGCGCCGGTTGAGGAACAAAAGCGATTGTTCCTTCCTCTCCAGCGTCCGTCGCATATGGTCGAGCAGCACCGGCGACAGGAAGCCGCCGCGCGCCGGCGGCGCGCGCCGCATGTCGATCGCTTTCAGGTCGGGAAGTGCCGCCTCGGCGAAGCGGGCGGACAGCACCGCCCTGGCGTAGCGGCCCTGGCTGGCATTGACGCGGCTCTCGACCGATGGCGTCGCCGATGCCAGCACCACGGGGAAGCCACCTATATGGCCGCGCACGACAGCCATGTCGCGGGCATTGTAGAAGACGCGGTCTTCCTGCTTGTAGGCGGGGTCGTGCTCCTCGTCGACGACGATCAGGCCAAGCTCCTTGAACGGCAGGAACAGCGCCGAGCGTGCGCCGGCCACGACCCGCACGCCGCCTTCCGCCACCTGCCGCCAGACGCGTTCGCGCATCCTCGGCGGCAGGTCGGAGTGCCATTCGGCGGGCTTGGCGCCAAAACGCTGCTGGAACCGTTCGAGGAAAGCGTGGGTCAATGCGATTTCGGGCAGCAGGATCAGCACCTGCTTGCCCCGGTCGAGTGCCGCCGCCACCGCCTCGAAATAAACCTCCGTCTTGCCCGAACCAGTGACGCCGTCGAGCAGTGCGACGTTGAAGCCGCTGCCCGCGACATTGGCGCGCAGCAGCCGCGCGGCTTCGTTCTGGTCGGGCATCAATTCCGGCGCGGCGTAGGCTGGGTCGGGCTCCGCCACCACGGGCCGCGGCGGGATCATCACCGTTTCGAACACGCCTTGCGCCTTCAGCCCTTCGATTACCGTCGACGACACGCCGGCCGCATGGGCAAGGCCGGATCGCGTCCAGGCCAGTCCGCCTTCGGCCGTCTCCAGCACGCGGGCCCGCGCATCCGTCATCCGGTCCGGAACGGCCGCGGTTCGCTGCAATCCCTCGATCCACGGTTCCGGATCGAAGGCCTCCGGCGCCCTCAGCAGCATGCGCGCCACCATGCCCGGCGCCGACAGCGTATACTGCGCCACCCAGTCGACGAAACGGCGCATCGCCCGATCGATCGGCGGACAGTCGAAGACCTGTTCGATCGGGCGCAGCTTTTTCGCGTCGACCGTCTCGACCGCGCCGTCCCACACGATGCCGGCGACCTGGCGGGGGCCGAGCGGCACGCGCACGATCGAGCCCGGCACCACCCGCATGCCGGCGGGCACGGCATAGGTGTAGGGGCGTTCGGCCGGCATCGGCACCAGCACCGGTGCGGCTGCGACAAAGGGCGAATCTTCGATCATGAGGCGTGACCTTGCCCCGACTTTGCTCTAGATCAAAGGGCAACGCTGAACGTGCCTTCCCAAGCACGAGGAAATCGTCAGGAGACCGCCATGAAATTTTTTGCCGACACCGCCGACATCAAGGAAATCCGCGAACTGATTGATCTGGGGCTGCTCGACGGCGTCACCACCAACCCGTCGCTGATTCTCAAATCGGGCGGCAAGATCTCCGAGGTCACCAAGCAAATCTGCGACATCGTCGAAGGTCCGGTTTCGGCCGAGGTCGTAGCCACCGAATACAAGCAGATGATGGCGGAGGCCGAGGTGCTGGCCAAGATCGCGCCGAATGTCGCCATCAAGGTGCCGTTGACGCTGGATGGATTGAAGGCCTGCAAGACGATCCGCACCCAGATGAACCGCATGGTCAATGTCACGCTCTGCTTCTCGGCCAACCAGGCGCTGCTCGCCGCCAAGGCAGGCGCCTCCTTCATCTCGCCCTTCGTCGGCCGCATCGACGATACCGGCTCGGACGGCATGGAAGTGATCCAGGAGATCCGTCAGATCTACGACAATTACGATTTCCAGACCGAGATCCTGACGGCTTCCGTGCGCACCGTGAACCACGTCAAGCAGGCGGCGCTCATCGGCGCCGATATCGTCACCGCGCCGCCCGCGACACTGAAGGCGCTGGTCAATCACCCGCTGACTGACAAGGGTCTTGCCGCCTTCCTCGCCGACTGGGCCAAGACCGGCCAGAAAATCGGCTGAGCGAGCTTATATCCGACACGAAAAAAGGCCGGGCAACCGGCCTTTTTTCGTGCGCTGCGGATCAAGAGGCCGGTCAGTCCGTGCCGTCATCCTCAGCTGCGGTTACCGGCGGGCGCCGGCCCATGATGATCTCGCGCTTGCCGACATGGTTTGGTGCACCGACCAGACCCTCCTTCTCCATGCGCTCGACCAGGGACGCGGCGCGGTTATAGCCGATGCCGAGGCGGCGCTGAATGTAGGACGTCGAGCACTTCTTGTCGCGCAACACCACCTTGACCGCCTCGTCATAGCTGGTATCGCCGTCCTCCGACGCAACGGCGCCCTTGTCGAAGACCGCGCCCTCATCGCCTTCGTCTTCCTCTTCATCCTCGTCGGCCGTCACGGTTTCCAGGTATTCGGGGCGACCCTGCGCCTTCAGATGCGCCACAACATGCTCGACCTCCACGTCGGAGACAAACGGGCCGTGCACGCGGGCGATGCGCCCGCCGCCCATCATATGCAGCATGTCGCCCTGACCCAGCAGCTGCTCGGCGCCCTGCTCGCCAAGGATGGTGCGGCTGTCGATCTTGGAAGTGACCTGGAAGGAAATCCGGGTCGGGAAATTGGCCTTGATCGTGCCCGTGATGACATCGACCGAGGGGCGCTGCGTCGCCATGATCAGGTGGATGCCGGCCGCGCGCGCCATCTGCGCCAGGCGCTGGATGGCGCCTTCGATCTCCTTGCCGGCGACCATCATCAGGTCGGCCATCTCGTCGACGATGACGACGATGTAAGGCATTGGCGCGAGGTCGATTTCCTGCTCCTCGAAGAGCGGCTCGCCGGTGCCTTTTTCGAAGCCCGCCTGCACGGTCATGACGACCGTCTCGCCGTTTTCGCGGGCAGCGGCGGCGCGCTGATTGTAGCCGTCGATATTGCGCACGCCGAGCCGCGCCATCTTGCGATAGCGGTCCTCCATCTCGCGCACCGCCCATTTGAGCGCGGTAACGGCCTTTTTTGGATCGGTGACGACCGGGGTCAGAAGATGCGGGATGCCGTCATAGACGGAGAGTTCGAGCATCTTGGGATCGACCATGATCAGCCGGCATTCCTCCGGCTTCAGCCGGTAGAGCAGCGACAGGATCATCGTGTTGATGGCAACCGACTTGCCGGAACCGGTGGTGCCGGCAACGAGCAAGTGGGGCATCTTTGCCAGTTCGGCGATGACAGGCTCACCGCCGATCGTCTTGCCGAGGCAGAGCGCCAGCTTGCAGCCGGTCTTGCGGAAGCCCTCCGATTCGATCAGCTCGCGGAAATAGACGGTTTCGCGCGCCTCGTTCGGAAGCTCGATGCCGATGACGTTGCGGCCCGGCACGACGGCGACGCGCGCCGAGATCGCCGACATGGAGCGGGCGATGTCGTCGGCGAGACCGATGACGCGGGAGGATTTGACGCCCGGCGCCGGCTCGAATTCATAGAGAGTGACGACCGGACCGGGGCGAACATGGATGATCTCGCCGCGCACGCCGAAATCCTCGAGCACGCTTTCCAGAAGATCGGCATTCTGCTCGAGCCGCTCCTGCGACATGTAGAAGCCTTGTCCCTCCGGCGGCTGCTGCAACAATTCTTCTGAGGGGAGTTCGTACGTCTCGCCCGTCGCGGTCGGCACGATCCTGCCGACCAGTGGCGCTCGCGACGATGCGCGCGCAGCCGGAGCCGGTACGGCTTGCTCCAAACTTTGCGTGACCAGTGCCGGAACGGCATTGCTTGCGACGGCGGGAATTGCGGCCGGAGCCCGGGCTTGCTGCGGCACGCGGTTCGCCGCCGGCTGAACCGCGGCCTGGTTGGAGTTGGCCGGACGGACATCCGGCACGGCGGACGGAGCTGGCGACCCGGGAAGGCATTCGATGACACGGAACAACGCGGTCGGATCGGCCGTTGGCGCGGGGCGGTTGTCGATCCGCTCGGTGACCACAGGCGCGGTCGTGCGTGCAACCGAAACGGCCCGAGGCGCGGGTGACGGGCCTTCGACCAAATAGGGCGCCATGACCTCGAAAAAGACGTGATCCGACAGATAGGGCCAGCGCACATTTTCGCGCGCCGTCGTCTTGACCGGGGCTGTCGCTGCTTGGGCGGACGCTGCCGGTGCGGACGCCCGCGCCGCCGCAGTCATCCTGTGGCCCGCAGGCGTAGCGGCGGCCCGCGCCTTTTCGCCGGCATGCCCTGACGGAACGGGGGCCGGGGCCGGTTGCACCACCGCTCTGTTGCCGACGGGCGGCCTGGCGGCGCCCGAAGAAAGGTTTCGGCTTGGTATCGGCGCCGATGAAGACGTCCCAGCCGCGGTGGATTGGCCAGGTGCCTGCGGTGCTGGTGATTCGCTTTGCTCGACGGCAATCGCCTCGTCCCGCGGACGGCGCGTGCTGGCTTCATAGTCCGGCGTGCGCGTAAACCGCACATTGGGCGCCAGGAAGAAATAGTCTTGCCAGGCAGGGCTTTCGTTGCCGCCGAGATCGACAGGGGATGGGGAAGGGCCGGCTCCTGCTGCTCTTGCCCGCTGGCTGTCCGCCTTGTTGTCCACACCCGTGAAACGCTTCACCCCGGGGTCATCGGGCGACGCTGCCTTCAATGAACTGACCCGAGGAAAACGCTTGGATTCCATGCTCAAGACTCACGCTGAAATGTCTGCTGAGCAATAGAGAGCGAGTGGTTAACAGTTGCTTCCCGTCGGCCCCCCAAGAGCGGCGAAGCGTGACTTTCACAGCGGTGTCGGACGATCGGATCCGTGCGGCCGATCGTCATCCCACGATCGTCAACACACCCGCGCGCTTCGGCTAAAGGCGAACGGAGAACCGGCTCCGGAGCCGTGGCAAAGGCGGCCTTCAGGCACCAGATTGTTATGCCACCATGAAACGGAGAGCGGCGCTAACCGGCCGTCTTGCCGTGCCGTGCGAGATCCTGGGCGATGGACAGTTGCAGCGCGTTGGCAAGCTCGCGCGCGGCGCGGTTCTCGGCATCGATCTGTGCCCGGTACGCGGCGAATTCCTGGCGCGGCCTGTCGAAGGACGAAGTGATCGCCCGCTTGCCGGTCGCGATCACCGCCCCGGTTTTGGCATCGGTCAGCCTGTAGCCGGCGGTCAGCGTCACCGAACCGGCGGTCGGCTCGTCCTGGTCGGTTCCGACCTGCACGAGCGCCGAGGATTCAACGGCTTCGGTCACGCCGAGGTCGAGCGAGTAGGCCGGCGATGCCGGTTCGCCGGCGCCGCGCCCAAATCCGAAGATCAAATTGTTGCGCACCTGCTGGCCGTAACGCGTCCTGACCGGTTTGATGGCGATCGACGCCAGTTCGGCATTGGCGCTCGAGCCGGTCGACAGCGGCGCGCTCGAGTAGAGCGGCCGCACCTGGCAGGCCGAAACGAGCGCAAGCGAGCCGACAAGGCCGGCAAGCGCGGCACGGCGCAGCAAACGGCTCAGCTCTGTCTTTTCCCGATCAGGCAACGACATTGACGATCCTCTGCGGCACGATGATCACCTTGCGCGGAGCCTTGCCTTCGAGCGCCTTCTGCACGAAGTCGAGAGCGAGCACGGCTTTTTCGACCGCACCTTGGTCCGCGTCGCGGGCAATTGTCAAATCCCCGCGCTTCTTGCCGTTGACCTGGACCGGATAGGTGACCTCATTGTCGACGACCAGCGCCGGGTCGAAGATCGGCCACGGCCGTTCGGCGACCAGATCGGCACCGCCGAGCGCCTCCCAGCATTCCTCGGCCAGATGCGGCATGATCGGCGCGATCAGGTGCACGAGCACCTCCACGGCCTCCCGGCAGGCGCCTTTGAGCGCGGCATCGGCCTTGCCTTCGGCCACCTCATTGAGCGGCGTGGTCAGCGCGTTGGCGAGTTCGTAGATGCGGGCGATGGCGCGGTTGAATGCGAGTTTCTCGATGTCCTCGCCGACCGCTTTCAGGATCTTGTGCGTGGCCTTGGAAACCGCCCCGGCTTCACCGCCACCGCCCGCTATGGGTGCGATGCCGGCCAGCGATTCGGCCGCGGTCGAGACCAGGCGCCAGATGCGCTGCATGAAGCGATGCGCGCCGGCGGCGCCATCGTCGGTCCATTCGACGTCGCGTTCGGGCGGCGAATCCGACAGCATGAACCAGCGCGCGGTGTCGGCGCCGTAGCCGTCGGTGATGTCTTCCGGGCTGACCGTGTTCTTCTTCGACTTCGACATCTTTTCCAGGGAGCCGATCTCCGCCGTCTCGCCCGTGGCGATTTCGACGGCGCGGCGCTTGCCGTCGACGTCCTCCAGCCGCACCTCGGTCGGCGCCAGCCAGCGCCCGTTCGATGCCGATCCCACGCGATAGGTCTCGTGCACCACCATGCCTTGCGTGAACAGGCCCTTGAACGGCTCGGCCAGGTCGAGATGGCCGGTCTCGCGCATGGCCCGGGTGAAGAAGCGCGAATAGAGCAGATGCAGGATCGCGTGCTCGATGCCGCCGATATACTGGTCGACGGCCAGCCACTCGTTCGCCGCCTTCGGGTCGGTCGGCTCGTTCGCCCAGGGCGCGGTGAAGCGGGCGAAATACCAGGACGAATCGACGAACGTGTCCATCGTGTCGGTTTCGCGCCGCGCATCCTTGCCGCATTGCGGGCATTTGACATGCCGCCAGGTCGGGTGGCGGTCCAGCGGGTTGCCTGGGCGGTCGAACTCGACATCGTCGGGCAGCTTCACCGGCAGGTCTGCCTTCGGCACCGGCACCACGCCGCAATCCTCGCAATGGATCATCGGGATCGGGCAGCCCCAGTAGCGCTGGCGCGAAATGCCCCAGTCGCGCAGGCGGAAGTTGACCTTGCGCTCGGCCATCGGCCGGTTGCCGATCGTCTTCTGCTCCAGCAGCTTCGCCACCTCGTCGAACGCCCGCTCTGGCTTCATGCCATCGAGGAAGCGCGAATTGATCATCACGCCGTCGTCGACATAGGCTTCGTCGATGACCTGGAAGGTCTTGGGATCAGCCCCTTCCGGCATCACCACCGGGATCACCGGCAGGCCGTATTTGTTGGCGAAATCGAGGTCGCGCTGGTCGCCGGACGGGCAGCCGAAGATGGCGCCGGTGCCGTAGTCCATCAGCACGAAATTGGCGACGTAGACCGGCAGCGTCCAGTTCTCGTCGAACGGATGCACGACGCGGATGCCGGTGTCGAAGCCCTTCTTCTCGGCCGTCTCCAGCGCCGCCACCGAAGTGCCCATATGGCGGACTTCGTCAATAAAGCTCGCCAGCGCCGGATTGGTCTCGGCGGCCTTCCTGGCCAGCGGATGGTCGGCGGCGACCGCCATGAAGGAGGCGCCGAAGATGGTGTCGGGCCTCGTCGTATAGACTTCCAGCTCCTGCTCGCCGGCGACGGGAGCCGCCAGCGGCCAGCGGATCAGCAGGCCTTCCGAACGGCCGATCCAATTGTGCTGCATCAGCTTGACCTTCTCGGGCCATTCGTCGAGGCGATCGAGCGAATCCAGGAGATCCTGCGCAAAATCGGTTATCCTGAAGAACCATTGCGTCAGCTCGCGTTGTTCGACCAGCGCGCCCGAGCGCCAGCCGCGCCCGTCGATGACCTGCTCGTTGGCGAGCACCGTCATGTCCTCCGGATCCCAATTGACCTTCGAGGATTTGCGCGTCACCAGGCCTTTCTCGACAAAGTCGAGGAACAGCATCTGCTGGCGGTGGTAGTAGTCGACATCGCAGGTCGCGAATTCGCGCGCCCAGTCCAGCGACAGGCCCATGACCTTGAGCTGCTCGCGCATGGTGGCAATGTTCTGATAGGTCCATTCCTTGGGATGGACCTTGTTCTGCATCGCCGCGTTCTCGGCCGGCATGCCGAAGGCGTCCCAGCCCATCGGATGCAGCACGTTGAAACCCTTGGCCCGCTTGTAGCGCGCCACCACGTCGCCCATCGTATAGTTGCGCGTATGCCCGATATGGATGCGTCCCGATGGATAGGGGAACATCTCCAGCACGTAGTATTTCGGGCGCGGATCATCGTTGTGCGCCTCGAACAGCTTCCTGTCGGCCCAGGCCTTCTGCCATTTGGGCTCTGACGCGCGCGGATTGTATCGTTCGGTTGCCATGGGACGTTTTTCACTTAAAAAGCATGCGGACTGCGGGCGACAGCTCGGCAGTCCATTGGATGTGGTCCGGGTGTTCACCATGGTTTGGCAAACCCGTCAACCATATGGGTATCGCGTCTGGAAAAAACGCGGTCAAAACAGCGGGATTTGGACATGGGCGACGCCGTTCAGCAGTTTTTAGCGGTCAAGGCGAAGATCGCCGCCGCCGAGCGCGAAGCCCGGCGCGACGCTGGCGCGGTGACGCTGGTCGCGGTTTCCAAGACCTTTGACGCCGCCGACATCAGGCCCGTCATCGAGGCAGGCCAGCGCGTCTTCGGCGAGAACCGGGTGCAGGAAGCGCAGGGCAAGTGGCCGGCGCTGAAAGAGGCTTTCCCCGATGTCGAACTGCATCTGATCGGCCCGCTGCAATCGAACAAGGCCAGGGAAGCCGTGGCGCTGTTCGACGTCATCGAGACGGTCGATCGTGAGAAGATTTCCGCCGAACTCGCCAAGGAGATCGCCCGGCAAGGCCGGGCACCGAAACTCTACGTCCAGGTCAACACCGGCTCCGAGCCGCAGAAGGCCGGCATCGAGCCGCGCGACGCCGTGACCTTCGTCGCCCGCTGCCGCGATGTCCACGGCCTCGCCATCGAAGGCCTGATGTGCATTCCGCCGGCGGACGAGAACCCCGGCCCGCATTTCGCCCTGCTGGAAAAATTGGCGCGGGAGGCAGGCGTCGCCAAACTGTCGATGGGCATGTCCGGCGATTACGAGACGGCCATCGCCTTCGGCGCCACCAGTGTCAGGGTCGGTTCGGCGATCTTCGGCAGTCGATAAAACCGTCCGCCCTGGGTTGGCCCTGTCGTCTGTGAGTTCTAAGCCTATGATACACAGACGGACTGAACACATCTTGCGAGTCAAGCGAGGAGTAGTCTTCTTGAGCTGGCAGCTGCGGGACGCAAGAAACAACCTCTCGAAGCTGGTAAGACAGTCGCGCGAAAAAGGGCCGCAAACCATTACGGTGCGAGGGCAGCCATCTGCCGTGGTGCTAGCGGTTGAGGACTACGAACGGTGGGTTGGCGCAAAGCCCTCCCTTGCGCAATATCTTCTCTCCGTCCCCGTCTGGGATGACGAATTTGTCGAGGAGGTCAATCGCCGCCCGAACACAATGATCCGAGCGGTCCATCTCTGACAAGTTTCTGTCACCGGCAAGATGGTCCAGTTCTACCGGCTGATTACGCCAGCGCTGGAAACGAAACGTACCGTTCCTATTTGATCTGTGTCATCACGAATCTCTGGAGCTTTCGCCATGCATTACAACCAGCTTGGAAATACGGGGATGTTCGTCTCCCAACTCTGCCTCGGCACCATGACCTTCGGTGCAGCCGGCCAGAATGCCCAATGGGGCCTGATCGCCAGTCTCGACCAGAAAGGCGTCAACGAGATCGTCGGCCGCTCGCTCGCCGCCGGGGTCAATTTCTTCGACACGGCCGATGTCTATTCCTTCGGCGAATCCGAGCGCCTGCTCGGCCAGTCGCTCAGGGATCTCGGCGTTGACAGGTCGAGCGTGGTCATCGCCACCAAGGTTCACGGCGCCATGGGCGAGGGCCCGAACCAGCGCGGCTCCTCGCGCGGCCACATCATGGATTCGGTCGATGCCAGCCTCGAGCGGCTGCAGCTCGATCACATCGATCTCTATCAGCTGCACGGAACCGACGCGGTGACGCCGATCGACGAAACGCTGCGGGCACTGGACGATCTCGTTGCCAGCGGCAAGGTCCGCTATGTCGGCGTATCCAACTGGCAGGCCTGGCGCATCGCCAAGGCGCTTGGCATAGCCGACCGCAAGGGCTTTGCCCGCTTCGAGACCATCCAGTCCTATTACTCGATCGCCGGTCGTGATCTCGAGCGCGAGATCGTGCCGCTGATCAACGAGGAGAAGCTCGGTCTTATGGTCTGGTCGCCGATGGCCGGCGGACTGCTGTCCGGCAAATACGGCCCTGGTGCGCCCGGCAATGGCGAGGGCCGCCGCGCCTCCTTCAACTTCCCACCGGTCAACGAGGACCGCGCCTGGGCGGCGGTCGCGGTCATGCGCGAGATCGCCAAAAAGCATGACGTCAGCGTCGCTACCGTGGCACTAGGCTATGTCCTGGCCAAGCCCTTCGTGATGAGCGTGATCATCGGCGCCAGCCGCATGGATCAGCTCGAACAGAACCTTGCCGCCACGAACCTCAAACTTGATACCGATGATCTCGCCAGACTGGACGAGGTGAGCGCGCTGCCGGCCGAATATCCCGGCTGGATGCTGGAGCGGCAGGCCGCCGGCCGGCGTCCGGCGCCGTTCGTGCCGAAGGCCTGATCGCTTTTCTAGCCTGCTTCGAAGCCGCGTGCCTTAGGTACGCGGCTTCTCAGTTAGAGCAATTCCAAGAAAAGTGTGTGCGGTTTTCTGTCCAGAATTGCGTCAAAACAAAGAGTTAGAGCGGTTCGCCGTTTCCATGAAACGGTGAACTGCTCTAGAGGCGAACGGCCTCTGAGAGAAAATCGAGAAAGGCCCGCACCCGCGCAGGCAGATGCTTGCCCTGGCCGACATAGACGGCATGGGTGGCCTCCTCGTCGCCCGGGTTGAATTCCTCCAGCAACGGGACGAATGCCCCCGCGTCCATGTCCGGCTGGACATGCCAGCGCGCCAGCCGAGCGATTCCGCCTCCCGCCAGCGCCATCCGCCGCATCGCCTCGCCGTCGGTCAGCGTTGCGTTTCCGACAACCGGGACGATGACCGGCGCACCTGCCGCATCGACAAAAGGCCAGCCGTCTATATGCCGCGCAAAGCCGAAGGCCAGCATATTGTGACGCCCGAGATCGGCCAGCGTGCGCGGCGTCCCACGCGCTTCGACATAGGAGGGTGCCGCGACCAGCACCATCCGGCTCTGCCCCAGTTTGCGCGCTACCAGCCGTGACTCGCGCAAGGGCCCGGCGCGTATCGCCACATCGGCGCGCTCCTCCAGAAGGTCGATCACGCTGTCTGTCAGCACGGCGTCGACGGAAATCTCGGGATAACGCTCCAGAAACCGAGGCAGCAGCGACATCAGCCGGTGGTGGCCGAACGGCACGTAGCTGTTGACCCTCAACCGGCCGCGCGGCGCCGCCCCGGCGGCCGCCTCGCGCTCGGCCGCGTCCATGTCGGCGAGGATGCGCATGCCGCTGTCGTAGAAAGCAGTGCCTTCCGGCGTCAGTTGCAGCTTGCGCGTCGAGCGGGTGACCAGCCGCGCGCCGAGCCTGGCCTCCAGCCGCGCGATCAATTTGCTCACCGCGGACGGGGTCATGCGCAAGGCACGTGCCGCCGCCGAAAAGCTGCCCGCCTCGACGACGCGCACAAACACTTCGATCTCGCCGGAACGATTGATGTCGGATCGCGCCATCTGTGAATCTATTTCACAGAAAGTATGCCTGGAGCAAGTCTGGTTCACATCGCATGGCCACACGATCTTCCCGGTCGGGGCGCGGCCTGGACAGGGCGCCCGTCACCGCCGAAGTGGAAACATCATGCCTCTCGCTCTCTATGCTCTCGCCGCCGGCGCCTTCGGCATCGGCGTCACCGAATTCGTCATCATGGGCCTGCTCATCGACGTCAGCAAAGATCTCGGCGTCTCGATCTCGGCCGCCGGCCAACTGATTTCCGGCTATGCGCTGGGCGTCGTCATCGGAGCACCTCTGCTGACGATCGCCACCGGCAACTGGCCGCGCAAGACGGTGCTTCTGGCGCTGATGGCGATCTTCACCATTGGCAACCTGGCCTGTGCGCTGGCGCCTGATTATTGGACATTGATGGGCGCGCGCGTCATCACCGCCTTTGCCCATGGCACCTTCTTCGGCGTTGGCTCGGTGGTCGCCACCGGACTCGTCGCTCCCAACAAGAAGGCGTCGGCGATCGCGCTCATGTTCACCGGCCTGACCATCGCCAACATTCTCGGCGTTCCCTTCGGCACCTGGCTCGGCCAGGCTTTCGGCTGGCGCGCCACCTTCTGGGCGGTGACCGCGGTCGGTCTCGCGGCCTTTGCCGTCATCCTGGCACTGGTGCCGCGCAGCCAAGCAACTCCCGTGAAGAGCGACCTGCGCGCCGATCTCGCCGTGCTGCGCCGCACGCCCGTCCTGCTCGGCTTCGCCACCACCGTTCTCGGCTATGCCGGCGTCTTCGCCGTCTTCACCTACATCGCCCCGTTGCTGACCGAGATCAGCGGCTTCAAGGAAGCGGCCGTTTCGCCGATCCTGCTCGTCTTCGGCGGCGGCCTCATCGCCGGCAATATCGCCGGCGGCAAGATCGCCGACCGCTGGGTGGTGCCGGCGGTGCTCGGCAGTCTTGTGGTGCTCGCCCTGGTTCTGGCGACCATGAGCTTTGCTATCCACAGCCAGGTGTTGGCCGTGATCTATGTCGGCCTGCTGGGCGCCGCCGCCTTCGCCACCGTGGCGCCTTTGCAGATGTGGGTGCTGGAAAAGGCCCAAGGTGCTGGCCAGAGCCTCGCCTCGTCCTTCAACATCGCCGCCTTCAACCTCGGCAACGCGGCCGGCGCTTGGCTCGGCGGCGCGGTCATTGCCCAAGGTCTTGGCCTGGGTTCGCTCACCTGGGTCGCCGCGCTGCTGCCGGTCGCGGCACTCGCCGTGGCGGGACTGGCCCTGCGTCTCGACCGCGGCACCGCGCTCGGCGCGCCCGTCTGCGTTCGGTCGTGAAGCTCGCCGGCAAAGCCGGATCGATTCGACTTCTTTCAAAATCACAAGGAGTAAGAAAATGGACTATCGAAATCTTGGCGCATCGGGCCTGAAGGTGCCGGTGCTCTCGTTCGGAGCGGGAACCTTCGGCGGTTCCGGCCCGCTGTTCGGCGCATGGGGCAACAGCGACGCCAGGGAAGCGCGGCGGCTGGTCGACATTTGCCTCGAGGCCGGCGTCAATCTGTTCGACACCGCCGATGTCTATTCGAACGGCGCCTCGGAAGAGGTGCTCGGCGAGGCGATCAAGGGCCGGCGCGATGCCGTGCTGATCTCGACCAAGACCTCGCTGCCGATGGGCGACGGGCCGGCCGACTATGGTTCCTCGCGTTCGCGGCTGATCAAGGCCGTCGACGCCGCGCTGAAGCGGCTCGGCACCGATTACATCGACCTGTTGCAACTGCACGCCTTCGATGCCGGCACGCCGATCGAGGAAGTGCTATCGACGCTGGACGGCCTCGTGCGCGCCGGCAAATTGCGCTGTGTCGGGGTCTCCAATTTCTCCGGCTGGCAGGTGATGAAATCGCTCGGGCTGGCCGACAGGCACGGCTATCCGCGCTATGTCGCGCATCAGGTCTACTATTCGCTGGTCGGCCGCGACTATGAATGGGAGCTGATGCCGCTCGGCCTCGACCAGGGCGTCGGCGCGCTGGTCTGGAGCCCGCTCGGCTGGGGCCGCCTGACCGGCAAGATCCGTCGCGGCCAGCCATTGCCCGACAAAAGCCGGCTGCACGACACCGCGAGCTTCGGACCGCCGGTCGAGGACGAGCATCTCTACCGGGTCATGGAGGCCCTCGATGCGGTGGCGCAGGAGACAGGCAGGACCGTGCCGCAGATCGCCATCAACTGGCTGTTGCAGCGCCCGACCGTGTCGTCCGTCATCATCGGCGCCCGCAACGAGGAGCAGTTGCGCCAGAACCTCGGCGCCGTCGGCTGGACGTTGACGCCGGAGCAGATCGGGAAGCTCGATGCGGCAAGCGAGGTCACCGCGCCCTACCCTTATTTTCCCTACCGCCGCCAGGAGGCCTTCGCCCGGCTGAGCCCGCCGGCGGTTTGAGCGTGTCCGACCGCTAGAGCCGAAGATTAGCGGGGCGGCGCCCGCCTCTGTCCTGCCGGACATCTCCCCCACGGGGGGAGATTGGATGTCACCTCGGCTTTCGCCAATTTCCAACGTGAAGGGATGGCGCTGTTAGCAAAGCTGCCGATCTCCCCCCACGTGGGGGAGATGTCCGGCAGGACAGAGGGGGGCGCCGTAGAGTGCCGACCTTACGGCCTCGGACAGCGGCCCCTAATGCAGCACGAACTCGCCGTCGACCTTGCGCCACTCGTTGGGCGCGATGAGCTTCTGGTGCGTGTAGCTGACCGAATGCAGCGGCCCCTCGAGCTTGGTCTTCCAGAACTCGATGAAGCGGATCAGCACCGGAAACTTCGGCGCGATGTCGTAGTCCTGCCATATGAAGCTCTGCAACAGATGCGGATGGTCTGGGAAATGATAAAGGATATTGGCCGTAGTCAGGCCATAGCCCCGCAGCATCAGGTCCATTTCAAGCTGGTCGCGCATTTTTGCTCCCCGGGTTGATTCTCCTTCCTCCCAACAATGGATTGTGCGCGCGGTTGCTTAACCGTCTATTGATTTTTTCTTGATCGAAACCGGCTTTAGCACGCGAAAACATGAAGTTAGCAGCGGTCCGGTGCAAGTGCTGACAGCAGCCGCGGACCCATGTGCGGCATCCCGCCGCGCAAACCCAACGTCTAATGTTGCCGTCATCGCGGAACTGTTAATAATGCGCGCGAATTCGCGGCCGCGTCGCCGCGATCCCGCTGGCGGTTCAAGCCGGCGTTAGTTTCGGGAGGAAAAGCAGGAAATGTCCGAGGTTCATGTCCACCGCGTTCAGCCGGCCTGGAAGAAGAATGCGCTGATCGACAACGACACCTATCTCAAATGGTACGCCGACAGCGTGAAGAATCCGGACAGGTTCTGGAGCAAGCACGGCAAGCGCATCGACTGGTTCAAACCCTTCTCCAAGGTCAGGAACGCCTCCTTCGACGGCAAGGTCTCCATCAAATGGTTCGAGGACGGCCAGACCAATGTTTCCTACAACTGCATCGACCGCCACCTGAAGAAGCGCGGCGACCAGACCGCCATCATCTGGGAAGGCGACAACCCCTACGACGACCGCAAGATCACCTACAATGAGCTCTATGCGCATGTCTGCCGCTTCGCCAACGTGCTGAAGAAGCACGGCGTCAAGAAGGGCGACCGCGTCACCCTCTATATGCCCATGATCCCGGAAGCGGCCTATGCGATGCTCGCCTGCACGCGTATCGGCGCCATCCACTCGGTCGTCTTCGGCGGCTTTTCGCCCGACGCGCTCGCCGGCCGCATCGACGATTGCAAGTCAACCATCGTCATCACCGCTGACGAGGGCCTGCGCGGCGGCAAGCCGATCCCGTTGAAGGAGAACACCGACAAGGCAATCGAGATCGCGGCAAAAGCCGGCACCAGGGTCGAAAAGGTAGTGGTGGTCCGCCGCACCGGCGGCAAGATCGGCTGGGCGCCGGGCCGCGACGTCTGGTACCACGAAGAGGCCGCGACCGTTAAGGCTGAGTGCAAGCCGGAGAAGATGAAGGCGGAGGATCCGCTGTTCATCCTCTATACATCGGGTTCGACCGGCAAGCCGAAAGGCGTGCTGCACACCACGGCGGGTTATCTCGTCTACGTCTCGATGACGCACCAATATGTCTTCGACTATCATGATGGCGACATCTACTGGTGCACCGCCGATGTCGGCTGGGTCACCGGCCACAGCTACATCGTCTACGGGCCGCTCGCCAACGGCGCCACCACGCTGATGTTCGAGGGCGTACCCAACTACCCCTCGCAGTCGCGCTTCTGGGAAGTCATCGACAAGCACCAGGTCAACATCTTCTACACCGCGCCGACGGCGCTGCGCGCCCTGATGGGCGCCGGCGACAACCACGTGAAAAAGGCGTCGCGCAAATCGCTGCGCGTGCTGGGCTCGGTCGGCGAACCGATCAATCCGGAGGCATGGGAGTGGTATTTCAACGTCGTCGGCAACGCCAAGGTGCCGATCGTCGACACCTGGTGGCAGACCGAGACCGGCGGCATCATGATCACGCCGCTGCCGGGCGCCACCGACCTCAAGGCTGGCTCGGCCACGCGGCCCTTCTTCGGTGTCAAGCCGCAACTGGTCGACGGCGAGGGCAAGGTGCTTGAAGGAGCCGCCGACGGCAATCTATGCATCACCGAGTCATGGCCCGGCCAGATGCGCACCGTCTATGGCGATCACGACCGCTTCGTGCAGACCTATTTTTCGACCTACAAGGGCAAGTACTTCACCGGCGACGGCTGCCGCCGCGATGCCGACGGCTATTACTGGATCACCGGCCGCGTCGACGACGTCATCAACGTCTCCGGCCACCGCATGGGCACGGCCGAGGTCGAATCCGCATTGGTCAGCCATGACAAGGTTTCGGAAGCCGCCGTCGTCGGTTATCCCCACGACATCAAGGGCCAGGGCATCTACTGCTACGTCACGCTGATGGCCGGCGAGACGCCGAGCGAGGACTTGCGCAAGGAACTCCTCGCCCATGTCCGCAAGGAGATCGGCGCCATTGCCACGCCCGACAAGATCCAGTTCGCACCCGGCCTGCCCAAGACCCGCTCGGGCAAGATCATGCGGCGCATCCTGCGCAAGATTGCCGAGGACGATTTCGGCGCCCTTGGCGATACCTCGACGCTCGCCGATCCGGCCGTCGTCGACGACCTCGTCGCCAACCGCCAGAACAAGAAAGGCTGACACCGGCCATGGCCGCGATAGGCAGCGTTGCCGAACTCTGGCGCTATCCGGCGAGTTCGCTCGCCGGCGAACGCCTGGAGACGATCGCGGTCGGCACCGAGAGCATCGAGGGCGACCGCATGTTCGGCCTGGTCGATGCCTCCGACAATGAGATCGCCCGGCCCGATCGCGAGCCGAAGTGGCACAAGGTGCCGCGCATCCGCACCCGGCTGACGGGCGACCGCGGGCTCGAGATCGCGATTCCCGGCGCGGATTGGCTGGCAGCGCCCGGCGCCGAAAGCGATCGTGCCGTTTCCGACTATCTAGGCTTTCCGGCCTCGATCCGTCCGTTCGGCCTGGAGAACGCCCCGCCGGCCTATACCGGCCCGTTGACCGAGGCGCGCTACCGCAAGGCGCCGATCCATCTGTTGACCACCGCCTCCCTGGCGCGCCTGAAGGCGCTGCATCCGCAAGGCACTCCCGACCCGCGCCGCTTCCGTCCCAACATCGTCATCGACATGGCGGCGGTCGAAGGCTCTTTCCCCGAAACCGAATGGATCGGCAGGAAGCTCGCCGTCGGCGACCTGCTGTTGACCATTTCCGAGCCGTGCCGCCGCTGCGGCTTCACCATCATCGCCCAGGACGGTTTCGACGACGACCCGGCGATCCTGCGCAATCTGGTGCGTCATAACGCGCACAATCTCGGCGTCTACTGCACCGTCGACCGCGCGGCCAGCGTCAAGGTCGGCGACGGGATGCGATTCGCCTGACTACCTGTAAAGATCCGCCCGCGTCGGCGGCAAACCGCTCGGGCCCCGCGTCCGCTTGGTGGCGACCGTCTGGAAAATCTGCGCCGAGGCATGATCGAAGGCGATCGAACAGCCGGTCAGGTAAAGCAGCCACAGCCGCGCCTTGGCTTCTCCCACTTCGGCGATGGCCTCGTCGAAGCGCGCATGCAGGCGCTCTGCCCACAGCCGGCAGGTGCGGGCGTAGTGCTCGCGCAGATTCTCGACGTCGTGGACGAGGAAGCCATGTGCTTCCAGATTGCCGCACGTCATGCCGATCGTGTCGATCTCGCCACCCGGGAAGATGTATTTGATCAGCGCCTTGTATTCCGAGCCCTTGCGCAAGGTCTTCTTCATGCTGCCCTTGCTGCGCCTGGTGATGGCATGATGCAGATAGATGCCGCCCGGCTTGAGCAGGCGATGGACGGTCGAGAAGTAGGCGCCGTGGTTGGCCAGCCCCAGATGCTCGAACATGCCGATCGAGGATATCTTGTCGAAACTTCCGGTGAGCTCGGCATAGGATTTTATCTCGATTGTGATCCGGTCCTCCAGCCCCTCGGCCCGAATGCGTTCGCGGGCGAGTCCGGTCTGGGCCTCCGACAACGAGACGCCATGGCCGACGACGCCATGATGCTTCGCCGCATGGATCAGCATCGCGCCCCAGCCGCAGCCGATATCGAGCAGGCGGTCGCCGGGCTTCAGCCGCAGCTTGCGGCAGATATGCTCGAGCTTGTCGGCCTGGGCCTGGTCGATGTCATTGGCGAAATCCTTGAAATACCCGCAGCTGTAGACCATGCGCTCGTCGAGGAAGAGCCGGTAGAAGACGTTCGATATGTCGTAATGATGCTGGATCGCCTGCTTGTTGGAGCCGCTGACAAAGGGATTTTGCCCGGCGAGGTCGGCGCGTTGCGTCATCTGCCTTCGCGAGAACAGCACGGCCGGCAGGTCGCGCATGATCGCGAGCTTCGGCAGCGCCTTGAACCGCAGCTTGCCTTGTGAAGGCAGCGCATAGAGGTCAAACAGCGACCCCTCCTCCACATCGACCGCCTTGGAAATCCACATCTCGACCAGCGTCGAGAAATTTGGCCGGCGGGCCAGTTGCCAGACGATGTCCTGGTCGTTGATGGCAAGCACCGGGCCGCCGGCCGGACCGATGCGCTCGCCGGTCCAAAGCCTGACGGCAAAGCCCGGCTTCAGCGCCTGGACGACCGTGCGAACGATGCGTGCTGCTCTTTCGGTAGCGTCCATGCCGTCCCCCACTACATTCGGTAGGCCGATCTTGTCCGCTTGAACCCCTGGCCGCAACCCGATTGCACGAAAGGACGCGGCCAAGCCGGAAAAACGTCTTTTTCCATCTGGCGTCTTGTCTTTTGCTGCAACGCACCCCATCATCAGTGCGTGTTCAACAAACTGAAAGGAGGTGATCCGATGTCGAGTGATTTCGTTTTCCAGAACGTGGCCTCAGCGGATTGCACTTTCGGGAAGCAGTCTTCCCGTTAAGGCGCGAGATGCGCGGCGGGCGACCCATCGGGTTGCCGCCAGGAGCCGCGCCATGGACGGAAACACGGAAGGCCGCCGGCTTCGAAAGAAGCGGCGGCCTTTTCCTTGTGCGGCTTACTGCGTCAGCGCGACCTTTTCGGTGTTGCGGATGATTTCCTGAAAGGCGGCGTCCAATTCCACCCCGGTCGACACCTCGAAATAGTGTTTTTGAGCGGTGGAGGCATCTTTCGACGAACAGTCCTTCAGCACCGCCTTTGCCTGATCCCGCTCGGTTGCCGACATGTCCTTGTTGTTCAGGTCGAAGCCGATGGTGAAAATTTCGATGCCGTCATTTTTCATGTTGCCGCACAGCGTTTCGGCGTTGCCGCGCGCAAGATTGCCCTGGCTGTTGTAGCGGCCCCCGGCGCCGGCGAAGGCGGTATTGAACTGGCCATCGGTCATCAGGATCGCGACCTTGGCGATCTTCTTCGCGTTGACGTCCGAGGCGCCGTTGCCGAGGCCGGCATTCTTGATCGCTGCGCGCCATTGCGGCGACAGCATATAGTAGGTCCACTGAATGGCGATCGCGCCGGCGGTATAACCGTCAGCCTGGAAGTCGTCGATCGAACCAAGCAATGCGCCGGAATCGGCGGTCAGCGGGATCACTTCCGCATCGGGACACTTGTTCATTCCGCCGCCATTGAGATGATCATCCCGGTTGACCAGGGCATAGTACTTCTTGCCGTTCTTATCCATGCGAACAGCATCTGGGCCGTCGGCGCTTAAATCCGCGTCGCCATTTTTGTCCTTGCGCTCCGTGGCGCAATTATCGGGGCGTGGCATCGCCGCGCCGACAATGGAGATGTAGTCGCTGAAGGACGGCAGCAAATTTTTGCCCGTCTTGGCGACGAGAAGCGAACTGCCGGCGACGGGTGGCAGCTCAGAGCTCCCTGGCTTCTCGGCATAGACGTTTTCGGCCAGCTTGCCGGCGTTCACGCCGGATGCGTAAGGCACAATCGCGACGCGGATGCGGGGGTTCTTCGGATCCTGGTTCCGGAGCATCGTCCGAACGGCGTTTTTCGCTGCTGCTTTCAGATCGCCGATCTTGTCGACCTTGCCCCGCTTCGCCATCGAGCCTGTTATGTCGAGCATCATGGCCACCTCGATCTGCTTGTCCGAATAGAGCGCTGTCGTCGAGGCGGGAACGCGCTGCATGTCGCGCGTGCCAAACAGCGGGAAATAGAAGGCGACGTCGGCATGGGCCTCCGCCTGCACCGTCCTGGCGGTCCTGTCGACCGTCAGCCTGTCGAGCACGATCTGGTTGGCCTGCAGGATGCCGGCCGTACTGTTGGCGTCGAGGAAGGCCTGCACCGATTTGTTGGCGTCGGCCTCCTTGATCACGCCGGTCGTCAGATCCCGCGCCGTCGACGTCACTGCGGCGTCGACCACGCTCTGCAGGCTCGATTTGGCGTTGTAGAGCTGGGTGATGTTGACGGCGAAGCCGACGCCCAGCGCCAAGACCGAGGCGGCGAATCCGAACAGGATGGCGAAATTCCCGCCGCGATGCCTGGCAAAGTCGCCGGCCGCGTCCACAAGACCCCCGAAAATCCGCATCGTTCTCTCTCCGCTCGCCCCGGCCTCGTCGCCGGGCAAACGGATCGATGCAGGATTCCGGCCGGGCGCGGCCAGCGGCCGCGCACCAGGGACTAGACTCTTGTTTTTGCTTCGCTTTCAAGGATGGAAAGGTGAATGACCAGTAAACGCCGATGCTGCGTTCGGGTGGCATTTACCAAGCGCTTACCACGATCTTGCACGTCGCGGCACAGGGCGCGCGGCCGTGTCCCGCCACGGCACAGCGGCTCGTGTGCCAGAGCGAGGCAGTATGGGGATGCATGGAAACCCGGCTCAGGCCAGCATCTGCGCGGTGACCGTCCTGTCGATGGCGTGGTAGGGCGGGTTGAACAGATTGTTCTCCTGTTCGTAGGTCCATACCTTGAACAGGCTGAGCCGATGCGGCCCGAAACTGTGCAGCAACGGCACGTCGGTGGCATCGCGGCCGCGCGCGATGACGATGCGGCCGATCCTCGGAACATTGTGGCGGGGGTCGAACGTGTACCACTTGCCGTCGAGAAACACTTCCATCCAGGCCGAGAAATCCATCGGCGCCGGATCGGCCGGCACGCCGATGTCGCCGAGATAGCCATTCACATAGCGTGCCGGAATGTTCATGCAGCGGCAGAGCGTGATCGCCAGATGGGCGAAGTCTCGGCAGACGCCGACCTGCTCCTCATGCGCCTGCGCCGCGGTGCGGGTCGAGCGGGCATAGCCATAGCCGAAGGACAGCCGGTTGTGGACGTAATCGACGATCGCCTGCACCCTCGCCCAGCCGGACGGCAAACGGCCGAAAAGCTCCCAGGCGAACTGGCTCAGGTGATCGGTCTCGCAATAGCGGCTGCCCAGCAGATAAAACAGCACCTCGTCGGGCAGCTCGGCCACCGGCACCTCGCGTGCCAGCGTGTTGACCTCGTCCGTCTCGCCGCTGTCCTCGACCACGGCATCGTAGAGGATGCGAAAAGTGCCGGCGGGTGCGGTAAAGCGGCGGCACGAATTGCCATGCAAATCGCTGTAGAGCCTGGTCGGAACCGCGGGCGACGTCAGCATGCGCGTCTGCCGCTTGATGTCGGCCTGCCTGTCCCTGTGGATCTCGAGCATTGAAATCACCGGCGTGGCTCCAGCGCATTCAATGGCCATTTCGTAGCCGAGCCGAATCAGCATCGCGTCCCCCTTCGATGGTCGTGGAAAAGCAGCGAAGTTGAAACGCCGGAGGCGGATCGCGGTTCCCTGACTTACGGAAAAGGGGACTGGCCGAAAAGGTGGCCGCGCGGCTTCCAATGCCGACGCCGGGACGTTACCATCGGCGCTCCCTCGAAAGACCTCCCCGAAATCAAGGAAAATCATGTACGCGGGCAGAAAATTCGCCGCCTTCCTCTTCGACATGGACGGCACGCTCATCAATTCCATTGCCTCGGCCGAACGGGTGTGGAGCGACTGGGCGCGGCGGCAAGGGCTCGACGTCGCCGCCTTCCTGCCGACGATCCATGGCGTGCGGGCGATCGAGACGATCGCCGGTCTGGCGCTCCCGGGCGTCGATCCGGCGCATGAGGCCGACCTCTTGCTCAAGGCCGAAGCCGCCGATCTGGAGGGCATTGTTCAGATCGCCAGCGCCGCCGCGTTTCTCAACGCGCTCCCGCCGGGGCGCTGGGCGATCGTAACCTCGGCACCGCGCGAACTGGCGCTCTTGCGCATGAAGGCCGCCGGCATCCCCGTCCCTGCCGTCCTGATCGCGGCGGAAGATGTTTCACGCGGCAAGCCGGCGCCCGACTGCTTTCAGCTCGGCGCAACGCGGCTCGGCGTTGATGCGCGTGATTGCCTCGTGTTCGAGGATGCCCCGGCGGGCATCACGGCGGCCGAGGCGGCGGGCGCAGCGGTCATGGTCATAAACGCCACGCACCGACATCCCCTGGCGACGCAGCATGCCGCGATCGCTGGCTACGACGCCATCGGCGTCACCGTCGACGAGCGCGGCTGGATCGCGCTCCAGCCGCAGCGGGCGGCGGCAACGGCCTTCTAGGCTCTGGCGACAATCAAACACCCGATTGCCAGCAAATTAGCTGTTTGCTGGGCCGGCATATTAGAAATCGCTGGTCAGGCCCTTGATCTCCCAGTCGCCGTAGCGGCCGGGCTCCTTGCCGCCGCGGCCGCCGACTTCCTTCGGCACCGCGGCTTCCTTGCGGCGGTAGTCCTCGCGCCGCGCCGCGGCCTCTTCAAGCGCGCGGCGGGCGGCGGGCGTCAGCGTCTTCAGCCGCGCTTCGTCATCAGTGGCAGGTGTTTTACTGGTCTCGTCGTTCATGCGATATTCCGGCGGATTGAAACAGGCCGATTGAAACGGGTACCGGCGTTTCCCATCATATAGCGATGAGCCCACGAGGATCGACCCCCTTACATCACGACCAGGACGGGAGCAGACGATGAACACACTTCGCACCGCCATGCTTCTTGCCGCGATGACCGCGCTGTTCATGGGCGTCGGCTTCCTGATCGGCGGCACGGGCGGCATGATGATCGCCTTCCTGATCGCCGCCGCCACCAATCTGTTCAGCTATTGGAACGCCGACAAGATGGTGCTGTCGATGAACCGCGCCGTCGAGGTCGACGAGAAGAACGCGCCCGAATATTACGCCATCGTGCAGGCACTGGCCGAGCAGGCAGGCCTGCCGATGCCCAGGACCTACCTGATCGACAATCCGCAGCCCAACGCCTTCGCCACCGGCCGCAATCCGCAGAACGCGGCTGTCGCCGCTTCCACCGGCCTTTTGCAACGGCTGACGCATGAGGAAGTGGCCGCAGTGATGGCGCACGAGCTCGCCCACGTCCAGCACCGCGACACCTTGACCATGACGATCGTCGCCACCTTCGCCGGCGCCATCTCGATGCTTGGCAATTTCGCCTTCTTCCTCGGCGGCAACCGCGACAACAACAGCCCGTTCGGTTTTGTCGGCGTGCTGGCGGCGATGATCGTGGCGCCCTTTGCGGCGATGATCGTGCAGATGGCGGTCAGCCGCACCCGCGAATACGAGGCCGACCGGCGTGGCGCTGAAATCTGTGGACACCCGCTGTGGCTGGCCTCGGCGCTTGACAAGATCGCCCGGGGCGCCGAACGCATACCCAATCCGGATGCCGAGCGTAACCCGGCGATGGCTCATCTCTTCATCATCAACCCGCTGCACGGCGAGCGCATGGACAGTCTGTTCTCCACCCACCCGAGCACCGAGAACCGCATCGCCGCGCTGCAAGCGATGGCGCAGCGCATGGACGGTGGTGTATCGCGGTCCCCGCAGCGCCAGGCGCCAGTGCCGCCGCAGGCCGACGAGCCGCAATCGGCAGGACCGTGGGGCAAGCCGGCCGCGCCGGAACCGCCGGCAGAGCCCAAATCCAATCCATGGGGTCGCAATCCGACCGGGCCCAAGGGCCCGTGGTCGTGAGCGCGGCGGGCAGAGCACCTCGACGCACAGGTGGTCAGGAACACAAAAAGGACGGCGAGTTCGTTGCCGGCCTTGCCGCCCGCAAGGCGGCTGCGCGGCTGCTGGCCGCCGTCATCGATGCCAGGACGCCGCTCGACGGCCTGACCGACCATGAAAACGGCCATCCGCAGTACAAGGCGCTGGACCTGCGCGATCGCGGTCTCGTGCGCGCCATTCTGGTCACCGCGCTGCGCTATCGCATGACCATTGCCGGGCTGCTGGCGCGGCGTTTGGAAAAACCGCTGCCGGCCAATGCCACCGCGCTGTCGCATATTTTGCATGTGGCGGCCGCGCAGATCCTGTTCCTCGACATTCCCGACAGCGCCGCGGTCGACCTCGCCGTCACCCATGCCAAGTCCGATCCCCGCACATTGCGCTTTGCCGGCCTGGTCAACGGTGTGCTGCGCACGCTCGCGCGGATCAAGGAGGCTGAACTTCCAGAGGCCCTTGCTACCACCGACGAAGCGCCGAAATGGTTTTCCGACCGTTTGAAGGCCGCCTATGGCGTGGACGAGGCCGGACGGATACTCGCCGCCCACCGCCAGGAGGCCCCTGTCGATTTCTCGGTCAAGGCCGATCCGGAGCACTGGGCCGAAAGGCTCGGCGGCATTGCCCTGCCGACCGGCACGATTCGGGTGGAGAAGCTTGCCGGCCCGGTCACCGAACTGCCTGGCTTCGCCGAAGGCGCCTGGTGGGTCCAGGATGCCGCAGCCGGCCTGCCTGCCCGGTTGCTCGGTGATGTCGGCGGGCTTCGCGTCGCCGATCTCTGCGCCGCGCCCGGCGGCAAGACCGCCCAATTGATCGTGGCCGGCGCACGCGTCACCGCGATCGACACCTCGAAGAACCGGCTGGCGCGGCTGGCGCAGAATCTCGAACGCCTCCGCCTGTCGGCGGATATCGTGCAGGCCGACCTCCTCCAGTACGAGCCGGACGAGCTGTTCGACGCCGTCCTCCTCGACGCGCCCTGCTCCTCGACCGGCACGGTGCGGCGGCATCCCGACGTGCCATGGACCAAGACTGTGGCTGATGTCGAGAAGCTCGCCGATCTCCAGCGCCGGCTGCTCGCGCGCGCCGTCACCCTGGTTAAGCCGGGCGGAAGGATCGTCTTTTCGAACTGTTCGCTCGACCCACTCGAAGGCGAGGAGCTTTATCGTGGCTTCCTCGCCGCGACGCCTGGCGTCGTTGCCGACCCGCTTCGCGCCGGCGAGATCGTCGGCATCGATCCCTTCCTGACGCAGGAAGGCACGTTGCGCACCACACCTGCCGACCTCGATCTGGGCTCGCCGGAACGTTCCGGTCTCGACGGCTTTTTCGCCGCGCGCATGCGTCGCGCCGGCTAGGGCAATTCCACGAAAGCTGCGTGATGATTCTCCGTCCGGAATTGCGTGGAACAAGGATCTGGAGCGGAGTATGGATGCCCATCGGGCGCTGAACCGCTCAGGGGTTTAAGCATAGGAAGTTGCTGACTTTTTTGGGGAGCATCCGCGGCCAAGCCAGGCGCAGCGTCACCGCTCGCGGGAATTCGCCTTCGCATGAATCGTTGAATCAGATAAGCTTGCCCTTGGGATAGAGGACGATCAGGAGGGGTTTTGGCACTTGCTGCCGGCAACACGACGCGTCTGTGGGCGCTTGTCGCGAAGGAGTTTTGGCGCAAAACGCGCCGGCGCCTGCGTGCCGGACCGGTTTATCGCTGGCGCTATTCCGGCCGCACGCCCGAACGGGTGCTGATCGCGCCGCCGGACCTGCGGCTGGCCGACCCGCAGATCGCGCTCGAGATCTACTATGGCCGCTATCCCTTGTCGGGACATATGGTCGAGACCGGCGGCAAGTCGCCCTTCCAGATCAGCGTTCCCAATTACGGCTGGCAGAAGACGCTGCATGGCTTTCGCTGGCTGCGTCACATGCGCGCCGCCGGCACCGAGCTTGCCGCCGCCAATGCGCGTGCGCTGGTGTCCGACTGGATCGCCACGCATGGAAACAACATTTCCGGCATTGCCTGGGAGCCCGGCACGGCCGCCAAGCGCATTATCGCCTGGCTGCAGCATTCCTCGATCGTGCTGCAAGGCGCCGAATTCCCGTTCTACCGCGCCTTCCTGAAATCGCTGGCCGTCCAGATCCGCTACCTCAGGTCGATGGCACGCGAAATGCCTGACGGCAAGGACAGGCTGCGCGCCCGCATCGCCCTCGCCTTCGCCGCCCTGTCGCTGCCGGCGCCCGCATCGGCGCTGCGCGGCGCCACCCGCAATCTCGCCGAGGAACTGGACCGCCAGATCCTTCCTGATGGCGGCCACATCTCGCGCAACCCAATGGCGGTGCTGGAAATCCTCGCCGACCTTTTGCCGCTGCGGCAGACCTACGCCAACCAGGCGGAAGCGCCGCCACAGGCCCTGATCGGCGCCATCGACAGGATGCTGCCGGCGCTGCGCTTCTTTCGCCACCAGGACGGCAGCCTCGCCCGCTTCAACGGCATGGGCGCCACCATCCATGACCGCATTGCCAGCATCCTGCGCCACGACGACACCGCCGGCTCGCCGCTGCTGCATGCACCGCATTCAGGCTATGAGCGGCTGTCCATGGGTGGCGTCACCGTCATCGCCGACACCGGCCTGCCGCCGCCCGTCCACGTCTCCAATGCCGCCCATGCAAGCTGCCTTGCCTTCGAGCTGTCGTCGGGCCGCCAGCATTACATCGTCAATGCCGGCATCGACACCTATGGCGCCGCCGAATTCCGGCCCCTGGCCCGCGCCACCGCCGCGCATTCGACCGCCACCATCAACGACACCTCGTCGGCGCGGTTCAGCCATTCGCTGCGCATCAACGATCTTCTGGGGTCGCCTTTGATCGGCGGCCCGCAGCATGTGCAGTGCAAGCGTATCGACCAGAAGGGCGTTCAAGGCTTCATCGCCCGCCATGACGGCTATATCCAGCGCTTCGGTTTCCTGCACGAGCGCGAGCTGAAACTGTCATCGAACGGCAATGTGCTGACCGGCAGGGACCGCTTCCAGCGTCCTGGAGGTGCGGCGATCCGCAACAATGGCCGCGATTTCGTCACCGTGCGCTTCCACGTCCATCCCGACATCAACCTTTTGCAGGACGAGCATGACCGCCTGGTACTGACCGCCGAGCAGGCCGACAGCTGGGTGTTCACCTGCACCGAGATGGTGCCGGAGGTCGAGGAATCGATCTACTTCGCCGGTCTCGGCGGCCCGCGCCGCAGCCGGCAGATCGTGCTTGCCTTCAAGCCGTCCGACATCGCCGAAGTCCACTGGCAGCTCACCCGCACCTCTATCGCCGGCTATCCCGAAAACAACTGACCGCGCCGGCGCTGACCGAGCTGTCGGTAGCTAATCAAGTTGTCCGGTTTGGTAGCACATGATCTGTCCGCTTCTGTTTTGGCGTCGAAGCGGTTC